>CALXQS010000003.1 GCA_944390715.1 uncultured Duodenibacillus sp. | reverse complement strand
AAAAAGTATCCAAGAAGGTGCGTTGGATCCAAAAAATTTTTGACAACCCGCACGTCAGGTACGCTGCGGAAAGTGTCAACTATTAAACCGCCTCGTTAATAATCAGCATTCTGCGGATTGATCGTTTAGTACCGATGCCACGGAGTAGAAAACATCTTTCCAAATAATTCTTGCGAGAAATCGCAGGAAAACTGTATTGATGCAAAAGCCCTAGGGTGGCGAAAAAATAAACTTAGAACATAGTCACTGTTTTGTAAAAGCCGAAACTCTGCAAACAGAGCAAAAGTAATTTTTCGGCTAGGAAACAAAGAGGAGATAGTACTATGCAAAAAAGTCGTCGAAATTTCTTGAAGGCTGGTTTGGCTTCGATGTCGGTGGCAACATTCAGCAGCGGGTCAATGGCTGCTCCCGTTGAAGCTCCGCAAAAGTTCGATGAGACGTACGACATGGTCATTTTAGGAGCAGGCGGAGCGGGTCTGTCCGCTGCCTGCCACGCACTCGACAAAGGCTTGAAAGTGCTGGTTGTCGAGAAAATGAGCTTCCCCGGCGGTTCGTCTGCCATCAGCGGCGGACAATGGGCTGTTGCAGGATCCAAATTCCAGCAAGAAAAAGGCATTAAGGACGATCATGCTCTTTTCATCAAAGACATGATGCAGGTGGGACACGGGGTATGCAAACCAGAGTTGGTGGATGCCTTTGTAAAAGCGTCTTCAATTGAGTTTGACTGGTTTATTAAAAACTCCGGAATGAAACCTATAACCATTATGGTCAACTCCGGCATGAGCGTACCGAGATCACATCGCTTTGATTCAAGCAAAGTAACGATGTTCTACCATGACTATGCTGTCAAGCACGGAGCAAAAATTTATTTCGATACCAAAGCCGAACACCTTCTTTGGAATAACGCCAAAAAGGAGATTGTTGGTGTTCAAGTTAAACGAGAAAACGGGAAAAAAGCCTTCATAGGGAGTAAGAAAGGCATTTTGATTGCGACCGGCGGTTTTGCGCGCAACAAAGAATTGCTGGCGAAATACTCGCCGAAATCACAGAATGCGGTTGCAATTTCCGGTGCCGGAACAACCGGCGACGGAATGCTGATGGCTCAAGAGTACGGTGCCGATGTTTTGGATGTCGCGTATGTGAAACCCACTTACGGCTTTACGCTTAACCCCAAGCATGTGGCGGATAAGTCCTCGGTTTTCTACGCAGGTGCGATTATTGTCAATCGCGATGCCAAACGCTTTATCCGTGAAAATGATTCATACAAGACTATCGGCGAGGCCGCCTTGTCGCAAAAGAACGGAGAAAGCTTCATGGTCTTTGACGAAACCATCCGTATTGAAGCTCTGCCGAAAGATCCGCGTGAGAAACGTTTTATCGGCGAAAAAGGTAAAACGGACTTTGGCTTTGTCGGAAACACCATTGAGGATGTAGCTAAAAAAGCAGGTCTGGATCCAAAAGTTCTGGCTCAAACAGTAGCGGAATACAACAAGCACGTGCCGGATGCTTCCGATCCGATGGGGAGAAACACTCTGGCAGGCAATTTCGGCAAGCCCATTGCCATTCAAAAGCCTCCCTTCGTCATCATCCCAGCTACCGCATGCTTGCTGAGTACGTATTGCGGCCTGCGAGTCGATCCGCAACTTCGCGTTATTGACGTCTTCGGAAAGCCAATTAACGGCCTGTTTGCTGCTGGTGAAGTTTGCGGCGGCTTCCACGGAGAGTCGTCCATGTCAGGTACAGGATTTGGCAAAGCTTTTTCTCTAGGACGTCTTGCTTTTGAATCTATGAGCAAGCGGTAATTTCGACATTTCGTCCGCCTCGTTTTCTATCCTTTTGAAAACGAGGCTCTTTTCATTTGGAAAAGGAGGCGGCGTAACATCAAGGTTGTTTGTCATTCGTAGGTGGAGGGTATGTGCTTATCAATCGCAGATCCTTATTCGGCGCAGCGGCTGTTGCTGTTGGTTCGTTAATCTCCGGCAGGGAAGTCTTTGCAAGTCAGACAGATCAAAAGCAATGGGATATTGTCGTGGTAGGAGCCGGAGGAGCAGGCCTGTCGGCAGCCGTGCATGCGGCAAATTCAGGCTTAAGCGTGCTGGTTCTTGAAAAAACCTCGGCTGTTGGCGGCTCTACTTTGATGAGCAGTGGTCAATGGGCAGTGGCAGGAAGTCGTTTTCAACGAGATCTTGGTATCGAAGATACCCGGGAATTGTTTATCCAAGACATGCTCAATTTTGGAAAAAGGATGAATGATCCTTCTCTGGTACAGGCTTTTGTTGATGCCTCTAAAATCGAGTACGAATGGATTCTTGCTCATGGCGTGAGTCCCCGATACCTGATTGCGAATGCCGGCATGAGCGTACCTCGTGCACATTTTTTCGAACCCAAAGAAGTTTTGGATCTATACACCAGACAACTCACGCGAATGAATGTACCAATTCGCTTTAACTCTCCAGCCCATAGATTATTCTTCGATCCCAAAAATAAGCGCATCAATGGGGTTTATGTTACATACAATAATAAAAAAGCCCTTGTACGAGCCCGTCTTGGAGTTATCCTCGCTACCGGTGGATTTGCCAGAAACAAAAATCTGCTTAAAAAATATGCGCCCGCCTGCTCGGAAGCTTTTGTTCTGTGCGGCAAAGGTTCCACCGGGGATGGGATGATCATGGCGCAGGAATTCGGTGCGGATTTGCTTGACATGGCATATATCCAACCAACTTACGGTTATCTTCCGCATCCCGAGTCGAGTCGCGACAAAACTTCCGCTTTCTACGCAGGCGGAATCATTGTCAATCGAGCTGGGCGGCGATTTATAAACGAGTCGTTGTCTTACAAGACAATAGGTGCATTGGCTCTACAACAGCCCGAAGGCAGAACCTATATTGTCTTTGATGATCTGATTCGCAGACAGGCTCTCACAAAAGATCCTCGAGAAAGACAATATATCGGTGAACAAGGAAAAGCACACCGAGGTTTTGTTGCGGCATCCATCCGTGAACTCGCCGCCAAAGCCGGGATTAACGCCGATGTTCTGCAGCAAACCGTGAGCCTTTACAACGAAACAGCTCCATTCGGCAAGGATATTCTGGGGCGTCAAACTCTAACCTATACATACGGAAAGCCATTGCCCATCACTGAACCTCCATTTGTAGCCATTGAAGCATCGGCAGCATTGCTGACAACATACTGCGGACTGCACGTCAATCCCTTGATGAACGTCGTCAATGTCTTCGGAGAAGAAATTCATGGTCTCTACGCGGCAGGAGAAGTGACAGGTGGTGTGCACGGAGCATCAAGCGTATCCGGCACCGGCTTTGCCAAAGCCTTTGCTATGGGGAGAATTGCCGTTGAAGCCCTTAAAGCGCAGATTTGATCGCTTGTTTACGTATGTGTTCAAAATCTGCTTGCCCGCTTTTTTATCGGTTGTCCACTGCATATATGCGGCCGAAATGCCTCCCGAAACTGAACGCTGGGGCTTGCGGGTTGCTGTTCCTCAGTATCACGACACGGAAGAGTTTCGCATAGTAAAAGCATCATTTATGCGTGCTGTTCAACAAGCATTCGGCAACGACAGAGACCTGATTCTTCAGTCTTTGTCAGATGCTGACATGCTGACTCAAGTTCGGGAAGGAAACGTAGACGTATTTTTATCAAATGCGAGCGTCTTTCACGCACTGGCAGGCGAAGGCGCGCACTTTGTTGCTTCAGCAACATCATCCGCCTCTTTGCTTCACAATCCCGACGTGGGAGTCGCCAACACTGTCGTGTGTAAAGCCGACTCTGTTTCCGTCACGAACATTTCTTCACTTAAAGGGAAAAATATTGCGGCATGCAATCCAATGTATGCCATGGATATTCAGCCGTTTTTAAGGGAAATTGCAGATAACGGGTTGGATCCTGAAACTTTTCTTGGACGCGTTCGATACGCCGGCAACGATTGCACCGATGTCATTACCCAAGTACTGAACGGAGCGGTCGAGGCCGGAGTACTTCCCTCGGAAATCTACGCCGACTGGTCAGGGAAACACCCCACACAACTCGAAAAACTGCGAATCATCGACCAAAAACAACACGTTGATTTTAGATATGTTCATTCGACTGACGTCTATCCAAACTGGACAGCCGGAGTCTCCCGTCACATGGCTGACGCAGAAACAATCAACGTACTTCTAAGTGCGTTGCTCACTCAAAATGAATCAGTTCGATGGGCCGTTGGAACCCAATTCGACACTGTGGATAACTTACACAAGAAACTCAAGATCGGTCGTTATTCTTATCTGCGTTACTGGACCGTACAAAGAATATGGGATGAATATCGTTTTTTAGCCGGAATAGCGTTGATTATTTTGCTTGGGCTTGTCTTTTTTGCTCTAGCCATGAATCGTTTGGTCAAGATCCGAACAAAGCAACTGACAGCCGCACTTCTGGCTCAGAATGAATTTAGGCAAAGGGCAGAACTTTCCGATCAACGTCTGCGCTTATTCGAACGCATGAGCATATTGAATCAGGTCTCAGGAATTCTCGTGCATGAACTTAGGCAACCGTTGAATGCCATCAAATGTTATGCCTACGGATTGAATCACCTACTCAATGCCGAAAAAACTAATGCTGTGGTTCTTAAGGGACTACGGCAAATAGAGGAGAAGGTCAATGTCGCAAACGAAATCATCCGCAAGGTTCGCAGCTTTGCAGTGCGTAGGCGGCAGCTGGAAGAGGTGGACCTGCAAACCGTAATGCGCACAACTATTGATCATTATCTGATCAGCGGCAACAGAACAGAAGAAATTGTTTGTAAATGCGCTAAGAACCTTTTTATTCACGTGGATCCTTACGAGATTGAACTCATTTTGCTCAACTTAATGAACAACGCTTCCTCAGCCTTAAAAAATGTAGCCAATTCAAAAATCTCCTTAGAAGGAACTTTTGATGATTCAGGTGTGCTGATCACGGTTTGCAACAATGGAGGCAAAGTAAGCGAAACGCTTTTACAGAAGTTGAACACACCATACGGCACGCAGACAGTTTCCGAAGGGTTCGGTCTGGTTATCGTACGTGAGGTTCTTGCTTCATATGGCGCAAGTATTCGTTTCTCAGCCATCAAAGAAGGCGGACTAGAAGTGAAATTAATTTTCCCAAAGACACTGCTACGGAGTCGGAAATACAATGAGCCAAAGCAAACAACCGTTAATTCGAATCATTGATGACGACCAATCTCAGCGAGATGCGTTGACTTTTCTGCTTACGAGTGTCGGCTATAGAGTTGTGAGCTACGAAAAAGCCCGAGATTTTTTGACCCGAGATGAACACTGGATTGGCGGTTGCGTAATTCTGGATTTGCGAATGCCTGAAATGGACGGACTCTCATTGCAACGGGAAATGATTCATAGAGGAATCGAACTTCCCGTGGTCTTTCTGTCAGCATACGGAGATTTGCCAGTAGCGGTTGAAGCTATGAAATTGGGATCATTCGATTTTCTTGAAAAACCGATTGATGAAGTCAAACTCTTGGCCTGCTTAGAGGATGTTTTAATAAAAGAAAAACAACTTCAAGAATTTCGCGATTCTCCAACAGAAGTCCGAAAAAAGTGGGAGCGATTATCAGATCAGGAAAAAAACATCGTCAAGCTCTACACTCAGGGCCTTTTGAAACGAGAAATTGCCGACCGCTTAGGTGTACGCCATAAAACGGTTGACAATCATTTGCAAAGTGTCTACAAGAAACTAAACATTCACTCCCTTGCCGAATTAAAAACAATGGAGGATTTTATTTTCGGCTAAAAGACCCTGCTTTCTAAAGTTAGCTACCAAATCTGGATTTCACTATAGGTGAACTACATGATCAACAACGCATCGTCGACCTCCAATCTTAGGTTAAAGAACCACCCTTTCTCTGGAGCTGCGCTGCTGTTATGTCAATTAGCAGGCATTCACCCAGTCTCACTACTTAAGCGTACAGCCCTACCCCTGATTTCCGCAGAAATCTTTTTACTTATGTTCAGATGAGCCGTCATTGACAAAGCCAGCCCTGACTGGAGACGGCGAATCTACTGTAGGAAATAACCTGAACAATTCCTGATCAGCCTCCTTGATGCCTCGCGAAAAACTCGGAAATAGACCTATCAACTTCGGCAAATGATGTCCTGATTCTTCATGGGGACTTCCTGGTATGACAATCGTGCAGAGCCGCCCATAGAAATTAGGACGCTCTCTGCACGGGTAACCACGATCGGAATGTAATACCAAGCAGCTATGGCCTCAACTAGAATCGGGGAGTGTCCAAGAGCCATCGCAAACCGGCACAGACTGCCAATTCAAACTTTTCCCACCTGCAAATTAACACATTCAGCCGGGAATTGATCTGCCGGCATGCTGGCATGATCTTGTTCACACTGGCCTCATCCCCGTGTATTTCCAGGAGGCGATATGCAAAAACTTCTTCTCAGCTGTTTGTTCGCATTTTCGACAGCTTTCATTTCAGTGTCTGCAACTGCTGCAGCAATGGATGAAATTAGAGCCAAACAGATCTATTCAGTCGGCACAAAATCCGACTACCTTGCGGGCTACCACTATCAACTCACGAAGAGTTGTTCTTCATGCCACGAATCCGACAAGGTCTCCGACAGCCAGACTGAGATTGACAAAAAATGTCAATCTTGTCACGGCTCTTACGAAAGCCTCGGACAAAAAGATCAAAAGGCGGGGTTGGAAATCTCCGCACATAAAGGTCATTTGTCCATCGACAGCTGCACCACCTGCCACAACGGGCATGTGGGCTCTTTTGCTTATTGCAACAACTGCCACATCTTCGACATGCCGATGAAGTTCGGCCGAAACAAAGTGGCTTATGTTCCTGAAAATCTTTCCATATACCAGAACGCAAAACCCAATCGCACAGAGAAGGCTGATGCCGTCGTTATCGGAGGAGGCGGAGCAGGCATGGTTGCATCCATTGAGCTTGCCCGCGCCGGAAAGAAAGTAGTGCTTCTTGAAAAAATGCCCATCATTGGCGGCTCTTCGCTTTTGGCTACAGGCGGCCTCAATGCCGCATTCACCGAGCTACAGAAAGCTGCCGGCGTCAAGGATGACGAAGAAACTTTCTTCAATGACACGCTGAAGATGGGCAAAGGCACCAATGACAAAGCTCTGGTTCAAGTGCTTGTGCACAACTCCAACGACGCTTACGAATGGTTCAAGGCCATCGGCGGCAAGCTGGAACTGCAATTGAATCGCTCCGGCGGCACGAGCGCAGCCCGCATGCATTACACAAAATCGGGCGGAATCGGCCGCTACATGGTTGCCGTCATTAAACCCGAACTCTACAAATCCAAAGTCGACGTGCGCGTCAACTCCCCCGTTGTTCGCATCAACAAGAACAAGGATGGCTCAGTAACCGGCGTTCTCGTCAAAGGCAAAAATACCGGCCTTTATGAAATTCAGGCTCAAGCAGTCATTCTCACTTCCGGCAGCTACGCCAACAATCCGACGATTATCGGCCGAGAGCGTCCTGACTTCCAAGGCATGATCACCACGGCTCAGCCAGGATCTCACGGCGACGGCCTGCAATTGGCAGGCAATGTTGGGGCCAAAGTCTTCAACTTGCAGAAAGTGCAGATTCACCCCAATGTCGCTGCTGGAACCACGATCATGATTACGCAGTCCATGCGTCACAACGGAGGCATTCTCGTCAACAAGAACGGCGAGCGCTTTGTCAATGACCAAGCGCCTCGCAACACGTTGGGACCGGCCATTTTGAAACAGCCCGGACAATCTGTCTACCTGATCTACGATGACTACGTCGTCGGCAAGCGCACAAAGGTTCATGAAGGTTACGTACGGCTGGGCTTTGTGACGGCGGCCGATTCCGCTGCTGAACTTGCTCAAAAACTGCATTTGCCGCAAGACAAATTCACAGCAACGATCAAAAAGTACGGTGAATTCTTCAAAAACAAGAAAGATGCCGACTTTGGCCGCAAAGACTTGGCTACTCCGCTCACCGGCAGACTTTATGCCATTGAAGTCATTCCCGGCATCGGCGGCACCTTGGGCGGCGTCAAGGCTGATACGCAGATGCATGTCCTTGACGCTTCCGGCAAGCCCATCAAGGGACTCTTTGCTGCTGGTGAAGTTGTAGGCGGCTGGCACGGCGATGATCGCTATGGCGGCAACGCCGTTTGCGGCAACATCGTCTTTGGCCGCATTGCCGCTCAATCCGCGCTGAAAACTATGAAGTAAAAATTTCAGCCTCTCCGGCAACGCGAGCATTCACATGCTGGTGTTGCCGGCTTTCTTCCAAAACCCTATCAACTCTGGCTCCGGACCTTTGAGCGGACCATCAAAACCCTATCAACTCTGGCAAGGCGGCGAATTATGGGCCGCGACCAACAAGCCAGAGTTGATAGGGTTTTAAAGATTGTTTCGAAATACAGGCTCGACAACAACATCCATTGTTTTCGGCTCGCTTTTTGAAACAATTTTCTATGCATGGTTATCCCTTTGCTGAAGCTCTAAGGCTTGCCCCTCTTTTATAATCGTGTTGCCATGCAGGCTGAAAAACAATTCAGTCTGCTTTTTGTTTTACCTGCTTCCAAAAAAGAGGTCTCATTTAAGGGGTCTTTTGGTAAGAAATAAACCAGCAGGCGGCATCCTTAAAAAAGAGCCTTAATGGCCGACAACGCACATGCTTCTTTTCTCGCTCAAACAGATCCGCAAGCACTTTGCTCGCAGCATCATTCAGTGGTCGGATGCAGGCACGGGCCTTTTTGCGCTCACAATCAATACCATTTCTCTTGTGCTGGCCTGGATCTTTGTTCCTCTTGAGAGAGGCTACTGGCAAGACATCCGCGCCAACCGCAAAAAGCTCTATCCTCACGTCAATTTCGAAAAACCCACGGCCTCAGACGTCATCCGCATTTTTTTGCAGTCGCTTCTGTTGTGTCTGGTGCAAGTCTTTAGCTGGAATCGCTTTAAACAGGACAATCCGCTTGCCCGCTTCGTTCGCGCACTCGTGCGCGGCGTTGAACGGCTGGGCGAGGCGATCGGTGCCTTGGGTACAAAACTTCTGGCAGGCGTGGGCAAAACACTTGACGAAAATGCTGCGCAAGATCTCGAGACGCCCTCGTCGTCTTTTTCGCTCCGTCTGCAAAAGCTTCTGATTCGGGCCGCGGCGCTTGTTGTCGCCGCGCTGGCAGTTTTGTGCATCACGCAGCCTTTTGACATCAAAGGCCAAGTGATTTTTCTATCCATCATGCTTTTTTCGGCCTGGAGCTTCACGCATGTGCGTGCGCGCGTCACGCTCATGGTGCTCTTTGTGATTTCGGTCACGGTCTCCGGCCGCTACTTGTGGTGGCGCTGCACGTCGACAATCAACGCTTCTGCGCCGCTGGATTTATTTTTGAGTCTTTTGCTTCTAGCAGCGGAAATCTACGCCTTTATCGTCATGGTGCTCGGCTACTTTCAGGTGTGCTGGGTGCTTGACCGCAAGCCCTGCCCGATGCCGCAGGACCGCGCGAAGTGGCCTACGGTCGACATCTTCATTCCGACCTACAACGAGTCGCTTGAAGTGATCAAGCCGACGGTTTTTGCTGCGCTCAACCTCGACTGGCCCAAAGAGAAGCTTCGCGTGCACCTTCTCGATGACGGCAGCCGCGATGCCTTTGCCGAGTTTGCCGCATCAATCGGCGTCAACTACATCAAGAGAAAAGAGCACAATCACGCCAAGGCGGGCAACATCAACCATGCGCTCACGCTCACTCAGGGCGAATTCATCGTGATCTTTGACTGCGACCACGTTCCTTCGTGCGACTTTCTCACTTCGACCGTGGGTTGGCTCGTCAAAGACAAAAACATCGCTTTGGTTCAGACCCCGCACCACTTCTATTCGCCAGATCCTTTTGAAAAGAATCTGCATCTTGAGCGGGCGATGCCCATCGAAAACTCGCTATTTCACGATTTCATTCAAAAGGGCAACGACACCTGGAACGCCGTGATGTTCTGCGGCTCCAGCGCCGTCATGCGCCGCGCGGCCCTCATGCAGATCGGCGGCATTGCGGTGGAGACCGTCACCGAAGACGCGCATACGTCCTTAAAGCTCAATCGTCTGGGCTGGAAGTCTGCCTTCATCTCCAAGCCCGTTGCCTCAGGTCTTTCCACCGAGTCGCTCTCGGCGCATATCGGTCAGCGCATCCGCTGGGCGCGCGGCATGATTCAGATCTTTAGACTGGACAACCCCCTGTTGGGCAAGGGGCTGACGCTGGCTCAGCGTCTGTGCTTTTTTAATGCCATGGTGCACTTTCTGCACGGACTGCCGCGACTCATCTTTTTGGTTGCCCCGCTTCCCTACATGTTTGCCGACATCTACGTGATCTACGCAACAGCGGCAGCCATCTTTGCCTACGTTATTCCGCACATGGTGCACGCGGCTATCACCAACCAGATTCTGCAAAGAGGCTATCGCTATCCATTTTTAAGCGGCGTCTATGAAACAGTGCTGTCCTGGTACATTCTGCTGCCGACCACAGTCGCCCTGATTTTCCCGCACAAGGGAAAATTCAACGTCACGGCCAAAGGCATGACGATCGACAAGAAGTACGTTGACTGGGGCATTGCCAAGCCGGTGCTTATTCTGATTGCCTTGAATTTTGCGGGTCTTCTGGTGGGCATCTACAAAACCGTCACGGCCGCCGATCCGCAGATATCGACGCTAGCGATCAACATCGGCTGGATTGTCTACAACCTGATGGTGTTGGGAGCGGCCGCAGCCGTTGCCGTCGAAGAGGTGCAAAAGCACCGTCTGCCGCGCATACCGCTCTATATACCCGTCGGGCTTGCCGCCGAAGGCGAGGGCTCGATTTTCGCAGAAGCCCGTCTTTGCGAATATTCGCAGCAAGAACTGCGCGTGGCCGTCTCTTCTGAAATCCTCTCGCGGCTTGCTTTAAATGACGAGGTCTTTGTCGACATCTCTTCGCGCGGTGAAACGCATCGCTTCAAAACGCGCGTCATCAAGCTTGAAGCCCAAGCCTTTGAAGCAGCAATTCAATTCGCCTCGAGTCAGGATGAAATTCTTTTCAACCGCTGCACATTTGCCCGAGAAGGCATGTGGGCCATTCCGCCCAAAGGCCATGTTGACGATCGCTTCGTTGCGGGCTTTGTGCGCCTGGGAAAACTTGCCTGGTACGGCTACAAATCTTTGATTGAATTTTTGCCCGGCAAAGCCGGAGCCGCTCTTCGCTACATTTTGTCGCTGCTGCCGCGCGTGCCGCAGGCAGCCGCTTGATTTTCATTAGTGGAAAAAGTCTCATGAAGCCATTGCAGCTCTTGTCCATTCGATCCACACGCCAGACGCGCATGCGCGCCTCTGTTCTTGCCTGTTCTGCGCTCCTGGCGCTGGGGCTTGCCGGAGCCGCACCGGCCGCCGAGCCTGCCGTGCCGGCTCCGGTCTGGCGCACCGATGCCACAGCCGGCATCACGCAGTCGCTTGATCTCATCGGTCTTGTGCCTGGCGGACAGGCCACAGCCGTCAAGCTCACCGGGGCAACGCCCACGCAATACTTTGATTTCGGCGTCAGAGCCGATGAAATCGTGAGCAGCGCCGTACTTGAACTTGACTTTACGGCTTCGCCTTCGCTGCTGCCCTCGACCTCGCAGATCAACGTCTTTTTAAACGGCGAACTGCAAAGCTCGCAGGCGCTCACAAAGGACACCATCGGCAAGCCCTCGCACATCTCCGTGCCTTTAAACGCAAAAGCGATGAAGTCGCGCAATCAGGTTGCGATTGAGTTTGTCGGGCACTATCAGATCGTCTGCGAAAACGAGAGCAACAAGGCGCTCTGGCTCGACATTGCCCCGACGAGCCGCCTGACGCTTGCCAAGCAGAACTTGAGGCTTTCCAATGATCTCGCGCAGCTGCCGCTTCCCTTTGTAGACGCAGCGACCAACGAAGCCACGGTGCTGCCCTTTGTGTTTGCGGGAAATCCCGGCCGCGAAGAGAAGACTGCCGCGGCGATCATGGCCGGCCATACGGCAGCCATCGCAGGCTGGCGCGGCGCGAGCTTTCCCGTTTACTTTTCTGAAATTCCGGGCAGCGGCCATTTCGTAGCCTTTGCCACCAACGACAAGCGCCCTGCGTTTTTGGCCGAGCTTCCACCCTTTGAAGGGCCCGAACTCTTCATGCTTGACGCTCCGGGCAGCCTGCACGAAAAAATGCTCGTGATTGCGGGCAAGACTGACGCAGACCTCATCACGGCCGCACAAGCGCTGGCCGCCTCCGGCCAAATGCTCATCGGGCCGCATCACCGCGTCAAGGTCGACTTCAAGCCGGCTGAGCCCGCTGCCCCCTATACGTCCCGCAACTGGGTCAACACCGACAATGCCGTGCCCCTGCGCGAGCTCATGGAGTATCCCGAGCAGCTCACGGCTCGCGGCACGAGTCTGCCCGCGCTGCACCTCACGATGCGGCTTGCGCCCGACATCTACCTAACAAGCGCCTCCGAGGTCAACGTCAACCTCTTGTACCGCTTCACTAAGCCGGCCGCAGGACAAGCAGCGCAGCTGCGCACCCTTGTCAACGGCGCTCTTGCCGATAGCGAAAATCTCTCCGAGGAAGCCAGCCGCGGCGCAAAAAATCTGACGCTGCCTTTGACGGAGGGGCCGGCCGTTGCCGTGGGCGGTCCGCGCGCAGGGCTTGCGGCAGTCAACGACATCTCCTTTGAAGCCCGCTATCAAGCAGTGGCAAACGAAGGGTCCCCTGACAACTGCCGTGCGGCAACGCTGCCCGCGCACCAGATTCAGATTGATCCCTCCTCCATGATTGAATTTTCAGGGATGTATCACTACGCGCATCTTCCTGAAATTGCACTCTTTGCTCAGGGAGGCTTCCCCTTCTCGAAGTACGCCGATCTTTCGCAGACCGCAGCCGTGATTGCCGACAATGCCCCGGCATCAATGCTCACCACTCTTTTCAATGCCATCGGCCGCATTGGTGCGGCTACCGGAGCGGCTCCCGTGCACGTGACGGTTGCCTCGGCCGCCGATGCTGCGCTTTTAAAGAACAAAGATCTTCTCATTGTGGGCAGCATCCCTGAGACAGTGCTTGACATCAGCGCTGATTCAGCCAAAGCGCTCACGCAGGCCCTGGGCGACTGGTTTAAAAAACCTGTTGCCGCAAAAGCTGAGGCGACAAAAGCTAACGCAGGCGGCAGCCAGGCGCAGAGAGAACCGCAGGAGTTTCTGACAACCAGCTTTGCGGCGATCACCTCGGCAAAATCCCCCGTTGACAGCGACCGCACGGCAGTGGCGCTTTTAAGCGAAGGCGCTGCCGGAGCGCACGTTCTCAACACCCGCATTGCCAATCCGGGCGATCTTGCCCAAGCCGCGGGCGGCACTGTCTTTTTAGGTGAAGACAGCCTCACGGGATTTGCTCCGCTTTCAACCTACACTGTCGGCGACATGCCCTGGTTCAGGCGCGTGTGGCTGTCTTTAGCTGATCGTCCGTTTATTTTGGTGCTCTGCGCGCTTGCCGCAGCGCTGGCCGCCGGTGCCGGCATCTTCTTCTACATGCGCCGCTGGATCAGGAGACGCTCATGAAAAAGCAACCATTGAAAAACCTCTTTGCCGCGGGACTCTTTGCCGCCATGACAACGCTTGCAGTTTCAGCTCATGCCTGGCCGATGTGGGAGAGCTTTAAGGCTGCCAACATTGACGAGTCCTACCGCGTCATCGACTACAGCGATGAGCGCTCCATCACTACGAGCGAAGGCCAGTCTTACGCCATGTTCTTTGCACTGGTGGCCGATGACAGACAGACTTTCGACAAGCTTCTGGAGTGGACCGAGAAAAATCTTGCCGGCGGCGACATCACAAAGAATCTCCCGAGCTGGCTTTGGGGCAAGAACAACCAGAGCTGGGGCATTATTGATACCAACAACGCCACGGACTCGGACTTGTGGATCGCCTACGATTTGCTCGAAGCCGCCCGCATCTGGAATGCTCCGGAGTACGCCGCCAAAGCGCACGCCATGATGGAACTTTTAAAGCGCGACGTGCGCGACATTCCACACCTAGGCAAAGTGATGCTTCCCGGCGGACGCGGGTTTGACCATCCGACGCACGTGACGCTCAATCCGAGCTACTACCCGGTTTTCATTCTGCGCCGCATGGGTCTTGAGGATCCCTACTGGAACAGCGTTGCCGAAGGCACCGTGCGCGCACTTGTGCGCACGGCTCCGGCCGGTTTCTCCCCGGACTGGGCAAAGATAGACAAGACCGGCAAGCTGATTGCTCCTGAAGGAGACGACTACGTGCTCGGCAGCTACAACTCGATTCGCGTCTATCTTTGGACAGGCATGCTCTCGCCCGAAGACCCGGCCTACGACATTCTGACCCGGCAGTTTGCTCCGATGGTCAAGCTCACCGAACGGATGAACATGCCTCCGGAGAAAGTCAATGTCGTCACGGGCGCTGCTAATCAGGCAGGCTCTCCCGGTTTTGGTGCTTGCCTTCTGGAAATGCTCAACGGCACCAAAACGGCCGACTTCATCCGCACCGTGATTGCCTCTGAACCCATCATCGGAGAAAATTACTATCGCAGCGTATTGATGCTCTACGGCGCTGGTTTTGACGAAGGCCTCTATCGGTTCGACCGCGACGGCCGACTGCAAATCTCGCAGGCTGCTCAGAAACTCACGCTCGAGCGCGCAGCGGCCGATGCCCGCGCAAAGAAGGAAACGCTCGCCAAGGCTGAAAAGGACAAAGAAGCCTCGGCAGCGGCTGCCGAAGAAATCAAAGATGAACAGAACGACTCTGCCGACTCCCCGGCCAAGCAGTCAGCTTCGGCAGAGGCCCAAGCCCCTGCTGCGGCCGAAACTGCCGCCCAAAAGCCGCAGCCTGCAGAGTCAAACAACGGAGGTAATGCCAAGTGAGCGGTCAAACCGATGCCCGCAAGGATCAAGCAGGCACCTCCGGCAGCAGCCTGCTTGAAGCGTCTTCAGCACGGATGAAGAAAGCCAAGCCCTTTAAGCGCACCTATTTTGGGCTCGGCCTTTGGAATGCATACTTCATCTGCAAGTTTGCGCTTGCTTACGCTGGTTATCTGCGGCTTGATCTTCTGCTCAATGCCGTCTTCTTTCTCTTCGTACTGATTCCGGTCACTGGAAAGTGGCTCAACGGTCTGCGTCAAATCGCAGCCATTGTCCTTGGCATTTCGCTCTTGTGGTCCGAGAGCTGGCTGCCGGGCCCCGAGAGCATCATTGCCAACACCTCGGGCATTGCCGGCTTTTCGGTGAACTATGTCGTGCAGCTTGCCTGGGACTTCATCAACTTCCGAATGGTCGGCTGGGGCGTAGTGATTATTTTGGCCTACTACCTGCTGCGCGACTTTGTGCGCGTAACGACGATCACGGCTCTTTACATGGCCTTTCTCGTCGTACAGCCAATTTTTATGGAGCCCGCTCCGGCGGTACGCACGCAGCCAGCAATGGTCGCAGACAATACGCAGAAAACTCCGGCCGCCATTCTGAGTCAAGCTGCAACGGCCCAGGATCCCGATGCCGTTGCGCCGACTGAGGAAGTCGAAAACTGGTACAAGACTTTTCTTGATTATGAAAAGGAGCGCATGGCGCAGTTTCCTACCGGAATCTCTGCCAAGGACACGCCTTTTGACATCATCATTCTCAACATCTGCTCGCTTTCAAATGATGATCTTGAAGCGGCTAATCTGCAGAATCACCGCGTGTTTTCGCGCTTTAACATCCGTTTTGACAAGTTCAATTCAGCGACGTCCTATTCAGGGCCCGCTGCTTTGCGCCTGTTGACCAGCGCCTGCGGCCAGCCCTCGCACGACGGCCTCTACGATGCTCGACGCCCTGATTGCGAAATCATGAACCGTCTGGATTCCCTGGGCTTCAAGCAGCACCTCTTTTTGGATCACAGCGGCGTTTACGACAACTACCTCAATACGATGCGCACGCAGGCCGGACTTACCGCGCCCTTTGAAAAACGCAAGTATCCTTTGAAGTACATGTCGTTTAACAATGAAGAAATCGCTGATACGCTCTCGGTGCTGAGGCATTGGACGCGCGTCATGAACCGCGACAAGGACAAGCGCTCGGTGTCGCTCTTTAACTTCATTGCGCTGCACGACGGCAACCGCCTGCCGCTGCACAGCCGCTGGGAAGCATTTGAGCCCCGCGCCAAAACGTTCTTGGATTCGCTCAATACGTTCATCAACGAGCTCGAACGCGGCCGCCGCAAGGTGCTTCTGGTCGTTGTGCCCGAGCACGGCGCAGCCGTGCGCGGCGACAAGATCCAAACGCCGCGTCTGCGCGACATCCCAAGCCGGCGCATTACGCAGGTGCCGGTGCTTGTGAAGTTCATTGGGCTCAAAGATCTCCCCAAGAACCAGATTCACGTCTCGGGCAACTCAAGCTATCTTGCGCTCTCGACCTTGATTGGGCGCGTGATTGAAACGAACTTCTTTGCCAAGAATTCGGGAGCCGTACCGCTTGAGACGCTGGTCAAAGATCTGCCGCAGACGCATATGGTCTCTGAAAACGGCCAGGCTGCCGTGCTCGAATACAAGGGGCGCGACTACCTCAAGCTCAACCGCGGCAAGTGGGAGCCGTACGGAGGCTGATTTTCTGCTCTCGGACGGGTGCTTCGTCTTGAAAAAGGCCAGTTGCAGACAACCGCCTGCAGCTGGCCTTTTTTCCAATTTTTTCAAAGATTTAGCTAGGCAATTCGCCCTATTTTGAAATTCAGGCAAGCCCCCTAAAATGGCGTCATGTTTCTTCATTTGTCGTGAGGGTGAAGCTGTGACCATTCGTCCCGCCAAAGAAATCGACCTTGTGGAGCTGCACTCAATTTATCGTGACGCCGTCCTAAAAAGCACCGCCACGTTCGATACGATGGTGCCTACGCTCGAAGAACGTCGTCACTGGCTTCTTGAGCACAACAAAGACAATCACCCTCTTAACGTCGCTGAAATTGACGGCCGCGTGGTGGGCTACGCGAGCCTCTCGGAATTCAATCCCAAAAAAGCATACGCAAGCACCGTTGAGCTCTCGGTTTACATCGCCGACGGCCACCGTTCGCAAGGGCTGGGACTGATGCTTGCGCAGTCGGTCATTGAGCTCGCGCGCAAAGACCCCAACACGCACCGCGTCGTGTCGCTTGTGACCTCGGACAACGCCGCAAGCATCAAGCTGCACGAAAAGCTGGGCTTTCGATTTGTCGGCACGCTCACCGAGGCCGGCTGCAAGTTCGGGCGCTACCTTGATGTGATGTATCTTGAACTTGCCGTCTAAGCGCTCGAATTGTCCCAGAACTTGTTGTTTACTATGAAAATTTCCGCTTCTGCACCGCTGGCAGCAATTGCTGCCGCTTGCTTTTTGTTCGTCACGTCGCCGTCGGCGTGGGCCGCATCAGATCTCGAGCAAAAAACTGACGGCTCCGTGCAAAAAACCATCTTCGTCTACGGCGACTCAAACACCTTTGGCTGGGTATATGAGCCGAAAACCAAAATCGTCTCCAGACTTCCTCTGAAAGAAACTTGGCCCTATCAGATGAGCAAAGCTCTGGGCGGCAAGTACCGCATTGAGGTCGACGCCCTGGGCGGGCGCACGACAGACGTCGATGAGCCGATCAGCACGGGAAGCGGCGAGATTCCCGGGGCCACGTACAACGGCCTAACGACGCTGCCGGCAGCGCTCTCGGCCAACATGCCCGTTGATCTCGTCATCATCATGCTGGGCACCAACGACCTCAAGGCGGGACACCATCGGCAAGCCAAAGACGTCGCGCAGGGGCTCGTCAATCTTACGCGCTGCGTCGTTGACGCCCGCTGGCAAAGCCGCACCGCCTACAAGGTTCCGCGCGTGCTCATCGTGCTGCCGCCTCCCATGGACGGCGACCATACGCCCTACGGCCACTTTTTTGCAGGATCTTTGGCTAAAACCAAAGTCTGGGGACCTGTCATAGAAAAAGCCGTGACCGCCGCCGGAGCTGAATTTTTTGACGGCGGTGCTGTTGTGGGACTGCCCGATCAGCCCGACAACGTGCACCTCACAAGCAACGAACACGAGGCGCTTGGCAAAGCTGTAGCCCAAAAAGTGCGCGAAATGATGCGCAAATGATCAGGACGCGGCACCACTTGCCGCCTTGGCCAAACAGTTCAAATTTCAGGCGATGCGTTCTGTTACATTTTTATTAGAAGGTTATTCGGCTATAATCGAGAGGACAGGAAGGCTCTTTCGGGGTGTCCCGTTATCCTCCTGGACGGGCTGTGGGTGTGATTCCCTCGGGCTGCCAAATGGGTACGAAGTGCCGACGTCGGTTTCAGTCTTTTTAGGCTGGCCGACGCTTTTGTTTTTACACGTACTCAATCTCCGCAAGGCAATTTCGAGCTTTTGGTGCTTGAATGATCAATACCAACCTTTCCTGCGGCAAGGCTCGCTTACGAACTTGTTTTCGTTTCTCTGAACGGCTTCAATGCGCTTGGCCCTCAAACACTCCCATTGATCCACGGGGTGCATCTTGTCCCAAGCCTGCATGAGCTTTCTTTGCGCACCGGACATTTTGTAGACGCTGTAGGCGTCTTCCATATAAAGAGACGTACGCGCAATCGCCCCGCGGGTATATTCCGGCGGTTCTGCTCGACGCCCGTCGATCTTCATGGCGCATGTGCCGAACGTATTCGGCACCCCAGGCAGCATCGCGTAGCGGTAGTTTGAGCGCATGGCGTTCACCGATCCAATAGCCGGATAGAGATTGTAGAGGTCTAACTGCATCAGACGATAGGAAGCATTTGCTTTTTCAGCACACTTTCTGCCCTTGAAGCTGCGGCCCTTGCTGTCGACGCACTCGGGGCTTCCTTCACGCCATTCGACAAACGCGCGGCCGAAGTTTTCCGCCGGCACCACGTGCTCCCACTCCACTCTCAAGGAGCGCTTGGCGTGCTTAGGGGCAGAAAAGCCCTCAGGCAGCGTAATTTTTTTTCTTGCATCAAAAGGGGCCTGACAGTAGAAGGTGAAGCGATGATCAAAATACACCTTCTGTTCAAGGAGCTTTTTTGCCTTGTTGAAGGATTCGATGCGCTCGTTTCCTGCCGCCGCAGCAACGTTCACTGCAGCGAGCACAAGACTTGCCGCAGCAATCCAAAAAGCCTTCTTGTGCACAGTCTTTCTCTCCCTTTGAAAAAATTTTCTCGCTTCATTCTAAGCATTTTGCTGGACGCATTTTCCTGCCTGGCTTCAAACGCTGAAGCAACTAAAGACGCAGCCTAAAGCCCCCGCAATTTTTCTTCACAAGCACATGAGTCAAAGGTTTCTTCGCAATAACTAAAACTTAAGGGACTTTCGCTTGTCCTGCATCAAAATCTCCCCTTCTGAATTTACCTTCAGTGAATGCCTGTTCATTCGCGTTTTTCCTTAGACTGATCATGCGGATTGTGCGCAACATGCGCATGAAGTCATCCCGCACAACCCCACTGTGCAGGCTTTTTCCTCTGCAAGTCCGGCAAAACAAAAATCGACAGCCGCCGGCGGATAAGCCTGCTTATTCAGGAGATAAAACATGCTTGATTTCTCGATCTCGAGAAGAACGCTTCTGTCGGCTTTGGCAGCAAGCGGTCTTCCGCTGAGTCATGTCGCGCAGGCTGTTGCCGCCGCCATCGAGGATTACGGCCACTACAAGTGGTGCGCCTGCGTCATCAACTGCGGCCAGCGCTGCCCGGTTCGCTGCTTTACCAAAAATGGACAAGTCATCCGCATCGAAACCGACAACACCCAGCCCGAAACGCTCGGACCCCGTCAGCTGCGTGCCTGCCAGAGGGGCCGCTCGATGCGCGAGCGCATCTACTCGCCCGATCGTCTGAAGTATCCGATGAAGCGCGTCGGCAAGCGCGGCGAAGGAAAGTTTGAGCGCATCACGTGGGATGAGGCCATCAAAACCATCGCCGAGCAGTGGAAGCGCATTAAAGAAACCTACGGCAATGAAGCCATCTACTGGCAGTACTGTTCCGGCCAGCAGTCGATTGTGAGCTCGCGCCGCTCCTGGCAGCGTCTCATGAACTTGATGGGCGGCTATCTGAAGTACTACGGCTCCTATTCCAACGCACAGCTTCAGGCGTCGTTTCCCTTTACCTACGGCGGACGTCCTGCTTCGCTTCCGAGCGAAATCGCCAACGCCGAGCTCTATGTCGTCTTCGGCAACAACTTCTCCGTGATGCGTCCCTCGGGCGGCGGCAAGGGCTTTCAAGTTGACGCCGCCATGACGCGTCATCGTCCGCGCATGATCGTCATTGACCCGTGCTTTACGGATACGGCCACCACCCGCGCCGATCAGTGGATTCCCATCCGTCCGGGCACCGATGCCGCACTGGTGGGCGCGCTTGCCTACGAATTCATCACTCACAAGTGGGTCGATCAGGAATTCCTTGACAAGTACTGCGTGGGCTACGATGAAAAGACGCTTCCTGCCTCCGCTCCCAAGAACGGCGACTACAAGTCCTACATTTTGGGCCGCGGCAAGGACAAGACGCCCAAGACCCCCGAATGGGCCTCCAAGATTACCGGCATCCCGGTTGACGTCATCCGCAACCTTGCACGCGAAATGGCCAAAACCAAGCCGCTTTTCGTCTCTCAGGGCTGGGGTCCGCAGCGCCAGGCAAACGGCGAAGAAACGGCCCGCGCCATCGCCATGGTGCCCATCCTCCTGGGCCAGGTGGGGCTGCCCGGCACCAACTCGGGCGAACACGAAGGCAACACGCCCTTCCCGGCCGTGTATCTGCCCGTGGGCAAGAACCCGGTGAAGGCCACGATCCCGGTTTACATGTGGACCGACGCCATCCTCCGCGGCAAGGAAATGACCCGCACCACCGACGGCGTCAAGGGTGTTGAGCGTCTGACGCAAAACATCAAGATGATCGTCAACTCGGGCGGCAACACGATGATCAACCAGCACGGCGACTGCAACTGGACCGACAAGGTGCTCGCCGATGAAACCAAGCTCGAATTCCTCGTCGTCTGCGACAACATGATGACGCCTTCGTGCCGCTATGCCGACATTCTGCTGCCCGACATCCTTGGTCCCGAGACCAACGACATGGCCTGCCAGGGCGGCAGCCACGGCGACGTCGCCTGCATGCTCGCCATCCAGAAAGCGGTTGAACCGCAGTACGAGCAGAAGTCAAGCTGGGAAATCTGCCGCTTGATCGCCAAGGAACTCGGCCTTGAAGAAGCTTACACGGAAGGCCGCACGCAGGAAGAATGGATTCGCTGGTGCTACGACGCCACGCGCAAGAAGGTGCCCTCGCTGCCGGACTTCGATACGTTCTGGAAAAACGGCATGGCCAAGCTCTGGGGCGTGCGCAAGGATCCGATCGCGCTCGAAGCCTTCCGCAAGGATCCTGTGAAGAACAAGCTCAAGACCGCCACGGGCAAGATCGAAATCTATTCCGAATCGCTTGCCAAGATGGTCAGCGACTGGAAGCTTGCCGAGGGCGACGTCATCTCCCCGATCCCCGTGTTCTGGAGCACCTGGGACATGCCCGGCGATCCGAAGGCCAAGAAGTATCCTCTGCAGTGCTTCGGCTTCCACGGTCACGGCCGCATTCACTCGACATTCCACAACCTCCCGAAGCTGCGCGAGATGCATCCCGACGTGGTCTTCATGAACGTGCTCGATGCTCAGAGCCGCGGCATTGCCGACGGCGACATGGTCGACGTCTTCAACGACCGCGGCACGGTGCGGCTGCCTGCCCGCGTGACGCCCCGCATCATGCCCGGCGTCGTCACCATCCCGCAAGGCGCTTGGTACGAGCCCAAGATGATCAACGGCAAGCGCATTGACGTGGGCGGCTGCATCAACACGCTCACCGCGCACCGCCCCAGCCCGCTCGGCAAGGGCAATGCACAGCACAACATTCTGGTTCAGGTCCGCAAGGCCTGATGACGGGGAGAACTACAAATGTCACAAAAAGGTTTTTTCATTGACGTGAGCCGCTGTGCTGGCTGCCGCACCTGCTCGGTTGCCTGTGCAGACCTCAAAAACATGCCCGTCGGCCTGAATCTGCGCCGCGTCATTGAGTACGAAGGAGGCTCTTGGCGCAAGAATTGGGACGGCACCTGGCGTCAGGACGTCTACGCCTACTACGTCTCGATGGGCTGCAACGAATGCGCCGATCCCGCCTGCGTCAAGGTCTGCCCGACCGGCGCGCATTTCAAGCGGGCCGAGGACGGCCTGGTTGTCATCGACACGGCCAAGTGCATCGGCTGCGGCATGTGCGCCAAGGCCTGCCCCTACGGCGTGCCGCAGCTCGACAAGAAGGCCATGAAGATGCGCAAGTGCGACGGCTGCCTTGAGCGCACGCAAAAAGGCGGCATGCCGGTATGCGTGGAAAGCTGCCCCGAGCGCGCTCTGGACTTCGGCGACATCGAAGAACTGCGCAAAAAGCACGGCGTGGTGGACGCGATTGCACCGCTCCCTTCGGGCGAGGCTACCAAGCCCTCGATCGTCATCAAGCCCTGCCGTACGGCCAAACCCGCCGGCAGCGAAGGCGGCAAAGCGCATCGCTTCTAAGCCAAAGACCGACTTGACCGGCATCAGCAGCTCAAAGGCCTGAGGCCGGACGCTCGTTCTAGTCTTTAGACCCGCAAAGCTCTCTCAAAAAGAAGCTTGCGGGTCTTTTTGCGTGCGCAGCTTCGCCCCGCATGAGCTGTACGCGGCTATGATCTCTCTGCCTTGAATCAATTATTTTCACCTGATCAGCCCCATGACAGAACTAGATTTGCCGCAGGAAGATGCGAGAAAACTGATGCTCTCGGGCGTCGCTCTTGCCGTCATTGACGTGCGCACGCCCGCAGAGTTTGCTGCCGGCCACATTCCAAACGCCGTCAATATTGAGCTTGACGCGATTGTCGGCGGAAACATCCCCGAGGCGCTCGCCGACAAAAGCGCCAAATACCTGCTCTACTGCCGCAGCGGACGGCGCAGCGGCATTGCCGCACGATATCTGCACGATCACGGCTGGCAGGACGTCGTCAATTTCGGCGGCATTCTCGATTGGCCTTACGAAATTGAATATTAGGTGTAGCTACAGAACGATCAAAGAGCACCTTTTGCTTAGCTCACTTGATCGCATAATGGTTGCGGGACCTGGCATTTCCTTTTTTGGTCAAGCAACGGCAAGCAGAAATATTTCTCTTTCTGGCAAATCGCTTGCGTCACCTTGTTTGCAGGTTCCTCGCGAAACGACCTACTTTTTGTCGTGGCATTCCGAGCACTTCTGAAACTCCTCGGTATGATGGCAGCCGAAACAAGGGTCAAGCCCTGCTGATCTGTCGTGCCATCCTTTTTCCGGCGGAATCTTATGTTGCTGATGACAGAGCAAGCAATCAAAAAAGTCTTTCGTGCTGCCATCATGCGGAACATACAAATGCGGATTTATAGGCTTTGGCACGGCTTCAATCTGAAAATCCTTGTTGACAAGCGCATCAAAGCTGCCTCCATGGCAGGCAAGGCATTGTTCTTTTGTCATCCTGGAGGCATCTTGTGCATAACAGCTTAAAGAGAAAACCGCACCCATCAAAAGAAAAACACAAACCTTTTCGATTTTCATGACGCTTCCTTCCAGAATATCGACTGCTTCGGCGCTCTTTTCCGATAAAGGAAAAGAGACGCCGAACGTCATTCCTTCTTCAATGCACGATCTACGCCTTCTGTACGCCAATATGCATGCCTGCAATCTGACCGGTAATCAATGCTCGCGGCACGCCGAAGCTGTGCACATCTCCTGCAGATTCACCTGCTGCATAGAGCCCAGGAATCACCTTCCCATCTGAGCCGATACACTGAGAGTTCTCATTAACGTGCAAGCCGCCAGCCAAGTTGTGAACACCGAGCACACAACGAACGGCATAAAACGGAGCCTTCTCAATCTTCTTGGTCATTGCCGCTGCCGGACGATCAAAGTCTTCGTCCTTTTTTTGCTCAACGAACTTGTTGTAGCGAGCAACTGTCTTCTCCAAATGCACCTGTCCGGTCTGCTTCGCCAGCTCTGCAAGAGAAGACGCACTGAAGGCATAGCCTTTTTCGCACACTGGTTCCTCAATGCTCCAGCGGTATTTTCTTGCTGTTGCATCATCAAAAATGATCCATATTTTTTGCTCAGGCTGAACCAGAGCAAGATCGTAGAACCAGTACTTGCCGCTCTTAAATGACCGATCAACCTCTTCGACGAAGCGATCGCCGTCACAGTTGGTAAAGATCAATTCATTCCACTTCTTTCCGGCAACTTCAAGTCCAGGGCAGCCATACTTAGAACCCTTTCTCCAGTTATAGCGCGAAGTGCCGAACTTACGGCGCATCTGCCCAGAGTCGTCATGACCAGAACTGCCGATATACATGCCTCCTGCCCGGATGCCGGCCAAGATGGCGCTACCGTCCGGAGATACGAAGGGCCAGCCGGAGCTGAACATATTTTCAGTAAACCGCGGATCTGAAATTTTGCGCAACTCAACATTTGCCTTCCAACTGCCGCCCGCGAGTACCACGCCGCGCGTTGCCCGGATATTGACAATGCTTCCATCGGTTTTTTCTGCTTTTGCTCCAATCACTTTTCCGGAATCGTCCTTATACACATCAACGATTTTGTGTCCAAAATGAATTTGACCACCTTTGGACTCGAAGTGACGCCGAAGCGGGATCATGATTCCTTGCCCAGACATGAAGCCGCCTTGAGGCTGTGGCTTTGGACGAGCTTCTCCAGGATCCGACCACCAGATCGTGTGGTACGTTGCCGTGTGCTGGGAATCACTATTGGATTGATAATGTTCAAAGAATTTAACGCCTCGAGCTTCAAGCCACTCCTGCATAGCTGGACTCAATTGCGAAACCTTTTTCATCAATGCTCGATTATTTTTCCGCATTTGCGGATCCTTCGGATCTGTCAGGCGTTTGTAATATGCCTCAGGCGTATCCTTCGAACCTTGACTTTTTTGCAGGCGCGTTCCCCCCTGAAGATTCAGAATGCCGCCGCAAATGAAAGCGCATCCCCCGTAGTTCTCCTTCTCTTTTTCGAAAACGTCTACCTTAACCCCTTGTTCAATAGCGCAAATGGCGGCCGCCATGCCTGCTGCCCCAGATCCGGCAACAACCACATCTGTAGTCATGTCCCACTTTGTAGGCGTCTTGAGCTCACACCCCACGGGGATGCCGGCGAAAGCCGAAAAGCTAGTTAAGCCCAGAGATCCTGCCGCAGCAGTTTTCAGAAATTCACGTCGCGACGATGTCATTTCACTCCTCCTTCATTCACTAGAAGCAAGAACATCTCTGCTTCCGTAAAAAAACGGCATTGCCAAGTTTTGCGCTGCTGGCTGCAGCTGAAAGAATGCAGAGAACTTGCATTCGTGCCAAACACCACGCTTTTTTTACGCACTGCCAGAGCGTGAAGCATCAAAGTTCATCGGCAACAAATGCAGGCAACACTCCTTGTTCGATGCTACCACCCAAATTACTTGCAATCTCTCCCGGCTTACCCGATTGATTCCAATACTTATTCCAAAAACTTCGATGTTTAGGAAAGGAGAAGCAACATTTCTAATGAGTTCTTTCCATTCGCGGCAAATACCTCAAACGAGGTATAGGGTTACATAGCATTCAATTCCCTGCGCGACTTAGTAAATTTTTCTTTTTGTAACGACGAAATTTGCTCCAATCGCGTGGTATACCGCATGAATCCTCAAAATCGTAAAGATCGCTAACAATTCGACACAGGTCAAAAGATTGCTAAATAGCACTAAAGTCCTACCCCCTAAGGAGTGCAACTGATCAGATAATTGCACCGTCCTAACCTACCGAGGGGATAAGAGAAATGTCTATTGGTATTGATTTTTGGCTGCAGCTCATTGTGCTGTTGGCCTGCTTGTTTTATGCGGCGCCCAGAGGCGGTATGACCCTCGGCCTGATGGGCGGCATTGGTCTGATCATCTTCATCTTCGGCTTCGGTCTCAAGCCCGGCAAGCCGCCTGTTGACGTGATTCTGACCATTATGGCCGTGGTGTGCGCTGGCGCAACCATGCAGGCCGCCGGCGGTCTTGACTGCCTGCTGTCCATCGCCGAAAAGATCCTGCGTCGTCATCCACGCGCAGTCTGCTATCTGGCTCCGTACATCTGCTGGTTCCTGACCGTTCTGTGCGGCACGGGCCACGTTGTCTACACGATGCTGCCGATCATCTATGACGTGGCCATCAAGAACAACATCCGTCCGGAACGCCCGATGGCCGCTTCGACGATCGCCGCTCAGATGGGCGTGATCTGCTCGCCGGCTGCCGTGGCTGCCGTTTCGATGATCGCTCTGCTTGACGGCAAGATGGTCGGCGGCCAGCCCTTCGGCTTCACGCAGCTGTTTGCCATCGTGATCCCGGCCGCTATCGTCGGCCTCTTTGCAGTGGGCACGTTCTCCGTGTTCCGCGGCAAGGATCTGGACAAGGACGAGAAGTTCCAGGCTCTGATCGCTGATCCCGAACAGCGCAAGTACGTCTATGGCGAAACCACCACTCTGATCGGCGTCAAGTTCACCGGCAAGCAGTGGGCTTCGCTGTGGATCTTCCTCATCACCGTTGCTGTTGTGGCTGTTCTCGGTTCTATCCCTGAACTTCGCCCGATGGTCGGCTCCAAGCGTCTGTCGATGACCCTCGTCATCCAGATGTTCATGCTGCTGGCCGGCATCCTGATGGTGATGTTCTGCGACGCCAAGAAGATCAACAAGACCGCCGTGTTCAACGCCGGCATGGTCGCCATCGTTTCCGTCTACGGCGTGGCCTGGATGTCGGATACGATGTTCTCGAACCACATCGCCGCCCTGAAGGACGCCCTGACCGGCTGGATCAAGGTCGCTCCCTGGACCTTCGGCATCGTGCTTCTGATCGTCTCCAAGCTCGTGAACTCCCAGGCCGCCGCTGTGGCAACCGTCGTTCCCGTGGCCATCGCCATCGGTACGCCTCCTGGAGTGATCGTGGCCATGGCTTCTGCCGCTTACGGCTACTACATCCTGCCGACGTATCCGTCTGACCTCGCGGCCATCACGTTCGACCGCTCCGGCACGACGCACATCGGCAAGTTCGTGATCAACCACTCGTTCATCGCCCCGGGTCTCATCGGTGTTCTCACCGCCGTGGCAGTGGGCTGGGTCCTTGGTATGATCTACGGCTACATCTAATAAAAATAAAATGAAACGTCTGGTGGGTTAGTCACGCGCGTTTCCTCGCCCCTATCAGGGAGGAATCAGACAAGGCGGAGCGCTTTGCAATTGCGAAGCGGCTCCGCTTTGTTTTTGTCCGCTGCTCAGCAGAATATCCGCCACTGCCCAACCTCAGCGCATGATCCTGCTGCTGATCCTTAGGATGCGCAATCATCAACGGCTGCTCTCTGGTTTGTTTTTGACATCGAGAACTGAGGTCGATTCATCAAGCCTCTGCTTGGATCAGATCGAAAAGCTCAAGGAAATCCGCTGCGCCTCAATGGAATTCGCAGTCAAGCAGCTGCCAGGTCGCGATCGAATTTGCTCGACGAAGTCCTGAACGGCAATAAATTTCGCAATGAAGAAGATATTCAAACGGGCAGCACTGTGCGTGCAATCGTTCCAGCGTTTTCCACTTGCGAGCCCTTTGAAGCCGCGCACGCCTTTTGCAAACAAGCATTCAAAAGTAGAAGAAGGAAGCAATTTCCCGAAACGGCTAGGAGCGCGAAAGGCTTAGGCATTTTCCTGAAGCCAAGCGATGCAGCGCAGGCGTCTTGAATAGATGCATCCAAAAGGAGATCGGCTCAAGCGGTCAATGCAGATTCTTCATCGTCGGCTGCAAGGGCACCATGCCAAACTCAAAACAGAAGCAAAATACTTTCTTTGGCATACCTATTAATGATTAATTGTTTACCCTGCATACTTAACCCGCATTGATTTGCCGCAAGACTGATTTGCAAGGATTTTTGCATTTTTCAGCCGCTCGTATATGATAGACAGACACTTGCGTCTGATTTTTCATCAGTCGTTTGGCCTAGAACATTTTTGCGCACCCCTCAAAAACGTTTTTAGAGGAGTCCTCCATGTTTTTATCTGGTGTCGTCGTCTCCTGCAGACCCGAACACTTCCTTGATGTTGAACGCGCCCTCAAGGCCGTGAGCGGCATTGAAATTCACCAAACTGATGCGTCCTCCGGGCGCTTTGTCGTTGTCATTGCCGAAGACAGCATTGAAGCTGAGACCGAGCAGTTCGACGCACTCAAAAAAATCGAAGGCGTCGTCGACGTCAGCCTAGTCGTGCATCGCGAAGTCGACGACTCCGATGCAGCTGCCGGAGATCCCGCACCATAAGGCCGCTCTGCAACACAACCCAAGCACTTTGTCACAACACTGTCAATGGCCGAAAGAGCAGCGCCCGACACGACGCGCAAGCCCCAAGACAAGGCCAAGACAGCTTTTCAGGAGAGAAGACAAATGACCAAGAAAGTCATTCCCATCTCGCGCCGCGAACTCTTAAAGGCAGGCGTTGCCGCCACCACGGCCATGACCGTGGGTCTGCCCGTGACGCAGGCCGCCGCTCAGGCCGCGCAGGATGCCGACGCCGGCATCGTCTGGCGCAAGGGCGTATGCCGATTCTGCGGCACGGGCTGCGGCCTGCAGGTCGGCACATTGAACGGCCGCGTCGTCGCCACCAAGGGCGACCCCGACGCTCCGGTCAATCGAGGCCTCAATTGCATCAAAGGCTACTTCAACGCCAAGATCCTCTATGGGCAGGACCGCCTGACGCAGCCGTTGATGCGCCGCACCAACGGCAAGTTCGACAAAAACGGCAAGTTCGAGCCGGTGTCCTGGGAAGAAGCCTTTGACGAAATGGAAAGACAGTTTCGCCGCGTCTATCAGGCCAAGGGTCCTGAAGGCGTCTCGATCGTGGGCTCAGGCCAGTACACGATTCCTGAGGCCTATGTGGCAAGCAAGATGCTCAAAGCCGGCTTTCGCAGCAACAACATCGACCCCAATGCCCGCCTTTGCATGGCCTCGGCCGTGGTGGGCTTCTACCAGACCTTCGGCGTCGATGAACCGGCCAACATCTATGCCGACATCGAAAAGTGCAACACGATGGTGCTCTGGGGCAACAACATGGCCGAAGCGCATCCCGTGCTCTGGAGCCGCGTCACGGACCGCAAGCTCACGCACAAGCCCACGCGCATCGTCAATCTGACGACGCACACCAATCTGTCGTCGAGCATGGCCGGCATCGAGATCATCTTCAAGCCCAACACGGATCTCGCCATCGCCAACTATCTTGCCCGCGAAATCGTCCGCCGCAAGGCCTACAACGAAGACTTCATCTCGAAGCACTGCATCTTTGCCACGGGCAACGTCGACATCGGCTACGGCATGCGCCCCACCGACAAGTTCTGCTTTGAAGAAGAAAAGGACACGCAGGCCAAGCAGCTCAAGATCATCCTCTCGAAGGCCGAAGCCGTGGGCCAGCGCCGCAAGGCCGGCATCGAAGTCCCGCAAAAGCAGGCCGCTGCCGCAGGCGGCCACTGGCACATTTCGTTTGAAGAATACCGCCGCGGCCTGGAGCCCTACACGCTTGACTTCGTCGCCAACCTCGCCAAGGGCGATCCCGACGAGTCGCTTGAGAGCTTTAAGAAAAAGCTCGCAGCTTTAGCCGACCTCTACTGCTCTGAGAAGGCCGACATTCTCTCCTTCTGGTGCATGGGCGCAAATCAGCACGTGCGCGGCGTGTGGATCAATGAACAGATCTACGCACTGCATCTGCTCACGGCCAAGCACGCTCGTCCGGGCAACGGCGCATTTTCTCTCACCGGCCAGCCCTCTGCCTGCGGCTCGGCTCGCGAAGTGGGCGCGTTCTCGCACCGTCTGCCTTCAGACATGCTGATCGGCAATCCCGCCCACCACAAGAAGACCGAAAAGCTCTGGCGCGTTCCCGAAGGCACGATCAACCCCGTGCAGGGCAAGCCCATCATGGGGCTCTTGCGCGGCCTTGAGGACGGCTCTGTGAACTTCATGTGGACGCAGGTCGTCAACATCTTCCAGTCGGCTCCGAACTCCAATCACTGGCTTCGTGCCGCCCGCAAGCCCGAGAACTTCATCGTCGTCGCCGACGTCTATCCGACGCTCTCGGCCAAGGTGGCCGACTTGATTCTGCCCGCGGCCATGATCTTTGAGAAGTGGGGCCTGTACGGCAACGCAGAGCGCCGCACGCAGGGCTGGCAGCAGATGGTGCCTCCGCCCGGAGAAGCCCGCTCGGACATCGCCATGATGATGGAGTTTGCCAAGCGCTTCAAGGTAAGCGAATGCTGGGGCGAAAAGAAGCTTGCCAACGGCAAGGTTCTGCCGAACGTTCTTGACAAGGCCAAAGAGATGGGCATCAACCCCGAAGCGTCGCTCTACGACGTGCTCTTTGCCGGCATGCCCGAGACAAAGAGCTGCAAGTGGCCTGACGCCAAGTACCCCGGCGCACTCAACTCAACGGCCGATGTGCTGGGCGTTGATTGGTTCCCGGAAAAAGCGGTCTTTACCGAATACCGCCAGTTCACGCTGGGCGACGGACACGATCTGGCCGATTTCGACACCTATCTCGACGCGAAGGTGCGCGGCCTCACCTGGCCCGTGGTCAACGGCAAGGAAACGAGCTACCGCTTCAACGCGCAGTTTGACCCGTACGTCAAAAACGGCGACTACGAGTTCTACGGCAAGCTCATGAAGGCCATTCCGCAGGGCAACCTTGACGGCATCACCGACAAGACGCCCAAGCCTCTGCCCGGACGCGCCAAGATCTTCTTCCGTCCGTTTGCCGAACCGGTTGAAAAGCCCGACGCCAAATACGACCTGATGCTGTGCACGGGCCGCATCCTCGAGCACTGGCACACCGGCTCGATGACGCGCCGCGTGCCTGAGCTGCACCGCGCGGCTCCCTCGGCCGTGATCTACATGCACCCGAAGGATGCCGAAGCGCGCGGCTTGAAGCGCAACGACGTCGCGCAGATCACAAGCCGCCGCGGCTCGATCAAGGCGCTCGTTGAAACGCAGGGCCGCATGAAGATGCCGCGCGGCACGGTCTGGATGGCGTTCTTCGACGAATCCGTGCAGACCAACAAGCTGTGCATCGACGCAACCGACCCGATCTCGGCCGAACCCGACTACAAGAAGTCGGCCGTGCGCGTCACCCGCGCCTAAACCAAGCCTCTTGAGGACTGTCTGCCTGCTGTGAGCGCGCGCTTCTTTTTAGCGTGCGCCTCATGGAGCAGACAGACTTCGGGAACTTTGTCCACGTGACCAGACTTTCAACATGACGATCAAAGCCAACCGTCGGGAAATGCTCAGCGCCGTCGTGCAGGCGGCAGGCGTGGCTGCCTTGTCGGCCTGCGGCCTTTCGGCGCTCGTGCGCGACGCCAAATCCCAAGGATTTGCGCCGATTCCGCCCGGCGCGCGAGAGGACTTTGCCGAGAAATGCGTCAAGTGCGGGCTGTGCGTCAAGGCATGCCCCTACAAGACGCTTAAGCTTGCCCGGCTTGGAGATCCTGCGCCCGTCGGCACGCCCTTTTTCACGCCGCGTGAAATCGCCTGCTACATGTGCGAGGACATTCCCTGCGTGCGCGTGTGTCCTTCCGGAGCTCTGGACAGAGACTTTGACGACATCCGCAAGGCCCGCATGGGCATTGCGGCGATCGACCCGTCTTCGTGCCTGAGCTGGCAGGGACTGCGCTGCGAGGTGTGCTTTCGCATTTGCCCCGTCAAGGGCAAGGCCATTACGCTTGATCCCCACCCGCGGCAGCTTTCCAAGCACGCCGTCTTCGTGCCCGTCATCCATCCCGATGACTGCACGGGGTGCGGGCTGTGCACCTGGAGCTGCCCCACCGAGCGGCCTGCGATCAACATCGTTGAGCGCAAAGCGTTTCTCGGGCGCATCGGCGAGCACTATCGGCTGGGGTGGCTTGATTCAGAAGATCAGCCGCATCACCCGCATGCGCCCAAGCCCGCGCCTGCCGCGCCGGCCAAGCCGACAACGCCTGCCAAACCCGGCGGCCTTGATTACCTCAACAACATGGATGACCCGCTGCTATGAGTGCCCAGACATCAAAACCCGTGCACTCTGATGCACGAAAAACGAGTCCCAATACGGCTCGTCGGCTCTTTTTGCTCTCGTGCGTGCGGCGCACGGTGCAGCTTGCCGTGCTCGCGCTTTTCATCGGCACGGCGAGGCTGGGCTGGACGCTTGCCGGAGAGCCCCTTTTGTCGGGAGACCTCTCGTCGAGCATCTTTGCGGGCACGGTGCCGCTTGCGGATCCTTTTGCGCTGCTGCAAAAGCTCTTTGCCGGGCATGCGCCCGAGCTCACCATGATCGCAGGAGCCTTGCTAATCCTAGGCTTTTACATCATCGTGGGCGGCCGCGCCTTCTGCGCCTGGGTCTGTCCGATGAACATCGTGACGGATGCCGCGGCAAGCATGCGCGCAAAGCTGGGCATACGCAGCGACTGGCTTCGCATTCACCGCAATGTGCGCTACGGCATTGCCGCAGGCGCGCTCATAGCCTCGTGCGTGACGGGCGCAGCCGCCTTTGAATGGATCAGTCCGCAGGCCTTCATCTGGCGAGAAGCCGTCTGGGGCATCGGCATGGGCTTTTTTGCCGCCGTCGTCGGCATCTTTGCGCTTGACGCTCTTTTGCTGCAGCGCGGCTGGTGCGGTCATCTCTGTCCGCTCGGAGCCTTTTGGTCCGTCGTGGGCAACGCAGGCCTCATCAAGCCCGTCTTCATCGACAGACGCTGCACGCGCTGCGGCGACTGCCTCAAAGTCTGTCCCGAACCTCAAGTCATCAATTTCAAGCAAGCCGCCGCTTGCGGCATCATCGCCTCGGGCGAATGCACAAGCTGCGGAAAATGCGCAGCCGTCTGCGCTGAAAACGCCATTGTCTTTGCGCCGCGCTTTAATGCACGCAAGCTCGCGCGCACCTCACAGAATTGCGAACAGGAGAGCACATTATGAAATCTCTGATTGCCACCGCCTTGATTTCCGTTGCCGCCGCAGCCGCCGTCACGGCCTGCTCGACGGCCGAGCCCATCGACATCAATCAAACGAGCCTTGAAAAAACAAGTCCCTTTGAGACGCCCACGCCCCAGGCCTACGACATGGGCGCAGGACTTTATCGGGAAACCCAGCTGGGAGCTCCTGCCATGATTCCGCATGACATCTCAAGCATGAAGATTACGGCCGGCAGCAACCCCTGCATGATGTGCCACGGCAACACCGAGAAAATCGGCGCAGCCAAGGTCAAGGGCCAGCCCACCTCAATGCCCGCGACGCACTGGAAAAAGATCGACGGCAAGCTCGTGATGCAGGCAACGCGCCACGAATGCACGCTGTGCCACGCTCCGCAGGCCAATGTTGAGCCGCTCGTGCCCACCGTGCAGTAGCCTTTTTTGTCAAATCAAGGCAGCGCAGGCGCGCTTTCAGACTTTCGAGCTGAAGCCCTGCGCTGTTCATTTTTTGTCGGGCCGCGAAAAATGCCAAGGACGCCTCTCTTTGTTTTATGCAGCGCCGCCGATTGATGGTTTTTCCGCGGCAGTGCGTTAAGCTTCGCTCTTGGGTCATCTCTTTATTTTTTTCGCATGAAAACAGTCGTCATCGGCATGAGCGGCGGCGTTGACAGCGCCGTCAGCGCCTATCTATTGAAAAAGGCAGGCTTTGAAGTCATCGGTCTCTTCATGAAGAACTGGGAAGACGATGACGACACGGAGTACTGCTCCAGCCGCCAGGATTTTCTTGATGCGGCAAGCGCCGCCGACGTCATCGGCATTGATCTTGAAGCCGTCAATTTCGCCAAGGAATATAAAGAGCGCGTCTTTGCGGACTTCCTGCGCGAGTACTCCGCAGGCCGCACGCCGAACCCCGACGTGCTGTGCAACGCCGAAATCAAATTCAATGCCTTTTTGGATCATGCCATGGCCATGGGGGCCGATCATATCGCCACAGGCCACTACGCACGCGTGCGGGAAACCGAACGCGGCTTTGAGCTTTTGCGCGGCACTGACGGCACGAAGGACCAAAGCTACTTTCTGCACCGGCTCAATCAGTCGCAGCTCTCAAAGGCAGTGTTTCCCGTGGGCGGCATGAATAAAACCGAGGTGCGCGCCCTGGCGCGCGAGCTCGGGCTTCCGGTTGCCAATAAAAAAGACTCAACCGGCATTTGCTTTATCGGCGAGCGCCCCTTTAGAGAGTTCTTAAACCGCTACCTGCCCACGCACCCAGGCCCCATCAAGCGCGATGACGGCAAGGTGATCGGCGAACACATCGGCTTGAGCTTCTACACCCTGGGGCAGCGCAAGGGCATCGGCATCGGCGGCAGCCGCGAAGGCAGCGGCAAGCCCTGGTTCGTTGCCCGCAAAGATCTCAAAACCAACACGCTTTGGGTCGTGCAGGGGCACGACCACCCGTGGCTTAAAACCGATGCTCTAAGAGCAGTGCACACAAGCTGGGTCGCGGGCACGCCTCCCAGGCTCGAGGACGCCGTCACGGTCAAAACCCGCTACCGCGCCCCTGACGGAAGCTGCCGCATTGCAGCCGCCGCAGGCGACACGATTGATCTTATCTTCCCCGAGCCGCAATGGGCGGCCACGCCCGGTCAAAGCGCCGTGCTCTATCAGGGCGACGTGTGTCTCGGTGGGGGCTTCATCGATGCCATTGAAACCGAAGACAAAAGCTCTTGATTGTCCTTTTTCTTTGCGGAATTAACGCGCGCATCAGCTTTCGCGCTTAAGATTGTCTCACAACACAAAACACAGAAGGATTTTGCGCCGTGTCGCTTTTTGACTCAGCACGTTTTCGCACGTCGGCCGCCTCCATTGCCCAGCTTCCGGGCGCGGGGCTGCCTGAGATCGCCTTTGCCGGGCGCTCCAACGCCGGCAAATCAACGACCATCAATGTGCTCACGCGCCAGGGACGCTTGGCGTTTGCCTCCAAAACGCCGGGCCGCACGCAGCTCATCAACTTTTTTGCGCTCTCTCGCAAACTGCCGCAGTCAACGCCGCAAAAGCCCCTGCGAGAGGACGTCGGCTTTCTCGTCGATCTGCCGGGCTACGGCTACGCCAAAGCTGCCGCTGAAACCCGCTCGGGCTGGAGTGAGCTGATTGGAGGCTATCTTGCGCATCGGCCGTCTCTCACCGGCATCGTGATCGTCATGGACGCCCGCCGTCCCTTCATGCCTGCCGACGAGTGGCTCATCGACTTTTTCAGCTCGCGCAGCCACGTGCGCCAGCTGTGGCTCATCAACAAATGCGATCAGATCAAGAAAGCTGAGCGCGCAAGCGTTCTTGCCAAAGCCAAAAGCCGTGCGCAGTCAGTGGGCGAACACGTCTGTGTGCAGCTTTTCTCGGGCCTTAAAAAAGAGGGCGTCGAAGAGCTTCAGGCAACGCTTCTTTCCTGGATTGGTCCCGACGGGCGCTTGAGCGCCGCACCCGCCGGCAATTGACCCTATTATTTTTGCGACTTGGATTTTTTATTTGAAGGACAACAGCACTATGCAAACGCTTGGACAGTATCCCATGGTGCGCATGCGCCGCATGCGCCACGATGATTTTTCCCGCCGTCTGATGCGCGAAAACGTCGTCACCGTCAACGACCTCATTCTTCCGGTCTTCGTGCAGGAGGGAGAGCGCACCCGCTCGCCGATTCCGACCATGCCCGGCGTTTGCCGCTACACGATCGACGAGCTGCTTGACGTGTGCGGCGAGATGGTTGATCTCGGCATTCCGATGGTGGCGCTCTTTCCGCACATCGAAGACAGCCTCAAGACGCCCGACGGCGTGGAGGCCGCAAACGGCGACGGTCTGATTCCGCGCACCGTCAAGGCCATCAAGGAAAAGTATCCGTCGCTCGGCGTGATGTGCGACGTTGCGCTCGACCCCTACACCACGCACGGCCAGGACGGTCTCATTGATGAAACGGGCTACATTCTCAACGATGAAACGATTGAAATGCTCGTGCGTCAGGTGCGTGCGCAGGTTGAAGCCGGCGCCGACGTCGTCGCTCCCTCGGACATGATGGACGGCCGCATCGGCGTCATCCGCAAAATGCTCGAAGCCGAGGGCCACATCAATACGCGCATCATGGCCTACTCGGCCAAGTACGCGAGCTCCTTCTACGGACCTTTCCGCGATGCCGTGGGCTCGAGCTCGAACCTGGGCAAGTCCAACAAGGCGGTCTATCAGCAGGATCCCGCCAACGGCGATGAAGCGCTCTGGGAAGTGGGCTTGGATCTCGCCGAAGGTGCCGACATGGTCATGGTCAAGCCCGGCGTTCCGTATCTGGACATCGTGCGCCGCGTCAAAGACGAATTCAAGGCACCGACCTTCGTTTATCACGTCTCGGGCGAATACGCCATGATCAAGTGCGCGGCCGCCGCAGGCTGCATCGACGAAAAGCGCATCACGATGGAAACCATGATCTCGTGCAAGCGTGCCGGAGCCGACGGCATCCTCACGTACTGCGCGCTTGACGTCGCCCGCTGGCTCAAAGAAGGCTGGAACTACTAATCCACCATCCCCATAAGCCTCAAGCCCGCCGCAGCTGTCTGCCGGCGGGCTTTGCTTTTTCCAGTTTCTTTTTCAAATGAAGCTTTGCTTTAGGGTTTTGAGCACAAGCAATGCGCGTAGACCTCCGATGGCGCATTGACAAGCTCAGTCAATCGAAGCGCTTCATCAGCCGGCTTTTGAAGCACCTCGGGCAAGCTCATTTGCACGCCGGCAAAAGCCGCAGCGCGCATCAAGAGCTCATTGAGAAGCATGTTCAGACGCCCTTGCTTTTTTTCAAACCACAGCGGCTGCGCCGCAGGAGCCTTGGCTAGGCTTCTGGCCTCTTCAATCGCCTCGGTCATGCCGCCCAGCCTGTCGGCAAGACCTCTTTCGACGGCCTGCCTGCCGGTATAAACACGGCCCTGCGCGAGTTCAGTGACGCGCTTTTCAGAAAGCTTGCGGCCCTTGGCGACAAGCGTCACGAAATCCTTATAGGTGCGCGCCACCGTGAGCTGCATCATGCGCTCAAAGCCCGGCGTCATCTCGTAGAGCGGATTTTCTGCCGAGGCAAGCCACGACGTAGATGCGCCCCCTGCTCCCACCGACACTCGATCAAGCGTCTTGTCAAAGCGCGGCACGATGCCGAAAACGCCGATCGAGCCCGTGATGCTCATGGGATCTGCGATGATTTTGTCGGCCGCCGTCGCAACCCAATAGCCGCCGCTTGCGGCATAGTCGCCCATGCTTGCCACAACGGGCTTGCCGGATTTTTTCACAAGCTCCAGCTCTCGCCGGATGAGTTCGCTTGCCACGGCGCTCCCCCCGGGGCTGTCGATGCGCACGACAAGCGCGGCAACCTTGGCATTTTTTCTCGCCTCGCGAATCACCTCAAGCGCGCTCTTTGCTCCCGTCATGCCCGGGCCGTCGGCTCCGTCCTTGATTTCGCCTTCAATCGTCACCACGGCAATTTGCTTGTCGCCCGAAGGCGCTTTGGCGCGCGCTGCAAGATAGTCAAGGAAATCAATGGTTCTTAAGGCATCCTTGCCCTTTTTGCCGCCCTGGCGCTCGACGAGCATGTCGATGGTCTCGTCGTTTGTGGTCACGCCGTCAATGAGGCTCTCATTCAACGCCACGCGGCTCATGTCGCCTTCGGCCTTCTCGAGCTTTTGCAGATACTGCTCAATCAAGGCGTTGACCGCTCCCGGCATCAAGCCTCGAGCCGACTCAATGGCGTTGGCAAACTGTCCCCAGGCGTCGTTGAGCCAGAATTGATCGGCCTCAAGCGAATCCTTTGATGGGGCCTTGAGCACGAAGCTTTCCGGAGAGCTTTTATAAGCGCCGGCCTTAAAGACGTGCACCGTCACGCCAAGGCTCTTGAGCGCCTCGCCCCAATAAAGCCTTGAGGTTGAAAGCCCCTTGAGAAGCACCTGCCCCATCGGGTGCACGTAGACTTCGCTGGCGTGTGCGGCTATGGCGTACTGCTGCTGGCTGTAGCCCGTCGACCAGACGGTGATGCGCTTTCCCGAACTCTTGAAGCGATCCATCTGCGAGCCGATTTCGCGCAGCGACGCAAGCCCTGCGGCCTGCAGATCGTCAACGCGCATGAGCACCCCTTCGACATCAGGATCAGTGGCGGCGATGTTGAGCGCTTCCAGCACGTCTCTGAGCCGCGTCTGAGGCTCGGAGCCCGAAAGAACCGAGCCGAGCGCTCCGCTTCCCGAGAAGTTGCCCTGCTCGACGATTTCTCCGGCCAGGTCAATGACAAGAATGCTGCGCTTGGCGACCGAGGGCGCGCTGCCCTCGAAAAAGAAAACGCCGATCAAAACGCCTGCGATGACAAGAAGAAGCACATTGGCTAGGGCTCTTCTTGCAAAGTCAAGAATCGTCCAGGCCGATTTGAATACACCCTTGATGAATCTCCACATAGTCGTTTTTTCGCTTCTGTGCACTTTTTCAAAAAAGGCTCTTTTTCAAGCTCCTTAGGCAGACTTCTTCGGGAGACTGCGCACAAGCTCGTCAAGGTTGTCGACGACAAGATCGGCCCAGGGGTGCGCTGCGCTGACAGGCAGCGCATTGCGAAGCCCGCGGCACCACACCGTCATCATGCCCAGCGCCTTGGCAGGCATCAGGTTGTTCGGGTTGTCGTCGATAAAGGCCGTCTGCCGCAAAGGCGCCCCGAAGCGCGAAGCCATATGGGCAAACAAGAGCGCATCGGGCTTGGAGCGCCACAGTCCGCACAGCCTCATGTCGTTGGCGCTCACCACGTCTTCAAATACGCCTTCAAGCCGCAAAAGCCGCAGCACCTCGTGCGCGTACTTGCCAGGCCCATTGGTGAGCACGACCTTTTTGCCGGGCATGGCTTTTAAAACCGCTCGAAGCCTTCCCTTGCCCGTCGGCGTCTTCAGATAAGGCACAAGGTCAAAGTCGTGCGCGGCATCAAAAAACTCCTGCGGGTTGATGCCGTGATGGCGCTCCAGTCCCACGAAGGTCGCGCCGTACTGCCGCCAGTAGTCTTTCTGCACGCGCTGCGCCTCTTCGATCGAGATGCCGAGCCTTTGCGCGATGAAGGCCTCCATGCGGCGATGAATCGCCTCGAGCATGCCCGCCGAGGCATTGAAGATCGTATCGTCCATGTCGACAAGCCACAGCCGCGTGCGCGAAAAGCGTCCCCGCACCTGCCCGTCGTCTGCTGTTTCCGGCCTCGGAGCCGGGCGCTTTTTAATTGGCATTGATCATCGTCCCCACGCCCTGCGGCGTCAGAATTTCCAAAAGCAGGCAGTGCATGACGCGCCCGTCGATGATGTGCACGCTCTTGACGCCGTTGCGCGCAGCCGAAAGCGCCGAAGAAAGCTTAGGCATCATCCCGCCCGAGATCGTGCCGTCCTTAAACAGTTCGTCAATGCCCGAAGCCGACAGTCCCGTAAGGAGATTTCCGTCCTTGTCGAGCACGCCCGGCGTATTGGTGAGCATCACAAGCTTTTCGGCTTTGAGCGTTTCAGCAATTTTTCCAGCCGCCACATCGGCATTGATGTTGTAGGCAAGACCGTCTTCTCCCATGCCGATCGGACTGATGACTGGAATGAAGTGATCGTCAACGAGCGTCTTCACAAGCGACGGATCAACGGCTTCAATTGAGCCCACCTGTCCGACGTCGTGCCAGACATTGGGATCGTTGACGTCCTGCAGACGCAGGCGCTTGGCTCTGATCATCGATGCATCTTTGCCGTTTAAGCCCACGGCGTGCCCGCCGCAGCCGTTGATCATCTGCACCAGATCGCCCTGAACTTCGCCGCAAAGCACCCATTCGACCACTTCCATCGTTGCCGGGTCCGTCACGCGCATGCCCTGCACGAACTGACTTTTGATGCCCACGCGATTCAAGGCGCTGTTGATCTGCGGACCGCCGCCGTGCACCACCACCGGATTCATGCCCACGAGCTTCAAAAGCACGACGTCCCGCGCAAACGCCTCCTGCAGCGCCGCGTCGGTCATGGCATTGCCCCCGTACTTGATCACAATCGTCTTGCCGTGAAAGCGCTGGATGTAGGGAAGCGCTTCTGAGAGAATTTCCGCCTTAAGCGCTGCAGGCACCAAATTGGTGTTGGGTGTGGTCTTGTTCATCGTCGCAAAAAGAAATTCCGCGTGAAATTGTGAACCGTCAAGCCGAAGGGATCCTTGCGCACAGACTGCTTGCGATGCGAAAAAGCGCTTCACGCAGGGAAACGTTCGTCTTTAGCTCGGATTGTTGCACAAAAAGAAAACCGCATGAAGTTCTGTGCTTTTTTCTGTTTGCGCTTGCGGCTTTCGCAGAAGAAGCCGCGGGTGCTTGCATGGCCGCGGCTTCTCAAGCAAAAGCCTTCCTTAGGGCTACAAAACGTAGCGCGAAAGGTCTTCGTTTCCGGCAATCGCGCCCAGATGTTCGGTCACGTAGGTCTCATCGATCTGCACCTGCATCGAGCTGCGGTTGCCCGCTTCAAAACTCACCTCCTCAAGGAGTTTTTCCATGACGGTGTGCAGACGCCGCGCTCCGATGTTTTCGGTGCGCTCATTGACCTCGTAGGCGTAGCGCGCGATGGCCTTGATGGCGTCGTCGGTAAAAGTCACCTGTGCGCCGTCAGCGCCCAGGATCGCTTCGTACTGCTTGACGATGGAGGCATCGGTTGCCGTCAGAATGCGCTCAAAGTCCTCGCACGTGAGGCTCTTTAACTCGACGCGGATCGGCAGACGTCCCTGCAGTTCAGGAACGAGATCCGAGGGCTTTGAGAGGTGAAATGCGCCCGAGCAGATGAAAAGCACGTGATCGGTGCGCACCCAGCCGTATTTGGTCTTGACCGAGGTGCCTTCAATCAAGGGCAGCAGATCGCGCTGCACGCCTTCGCGCGAGACGTCTGCGCCGTTGGTCTCTCCCCCTCGGGCGATCTTGTCGATTTCGTCGATAAAGACAATGCCGTTGTTTTCGACATTGTCGATTGCCTGCCGCGTGATGTCGTCTTCATCAATCAGGCGCCCGGCCTCTTCATCGGTGTAGATTTCGAGCACTTCCTTAATCGGAAGGCGGCGCTTTTCTCTTTGCCGGGCGTTGATCTTGTCAAAGACGCCCTGCAGCTGGTTTTCTAGATCGTCCATCCCTTCGGGGGCAATCATGTTGAAGGCGGGCACCCGTGCAGGGACGTCGGCCTCGACCACCTTGTCATCGAGCCTGCCCTCGCGCAGATCCTCGCGGAAACGGCGCCGTGCGGCATTTTCTTCGCGCTTGATCTGCGTGCCGTCTGGATTGGTCATGCCCGTGGGCGGCGGCACGAGCAGATCGAGCACGCGCTCCTGGGCGGCTTCCTGCGCGCGCGTGCGCACCTTTTTCTTTTGCTGCTCGCGCATGAGCTTCATGCCCGCTTCCATCAGGTCGCGCACAATGGACTCGACATTGCGCCCGACATAGCCCACTTCAGTGAACTTGGTGGCCTCGGTCTTGACAAAGGGCGCATCGGTGAGCCTTGCCAGACGTCTGGCAATCTCAGTTTTTCCCACGCCCGTGGGCCCGATCATGAGAATGTTCTTGGGCGTAATTTCCGAGTGCAGAGGCTCGGGCACGCGCGAGCGTCTCCAGCGGTTTCTCAGGGCAACGGCAACGGCACGCTTGGCCTCGTTCTGGCCCACGATGTATTTATCAAGCTCGCTCACGATTTCTCGCGGCGTCATGATCGAACGGTCTGTGTTCGCCATTGAGCAAAATTCCTTTTTGATGACTGGTGCTTGAGCAAAAAGACAAGGGTAAGCTTTCCCTTGCCGAGCTTTATTTGCCCAACACTTCCACAATGTGATTCTGATTGGTGTAGATGCAGAGGTCGCCTGCGATTTTGAGCGCTTCATGCACGATGGCTTGCGGCTCCATCTCGGTGTGCTCGACGAGCGCGCGCGCAGCAGACAAGGCATAGTTGCCGCCCGATCCGATGGCGGCTATGCCGCCTTCGGGCTCTATGACGTCGCCGTTGCCAGAGAGCACGAGCGTCGTGTCGGCGTCGGCCACGATCATCATGGCCTCCAGGTGCCGCAGCGCACGATCGGTGCGCCAGAGCTTGGCGAGCTCAACCGAAGCGCGCATCAGGTGGCCGGAGTGCTTTTCAAGCATCCCCTCAAAGCGCTCCAAAAGGGTGAAGGCATCAGCCGTTGCGCCGGCAAAGCCCACCAAAATGCGGTCATGAAAAACGCGTCTTACCTTTCTAGCCGTCGCCTTAAAGACGACGTTGCCGAGCGTCACCTGTCCGTCGCCGCCCATGGCGACGCACTTGCCGCGGCGCACGCTCACAATTGTCGTTCCGTGAAATTGTTCCATCTTGTGTTGATATCTGTGTTGAGTTGACCGATGCCGCCAAAGCTGCTGCCTTTGCCGCAGCACAAATACGCTTGAAAAAGAAAAAGGAAGGCGCGAAAGGCCTCCCTTCAAGCTCTTTATGCAAGTGCCTGTGTCCTCAATCAAGCCGTCCCTGCCCTCGCGGCGAGGCTGCCTCAGCAGGCAGCCTGCGGGAATCAGTCGCCGAACATTTTCTGCTTGATTTCGCGGCGCTCCTGCGCTTCCAAGGAAAGCGTAGCGGTCGGACGGGCCAGAAGGCGCGCAACGCCGATGGGCTCGCCCGTTTCTTCGCACCAGCCGTACTCGCCGTCGTCAATGCGCTTGATGGCCGCCTGAACTTTCTTGAGAAGCTTGCGTTCGCGGTCGCGCGTTCTGAGTTCAAGCGCGTGTTCTTCTTCAATCGTGGCACGATCAGCCGGATCGGGCACGACAGTCGACTCGCGCAGATTCTCAGTGGTCTGGCCGGCATTGTGGCGCAGCTCGGCCTCCATCTGGGAGAGTCGATGGCGGAAAAACTCAAGCTGGCGCTCGTTCATGTAGTCCTTTTCAGGCATCGCCAGGAGTTCCTGCTCGGTCAAAAGTTTTTTCGTTGCCATAGTGCTCTGTTGTTGTATGCTCTTCAAAATGAAGCGGTCCGCGTCGGAACAAGACGTCAGCATCGTGCAACGGCCGCTTTGCCGCCGCGGACTTTATCAGGGCGCAAACGATAGCACACTTTTTTAATATCGAAGGCGCCTTTTTCGGCCTGCTTATCCTGCCAGACAGCTTTCAAAGCCCTTCAAAATCGCCTCTTTGGGCAGATTGCGGCCGATGATGACGATCTTTGTTTCAGGCTTTTTCTCGCCCCAGGGCCCCAGCACGTCGGCGCTAAAGAGCATGTGCACGCCCTGAAAGACGCAGCGCCGGTCCGTTTCCTTCAAGTACAAAACGCCTTTGTAGCGCAGCATGTCGGGACCGTAGACGGCAATCAGGCTTTGGATGTACTGCTCAAAGCGCGCGGCATCAAAGGGCTTGTCGGAGACAAACATGAAGGCCGCCACATCTTCGCCGTGATGGTGGTGATGCGCGCCGGTAAGAAACCCCGGATCCAGATCGAGGATGTCGTTCATGTTGAAGCCGTAGATGTCAAGCACCTTCTCGACGGGAACATTTCCCATGTCGGCGGGCTCGATGACCGCACGCGGATTCATCGCCACAAGGCGCGAGCGCAAGGCCTCGTACTCCTCGGCGCTCACCAGATCGCGCTTAGAGATGAAGATGCGGTCGGCAAAGGCCACCTGATCCTTGGCCACGGGCTGCTCGTCGAGCGTCTGCGAGCCGTGCTTGGCGTCGACGATCGTCACCACGCCGTCGAGCCGGAAAAAGGGCGCCACCGCATCGTCCATGAAAAATGTCTGGCACACAGGACCGGGGTTGGCCACGCCCGTCGTTTCGATCACGACGCGGTCAAACTTAAGCTCTCCCTTGTCGCGCTTGAGGCGCAGATTGGTCAGAATGCGCGACAGATCCCCGCGGATCGTGCAGCAGATGCAGCCGTTGTTCATCGTCACGATCTGCTCTGCGCCGCTTTGCACCAAAAGCTCGCTGTCGATGTCCTCTTCGCCGAACTCATTTTCAATCACCGCAATCTTGTGCTTGTGGTCTTCGGTCAGAATGCGGTTTAAAAGCGTCGTCTTGCCCGCGCCGAGAAATCCTGTGAGAACTGTAACGGGAATGTCGGGCTCGGCCGGCATGGAATCAAAATTTTCAGTCATTTTCGTTTATGTGCTGCCGTTGAATGCTGCAAAGGTCGGCGGCCTAGCCGCCGCCGGATCCTTATGCAAAAAACATATTCTTTTCTGTTCCGTGGTCTGCGCTGGAAAAATTTTTCCTTAGTCGCGCATCAGCAGATCAAGTCCCTTGAGATATTCGCCTTCGGGGTAGGTCATCAAAAGCGGATGGTCGCTCCCGGCGCCGAAGCGCTCGACAGCCCAGGCCGTGCGGCCGGCGTCAAAGACGGCGCCCGCGACGATCTTCTGGAAAAGATCCACATCAATGGCTCCCGAGCAGGAAAAGGTCAGAAGCCTTCCTCCCGCGCGCAGCAGCCGCATGCCGTTGAGATTGATGTCCTTGTAGGCTCGAGCCGCGCGCTCGACATGGTAGTGGCTGGAGGCAAACTTGGGCGGATCGAGAATCACCAGATCAAAGGTTTCGCCTTCTTCGCGCATTTTGCGCAGGCATCCAAAGACATCGTCCTCGAGCCACTTCATGCGGGCGTCGTCAAAGCCGTTTAATGCCGCATTGGCCTGTGCGCGCGCAAGCGCCTCAGAGGAGCTGTCAACGCTTACCACCTCTTGAGCGCCGCCCTTCATCAGAGCAAGCGAAAAGCCTCCCGTGTAGCAAAAGCAGTTCAGTGCCCGCAGGCCTCGCCCGGTGCGCTCCAAAAAGTCGGCCGCAATGCGCTGTGCGGCAAGCCTGCTTTCGCGCTGATCGATGTAAAAGCCCGTCTTGTGGCCCACGCGCACGTCAACGCCGTAGCGCACGCCGTCTTCGACGACTTCGATGAGCTGCGGAGCTTCTTTGCCGGCGAGCACGCCCACGCGCGGCTTCAAGCCTTCGCGGCTGCGCGTAGCGGCATCAGAGCGGTCAAAAACACCCTTGGCCTGCGCCACGTCCATCAAAATCTGCGCAATTTCTTCGCGCCGGCGCTCTGCCCCCGCACTTTGAAACTGCGTCACCAGCCACCCGTCATAATCATCGACGATCAGGCCCGGAATGCCGTCGGCTTCGCCAAAAACAAGTCTGCGGGCATTGGTGCGCGTCAGCAGCGCCTCGCGCGCCTCAACCGCAGCTTCAATGCGCCGGCGCAAAAACAGGGGATCGTCGACGTCGACCGAAGCATCGAAAGTCCACATGCGCACCCGCAGCGTGGACGCCGGCGAAAAGGCGCCCAGCCCCAGCGGCCTTCCGTCGGCGCTCACCACGCGCACCGTCTCGCCCGAGCAGGCAGCGCCGAGCACCTTTTGAATGGCCGTGTCGTAGACCCAGGGATGGCGGCGCAGCAGGCTTTTTTCCTTGCCCTTTTTCAAAATGACGTCAATCATCGCAATGCCTTCCTTTTTCAAATTTCTATTTCGCCCTTAAATACGACCTGCGCAGGCCCCGTGAGAAAAACGCTCTCATGCTCTGAAGCCCAGGAAATTTTGAGCCGGCCGCCGCGCATTTCAACCTCAACCGCATGATCAAGCGCCCCGCGCCGGATGCCCGCGACGACCGCCGCGCACGCCCCAGTGCCGCAGGCAAGCGTCTCGCCCACGCCGCGCTCGTAGACGCGCAGCTTTGCGTGCGTGCGGTCAACAACCTGCAAAAAGCCGACGTTGACGCGCTCTTTAAAGCAGGCAAGCTGCTGAAAGGCTGCGCCCACCTCTTCGACGGGCGCCTCGCTCACCTCGCCCACGAGCCGCACGGCGTGCGGATTGCCCATGGACACGATGCTCACCCAATTGTCTTCGCCCGCGGCGCGTATCTGATAGAGCGTATCGGCCGCTCGCGTCAGTCTGCTCACGCCCTCTGCCTCAAAGCAAAGATCCTGCGGAGCAAAACGAGGCCGCCCCATGTCGACCGTCACGCGGCCGTCGTCTTCGACCGTGGGGGCAATGATGCCCTTCATGGTTTGGCAAGTGATGGTGCGCTTTTGCGTGAGTCCTTCTTCGCGCACAAACACGGCAAAGCAGCGCGCGCCGTTGCCGCACATCTCCACTTCGCCGCCGTCCTGATTGAAGATGCGGTAGCGAAAATCAACGTTTTCGAGCGTGCTTTTTTCCACCACCAGCATCTGATCGCACCCGACGCCGAAGCGGCGGTCGCAGATGCGGCGAATTTGTTCGGTCGTCAGCTCAATGGGCTTGTCGTAGGCGTTGAGCATGACGAAGTCATTGCCCGCGCCCTGCATTTTCGTAAAGCGAAGAAGCATAAAAAGAATTTTTGCAAAGGTTAGTACACCGAAGGCTCGCCCTCGGGGCGCGTCTTAAAGCGCCGGTGCGTCCACAAATACTGGTCGGGGAACTTTCTGATCCACGATTCAAGCTCGGCCGTGATGCGCCGCGTATCGGCTTCAAAGTCTTCCGTCGGAAAGCCATCCCAAAGCTTTGAAATGTGCACGACGTAGCCTTCTGGGGTCATTTGCGTCACGCAAAAGCACACGCGCGCACGCGTGACCTTGGCCAAGCGGCTTGCCATCGGCACCGTGGCCGCAGGCGTACCAAAGAAGGGAACGAAAATGGAATTCTTGCGGCCGTGATCCAAATCGGGAAGATAGTAAAACGGCAGCCCCTGGTGCATGGCGCGGATCACGGCCATCAGGTCGCCTTTTCCGCTCTTGGCGATGAGAACAGGATCGGCAAAGCGCTTTCTGCCTGCCAGCGCCGCTGCGTCCCAGGCGGCATTGGACTGCTTTTGGTATAAAGAGCAGCCGCGCACGTGCAGATTGAGCGCAATGCCAGCGGCATCGAGCCCCACAAAGTGCGGGGAAATCACAATCAGAGGCTCTTTTGTCTGCGTGATGTTTTCAAGCCCCTCAAAGCTCACCATGCGCGAAATCTCTTCTGCCGACCCCGCCCACAGCACGCCGTGATCGAGCGCGGCGCGCGCCATGCGCCGATACAAGGAATGCGCCAGCGCAAGCCTTTCTTTGTCTGAGAGTTCGGGAAAGCACAACCGAAGATTGGTCAGCGTCACGTGCCGGCGCTTGGGGATGGCAAGCCACAAAATCCAGCCCACGGCCGCCGCAATGCGGCCGCGCGCAGCGATGGGGACAAAGCGAAAAAGCTTGACCACGCCGATCCAAAATCGAGCAAGCAGTTCGTTCATGGAAAAAAAAAGGTGATTGTGCGCTTTTTGCTCTTTTGTGCCGCCGCGCACGAGAAAAGCGCCTGATTCTATGTAAAAACCAAAATGTCTGCGCCGCATTTTAGTCGAGCCGAGGCCAAAGAAGCTGACGAACGAAGGCCGAGCCTTCGACTGAATCGTCCAAGACGAACCAAGACCCCTTGCACGAGCTCAACATACATTCCATACATTCACTATACGGACATGTATGTATGACCGCTTGCATATACGATCATTTATACATCATTATCATACATGCATAACATCAATGTCCGTATAATTATCGGACACAATCATACATATGATGCAAATTTTTCTCCCTCTGTATGAAACCAAACGTCTCTTCCATCTCTGACTTGCCTGCTAAAGAATCATTGACGATCGAATTTAAAAGTGATCCCAAAAGCGGCCTGCCCGATCGCGTTGTTGTTGAGGCAGTGGTCGGCATGACGAATGCCGAGGGCGGAACGATATACATCGGCATCAATGATGACGGCTCGGTTTGCGGCGTACGTACTGCACGTTGGCTTGATCCAGTACTGGCGGCTGCGTATATCGCCTCACACACGATTCCTCCTGTTGCCGTCACAGCAGTCCTTGCAAAAGCAGTCAATGATCTGCCCGTCTTGGTCATTGAAGTGCCGAAATCGATCGGAATTGTTGCCACACACGATGGAAAAGTGCTCAAAAGGCGCCTAAAGATAGATAAGACGCCGGAAACATCTCCTCTATACCCGCAGGAATTTCTCTCGAGACTTTCTGAAATAGGCCGCTGCGACTACTCTGCAATGGTTCTGCCCAACTCGTCTTATGAAGATTTAGACGACTCAGAGCGCAAGCGCTTGCGGGAATTCATACAAAAATATCAGGGCGAAAGGGCTCTCTCTGAACTTGAAGATGAAGATCTAGACAAGGCATTGGGCTTAGTACGGGAAACAGCCTCAGGACTTGTGCCGACCGTTGCGGGACTCATCGTCATCGGCAAAAAAAACAGCATCAAACGGCTGCTGCCTGGCGCCGGCGCAGTTTTTCAGCATCTTTCAGGCACAGATGTTTTAGCCAATGAAGACATTGAATTGCCGGTGCTCAGCAGCTTTGAGTCGCTTCTTGATCGCTTCAATGCACGCAACGCTCAAACCGAGATCACGCAGGACTTGGTTCGCATTGCCATTCCGACATTTTCCGAACAAGCCTTCCGCGAGGCACTCGTCAACGCCTTCTGCCACCGGGACTACACGATTTTGAACCGCATTTCCGTTCGCTTTATGGACGATGGTCTGGAAATCACCAGTCCTGGAGGCTTTGTGTCGGGCGTCACGCTTGAGAATCTAATGACAGTTGAGCCGCACCCGAGAAACGCCCTGCTCGCAGACATCTTCAAGCGTCTAGGTCTGGCCGAGCGCACGGGACGCGGCATCGACCGCATTTTTGAAGGGAGCTTAATTTACGGCCGCCCTTGTCCGGACTACAGCGAATCGAGCAGCGAAAGCGTGCGCGTCATTTTCCCGAAGTGCGAAGCCGATATTGAGTTTTTCAAACTCATTCTTCAGTATCAGAAGCAAATCAACAAACGAATTTCCGTTCGAAGCCTGATGATCTTGGGGTCCTTGCTTTTTTCCAAGCGCTTGAGCTTTGAGGGCATCGTCAAAGCGACGCAGCTGCCTGCGTACCGGCTCAAGCGTCATGTCGAAACGCTCGTAGAAGACGGGCTGCTTGAAACGACCTCCAGCGGAGAAAACCGTGAATTCATCTTGAGCTCCCGGTTCTACAAGGTTCAAGGACGAGAAATTGAGCACGTTCGATTATCCAGAAATGAACTCATGCAAAATGAAGAACTGGTAATGAAGCTCATCCAAGAAAGGGGGACAGTTTCGCGCGGCGACGTCATGCAGCTGCTGGGCATCAACGGGCAGTCCGCATACCGAATTCTTAGAAAACTGACGCAAGCCGGCCGTCTGCTTCGCGAGGGAGACAAGCGCTCGAGCATCTATCGGGCATGCGCAAAGCCGTGCACTCCTTGACGCACGAAGCCTCGCCTGCCTTCTCGCGCCGGCAATATCGTCGCTTATACTTTGCGATCAGACAATTTTTTGTTTTTGCCCGGTTTTTTGTGCTTTAAAAAAAATTCGCTCCGTGCGCGGTCTCAGACCCGTGTTCGCACAGCCGGCGCTTGCTTCGTTTTTTGTATGACTTCACCGAGCCTTAAGCGGTCTTCTCGTTTTCTTTCCTGCCCACTTCAAGCGGCATCGCTTGCTGCGGCCTGCGTCTGTTTTTCTCTGGCAGCGGCGGCGCTGCCGGCTTGCGCCGAACAGACTGCCGCAGTTGCCGTGCAGCAACAGAGCCTGCCGGCAGATTCGCTGCCTCAAGCCCACGAGGTTTTAAACGCGCGCGATGCTCTTGAGCGCGTGCTGATCGGCGAATTCGCGCTGCAGCAAAACGATCCGATGCGCGCCTACAAGGAATTCATGCGCGCGGCTCAAAAATCCCGCCAAGCCGGCATTGCAGAGCGCGCCTTTGAAGCCGCAGAAATGGCGCAGGATGAAGAGGCCGTCAATGCCGCCTTCAAGCTCTGGACCGAGCTTGATCCCAACAACAGCCGCGTGCGGCTCTTGCGAACGGGCGAACTTTTCACCAAGGGCGACTTCACTGAGGCGGCAGCCTTAGCCGCCGGCCTTCTTAAAGAGGCCGACGATCCAGCCTCGCTGCTTGAGGCCATCGTGCAACTGTCGGCCGGCGCCGAGAAAAGAACGCGGCTTTATGAAACGCTTGAGCCGATCTTCAGCAAAGACAACGAAGACGCCCGCGTCGAACTTGTTCTCGCCTCGCTTGCCTCTTCGGCCAAAATGCGCGAGGCGGCCAAAGAGCACGGGCTCAAAGCCATTGAGCTGGCTCCCGACAATCCGCACGTCCTGCTTCAGGGGGCTGACTATGAGTACGCTCTGGATCCAAAATCCGCCTCCAAGAGGCTCGAAAAATACCTTCAGGATCATCCGGGCAGCACGCAGGTGCGGCTTTCCTACGCCAAATCGCTTTTAAAGACCGGCGAAAAGAAAAAGCTTCTGCGAGAGCTTTCCCGCATCGAATCCGAGCGTCCTGATGAGCCGCGAACGATCTTCGTGCTGGGCATGTTTGCCGAAGAAGCCCAGATGTACGAAAAAGCCGAGCTCTACTACAAAAAGTATCTGGTGCTGCTTGCTAAAAATCCCGGCTCGAAGCTTCTGGCCGACTCGGCCTACGTGCGGCTAGGCATGGTCAAGCTCGCGCAAGGCCATCGAGAGCTTGCCGTGGAGTGGCTCGACAAGGTCGAAGAAGGCGACAAGTATCAAGCCGCCCGCATCAAGCAAGTAGAGATTCTTGCCGAATTGCGCCGCGTCGACGACGCCTGCCGGGTGCTCTCGAACATCCGCGCGCGCGACGCCAAGCAAAAATCAAGCTTTCTGCGCTCCTGCGCGGGGCTTCTTTTAAACAGCGGCCGAAAAAGCGAAACAATTGACGTGCTCTTAAAGGCCATTGAAGCCACGCCCAACGACTTCGAACTCATCTATCAGACCGCGATGACGGCGCACCAGGCCGAGCGCTTTGCCGATTCGGAAAAGCTTTTAAAGCGCTTCATCAAGCTTGCGCCCGACAATCCCAACGGCTACAACTCGCTGGGCTACATGTGGCTTGAGCGCAACGAGCATCTGCCGCAGGCCGAAGAGCTCATCGAAAAAGCCATGAAGCTCACCGACGGCAAAGATCCCTACGTCACCGACTCCTTGGGATGGCTTCGCTATCGTCAGGGCAACCTTGAAGAGGCCGAAAAGCTTCTTGCAAAGGCCCAAAACCTTGAGCCTGCCGACACCGAAATTGCGCTGCATTTGGCTGAGGTGCTCTATGTGCGGGGCAAAAACAAAGAAGCTCGCGCCGTCATCAGCTCGATTCTTGAGGGCGAACCCAAAAATGCAAAGGCCCTTCAATTAAGGCAAAAGTTTGAAGGCACCAAGCCCGCAGCGCCGAGCAAAGCCAAAGCGCACTAACGAAGGACCCGTCACGACCATGCGCGCAGAGCCTCCCTTCAACCTTCGGCAAGGCGCCTTTATTTCCAGACGCACGCTTGCGTGCACGCTCGCGCTTGCGCTTCTTGCCGGCTGCACGAGCCTTGCGCCGCAGCAAAGCAAAATCGTCTCGGGCCGCTTTTCAGCTCGTGCGGCAAGCGCCCAAGGCGCCAAAGCCGCAAGCGGCCGCTTTCGGCTGATCATGAGTCCGGGGCGCGACGAATTGGAGCTTCTCACGCCGCTGTACGGCATCTTGGGGCGCGTGATCGTCACGCAGACCGGGGCAGTGCTCGAGCGCGGCTCTCATGAGCCGCTCAAGGCCTCAAGCGCCGAAGAGCTCATGCAAGAGTCTTTGGGCTTTTCTCTGCCCGTTGCCATGCTCAAGAGCTGGCTTGAAGGACGGCCTGATGCCGCCCGTGAAAGCCGCACGATCTCTGCTGAGACTTTTGAGCAGGCGGGCTGGACGGTTGCCGTCAGACGGCGCCGCGCTGACGGCGCGCCTGCCGTGCTGGCGCTCACAAAGGGTGAGCTCATGCATCTGACGCTCGCTTTGGACGACCCATCGTAGAACGCTTTTCCTCATTCACATTCGAAGTCTCTTTTTCTTATGCCGATTTCTGCTGCCAGCATAAATTCCATCAACATGCCTCACAGCGTCAAGCGTCTGGAAAAGCTTGCGGCGCCGGCCAAGCTCAACTTGTTTCTGCACGTCACGGGACGGCGCCCTGACGGCATGCACCTGCTTGAATCGGTCTTTATTCTCGTCGATCTCGCCGACGAACTCGACATTGAATGCCTGGAAAACGGCGCCATCGTGCGCACGGGCGACGTGGTGGGCGACGTCGAAAAAGACCTCTGCGTGCGCGCGGCCGCTGCCCTGAAGCAGTACGCCAAAACGAACTTGGGCGCAGCCATTCACGTCGCCAAGAAAATTCCTTCGGGCGCAGGCATGGGCGGGGGATCGAGCGACTGCGCCGCAACGCTTCTGGCGCTCAACCGCCTCTGGGGACTCAATCTCAGCAGACAAGAGCTCATGCAGATTGCCGCAGGTCTTGGCGCAGACGTCCCGTTTTTCATCTTCGGTCAAAACGCCTTTGCCTCGGGCATCGGCGAGAAGCTCACGCAGGTGAATGTTCCGCCTTCGAGCTGGCTTGTCGTCATGCCGGCAACACCCACGTCGACTGCGGCTGTTTTTAGCGACAAATGCTTGACAAGAGATACAAAATCCCTGAAAATGGCGTTCTTTTCTGATTCACTGCTTTCCTGCTGGCCGCATTTTTTCGGCCGCAATGATCTGGAAGCGGTTGCACGCAGAATCAATCCGGATGTTGACCGAGCGCTCGAATTTTTGAGTTCGCTGGGCTGTGAAGCCCGCATGACGGGATCCGGATCGGCCGTCTTTGCCCACATGCCGAGCTTTGAGCTCGCGCAGGCAATGCTTGCGAAAACGCCGGCAGGCATGACGGGCTATGCGGTGCGCACGCTCTCGGAGCACCCGCTCAAAGACCTTTAGTTCAAAGGCTTTAAGACGGGAGCGGCAGCTGAATCGGATACAATGGGATGCTTGAATTAAAAACAGGGGTGTCGCCAAGCGGTTAAGGCACCGGATTTTGATTCCGGTATGCGAAGGTTCGAATCCTTCCACCCCTGCCAAATTTGGAAAGACGGGGAGTTTTCTAAAAAAGCTCCCCCTTTCGTGTTGGAGCAGCAGGCGCGGCCCCGGGCGCATCAAAGCGTGCCGAGCCGTGACGCTTTCTGCAGGTCATTGACACCGCCGCCAGGGCACGCAAGTCTCCGACGGCAAAACGCACTTAGAGAACACATCATGGTTTCGGAGAGTCTGAAGGTTTTCTCAGGCAACGCCAATCCCAAGCTTGCCCATGCGGTGGCGCAGTACCTCAATATCCCGCTTGGCCGCGCAACTGTCAATCGCTTCTCGGATGGAGAAGTGATGGTGGAAATCAACGAAAACGTTCGCGGCTGCGACGCCTTCGTGCTGCAGAGCACCTGTGCTCCCACCAATGACAACCTGATGGAACTGATGATCATGGCCGATGCCCTGCGCCGCGCCTCCGCGCGCCGCATCACGGCTGTGATGCCCTACTACGGCTATGCGCGTCAGGACCGCCGTCCGCGTTCGGCCCGCGTGGCCATTTCGGCAAAGGTCGTGGCCAACATGCTCCAGAGCGTGGGCGTTGACCGCGTGCTGACGATGGATCTGCACGCCGATCAGATTCAGGGCTTTTTTGACGTGCCCGTCGACAACATCTACTCGACGCCGGTGCTCTTGAACGACCTGCTCTCGCACCAGTACCCCGACCTGATGGTGGTCTCGCCCGACGTGGGCGGCGTTGTCCGCGCCCGCGCCATGGCCAAGGAACTCGGCGTTGATCTGGCCATCATCGACAAGCGCCGTCCGCGCGCCAACGTCGCTGAAATCATGAACATCATCGGCGAAGTCAAGGGCCGCACCTGCGTGATCACCGACGACATCGTCGATACGGCAGGCACCCTGTGCAATGCCGCCGGCGCTCTGAAGGAGCGAGGAGCCACCCGCGTTCTCGCCTACGCCGCGCACCCGGTCTTCTCGGGCAACGCCATCGAGCGCATCAAGAATTCCGCTTTGGACGAAGTGGTCGTGACCGACACCATTCCGCTGCGTCCCGAAGCACAGTCCTGCCCGAAGATCCGCCAGCTGAGCTGCGCGCCTTTGGTAGGCGAAACCATCTCGCGCATCGCGCGCGAAGATTCGGTCAGCGAACTCTTCAACGAATAACTGACCGCTGTTGATTTTCAACCCAACTGCCTGGCGGCTGGTCGCGGCCGCAGGCACTTTTTTGCTTTTTTGGAGATAAACCCATGAAATTCGTCGCCGCTACCCGCCAGACGCAAGGTACGAGTGCGAGCCGCCGCCTGCGCCGCGAGGCCAAGGTTCCTGCCATCGTTTACGGCAACAACACCGCCGCCACCCCGGTCGAGATCGATCACAACGAGCTCTACTACGATCTGCAGAAGGAAAAGTTCCACTCTTCCATTCTGACCATGGAACTCGACGGCAAGGAAGAACTCGTCGTGCTGCGCGCCTTCCAGATGCACCCCTACAAGAACCAGGTTCTGCATGCTGACTTCCAGCGCATTGATCCGAACGCCAACGTGACGATGCGCGTGCCGCTGCACTTCTTCGGCGACGAAAACAGCCCGGCCGTCAAGATCGACAAGGGCTTCGTGAGCCGTCTGGTGGCCACGATCGAAGTCTCCTGCCTGCCCAAGGATCTGCCCGAGTTCATCGACGTGGATCTCTCCGGCATGACGAGCCAGACCACGCTGCGCGTGGCCGACCTCAAGCTGCCCGAAAACGTGACTGCCGTTGCTCCCGAAACCACGATTGCCACGGTGACCACGATCGAAGGCGACGAAGCCGGTGCTCCGGCAGCTGCCGCCGACGCTGCTGCTCCTGCCGCCGCTGCTCCTGCCGCCTAACAACGGCTCGGCGCGACTGCAAACTCTGCGCCCGCACATTTGCGTCGGGCGCTCGCGCAGGATCACTGCCACAAGGGCTCGCTTTAGGCGAGAAGGCCGCTACAGACGACGGCTTCTCGCAAAGCGGGCCTTTTTCTCGTTTTTAATTGCGTGAGCTTTTTTGATGACCAACGCTTTTGTTGAACTGGGCTTGCCGCCCGATATTGCTCGGGCCCTCTCCGATCTGGGCTTTGAAGAACCCACGCCGATTCAAAAGGCCGCCATCCCTGTGCTTCTCGAAGGGCGCGACGTGCTGGGCCAGGCGGCGACCGGCACGGGCAAGACGGCTGCTTTCGGACTGCCGCTGATTGCGCGCTATGTCGTCGGGAAAAAAGCCGACCTGCCGCAGGTGCTTGTGCTCACTCCGACGCGAGAGCTTTGCCTGCAGGTTTGCGAAAGCTTTCTTGGCTTTGGAAAAACGGTCGGCATCGAGGTGGCGCCCATCTACGGCGGGCAGGAATATGGTCGTCAAATTCGGCTTTTAAAGCGCGGCGTACACGTTGTGGCGGCCACCCCGGGGCGGGCGCTGGACCATATCCGCCGCGGCACGCTTGACTTGAGCGCCATTAAAGCCCTGGTTCTCGATGAAGCCGATGAGATGCTTGACATGGGCTTTGCCGAGGAGCTTGAAGCGATTTTGGCCGAACTGCCCGAAAAGCATCAAAGCGCGCTGTTTTCGGCCACATTGCCCAGCCGCATCAAAGCCATTGCCCAAGCTCACCTCAACAATCCCGAGCACATCGTCATTGCCCGCAACGCCACGCAGGGCGATGCGCCGCGAATTCCTCAGCTTGCCTACGTCGTCGGCCGCTCGCACCGTCTGGCCGCTCTCGGGCGCATTCTCGACGTGCAGTCGCCCGAGCTTGCCATCTGCTTTGCCCGCACGCGCCTTGAGGTCGACGAGATCACCGAGGCGCTCAGAAGCCGCGGCTTTGCCGTCGAGGCGCTCCACGGCGGACTAGATCAGGCAAGCCGCGATCGCGTCATGCGCCGCGCGCGGGCCGGACAAATTGAACTGATCGTTGCCACCGACGTCGCCGCCCGCGGCATCGATTTGGAAAACGTCTCGCACGTGATCAACTTCGGCATTCCCGCTTCGCTTGAGACGTACGTGCACCGCATCGGACGCACGGGCCGCGCCGGACGCTCGGGACTGGCCATCACGGTGCTCGAGCCGCGCGAGTACGGACGGCTGCGCGCCATTGAGCGCATGACCAAGGGCAAAGTTGAGGTGCGCAGCATCCCGACGCTTACCGACGTGCGCGCCAAACGCATGGAAGTCGTGCGTGCGGCCATCGCCGAGGAGCTTTTGGAGGGCGACTACGAACGCTTTCGCGTCGTGGTCGAGCAGCTCTGTGAAGAGTTCGATCCCTTTGCCGTTGCCTCGGCAGCCGTAAGCCTTGTCGATAAGCTCTCGGGCGGAGCCGATGACGAAGTAGAAATTCCGGCTGCCGCGGGCTTTGACAAAACCCGGCGGCCCACAGCCCGCAAGCCCCGCGTGCATGAGGCGCCCGAACCCGGCATGACGCGACTTTTCATCGGTGCCGGACGCAGTCTCGGCATACGGCCAGGCGACATTGTCGGCGCCATTGCCAATGAAGCCGGCATCCCGAGCAAGCGCATCGGCGCCATCGATATTGCCGAGCGCTTTACGCTGGTCGAAGTCGACTCTGCTGCGGCAAATGCCGTCATCGAAGCGCTTCGAGCCGCCACCATCAAAGGGCGCACCGTCACCGTACGGCGGGACCGCCCAAAGGAAAAACGCACCGGACGCTTTACCGAAGCCCCCGAGCAGCGCTTTGAAGAGCTGCCGCAGGACAGAAGCGGACGGTTTTCATACGAATAACGCAACAAAAAAAATACTGACGACGAACCATGGCTCAGAACACGCCGATTCTTTTGATTGTCGGTTTGGGAAATCCGGGCGACAGCTACCGAACCACGCGCCACAACGTGGGCTTTCAGTTTTTGGACCGCTTGGCTGCCTCTTGCGGCGCACGCTTTGCGGCTGATGCCAAATTTTTCGGCGAAACCGCACGCATCTCTGCAAAAGCCGGCGATGTGCGGCTTTTAAAGCCCACCACCTTCATGAACTTGTCGGGCTCGGCCGTGCAGGCGGTTGCCTCATACTACAAAATCAAGCCCGAAGAGATCCTCGTCGTACACGATGAACTCGACCTGCAGCCCGGGGCGATGCGCCTGAAAATCGGCGGCGGCAATGCCGGTCACAACGGCCTGAAGGACATCACCGCCAAGCTTTCGACGCCCAATTTCTGGCGTCTGCGCGTGGGCATCGGACACCCCCGCCAGTTCTGCCCCCAGCAGGCGGTCTACGACTGGGTGCTGGGAACGCCTTCGGGCGAACACCAGCAGAAAATCGACGAGTGCCTTGCGGCAGCCCTCAAGTGGATCGATGCCTTTGCAGCAGGAGATCTGGATCGGGTGCATCGCGCCATTTTGAAATTTTCCAACCCCAAGCCTGAAAAAAAGCCTGACGACAAGCCCCGCAAAGGTGCGGACGAACCGTCTTCAGAACAAAAGCCGGCATCTTAAAATGAGCGGCGCGAAAAAAAATTTTCGACTGCCGCCAAACGAATCAAGGAGAAACAAGACATGGCAATTGAACTTCTCATGAGTTCGTGCCTCATCGGCCAGTGCTGCCGCTGGGACGCCAAGATGGGAAAAAGCTGCGTGACCCCCACGCTGCACCTGATGCTCAACAACGGCCGCGTAGCCGTGATCTGCCCGGAATGCGCTGGCGGCCTTGACGTGCCGCGTCCGGCTGCGGAAATCGAACCGGCCAAGACGGCCGCCGACGTGCTCAGCGGCAGCGGCCGCGTCGTCAACACCGAAGGCGAAGACGTCACGGCTCAGTACGTCTCCGGCGCCAAGGCCGCTTTGGCGCTCGTGCAAAAGCACGGCATCCGCGTGGCGATTTTGAAGTCGCGCAGTCCCTCCTGCGGCAGAGATCAGGTCTACGACGGCACCTTTGCGGGCAAGCTCATCGAAGGCCGCGGCGTAACGGCTGAGCTTTTGATGCAGCACGGCGTCAAAGTCTTTGATGAAACCCAAATCGACGAAGCTCTTGCCTGCCTCGAAGAACTCAGAAAGACGCCTGCGCAGGCCTAGCTCGGCGAATTTTTTCCAAGCCTGCGAAATGGGCGATAATGCCCACAAAAGATGCACTGCAAAAAGAGCATTCCGGGAAAGCTCTTTTTGCAGAACGCCCAGAAAAATTTTTCCCTAACCGATCAGAAAAGAGAAACACAGCATGGGATTGAAATGCGGCATCGTCGGACTTCCCAACGTCGGCAAGTCCACGATTTTTAATGCTCTGACAAAAGCTGGCATTGCAGCTGAAAACTATCCGTTCTGCACGATTGAACCCAATGTCGGCATTGTGGAAGTGCCCGACGGCCGTCTGCAGAAGCTCGCCGACATCGTGCACCCCGAGCGCATCGTGCCCGCCACCGTTGAATTCGTCGACATCGCCGGCCTCGTAGCCGGCGCAAGCAAGGGCGAAGGTCTGGGCAACCAGTTTCTTGCCAATATCCGCGAGTGCGATGCAATTGCGCACATCGTGCGCTGCTTTGAAGACGAGAACGTGGTGCATGTCGCCGGCCACATCTCGCCGCTTGAAGACATTGAGGTCATCAACACGGAGCTTGCCTTGGCCGATCTCGCCTCGGTAGAAAAAGCGCTCAATCGCTACAGCAAGCAGGCCCGTCAGGGCGGCGACAAGGAAGCCTTGAAGCTTGTGCAGGTGCTCGAAAAAATTCAGCCCCTTTTAAACGAAGCCAAGCCTGCCCGCGCCGCCGGTCTCTCCAAGGAAGAGCTTGCCGTCGTGCACCCGCTCTTTCTGCTTACCTTAAAGCCTGTGATGTACGTGGCCAACGTCGACGACCACGGCTTTGAAAACAACCCGCTGCTTGAGAGCGTGCGCAAGCTCGCCGCCACGGAAAACGCCCCCGTGGTTGCCGTCTGCGCCAAGACGGAAGCCGAAATCGCCGACCTCGACGATGAGGACAAGGCCATGTTCCTCGAAGACATGGGCATGACCGAGCCGGGACTCAACCGCGTGATCCGTGCGGGATACGATCTTCTGGGTCTTCAGACCTACTTCACGGCCGGCCCCAAGGAAGTGCGCGCCTGGACCATTCACAAGGGCGACACGGCGCCTCAGGCCGCCGGCGTCATTCACTCGGACTTCGAACGCGGCTTTATTCGTGCGCAGACGATTTCCTACGACGACTACATTTCGCACAACGGCGAAAAGGGCGCGCAGGAAGCCGGCAGAATGCGCGCCGAAGGCAAGGACTACGTCGTGGCCGACGGCGACGTGATGAACTTCCTCTTCAACGTCTAGCCTCGACTTGACGACCCGCGCTCTTTTGAACAAAAGAGCGCGGCTTCACCTCCATAAAAAATTTCCCGCCTCAAAACGAGTTTTGAAACTCTCTAAGCTTGCGGGCGTCGCGCTTTGTGGGTCTTCCCTTGGGAATCGCTGCGGCCGGCTCCTTGGCGATGCGCCGCAGTGCCGCAGCGCGTTCGCGCAGCACCTGCGACTCATCGGTTTCCCGATAAAGCTTTTGCGCTTCCTTGGCCGGTCCCCTCACCTGCGACAGATTTTCCACATACACCTCAAAGTGTTCTTCACCCCGAGTGATCTGCAGCAGATCGCCGGGCTGCACTTCCCGAGAGGCTTTGACGCGCTCGCCGCGCATGCGCACGCGCCCGAGTTCAATCGCATCCTGAGCCAAAGACCGGGTTTTGAAAAACCGAGCCGCCCACAGCCACTTGTCAATACGCACGGATTCAAGCTGCGTCATAAACCAAATCTCTGATCCTTCTGTTTTTTTACCAATCACCAAGCAAAGCCCCAACCAGAGAGCGCCTACGGCAGCCTGCTCAGCTCGTTGAGAAGCGTTGTAAGGCCCTGTGCATTGCGAAGGCTCTTATTGAGCACAAGATACTTCCCGTTGACCACAAAAGCAGGAATTCCCTGCACCTTGGCCGCATCATAGGAAGCCTTCCAGGCATCGGCCAATTGCTGCACGGCTGGCGACTTTCTTTCCTTGGCAAAGTCCTCGGCAGAAATGCCACTTGCCTGAATCATGGTTTTTATGAAAGCCCCCTCTCCCTTTTCCCAAGTCTCGCCCTTGCGGTGATAGGCCTCATAGAGCGCATTTTTGGTTTTGACGAAAAGCGACTCCTTATCCATATTCGTGCGTCCAGCCGCCTGATCGCGCAGCAGACAGAGCGCAAAGAATTCGCTGGCGGTGCGCCCATACTTGCCTTTGGTTTCCAAGTGCACCGGATAAAAGGTCAGCCCTGCCTCTTTTTGCACCTGAGGAATGACGCGCGGATCAACGCTTGCGTCGTAGCGGTAGCAAAAGCGGCAGTCGTAGCTGAACACCTTGACAAGCTTTCCCTGCCAGGCGGCGATCGGGTGCTCGAGCTTGACGTATTGCGTGCCCTCCAAGGCTGCGGCAGAACTTGCCGCAGCCGCGACGGCCATTGCGGCCGCCGCAAGAAACATTTTTACCTTAACCATTGAGCTCACGATTGTTTTTTGCATGCATGCGCACTGAAGGCGTTTTTCCTAAAAAGATTGAAGAGTCAAACTTTCTTTATTTCTTCTTCGGATTCATTGCCTTTTCAATGCTAAACGGCATGGCTTGATAGCCCTGACACTGCTGCACCTGAATTTCCACCGAAGGTTCCTTGGCAAGCCACTTGAATTCGTTCAAGTACGGGTTGGGAGAGCCTTTGACGCGCTGAGCCTCGCCGTCAAACGCTGCGCCCGCGGTTGCCGAATACACAAAGACTGAATTCTTGTCCGGCTGATATTCGGTAAGCGACGTCACGGCAGAATACCAGTCGTGGCCGCGTTCCTTGCCGTACTCCCAAATTTGTTCGACGGTCATGTTTTTTTGGTCGATTTTATAGATGACGGCGCGGCTATATTTGTCTTCGGCAAAAATGGGCTGCTCCATGCCGCGGCTGTCGCCGTTGTCAAATGCCGAAAGGTACAAGAAGCGCTTGTCGCTCTTGGCGTCGATCTTAAAGGCCGTGTGCTGCGTCCAGGTCCAGTCGAAGCTTCCTTCGCAGCGGCTGCCCTCGCACTTGATTTTGTTTCCCTTGGCATCGACCGGCGTGAGCACCTTTTCAATCCAGCCCTTTCTCCAGCCTTCGGGCGAAGAAAGAATCCACTTGATTTTCTTGTCGCGTCCGATCTTGACGATGGCAGACTGGTGTCTGGAGCTGATGATGATGGAGTCGTCCACCGGGTCGTGGTCGACCGAATTGACATGGGCCCAATTGCGTCCAGCCCCGACGCCCGGCACGTCGCCCCAGACATTGTTGTTGTCCATCGCGGCCAGATCTTCGGTCGAAAGCGTCTGTCCGGCCTTCTCGGGATCGATGTTGAGGCACACCGCTCCCTGATCGAGCGCCTTGATGTTGACGTCTCGATACGGATCAAGAATGTCGAACAAGCGCCATTCATCGACCACTTCGCCGTTTTGGTCGATTTCGACGATCACGTCTCTGACCGTGCGCACATTCTTGCCGTCAGGCCTCTTGTAGTTGACGCTGGCCACTCGGGCAAAAAAGTGCCCGTTGGGCGAGACATCAAGCGAGTGCGAAAAATCGATGTAGTTGTCCGGCAGCTTGCGGTCAAAGATCTGCCGCCCCATGATGTCGTACTTGACGTATGTCTGGCCGAACCCCCAGGAAAGCGCTCCGTCGGGATTCTGCTTGAAGCCCATCATCACGCCGCCGCGGTTGATGTTGGTGAAGTCCTGTATCGGATCGTTGTAGAGGTACCAGCGCACGTCGCCGTGGGTGTCGATGATGACGTTGCGCGAAGCGCGGTCCCACTCCAGAGCGCCGCCCGCCGGTCCGTTCCAGACCTTCATCATGCCCTTGGGATTGCGCTGCAGATTGTTGATGAGATAAAGCCTGTCCTTAAATTCCGGATCAACCTTTTTGACCTTGACTTCAAAAAAAGCCGTTGTGTTGGCCAGCCCCGAAGGCTGCCCGAAGAGCGCAGGCGCATGAAACTTGTAGACCTCGTTTTCAACGCGCTCGCGTTTGGAGCCCGAAATGCGCGTGTAGGAAACTTCAACCGTGTTGAAGTAGTCCGGGTAGAGGCCGAAAATCGGAATGCCGCCGTAGGTCAAAAGCTTGTTGTCGGCGACCTTGTACTTGATTTCAACGCCGCCCTCTTTGGGAACAATGCGCACGCTCGCGTCCCGCAGCACATAGCCTCCGTTTTTGATGACGGCCGTCAAAGGAGCAATTTCATACGGATTGACGATCACCTCGCCGATTTTGCCCGTGACGCGATGTTCGATCTTGGGGCCGGAGGGGCCGCCGATGGCAAAAGCACTCAGCGGGAAAAGCATGGCCGCGGCCAGGGCGGCGCCAAGCAAGGTGCTGCGCATATTGTTCTCCTATGTAAGAGGGATCGGCTTTCATAGTAGCCTTGGCGCTTCGCATTTTGCAAGCCTGCAATGCCGCGCAAGGCGCTTTCTGCATTCTTTTCCTGCTTCAATGCTGTTCTCGCCGCTTTGCGGCAGCAGAGCACCCCAAAAAAGACTTGCGCCTTCCTGCTCAAAGCAAGAAGGCGCAAGCTTTCGTCATCGAGGAGAAGAGAAACTCTACTTCATGGAGCTCACGGCACCTTCGGCAGACAACTTGCCGGAAGTGACCGCCCAGCCCATGTTGCCGCCCGGAGGCGAGTCGTCGCCCATCGCTCCGCCAACGAGCTCGCCGGCAGCAAAGAGCCCCTTGATCGGCTTGCCGTTGACGTCGAGCACATTGAAGGCGTCATTGGTCACGACCCCGCCCATCGTCGTCGCAAACCGCGGCTGCTGTTCGATGATGTAGTAGGGACCTTTGTCGAGCACGGCCTTGGTCATGAACTTCGCAGGACGGTTGAAGTCGGCGTCTTTCCCGCTTTTTACAAAGCCGTTGTAGCGGGCCGCTTCCTTCTTGAGATTGGCGGCATCAAGACCCAGCTTGGCGGCAGCGGCTTCAATCGTATCGGCCTTCACGAACCGCGGCGTTCCCTTGCCGTCTTTGGCAAGCCAGGCTTGGACCTCGGCTTTGGTAATGCCGCCGATGTAGAGTCCCTGCGCAAAAGCATCAAACGTCGGCTGATCCATCAGGATATAGAGCGTCGAATCGGGCTGCTTGAGCTCGACGTTCTTGATGGCATTGTTCGAGGCCATTTCGCTGATGACGCGCTTGCCGTTTTTAGCAACCAGAATGCCTGAGCCCTTTTCAAACGCATTCTTGTTGGCCCAAATCGTCGACTTCGCGATGCCGGGGGCCACCTCTACGCCATTGGGATAGATCTTTCCGTACTGCATCATCTGCAGCTTGGCTCCGACGGCCTGGGCCATCTTGTGTCCGTCGCCCGTTGAAGACACCGGACCGTAGTACAAAGCCTGCTTGAGCGAGCCCGTGAGCAGATCCTTGGCGTTGCCAAAGCCACCCGTTGCCAGAAGCACGGCCTTGGATTTGATCGTATAGGTGGTTCCATCCGAGGCCTGGGCCTTGACGCCGACAACAGCGCCGTCTTCGACAATCAATTCCTGAGCGCGCGTGCCGGTAAAGACCTGTGCGCCGCTCTTTTGCACCAAAGCGTACATGCGCTTCATGTTGGCGGGAGCCCCGCCAAGCCAGCGAATGCAGCGAGGCTTGGAGTATTCAGCCTCATTGGTAAAACCGGCCTTGACGTCAATCTTGAGGCCCTGCTCAAGGAGCCAGTCAATCGTCGGTCCGACATGGTTGACGTACAAATTGAGCTTGCCCTTGTCGTTGAGGTTGTGCCCGTTTTTGAGCAGATCCTGGCGCATGATCTCGGGGCTGTCGTCTTTGACGCCGAGCTCTTTTTGCAGCTTTGATCCCTGAACGACGACCGTACCGCCGTTGATGGCCGCTGCGCCTCCGACAAAAGGCATCTTCTCAATCAACACAACCTTCTTGCCCAGGCTTGAAGCGCGCAGCGTCGCCACCTGACCGGCTCCGCCGGCGCCGACGACGGCCAAATCGGCTTCAATCGTCTTGGCTGCCGCCTTGGCAGACTTTTTGACCGGCACGGCCATCAGCGCCTTCGGATCGCCGCCCGCCTGACGCACGCAGTCAGCCACCGCCGTCAGCACGGCAGCAGAAGACTTGCTTGCGCCCGAGACGGCCGCCACGCCCAGACTCTGGCTTTCGACAATTTGCGGAGGAAGCTTTTCGAGCGCAGTCGTGCCGATGCCCGGCGTCTCGCTGTTTTTCCCGACGATGCGCACGGCCTTGATCGCCGAATCCGTAAATTCGACCTCAACCTGAACCGGTCCGCCCATGCCTTGCGCCGAGGCCTTGTAGGTGCCGGCCTTGTAGCCAGCCGCCCAGGTCGTGCCGACGGCGCCCAGACTCAAGGCCGCCGCAGCTGCGATAAGTGTTTTGCGATTCATGAACATTTTCCTGTTTGAATTTTTCCCGCACTTGCCTGCAGCAGTCCGTCTGCATCCGAAAAGCGCAAGCAAGAGCGAGAGATTTGCTTTTTCAAGCTGCCAAGGCTACTTGCCCTGCGGATACATGGCGTTGTGCAGCACGTCGTGCACGACCTTCAGATCCTTGTAGGGAATCTGGCCGGGTGCCGAAGGTATGCCGCCCACCATGGCAAAAGACAAATCCGAACCGGTAAATTCGCCCGTGCAGCGAGACAGCACGCCCCAGCGGCCCATTGCCATCGTCAGCATCGGACGGTCGCTGTAGTAGTTGCGCACCTTCCAGGTGGCGCTCATCAAGCGCAGAGCATCGCCCGTGTTGTGGGCCATGACGGCAAGCTTGAGAATGTCGCTTCCTTCCTTTTCCTGCAGCAGCAGACGACGAATGATTTCGTCTTCTGAAGGCGTCCAGCCGAATTCGTGATCCGAGAACATCATGACCTTGCCCTTGGCCTTGCCCTTTTTCATGATGTGGCGGCACACGTCGATGTCGCGGAACTGCTCAATGTCAAGCCAGTCAACGGCACCCTTGTCGAGCACGGCGTCATAGAACTGACCGTACCAATCGTCCGTCACATGACGGCCGCCGCCTTCGGTCTTGTCTCTGAAGGTCATCAGCACGGGCTTGCTGCCGGCAATCTTGTAGGCTTCACGAGAAAGATCAGCAAATTCCTTGCCGTCCATCTGTCCGATGTAGTCAGGACGCATTTCGATGGCGTCAAGCTCGGGCATGGCCGCGTATTCCTTCATGATTTTCAAAAACGCCTCCGGCGTCTTGGCCGTTGTCGAAGCGATGATCTTGGGCGAGCCCTCGCCGATGCGGCAGTTTTTGATCTGCACGACGCGGCGCGCCGGGGTCTTCCAGCCGTTGCGGCCGTTGCGGGTGTCCACCGGCATCATCTTGGCGTCGGGAGCAAGCACCGTTGAAGCCATTGTCGGAGCAACCAAGCCCGCCATCATGCCCGTCAGACCTGTCTTAATCAAACCACGACGATCCATCATTTTTCATCTCCTTCTCTACTAAGACGAAACGAATGCAGAAGCAGACCGATTTCCCGCTTTCGGCATTCACTTTTTGCTGGTTTCATAGTAGGCAGATTAGAAGCTTCAAACCACCTCTAAAAGGAGGTAGTCGAAAGCCACTTGAGCCCGTAGAATGCATTTTCATGCATTTGGTCAAGTTCTTTGTCGTGCATTGCGCGGCGCTGGTTTTTCTGGCCTTCCCATTGGCCTGTCTGAGCGCGTCGAGCGTTGAGCGCAACGTGCTCATCGGCCTTGTCAACAACAATGAGCCGGGATTTCGCGCTGAAGTCTTGACCCCAACGCTCGACTATCTTAAAAAAACCCTTCCGAACATTTCCTTTCGCACCGTCGACATCGCCGCCTACAAAGCAAGCGACGACGTCTTTCGTACCCGGCCTGACTTCGTCATTGCGCCAAGCGATGTGTTTTCCATGCTCGGCTCCTCGATGAGCGTGCATCCTCTGGCCGTCAGAAAAAGCAGCTTTGCAACGGACGCCAACCGCTCGCTCGGCTCGGCCGTCGTCACGCTCAAAACCCGAACGGACATCCAAACCGTTGCCGATTTGAAGGGAAAAGTCATCAGCGCCTCCTTGCCCGACTCGCTCGGCGGCTGGCTTGCCTTTGCCGGAGAACTTGCTGCCGAGGGCCACGATCCGGAATCCTTCTTCTTGCGGGTTGATTTTGAGACGTACCAAATTCCAGAGGTCGTCGGTTCGGTTCTCACGGGACGAAGCGATGCGGGAGTGCTGAGCACCTGCCAGCTTGAAACCGCCCAAGAGCGCGGCCTCATTGAGGCCGGCAAGCTCAAAGTGCTCAACGCCCGATCCACTCCGGGCTTTTCCTGCGCGCATTCCACAGATCTTTACCCCGACCAGGTCTTTGGTTCGGTCAACGAAAATCTGTCGCCGGACATCCTCAAGCAGATCAGCATTGCGCTGCTGCAGATGCCCGAGCAAGCATCCGCCGAAGGTGCGGCAAAAGACGCGACCTCCTTTTCATGGCAGGTGGTGGGGCGCTTTGACACGATCAGCAAGCTGCACCGCACTCTCAAAATCGGCACCTACGCCTATCTGCGCGACTGGTCCTTCGAAGGAATTTTGAGAAGGTTTTCTAGCGAGATCGTCATCGCGCTTTGCCTTCTGGCCTTTCTCGCCCTCAACGAATTCCGACTCTATCGGCTCGTGCGCATACGCACTGCAAAGCTCAACGCCCTCGTTGAAGAAAAGGGGCGCATGCTTGAAGAAGTGCGCGGCCTCAACCGAAGGCTGCACAACATGGAGCGCAATTCTCTGGTCTCTCAGATGAGCTCCATCATCGCCCACGAGCTCAAGCAGCCGTTGAGCGCCATCATCAACTACTGCGCCGTCATGGAAATGCTCATTGAATCTGGTTCGCGCGACGAAGCAAAACTTGCCGACGTCAACGAAGCCGTCAATCGGGAAGCCCACAGAATTTCGCAAATCGTCGACCGCGTGCGCTCCTACGTCAAGCGTCCGAATTCGCCCCACAAGCCCTGCAAAATTGCCGACCTTGTCAAAAAAGCGGTCGAAAGCTTTTCGCATTACGCCGACAGCTCGCCCAACATCAAAGTCAAGCTTCAGGACGCTGGAGCAGTGATCAGCGCCGAAGCCCTTGAGATCGAACTTCTCATTTTGAATCTGCTGAAAAATGCCGGCCGCGCCGTCAAGAAAAACAACGGCAGCATTGAGATCAAGACCACAGCAGACGGCTCCAGCGTCTCGGTCATCGTGACCGATACCGGACCGCAGCTGACGCCGGAAGAATTCAAGCGCCTTTCCGACGTGTGCGACTCTACCTCAGCCGAAGGTCTTGGGTTAGGATTGGCCATCGTGCGAAGCATCGCCGACGCTCACTCTGCACACATTTTGATTGAGCAGCTGCGGCCTCGCGGCGTGCGTTTTACCGTCACATTCGAAAGGATTTAGCGGCTTATGAGTGATACAACTGTTTTGATCCGCATCGTTGACGACGACGAAGAATTTGCCGCATCGCAAAAAATGCTCATCGAGTCTCTGGGCTGGGAAGTCGTCACGTATTCAAGCGCAACTGAATTTCTTGCCGAAGACGCGCTTGAGCGCCCCGGGTGCCTGATTCTTGACGTGCGCATGCCGGTCATGACGGGACTTGAGCTGCAGCAGGAACTTGAAAAACGCGCTTGCCCGCTGCCCATCATTTTCTTATCGGCTCACGGCGACATTGACATGGCGGTGCACACCATGCGACACGGCGCAGCCGATTTTCTGCAAAAGCCCGTTGAACCGCAAAGACTGCTCACGCAGGTCACCAAGGCTGTTGCCGCGAGCATCCGCCAGACGAATGAATACGATGAACTGCAAAAACTCGTTGAGCGCATCGACAAGCTCTCCAACCGTGAAAGAGAAATTGCCAAGCTCGTCTCTCAAGGTCTGCGCAACAAGGAAATTGCCCGCAAATTAGGCATTGAAGAGACAACCGTCAAAATGCACCGCGCCAATGCCATGGCAAAGCTTGCGGCCAATACGAGCGCTGAGCTCACGCGGCTTTTTACCATTCTCGAACTTAAGCAAAACGGAAAACTATCGTGAAGCGCCGCCAACTGCTCGAAGTGCTTCTTGCGGCAGGCTTGTGCTGCCGCAGCGTGCAGGCCGGCCGTTTGCCTCAGGCCGAGACTGCGCGCAAAAGCTATGACGTCATCGTCGTGGGCTCGGGCGCCGCAGGCCTGTCGGCTGCGGTTTCTGCCGCTGAGCACGGCGCTCGCCGCGTACTGGTTCTGGAAAAAGCCCCCACGCTCGGCGGACATACCATCGTCTCTACGGGATATGTGAGCGCCATCAATCGTGAAAAGCTCTCTGCCTCGGAAATCGACGCAGCCTGCGAGGCGATGCTCGCCGGCATGCGCTCGACAGCAGGCAGCCGAGGCAGCGTCGCACTTGAACGCAAGCTTGTCCGGGAATCCGCCGACATCATCTGCTGGCTTGCCGCAATGGGACTCAAGTGGGAGAGCAATGCGTTTCAGACGCTCGCAGGCCTTGCTCCCCGCAGCTACATTTCGAGCGCCGTGCGGGCCGGCTACGACTACATCACGACGCTCAACAAACGCGCCCGCGCCCTCAATGTCGAAGTTCTTTTTTCAACCAAGGCCCAAAAGCTTCTCATCAGCGAAGACGCAAGCATTGCCGGCCTTACCGCCTTGTCCGAACATGGGCCCGTGGATTTTTCCGCCGCCAGCGTCGTCTTGGCCACCGGCGGCTATGGCGGCAATGTGGCCATGCGCAGCCGCTACGTCCCGTGGCTCGATGCTTCTTATCCGACAACGGCAGACCCAAACTTTGAAGGCATTGACACTGCAACGGGCGACGGCATCGAAATGGGTGCGGCCGTCGGAGCTGCTCTTGTCGACATGGACTGCATCATGGCCATCCCTTTCTGGGGCGGACGTTTGACCGACTACGTCGGAGCTGACATTTATGTTGACGCAGCAGGCAGGCGCTTCGTCAATGAAGGCTCATCCTGGAAAGACATCAGCACGCAGATCCGCAAGCTGCCCAACGAAGAATGCTGGGTCATCACGGACTCTCAGTCTCTGCAGGGCGCCAGCCGCAGCACGAAGATCATGAACGGCGTGGTCAAGTCCGCCAATACGATTGAGGAAATGGCCGCAGGCATGCGTGTGAACAAAGACGTGCTCAGACGTACGCTTGAGCGCTACAACAGCTTTGTGCGCTCAGGCGTTGATGAAGATTTCGGCAAAAACATGTTCACGCAGGAAATCAACCGCCCTCCCTACTTCTATGGAAAGGAAAGGCTTTACGTGCACTACTGCTGCGGCGGACTCAAAATCGATGAACACGCGCGCGTCATCGGCAGGAACAATCTGCCGATTGCCGGACTTTTCGCTGCAGGAGAAACCACAGGGGGCGTTCACGGCGAAGACCGAATGGGCGGCTGCTCTCTGACGGACTGCTTTGTTTTTGGCCGAGAAGCTGGAAAATCAAGCGCTGCTTATGCCAATCAAAAATCTGAAAACCAGAAACTCTGAACTCTATTTCCGGAATAAAACCAATGAGAAGCCAAGCTCAGCCAGCCTGACCTTTCATTGGCGCTTTTGAAATACAGCTTTTTTCGGGCGAATCAAACGCTGCCGCAGCCGCCGGAAACCTCTAGAGAGAAAAAGCTCGGCAGACTCGACGCGTCTGCGGCGAAAATCCTTCTTGTCTTTCGCTGCAGAAATGAGCCGAGCTCGAGCCGGGCTTGCCGCCGCACCGACGCGAGTCGGTGCAGCGCCGTCAATTTTTAAAGCTTGTTGAGCACGCGAATCGAGTGCTCGTAAGAGAGCTTGAGCACCGTCTCGGGAGCAAGGCCAGAGACAGGGACCTCGACGCCGATCGCGCTCGTCTTGGGCATATGCATCATGAAGTCGACAAGCGGCAGCTCGCCGTCGCCGGGCAGCAGACGGCCCAGGCGCGCTTCGTTGACCAGACCTTCAAATCCCTTGGGCGTGCCGGAGGTGCTGTCGAGCTTGGCCTTGCCGGCGCGAACCTGTGCAATGAGCTTGGGATCGATCGGAGGATTCTTCACGGCGTCGCAAAGATGGATGTCGCCCAAGAAGCGTGCCGGAATCTTGTCGAGGTCAGCAGCCGTGCCGCCCGAACGATACAGATGCAGCGAGTCGACGGCAATCGTGCCGTTGTCGCAGCCGGCCATCTTCACAAGCTCATAGGCCTGCTCGAGAGTGCCGATCGTGCGCCAGGCCATAAACTCAAGATCGATGCGGAAGCCGTAAGGCTTGGCCATTTCGCACATCTTGGCGAACATGGCGGCAAACTTGGGCTTGTCGGGCGCATCGCCGCAAATGCAAAGAGACTTGATGCCGAGTTCGCCGCAGGCTTCAAAAATGCCAGCAAACTGCGTCGGATCCGTGTTGCTGTTGAGCGCAAAGCCGTCAACGCCGTTGACGCGCATGCCCAGATCGGCCAGAAGGCTCTTGAAGGCGCGGATTTCCTTGCTGCCGGCCTTGTAGGGATAAGACACGGAACCTTTGGAGATCGGATTGATGCGAATGCCGATGGCGTCATAGCCAGCCGCATGCGCAGCCACGGCAAGCTTTTCCGGCGGCAGATTCAACGCCGTCAGATGAATGGCCGACAGCGACCACTTGTCCTGACGAGGCATGGCAATGGCCTGAGTGGCGGCAGAGCCCAAAACAGGAGCAGCAGCGGCCGCGCAAATGCCCTTAAACAAATCTCTACGTTGCAACATGTCTTCTCTCCTAAAAATTCAAGACGATGTCTAAGTTTGACGGCTTAAGCAATCCGTATCCGTCGTTGCTTAGCCTCATTCATGCGTTTGATGGTACAACTCGCGTCCGCTTCAGACCACCTCAAAAAGGTTAGGTCCGCAGGCTACCTCACAAAGGAGGTATTCGAGATGCCTTTATCGCTTCATTTGTTGCCACTGGTAGCAAATTGCTTTTTTTTAAGAAGCCCCCATCCATTAGAATGCTTTGGTTAAGGTTTTTTTCGGTGTTTTCTAATGCAATACACTCTTGACGCCGCCGGGGCCATTGAGCTCGGCCGCGAAGTGCTTCTGCATGAGGCGCAGGCGGTCACCAAGCTTGCCGATACGCTCGATGAGGGACATTTCGCGCGCGCAGTCGAACTGCTTTTAAGCTGCCGCGGCCGCGTTGTGGTAAGCGGCGTCGGCAAGTCCGGCCATATCGGGCGCAAAATCGCCGCCACCCTTGCTTCAACCGGCACGCCTGCCTTTTTCGTGCACGCCGCTGAAGCTGCTCACGGCGATCTGGGCATGATCACGGCCGAGGACGTCGTCATCGGCATTTCCTACTCCGGCTCGACCGCCGAGCTTCTGACGATTGTCCCCGTCATCAAGCGTGAAGGGGCAAGCCTCATTACCATCACGGGAAATCCGTCAAGCCCCTTGTCAAAGAACGCCGACGTCAACCTCAACGTGCACGTGGACTTTGAGGCCTGTCCGCTCAATCTCGCTCCCACCTCGTCGACCACCGCAACGCTTGCCATGGGCGATGCGCTTGCCGTGGCCTGCATGCATGCCAAGGGCTTTACCAAGGAAGACTTCGCCCGCTCGCATCCGGGCGGCGCGCTCGGGCGCAGGCTCTTGACGCATGTAAGCGACGTCATGCGCACGGGCGAGGCCGTACCCTCGGTGCAGATGGGCATCACCGTTCTTCAAGCGGTGCGCGAAATCACCAAAAAGCACATCGGCATGACGGCTGTCGTCGACAGCGAGCGGCGCGTCACGGGCATCTTCACCGAAGGCGATCTGCGCCGCCTCATTGAAGAGCGCGGCGACATCCGCAACATTAAAATCGAAGAGGTCATGACCAAGACGCCCGCAACGATTGCTCCCGAAGCAATGGCTGCGGCCGCAGCCAAGCTTCTTGACGAAAAGCTCATCAACCAGCTTCTGGTCGTTGATGCCCAGGGGCACCTGGTGGGCGCCCTGCACATTCATGATCTCATGACGGCAAAGGTGATTTGATGGATTTGGAAAAAGCCAAAGAAGCCGCCAAGCGCGTCCGGCTCGTGGTGCTTGACGTCGACGGCGTTCTGACCGACGGCTCAATCTGGACCGGTGAAGCAGGAGAAGCCGTCAAGCGCTTTTACGCACGCGACGGTCTGGGCATCAAGATGCTGCAGGCAGCGGGCATCCCCGTGGCCATTCTCACGGGACGCGTATCCGCGCAGACGGCTGCCCGCGCAGCGGAGCTCGGCATCTGCTCGGTTGCTCAGGGCAAGCAATTTAAAACCCGCGCATTTGAATCAATTCTTGCCGAGCACGGCTGCTCGGCCTCTGAGTGCGCCTACATGGGTGACGACGTGCCCGACATCCCCGTGCTCGACATGGCGGGCTTGAGCACGGCGCCGGCTGACGCCGATCCCGCCATTGCCGCGATGGTCGACTGGGTGGCGCCCAAAAACGGAGGCAACGGCGCCGTTCGCAGTCTGGCTGAATTCATTCTGCATGCGCAGGGCAAGTGGGATGCTCTTGTCAAGGCGCGCTACGTGCAAGGGAAGATCTAGCTATGAAGGTCTACCTGCGCGATCGCATCACCGCCGGATTCGGCATCGGCGTGCTCGTTGTTCTGGTCGCCGTTTCCTACTACTACTCCATTCGCGCGGAAATCGAAGCCAATCAAGCCTTCATTGACCGCGACTCGCCCGACTTCATTGCCCGCAACGTTTCCGTCACTGAATTCAATCCTGACGGAACGGCCAACCGCAGACTTTTTGCTGAGTATGCCGAGCACTTTGCCGACGGCCGCATGTCGAGCATCAAGCCGCGCATGGTGACGCTCTCGGTGGATGAACCGCAGGTGAGAGCCACGGCCGACACAGGTCAGAGCATGGATGACGGCGAGACGTTTTTATTCAACGGCAACGTCGTGGTCACCCGCGCAGGCGACCTCAAAGATCCGCCGATGCGCTTTACGACTCCGCACGCCACGGTCTATCCCGACAAAAGCGTGCTTGAGTCCGATGCGCCCGTCGTGCTCGAGCACGGAGAAGACGTCACCACCGGCATCGGCATTACGCTTGACAACGTCGACAGAACAGTGAATATTCACACCAACGTCAAGTCGATCTTCGCGCCAAGGCGCGACAACTGATAAATTTTTTCGCTATGAATACCCGTCACATTCTCTTTGGACTGATCGCCGCCTGCGCGGCCGCTTTTGCGCAGGCTGAAACCGCCGACCGCGAAAAGCCCATCGAAATCACTGCCAACCACTTCGACGGCGATGAAATCAAGCAGATTGCCATTTATACGGGCAATGTTGAAGTTCACCAAGGCACGATGGAGATTCTGGGCAACAAGCTGCAGCTGACGATTTCGCCCGAAGGCTACCGTACGCTCACCGTGTGGGGAAATCCCGTGCGCATGAAGGAGCGCCGCGATCCCAAGACCAAAGGCATTGACGAATGGGTGCATGCCAGCTCGCTTATTGCCGTCTATGAAGAGCAAAAGGACATTGTGACTTTGATTGAGGTCGCCAAGCTCGCGCGCAGCGAAAACGGCCTTGTCAAGGACTCGACTGAAGGCGACAAAATCATCTACAACCTGCGCACGGCCCGCTCATATGTTGAGGGCAAAGTGATCGAAGGCAAGCGCAGCCGCGTCTCGACCGTGCTTGCGCCCCGCCCCAAGGACAAAGGACAGCAGCAAAAAGCCGCTCCCAAGACGGGCGCCACGGCTCCGCTTTCGGGCTCAACGCGCTTGACGCAATAGCCAGCACGAATTTTTTGTCTTGACCTTTTAGACTTTTCTCATCATCAAAGGAAGCAGCAAGCCGTGTCCGAGACCAACATTCACACGCTCGAAGCACTCAACCTCATGAAGCGCTACGGTGCGCGCAAAGTCGTGCGCGACGTTTCGGTGCGCGTCAAAAGCGGCGAAGTCGTGGGCCTTCTGGGCCCCAACGGCGCGGGCAAAACCACGACCTTCTACATGATCGTGGGGCTGGTTCCTCCCAACGGCGGCTCGATTGCTCTTGACGGCGAGAACATCACGCATCTGCCCATCTATAAGCGCGCGCGCCTCGGCATCAGCTATCTGCCTCAGGAGGCAAGCGTCTTTCGCAAGCTTTCCGTCGAAGACAACATCCGCTCCATTCTCGAGCTGCAGGTCAAGCGCACGGGCGAAAAGCTCACCAAAGCCGAAATCGAAGAGCGGCTCAATTCTCTTTTGGAAGAGCTGCAGATCACGCACATTCGCACCAACATGGCAATGTCGCTCTCGGGCGGCGAGCGGCGCCGCACGGAAATTGCCCGCTCGCTTGCCGCCGACCCCAACTTCATTCTTCTTGACGAGCCCTTTGCCGGCGTCGACCCCATTGCCGTCATTGAAATTCAGCGCATCGTGCGGTTTTTAAAGGACCGCGGCATCGGCGTGCTCATCACCGACCACAACGTGCGCGAGACGCTGGGCATTTGCGATCATGCCTACATCATCAATGAGGGCGAAGTGCTCGCACGCGGCTCGGCCGAGGAAATCATCTCCAACGAATCGGTCCGCAAGATTTATCTCGGCGAAAACTTCCGCATGTAGCGGCAATCCTCGTCATGGCTTCGCTCTCGGTCAGTCTCGCAACGCAGGTCTCTCAGCGCACGACGCTTACCGCCGTGCAGCGCCAGTCGGTCGAACTGCTGCAGCTCACCGGCCCCGAACTGCAGCAGGCCGTTGACGATGCGCTTGCCGCAAACCCCTTTCTTGAAGCCGCAGACGACGAAGCTGCAGAAGGTCAAAATGCACCCGAAGGCGATCAAGACGCCCCTCAGGGTGAAGGTCTGCAGCGCGCTTTTTTTGACGACTCCGTCGGCGTTGCCGCAGACTTCGAGCGCTCCAAAGAGCCTGCCGTATTGACTTGGAAGAAGACGCCCGCCGATTACGAAGGCGAAGCGCGAGATCCCTTTGAAAACATCGCAAGCATCGGAACGCTTTCGCAGCATCTGCTCGAGCAGCTCGCCTGCGCGCGCATCGATGAAAAAAGCGCCGCACACGTCGAGTGGCTCATTGGAAATCTCAACGAGGAAGGCTTTTTGGCCGAGCCTCTTGCCGAAATTTTTGCAAACTGCCCTGAGCCCTGTTCTCTGCAAGAGGCGCAGGCCGCTCTTGCTCTGCTTCAGAGCTTTGATCCGGCCGGCGTCGGAGCCTCTGATGCCTGCGAAGCTTTGATCATCCAGCTTCGCCGCCTGGAGCAAAGCAAGGACAACCCGGACGCAACGCCCGAACATTGCCGCCTTGCGGCTCGGCTTCTTCATGAGTGCCCAGCCGAAATCATGAAGCGAGACTTCAGGAAGGCCGCCAAAACGCTCGAGGCCTCCGTAGGAGACGTTGAGACTGCGTTTGCGCTTATCGGCACGCTCAATCCGCATCCTGCGGCAGACTTTGCCGACATGCGAAGCCTCTCGTTTGTGGTGCCGGAAATTGTCCTTGTGCGAGAGAAAGACATCTGGATTGCCAAGCTCAACACGGCTGTTGTGCCGAGGCTTAGCTTTGACTTTGAAAACTTCGAGCTTCTCACGCAGGCAAAGCTCGCCAAAGACGAACAAACAAGCTGGAACCAAAAGGCTGCGCAGGCAAAACAGTTTCTCCATGCGCTCGAGTATCGCTTTTCGACCATCACGGCCGTTGCGCAAACCATCGTCGACATGCAGCGCAGCTTCTTCACCAAAGGGCCGTCCGCTCTTAAGCCCCTGTTTTTAAAAGACGTCGCCAATCGCCTGGGCATGTCGGAGTCCACCGTCAGCCGAGCCACAGCTGGAAAATTCATGCAGACGCCTCTGGGCACGTTTGAACTCAAGCACTTTTTCGGCGCGGGCTTCAGCGCTTCAGACGGCGAAGCGGTCAGCACGGCTGCCGTACGCCGGCGCATTATCGAAATCATCGCGTCCGAAAACCCCGCAAAGCCTCTCTCGGACGGCGCCATTGCCGAGATGCTCGCCTCGGAAGGCATCATCGTCGCCCGCCGCACGGTCGCCAAGTACCGAGAGCTTGAACACATTGCTGCTCGGTCGCTGCGCAAAGCAGCTCGCTCTCAAATATAGGCATGTTGTTCACTCCTCGAGTGAAAGCTGCTTGAGCTCTTCCAAATAGATCCGCAGCAGTCTGGGCGTTTTGTCATGCAGCATCTTGCCGACTTGGACAGCCTCTCGGGCAGACCGGAAAAAAAATGAAGCAAAACCAGGAATAAACTTGAAAAAGACTTCAAACGGAAAGCCTGCAAGTCGACAACCAAATCAGGTCCAGCCGTCAACCGAAATCGGCTTTCATCAAAGAATCTGTTGAGGTGATGCAGGCGAGAGATAACTTACCTGTCAACTCAATCAGTCAATCAATGCAAAAACCGTCAACCTTTTTCAGGCAGCGTCAGCGACGCCCATGCGAATGCAAAAATCCTCAGTTGAGTAATAAATATTGATACAATAAAACTCAGTTTACTGAGGATTTTTGCATGAAACACAAATACATCCATCGATTTCTCGAAGGAGAGCTGTTGAAGGATACGCCGCCTAGAGCGGTGGTTCTCTATGGTCCGAGGCGTATCGGAAAAAGCACTTTGCTCGAACATCTCGTCACTCAGACACCATGTCGATGGTTTAATGCAGATCTGCCAGGCGTATCTGAAGAATTAAATTTTCAAACGCAAGGTGATGTTTTGAACGCTTTGCTTCAAGGCAAAGCCATCGTGATTGACGAAGCCCACAAAATCGCCGATATCAGCAGCATCGTCAAGCTGCTTGTTGATGCCAATGAAAAACTAAAAGAACCACGGCAAATTTTCATGACGAGTTCGTCGGCTTTTTATTTGATTGCCATCAAAGAGTCTGCATTGGGACGCGTTGTTTCAAGACAGATGTGGCCTTTTTCACTAGACGAAATAGCGGCAGATTCCGGCTGGGGAAATCTTATCGAGAACATTGAGCACAGAATAGTTTACGGAATGATGCCTTTGGTCTGCGAACAGCCCGAACAAGCACGGGCGTACTTGATGGACTACTGCGAAGGTTATTTGCTGCGCGATTTTTTTGACGAGAACGTCATCAAATATCCTGCAAAACTGAGAAAACTTCTGAAAATTCTGGCATACAGCGTTGGATCGGAGATCTCTTACGACAGCTTGGCCAGAGAGGTAGGACTGAATCGCCTGACTGTCGAGGACTACGTGGATCGTCTGCAGAAAGCTTCACTGATTCGCCTCTGTCCATCTTTATCACGAAATCTTGCCAACGAAATAAAGAAAGGCAAAAAGATTTATTTCTTCGATACGGGCGTCAGAAATGCATTGATCAACGACTTCTCTCCCTTGGCCGCCCGCAGCGATGCAGGAGCTCTGTGGGAAAACTTTTTTTTCATGGAACGAGTCAAGCTGCACGATAATCGACGCGATTTCACAGAAATGTATTTCTGGAGAACAACTGACAGAAGGCCTAAAGAATTAGACTTCGTCGAGGTCTTGGACGGCAAAATGCGCGCCTTTGAATGCAAGCTCTCGTCGTCGGTTAAAACAACTCCGCATGCAAAGACTTTTCTTGAAGCCTACCCCGGCGCAAGCGTTGAGATTGTTTCACCCAAGGATTGCTTTCGGATTTTTGCTGGTTCCGAATCAAATTAACCTGAGTTCGCGGACTTCATCTATGCGTACGGAGTGCTCGACTCCTGCCGCCTTGCAGGCCAGTCGAGTCGCCTTGTTGGACTCCGAAGCGATCAAGCACCTGTCTGCTTGCCGCCAAATTTCCATCTTGATGCACAAGTTCCTAGGCTTACGGACGATGCCTCTATTCGGCAGTTGTGCTATCGTGCGTTGCGGCGTCCTGGATGCTGGAAGCTTTTCTTCTTGCTTTCAGGAGCTGCGCCTCGTTTTAAATCCGCCTGGGAATTCTCGGATGCTGCGCTTTTGTCTATTTGTTTTTCTGAGAACCGGCCCGGGATCAGTATGAATCACATCGCCTCTTTACTTACACTCGACTGCATTGAGCTTGACAGCGACATCACCAGCCGCAAGCGCGCTTTTGAACAAATTTCCCTCATTGTGGAACACTGTGCCGGCATCAGCCACCAAGTGGTTTTTGACGCACTCAATGCACGCGAACGTCTCGGCAGCACCTGTCTGGGCGGAGGCGTGGCGATTCCTCATGGCCGCGTCGAAGGACTTGATACGCTCGCGCTTGCCGTCCTGCGCACCAAAGAGTCCGTTGCCTTTGATACGCCCGACAACCGCCGTGCGCGGCTTTTCTTTGCGGTCATGATCCCCAAGGATGATCCTGACAAGTATCTCGATGTTCTCAGCGAAATTTCTGAGCTTCTCAAAGACAAGGAAACCAAACTGAAGCTCCTCTCGCTTGAAACCCCTTTGGAGATTTGTCAGTTCATCGGCAGCTGGACGCCGCCCGTTCCAGAACCTCAAGCCGCTTCGGAAGAAGACTACCCTAAAGAAGACGAAGCGCAGCAGACGACCGAGGAGAACCGCGCCTAGTCTGCTCTGCTTTGTGGCTTTTTGCACTCTCAACGCTCTAAAAAACGCTCCTGAGGACTTCCTGCGGTCGTGACGCTTGCGGTCTCAGTCAAACATCTTATTTCGAGTCATGCGGCTCGGTTTCGTGCGAGAATCATTCGGCGTCTTTTCCTTTGCTGCGGCTTGAACATGCGCTGCAGCGCAGCGCGCCTTTAAACACGAAGCTTTCGCCAGCCATGCCAAACACTGCATCCGTCGGCCGGGTCATTATCGTGACCGGCCTTTCCGGTTCCGGAAAATCCATTGCCATCCGTCAGCTCGAAGACAGCGGCTACTACTGCATCGACAACCTGCCTTCGGACTTCCTGAGCATTGTTGTTGTCGACCTCGCTCGGCATGGCCACACGCGCATCGCTGTTTCAATTGACGCTAGAAGTCAGCTCAATCTGGCCGCTGCACAGGTTGAGTTCGACAAGCTCAAAGCTGAAGGCTTTGATGTCCGCGTGCTGTTTCTAACAGCCTCGACGCCGGAACTGGTGCAGCGCTTTTCTGAAACGCGGCGACGCCATCCGCTGACCATCGTCAACGGCAGCACGCTGAGCTTGTCGGAGGCCATCAGCCGAGAAAGAGAGATTCTCGAGCCTGCCGCGCAATTGGCCTGCGTCATCGACACCACGCGCATGCTTCCGAATACGCTGCGCGACAGCGTGCAGGAGTTTGCCGACGCCGATCCCTCAAACATGATGCTTGCCTTTGAGAGCTTTGCCTTCAAGCACGGCATTCCGGTTGTAGCCGATCTTGTCTTTGACGTCAGAAACCTCCCCAACCCATACTATGACCGCGCGCTGCGCCCGCTCACAGGGCTTGATCAGCCCGTGATCGACTTTCTCGACAAAAGCGAAGCCGCTCAGATGATGATCAACGACATCAGCGCCTTTCTCACCAAATGGATTCCGTCGTACGAAGCGCAAAACCGTCATTACCTAACGATTGCAATCGGCTGCACGGGAGGCCAGCACCGCAGCGTCTACGTAAGTCAAAAACTTGCCGACCGCTTTGCCCCCCTCATGATGACGGTGGTTCGTCACCGGCAGCTTGCACGCAAAGGCCTTATTGCAGCTGCCTTAGCAAAAACGCCTTGATGGGCGCGGGCAGCGGCGCGCTCTCAACATCCTTCGAGCTAAGCCCTCTAATCGGCTGCCCTTTTTTGAGCGGCCCCTTGACGCGATAGATCTCAATGGTGAGCTCACGATGGGTGAGCGTATGCGCAAAGCGCTCAATCAAAAAGCCCTGAAGCATTTTCAGAGTTTCTGAAGCAGCCAGCTTGATGCCGCAAAATTGCGAAAGCTCCGGCAGACACCACAATCCGCGCCATATATCCTTTTGCGTGCGCTCAATGACAACGACTGAATCGTTCTGCATCCAAAGCCCCAGCTGCAAAAGCCGCTTTTCTTTTTCCCGGGCTGGCTTCTTGACGGGATAGCGCTCCTCAGCATTGAGCGCTCTGGCGCGGCAAAAGCTGCTTACCGGACACAGAAGACACTTTGGATGCGTTCTCGTGCAGATCATCGCCCCCAGATCCATCATGGCTTGATTGAAAACGCCGGGAGCCTCAGCCAAAATCAATTCCTGCGCCAGGCCCCAAATCGCCTGCGTTCCGTGCGCCGCATCTACGGGTTCATCAAAAGCGGCAACGCGCGACAAAACGCGCTTGACGTTTCCGTCGCAAATTGCCGCAGGCTCGCCGCTGCAAAAAGAGGCCACGGCGGCAGCCGTACTTTTTCCGACGCCGGGAAGCTTTTGCAGCTCGCTTGCAGTTGTCGGAAAGACGCCCGCGAACTCGCGCATGACCATCTGAGCAGCCTTAAGCAAATTTCGCGCGCGGGCATAGTAGCCCAAGCCCGACCATAGGCTCATGACGTCGGACTCTTTGGCGCAGGCAAGATCAGCCACCGTTGGAAAGCGCTTCAAAAACCGTTCGTAATAGCCGATGACGACAGAGACCTGCGTTTGCTGCAGCATGATTTCGCTCAGCCACCTGCAGTACGCATCAGGCACCATCCAGGGCAGATCATGCCGCCCTGAACGCTGCTGCCAGGCTGTCAACGCCCGGGAAAACTCAAACGGATCCTGCCAAAGGCCACTGAGCTTGCACGCGGCTTGCTTGGATTCTTTTTTTATTTTTGGCATTTTGGACAATAAAACGTGCTGCGGCCGGCCTGCACAATTCTCTTGATGGGAGAGCCGCACTTGCGGCAAAGCTCGCCCTCCCGGCCATAGACATTGGTGCGCAGCGCAAAGTAGCCGTCGACGCCGTCAACTCCATGAAAGTCGCGCAGCGTTGAACCGCCGGCATCAATGGCTTGCGACAAAACGCTCTGTATGGCGCCAAAAAGCGCCGAGAGCCTTTTTTCTGAAATGCGGCTTGCTGTTCTTGCCGGGTGAATTCCGGCAAGAAAAAGGCTCTCAGACGAGTAGATGTTGCCGCAGCCTACGACCACGTCCCCAGCCATGAGCACCTCTTTGACAGGACGGCGCTTGGCTCGCATCGCTCGGGCAAACATCTCGGCCGTTACATTCGCATCAAACGGCTCCCAGCCGAGATCCGCAAGAGGCTTTTGCCCAAAAGGATCATCATCAAACCAGCGCATGTCGCCAAAGCGGCGCACGTCCGTCAAACGCACCAGGCAGTCGTCAAAAACAAAATCAACATGCTCGTGCACGCCGGGCTCAGGCGCAGGCAGCTGCCAGACGCGCCAGTAGCCGCTCATTCCCAAATGCGTCACGAGCCACCCTTTGACTCCTTGGGCATCGACAAAGTGCCACACCAAATATTTGCCTCGGCGGGAAAGCTGCAAAACCGTTTTTGCATCCAGCTTTTGCGCAAGCTCGCCAACTGGGCTTCTTAGACGCTGCACGCGGATGACGGCTTTGCGCAGCACTTTTCCTTCTACAAAGGGCGCAAGCCCCATGCGCGTGACTTCAACTTCCGGCAGTTCGGGCATAAGTACAAACAAACATCTCTTTTTTTCATCAACGCAGCAAAAGCAGTGCTGCTTTTGGCTGCGGCTTTCATGGTAGCGGGTTTTTCCGGCGATTCAAGAAAACACCTAACCCAAAAAACCGAGTGCATTACTTCTAATGGCGATAGAGCAAAAATGCCGCATCCTTTAGACTGTCAAAACATCAGAAAAAACGTACCCCAAGCTTGCGCGCCCGCAATTTTTTTCGACATTTTCGCTTGCCGTCCTCTGAGCCTGCCGGCCTCGTCCATAATTTGTCAAGAGCACGCAATGCATACTTTCTTCGTGCCCTATTCAGGAGTTTTGCATGACCTTTGAACCCTCAACAGGCTACCGCGCCCTGCTTGTGACTGCCGCCGAAGGCGGCATCGGCCGCACAAGGCAGAGCATGCTGCAGACGGCGGCGCTCACCTTTCTTGCTGGCGCCTACATTGCCCTGGGCGGATTTCTGGCGGTACGCTGCGGCTTGGCGCTGCCCTGGGATGTGTGGGGCTCCATGGGCAAATTTATTTTTGCTGCAGTCTTTCCGCTCGGCTTGATGCTTGTCGTCATCTGCGGAGCCGATCTTTTTACCGGCAACTGCATGACGCTTGCCGCTGCCGGTCTGCAAAAGGAAGTCGGCTTCAAGGCCTCTTTCCTATCAGGACTTTACGCTTGGATCGGCAACTTTGCGGGCGCGCTCTTTGTTGCTGTCTGCATGGTGTGGGCCACGGGACTTATTTTTGACAAAGCCCCGGCCGTCGCTGGAATGTCTGCCATGCCGTGGGCCGATGCGCTCGTAAAGCTTGCCAATGCCAAAACGTCTTTAGGCTTTATGGAAGCGTTCTGGCGCGCGGTTGGCTGCAACTGGCTCGTGTGCCTTGCAGTCTACGCAGCCTATGCAGCCAAAGAAGTGGCGGGCAAAATCCTTGCACTGTGGTTTCCCACGATGGCCTTCGTCGCACTTGGCATGGAACACTGCGTAGCCAACATGTTCTTCATTCCGGCGGCCATCTTGACGGGCACCGATCCCCGCTACTTGGCATTGGTCGATGCCGGACAGGCTGCGCCGCTCTCGGCAGGCTGGGGCACGTTTTTTGTTGACAATCTCATTCCTGTGACGCTTGGCAACATCGCCGGCGGCGCCATTCTCGTTGCGCTTCTCTACACGTTCGTGCATGGAAGGCTTGCCAAGAAAGCGTGACTTTTCAGTCATAAACACTGTCGTGCGTCGCGGTGATTGACCCAGTGCGAGGTGGGAGCGCTCGCAATGGAATTTTTCTATAAATCTTGACTAAACGTGAAAGTCGGCTGCAGGAGTTGTTCGTCCTGCAGCCGACTTTCTTTAAAGCGAAATTCTCAAATCAAACTTCTCGCAACACGACTTAGAAGACGAGCGTGATCATCAGGAAGCTGAAGAACACCGTCCCAAAGCACGTGAGGGCGCCGGGAAGAATAAAGCTGTGGTTGAGCAGATACTTGCCGATGCCCGTCGTACCTGTTCTGTCCATGGCGATAGCTGCAAACATGTTGCCGCTGATCGGCAGGAACCAGCTGCCGTTTGCCAGCGGAAAGAGCGCCACCAGATACGGTGCGTGAATTGCAAGCGTCGTGCCCAACGGGATGGCGATGGTCGTTGCTGCGCCCTGGCTGGCGATAAGCACGGAAATCAGCATGAAGCCGACGGCGTACAACCAAACCGAGTCAGAGAAGTACGTCTGATAGAACTCGATGAAGAGAGCTTTGTTGTTGACGAAGAACGTATCGCACATCCATGCCACGCCGAAAAGACTCACCACGGCCATCATGCCCGAAGAAAAGATCGAAGACTGGATGATTTTGCCGGGCTTGACCTTGCAAAGCACCACCATAATGGCTGCAAAAGAGAACATGATGAGCGTAATCGTGTAAGGAATGGAAAGATGCACGAGCTTGCCTTTGACCGTCCACGACGGCAGCAGCTCAGGCATAGATCCGAAGACGACGGTCATCACGATGGCCAGCAAAAAGAGCAGCACGCCAAGCTTGGCCTTAGGCTTGACTTCTATAGCCTTCATTTCCTGAGCAGGGGCAAGCTCTCCGCTCGCGACGCGACGACGATATTCCGGATCGTTTTCGAGCTCAACGCCATGACGCGAGACCACCAAAGCAGCAAGCATCAAAGCAAGCACGACCGAGGGAATGCACACGAGCATGACGTGTCCGAGAGTCACTCCGTACACCGTCAGCACGCTGACGATAACGGCTGTCGCTGCCGACATCGGGCTGCCTGTCAAAGCCTGCGTAGCACCAAGAAGCGCCATCGAGATCGGCCGTTCCGGACGGATCCTTTCCTTGTAGGCGATTTCAACAATCACCGGGAAAACGGCAAGCGCCACGTAAGAAGAGCCGCACAAAAGCGAAAACAGACATGTCACGAGCGGAGCCATGAAGGTGATGCGCTTAGGATTTTTGCGCAGCAGCTTGGCCGCGAGCTCAACCAAATAGTCCAAGCCTCCTGCAGCATAAAGCGTGCTCGAAAGTGAAATGATGCCGCAGATGATAAGAACGATGTTCACTGGCGGCGACCCAGGCTGCAGGTTGAAAATAAAGACCAAAATTCCGAGTCCGAATCCACCAAACAAACCCGAGGCAATGCCTCCCAACCGAGAACCGATCAATATGCAGGCGATGACGACGACTGCTTGCAGCAAAATCAACATGATTCTTCTCCATTGGCTTGACGAAAACTACTGCGCCTTCTTTTCCCAGGCCTCAAGCGCGCCGGCCAGATCCTTGATGAGCAAATCCGGATCTTGGAGACCGACAGCCACACGCACAATGGCGTTTCGTGTCGGGGTAAAGAGCCTTGCCTGCTGTTGTGCGGCAGGATAGTAAGCAATCAGACTGTGCGTGCCGCCCCAGCTGGCGCCAATCGGAAAGACCTTCAGAGCATTAAAGAACGCGCTTACGGCTTCATCGCTTTCTTTTTTGAAAGTAAAGGAAAACAGACACCCGCTGCCCGTGTAATTCTTCTTCCACAATGCATATCCAGGATCGGATTCAAGCGCTGGGAAAAAGATCTGATCGACTTGAGGCTGTGCGCTCAGCCAACGGACAACCTTCAATGTGCTCGCACATTGATGACGCATGCGCAGCTCAAATGTCTCCAGACCGCGCAGCACCAGATAACAGTCTTCGGGACTTGTGTTTTGGCCGAGAATGCTCTGCGTTTCTCTGAGCACGGCGTAATCGTCGTGATTGTTCATGATGATGGCGCCCAGAAGCAGATCCGAGTGCCCGCCAAACATCTTGGTGGCCGATTCGATGCAAAAGTCAACTCCATGATCAAGCGGCTTGAAGAAAAGAGGACTTGCCCAAGTATTGTCGATCATCGTGCGAATCGAATGCCGGCGCGCAACTTCCACGATGCCGTCGACATCCTGAATTTCCATCGTAACCGTCCCTGGCGATTCCATGCAGATGAATTTCGTATTCGGCCGCACGAGGGCTTCGATGTCGCTGCCCGCCGTCGGGGCGTAGAACTCAACTTCCACGCCCATCGAGGCAAGCCATTTTCTGCCGAACGTCTTTAGGGCCCCGTAGCAGGAATCCGAGATAAGGATATGATCCCCTGCGCGCACAAATCCCATGACCGTCGTCATCAGCGCCGACTGGCCAGAAGGAACAACAACACAATGATTGCCGTTTTCAAGCGCAGCAATTCTTCTTTCAAGTTCGCGAGACGTCGGATTGCCCGTTAGTCCATAGCTGTATCCGTCGGGCTGGCGGGATTTTCTGTTGGCAAAGTCCTCAAACGTATCGAACACAACGGTCGACGCTCTCCACACTGGAACAGCAAGACTTGCAAAAGGCTGGCCATTCGGATCGATATACTGCTTCATTTTCGCCTCCAAGAAGTCTCAATACATCTACGGTGATCATAGAAAGGGACGAGCCGCAATACAATGATTAAAATTATTAAGTCTATAAATTTAAGTTATGGCTAAATGTATCGCGACATCGAAATCTTCAGACTGGTCATGCAGGCAGGCAGCACATCGCGGGCCGCTGAAAAATTAGGAATTTCCCAGCCAGCGGTGAGTCAGGCAATCAAAAGACTTGAGACAGCTGCGGGCTTAAAGCTTTTTGATCGCATCAGAGGCAAGCTTGAGCCCAAGCGTGAAGCGCTCCTGCTGATTGAAGAAGTCGATCAATTCTTCATTGGACTTGAACGAATCGAGCATCGAATCAAATCGCTGCATCAGCTCGGCGAACGAAGCCTGCATATTGCAAGTTATCCTGCTTTAGGCAATCAATTTATTCCGAGAGCAATTTCGCGTTTTCTCCGTTCCGGATACAACGTGCAGATCTCGCTCAAAGTCCTCAGCTCCAGAGACGTCTATCAGCAAGTCAGTTCGGGAATTGCCGACTTCGGCTTTCTGGCAAACGAAATTGACACAGACAAACTCGAGCACTCGGAACTTTTTTCAGAAAACGCCGTAGTCGTCATGTCCAACAGCCATCCCCTCGCAGCAAAGAGCATTGTCACGCCCGAAGATCTTGCCAAGACCGACTTCATTGCTCTGAGCCCCGAAGACAGTGCCCAGAAGAGGTTGATCGAGGCTATGAATTTGCGCGGGCTTACACTTAATACGCGCATAGAAACTCCATATTCGATAACAGTCTGCGAGCTTGCGCGCTGCGGCGTCGGCGCAGGCATCGTCAATCCACTTGTTGCGGCAGATTTTTTAGAGAGAGGCTTGCAGGTGCGGGCCCTGAGCATTCCTATTGCCTTCAAAAGCCTGCTTGTTTTCCGCCCTGGAACACTGCTCTCAGACACATCTCGAGACTTCGTCTCAACCGTACGATTGCAGCAGGCTGAAGACATAAAGAAAATGCAGGCTGTCTTGAAAAACTCAGTTCGCTGTTGAGTGCGCGGCAGCCAACTTTCATGAAATCTCGTGCATAACTCCTAAACCGTAATGCTAGGAATTAGGTACGCAAGTTGAAAATGCAAATTTCGTCTAATTGACTGTTTTTTCATGGAAAACGAGGTTGCACTTATCCTCGTTTTCTTTTAAAATTACAAACCTAATAGGTTGGCTTTGCTTGAGTGCAGATCATGACGGAAAAACCTGAATATGTCTTGAACTTTCCAAGACAGAAAAACACGGAAATCAAAAAGATCGGCAATAACTGGTACGTTTATGAGCGCTTCAGTAAGTACGATCTGAAAATCAAACGCAGTCGAAAGGTTTCCGGAAAATGCCTCGGAAAACTAACGCCCGACGGCCTTGTTCCGACCAGGCGCCGACTTGTGCCGGTGACAGCAAATGCTCTTTGTGCCAATCAGGTTTGCGATGTCGTCGAGGCCGGAGCCGTGTTGTTCTTTTGGAATCGCACGGCAGCGATGCGCGAGCGGCTCAAGGAATTTTTTCCGGACATCTGGGAAACGATTTATGCTGCCGCCGTTCTTCGTGCTGTAAAAGAACCTCGATTCCGACGCCTGCAAGCACACTACGAAACGAGCTTCATTGCGCACCTGTTGCCCGGTCTGTCTTTCGATGCACCGAGCAATACTTCCTTGCTGCAGGCACTGGGACGAAGACGGGACGCCATTTCCCGCTTCATGCAGGAAGACGTAAACAAACAAGAGGTCTTCATTCTTTTTGACGGCCACCGTCTGATCACCTCCTCCAAAACGATGGAGCTGGCCGAGCTCGGCTACGACTCAAAGCGTCGTTTCAAACCGCAGGTAAACCTGCTGTACGTCTACAGTCTCGGCAATGACAGCAGCATGCCTGTCTACTACAAGCAATTCCTTGGCAGCACTCCCGATGTCAGCGCTTTTTCCGATGTCTTGAACGAGTGCGGCATATCAAGCGGCGACTACACGGTGATCGCCGACAAAGGGTTTGCTTCGGAAGACGACTTCGACGAATTGGCCCAAAAGAATCTTTCGTATGTGATTCCAATCAAGCGCGGCAGCCGTTTTGTACAGCCTTATCTGCCGTTGAGCCCGCAGAGCTTTACTGAACTCTTTGTGTACCATGAGCGGGCGATTCAATCATTCAAGATCGAAGACAAGGGCTTCAATGTATACGTCTACTACGACGCACAGCTCTACGCCAATGAGTTGGCAGACGCGGCTGAGCGTGCGCAGCATAAGAATGAACAGGTTGATGGAAAAGTTCAGCAGGAATTGAAGCGCCGCGAAAAAGGCAGAGGAAAGCTTTCAGACGAGCAAATGGATCAGTTGCAGCCCAAGGATTTGAAGCAGATACTTGCAGATATTCCCGAAATGGGAACAGTTGCCATACGGACCAATCGCGTTGACCTGAACAGTCACCAGGTGTATCGCACGTACAAACAGCGGCAGGCTATCGAGCAGTTTTTCAGATCGTACGGCGCGAGTTTGAATTTCGACGCTTTATACATGCGCAACAGGGTAAGTCAGGAAGCCTGGCTGTTCCTGAATCATCTGTCAGCAACAATGGCGATGGACTGCATTGCAGACATCGCCCGAGTCGGGGAGGACAAGAAAATTTCCTTCGAGGATCTGCGTGTTCTGCTCGGCAAAATTACAGCCAGCAAAATTGATGGGAAGTGGAGTTTGGCTCCGATTAAAAAGTCAGTTCAAAAACTTGTGGATAAACTCAGTTTCCATATCGACGAATTTGATCTGAATACGATGACCTGCTCGGATGGCACGCGACCGAAGTCGCGTACCTAATTCCTAGCGTTACGGCCTAAAAGCTTTTCTTTCGCTTCAGGTCCAAGTGCTACAAATACGGCAGCTGCATCCTTGGTGGAGACCTCTGTGGACACTCTGAGGCACGTTTTTGTTGACAATCTCATTCCAGTGATGCTTGAAAACATAGCCGGCGGCGCCATTCTCGCTGCGCTTCTCTACACGTTCGTGCATGGAAAGCTTGCCAAGAAGTCGTGACTTTTCTGCTTTTTCCCCCTGTCACTAAACAAGGCTGCGCCCAAGCGCAGCGCAAAAACACAAACGGCAAACAGAAATACACAATTTCTTCAGGAAAAACAAAGCAAAAAGGCGTATCATCCCCCGCCTGAAGGAAAAAAATTCTTCGTCGCCGAGTTAAACAAGACAACTTGCGGGGCGACGTCTTTAAACATAAATACCGCTAAAGCGTCTGCCGCATGACGTCGCTCGGACATTGTTCGCATTGACGAGCTCTTCGATTTTGCGTTAGGCGCTGAGGTGCTCTGTACGCAATTTCTTTTTAGGAGCTCTTGGCAATGGCCAACGATTATCTCTTTACCTCCGAGTCGGTGAGTGAAGGTCATCCCGACAAGGTTGCCGACCAAATTTCCGATGCAGTGCTCGATGCCTGCTTGAAGGACGATCCCTTAAGCCGCGTAGCGGCCGAAACGCTCTGCACGACGGGTCTTGTCGTGCTCGCAGGCGAAATCACCACCAACGCCGCTGTCGACTACATTGATCTCACCCGCAATGTTTTAAAGAACATCGGCTACGACAACACCGAATACGGCATTGACCACAAGGGCTGCTCGGTTCTCGTGGGCTACGACAAGCAGTCCAACGACATCGCCCAAGGCGTCAACGAACGCAATCACGATCCCTTGACTCAGGGCGCGGGCGACCAGGGCCTGATGTTTGGCTATGCGTGCGACGAGACGCCCACGCTCATGCCCGCGGCCATCTACTACGCGCACCGTCTCATGCAGCGCCAGTCTCAGGTAAGAAGAAACGGTCTCATGCCCTATCTGCGTCCTGATGCCAAGAGCCAGGTAACGCTGCGCTACGTTGACGGCAAGCCCGTTGCCGCCGACACCATCGTGCTTTCCACCCAGCACTCGCCCGAGTGGAGCGACGGTCTGCAGATGAAGCCTGAATTCATTGAAGCCGTTGTTGAAAACATCATCCGACCCGTAATGCCTGCCGAATGGCTCAAGGGCACCAAATTCCTCGTGAACCCGACCGGACGCTTCGTCGTGGGCGGCCCGCAGGGCGACTGCGGACTGACTGGACGCAAGATCATCGTCGACACCTACGGCGGCTCCTGCCCGCACGGCGGCGGCGCATTCTCAGGCAAAGACCCCACCAAGGTCGACCGTTCTGCCGCCTATGCCTGCCGCTACGTTGCCAAGAACATCGTTGCCGCAGGACTTGCCAAGCGCTGCCAGGTACAGGTCGCCTACGCCATCGGCGTTGCCGAGCCCATGAACATCACGGTTCTCACCCAGGGCACCGGCGTCATCTCCGACGAGAAGATCGCCGAACTCGTGCGCACCAACTTTGATCTGCGCCCGGGCGGCATCATCGAGATGCTCGACCTGCGTCGCCCCATCTACTTTAAGACCGCCGCCTACGGTCACTTCGGCCGTGAAGAGCCTGAGTTTACGTGGGAGAAGACGGACAAGGCCTCAGATCTGCGCGAGCAGGCTGGGCTCTAATCTGACCACCCAACATAAAAAATTCTGAATCTCTTTCTGAGAGATTTGCCTTGAGCCGGTAGTGCATGCTGCACGCCGGCTCTAATTTTTTTGCCCCGTTTTGCAAGGAAGCAGAAAAATTTCCCATGCCATATTATGGAAATATCGCAACAATTCCATAATATAGTGCGGTGTTTTTGCAGGACTCCGCGAGATCTCTCTTTAAGAAAACTTTTTTGCTTCAACGACTCAAGAATCCCAACTTCGAAAATCTTTTTTCAGTACTTCTGACAACTACACAACAAAAAACAACGAAGAAGCCGTGTTTCGGTCATCGTGTCCATACTCCCGACGATCGTCATGACGCCGAAGACTGTTGATTCCTCGCTCTTCTCTTAAGCTCCTGCAGCCACTCAGGCGCCGCAGCCCTCCCTTTTAATTGCCACACACGGCCTTATGGCGACTTTCCCGCAGACAACAAGCATACCTGCCCGCAAACGCGTCATCTTGTTCTGCGCAGAAAGTGCGGTCAATACGGCGAAATCACCAGTTGTTCATTTTTCTGGAACCTTGTGCTGCCGAACAGACCGCCACCTATGAAAAACAGCGACTGTCTACAGCCAACTGATGCTGCGCCATAGTCTCCCTTTTTTAGTTTTTCATTATCTATATCGCTCTCCGATCTGTTCTCAAATAACTGGAAAAGCCTCCTGTGTATCTCTTTGTTCTCAGGGTAACCCCCCCCCATTTGCTATTGACTTCCTCGTTTTTCTTGAGTAAGCGATTTCCGAGTGTCAGAATGGGATCGTCTCAAAAACAAAAGAGACCCGCCGGGTGTTGTGTTTGATCAGCAAGAGTCTTCACGACGAATCCAACCCGGCGGTTTTTGATCAAAGACGTTCTTGCATCTTTTGTCTCTTTTTGGAGAACTAAAAAATGAAAAAGACTTTAGCTGCTGTTGCAGTTCTCGGCGCTTTTGCTGGTTCCGCCATCGCTGCTGATGTGACGCTCTACGGTGTTGTTGATGCCGGCTTGCAGTACAACCACATCGACATGGACAGCAACACTCTTGAAGACATTGATTCCGTTTCGATGGAATCTGGTCAGCAGTCCGGCTCCCGCTGGGGCTTGAAGGGCACGGAAGACCTGGGCAACGGCCTGACGGTCGGCTTCGTTCTCGAAAACGGCTTCACATTTGATGACGGTGCTGACGGCGGCGACCACATGTTCGATCGTGAATCGATGCTCTTCTTGGAAGGCGGCTTCGGTAAGCTCGCCTTCGGCCGCATCGGTACGTTCAACCAGGGCCAGGGCTCCTTCTCGCAGATCGGCGGTCTGACTCCCTTCGGCACCTCCTGGGGTTATGCTGTTCAGGCCGGCACCGCATTTATGACCGGCTCCCGCTACGAAAACTCGATCGTTTATCAGACCCCGAGCTTTGCCGGCTTCCAGGTGACGGCCATGTACTCCATGGGCGGTCAGGATGAAGGCGAAAACGAATCGACGACCGATCGCTACTATGGCGTTGCAGCTTCCTACAAGAATGGCCCGCTCTTCGGCTATTTGGCTGTGGACTCCATGAACTATAAGTCTTGGGACGCTGCTACCGATACGTCTTTGGGCGACATCGACGACAAGCTGACGGTTACCCTCGGTGCGAGCTACGACTTTGAAGTCGTCAAGGCTTACTTCGGTGCTCAGTACTTCGACAACGCCAAGCTTGGCGGCGGCATCACCAGCGACTACGGTGATCAGTTCGCGTTCGGTGCTGTGAATGTCGAAGATCTGTATCTTGAAGGCTATGCTCTGACGGTTGGCGTTGATGCTCCGGTTGCCGGCGGCAAGGTGATGGCTGCTGTCGGCTACATGGATGCAGAAACCGCCAGCAACTCTGACGACGTGGTTGAAGCAGACTTCACCCGCTGGAGCTTCTCTGTCGGCTATGACTATCCGCTCAGCAAGCGCACCAACGTCTACGCTGTCGGCGCCTACACGAGCGACGACTACGAAGGCACGGGCACGAACAATGGTACGGATTGGAATCCTCAGTCCTACACCCTCATGCTCGGCATGCGCCACAAGTTCTAATCTAGCTTCTTAGGAAACTAGTTTGATCTTGCGCCCCTCTGGACTATGCGTTCGGAGGGGCGTTTTTCTTGATGCCAAACATCTTCAGGGCTCAAAAACCGAACGATGAATTTATGACCAAGATGCGCGAAGCACACGCCTAAACCTCAAAATCTTTGAGATTGAGGCATTGAGCTGCTTGGCTCCAATTTGTTGTTAGCTTTTATGCCTTCCTGTGAATAAGGTTTTTAGATAATCTCCATACTATAATATGGAATTGTTGCGACAATTCCATAATACAGTATGGTATTTTTATGATTCCTCGAGATCTAACAGCCCGTATTCTTAACTCCACGCCGCCCAAAGCAGTCATCATTTACGGACCTCGACAGTCGGGAAAGACGACACTCATCAAAAATCTTCCCAACTTAGGTGTGGTCAACTTTCTTAATGGAGATCGGCCCCGTGATGTCAATCGCCTGCAAAGTCTGCAATCGGCCGGCGACATAGACGTCATGCTCTCGAGTGCCGACACCATCATCATTGACGAAGCGCAGAACATTCCGAACATCGGGCGCATTGTCAAAATGTTGGTTGATGCCAACCAGAAAACAAAGATATTTCTGACCGGATCTTCTGCTTTAGCACTTGCACACGGGGTTCGCGAGTCTGCTGTCGGACGAATCGTCAATCGAAACTTATGGCCTTTTTCTGTGCATGAACTGGCCAACGAATATGGCTGGGGCTACGTACAAACCAATCTCGACCGCTTCTTAGTCTTCGGAACATACCCCGCAACCGTGACAGATCCCGATTCAGCAATCGAACAGCTTATCGATCTAAGCGGAGACCTCTTGTTTCGCGACGTGCTTTCCCTACAAGATGTTCGCAGCCCCAGCAGCCTCAGGCATCTAATTGAATTGCTTGCCTACCGGATTGGACAAGAGGTCTCCTACGAGAGTCTGGCGAGAGAAACAAAAATGCACAGCCAAACTATCGAGCGTTACATCGACATTTTGGAAAAATGCTTCATCATCAAGCGCTGCAATTCTTTTGCCAAAAATCTTGACAACGAAATAAAAAAAGGCAAGAAAATCTATTTCTGCGACGTCGGTCTTCGCAATGCCATTATTGACGACTTCAGTCCATTTGGAACTCGAGATGATGCCGGACGACTTTGGGAAAACTTCTTCTTCATGGAACGACTCAAGAAGCATGATCTGGAAAGATCTTTTGTTCGTCAATACTTCTGGAGAATTCGCGGCAAAAAGATCAGACAAAGTTCTGGCCAAGAAAGTGAATACAGCAGAGAAATTGACTTAGTCGAAGTCCGAGATCAGCACATGCAAGCCTTCGAATGCAAGCTCAATCCCCATCAAAAAGACAACGGAGGAACCGAGTTCAGATCGGCTTATCCTGACTGCCCAATTAACGTCGTAACGCCGGAAACGTTTGATCCGTCACTATTCTCTTAACCGATTTTGCCCGCTCTGGCATCATGGCCTGACCTCCTAAATTTCCGCATGCAACTGTTGCGGCGAGGTTTCGCGTTGCCTTTTTCCGACAACAAGCCGTGCGCGTGTCAACAAGCGTTTCATTTCGCTGCTTGACTGCGGGCTCTTTCACCCAGTCAAAAAAACTTGTTCAATGAAAATTGACCAGGCGCAAATCGCTCCTTGCGAGATCCCGAGTTCCCGGCACAGGCGCTTTTTGGGACCCAAATGCAAAAGCTCTTCACAACCTTGTTGTTTGATCTCTTGAGGTATGTGATGCATGTTTGGACTCCATGTGTCCAAAAAAATCCATACCACTTCAACCACTTCAACCACTTCAAAAACGAAAACCCCTCCGAACCAAAGTCCAGAGGGGCTCAAGATCAAACTAGTTCTCTAAGAAACTAGATTAGAACTTGTGGCGCATGCCGACCATGAGGGTGTAGGACTGCGGATTCCATTCCTCACCACCGGCCTTGTTGTTTTCGAACTTGTCGTTCATGTAAGCGCCAACAGCGTACACATTGGTGCGCTTGCTAAGCGGATAGTCGTAGCCGACAGATGCCGTCCAGCGAGTGAAGTCAGCATCAACCACGTCGTCAGAGTTGCTGGCGGTTTCGGCATCGATGTAGCCGAGAGCAGCCATCACCTTGCCGCCGGCAACAGGAGCGTCAACACCGAGGGTCACAGCATAGCCTTCGAGGTAGAGAGCGCTGAGCTTCGTGCCGTCAAACTTGACCTCAGCAGCGTAGTCCTTCGAGATACCGCCAATGCCGGTGCTCTTCACGTTGTCGAAGTACTGAGCGCCGAAGTAAACCTTAGCAACTTCGAAGTTGTAGCTGCCGCCCAAGGTAACCGTCAGAGAATCGTCGAGGTCATGGGCATATTCGTCCGTTGCTTCAGTCCACACAGGCGGGGTCGTTGTCGTATCCCAGTAATCTTCAGGATGATCAGAGGTCCACGTTGCATAGTTGGTGGAGTCCACAGCCAAGTAGCCGAAGACAGGGCCGTTCTTGTAGGAAGCGGCAATGCCATAGTAGCGATCGGTCGAGGATTCGTTTTCATCGTCGTTGCCGCCCATGGAGTACATGGCCGTCACCTGGAAGCCTGCGAAGCTCGGGGTGCGATAAACGATGGAGTTATCAAAGCGGGTAGAGGTGGCGAAAACCGTACCGGCCTGAGCAGCATAACCCCAGGAGGTGCCGAACGGGGTCAGACCACCGATCAGGGAGAAGGAGCCCTGGCCCTGGTTGAAGGAGCCGATGCGGCCGAAAGCGAGCTTACCGAAGCTGCCTTCCAAGAAGAGCATCGATTCACGATCGAACATGCGATCACCGCCGTCAGCGCCGTCATCGAACGTGAAGCCGTTTTCGAGAACGAAGCCGACCGTCAGGCCGTTGCCCAGGTCTTCCGTGCCCTTCAAGCCCCAGCGGGAGCCGGACTGCTGACCAGACTTCATTTCGAACGTATCGATATCTTCAGACGCACCATCCATATCGATGTGGTTGTACTGGAAGCCAGCGTCAACAATGCCATAAAGGGTCACATCAGCAGCGATAGCGGAACCGGCAAAAGCGCCGAGAACAGCAACTGCAGCAAGAGTCTTTTTCATTTAAATTTCTCCTAGAAAGAATCACCTGAAAAGATGCTGAGAAACAAGCGAACCCGCTTGAATCCCGGAGCGCGGGGAATCCAATCCCGCTACATCTCTTCGAGGACAGGTCTCATTATGGTCTTATCTTTTCGTATAGCCCATTTTTTCTGAACCAATCTTTAAAAGTAAGTGTTATCCCCGAGAACATCCAGCAACATGGCTTGAGAAGCCGTTATTCTCAATGCTTTGCAGGGGAGTGCGATCATCGAGCCTGAGCTGTCCTCAGATCAAGTTCAGCGAATATTCCCCGCCTTGAGCGTCTGTGCGGACATCTTGGAATTTGCTACAGTACCGACCTCTATATATAGATACTCCACCAAAAAGGAACAAAAATGACCGTGCGTGTCTTAACGGGCATCAACACCACCGGCACCCTGCATTTGGGAAACTATTGCGGTGCCATTCGCCCTTGCATTCGAGCTTCCAAGAGAAGCGACGTTGAAAGCTTCTTTTTCATGGCCGATCTGCACGCGCTCATCAAATGTCAGGATCCTTCCCGCATTGAGCTGAGCCGCATGCAGATTGCGGCAAGCTGGCTTGCCGCCGGGCTTGATCCCGACAAAGTGACTTTCTATCGCCAAAGCGACATCACTGAAATTCCTCTTTTAAATTGGATGTTCAACTGCGTCTGCGCCAAGGGTCTCATGAACCGCGCGCATGCCTACAAGGCAATGGTTGAAGCCAATGAGGCCAAAAATGAAGACCCCGACAACGGCGTCTCCATGGGGCTTTTCTGCTACCCGGTGCTGATGGCTGCGGACATCTTGATGTTTAATGCCAACCTTGTTCCCGTCGGCCGCGATCAGACGCAGCACCTTGAAATGGCCCGCGACATTGCTACGCGCTTCAACAATCTCTACGGCGTGCAGGAAAACTTCTTCGTCATGCCCTTTGAGCAGATCGACGAGCACGTGCAGATTCTCCCCGGGCTTGACGGCCGCAAGATGAGCAAGAGCTACAACAACGTCATTCCGCTTTTTGAAGGCGGCAGAAAGGCTCTTGAGCAGGCCATCGGGCGCATTGTGACCGACAGCAAGCTGCCCGGAGAACCGAAAGACCCTGAGAGCACGTCGCTTACCCAAATCTTTGACGCCTTTGCAAGCGACGAAGTCAGCCGCGCCTTCCGTGAAGAGCTCAAGTCGGGCCTTGGCTGGGGCGAAGCCAAAAAGCGCCTCGTCGAACAAATCGAAGCCGAAATCGGTCCCATGCGCGAAAAGTACGCCTACTACACCACCCACACCGAAGACCTCGAAGAGATTCTGCAGGCGGGCGCCGCCAAAGCGCGCAAGATTTCTGCCCCCTTCATGGAGCGCCTGCGCGAAGCCGTGGGACTGCGGCGCTTTCATGCGATTTCTTCAAGCAAGAAAGGAGCCGTCTCCGAGGTTAAGAAAATCGCACAGCCCGCGTCTTTCAAGCAATATCGCGAAGCTGACGGTCTTTTCTACTTCAAGCTCGCGCTGCCTTCTGGCGAAACTCTGCTGACCTCCATTGGCTTTGCAAGCGGACGCGAGGCTGGTCAGACGGTAGGAATGCTCAAAAACTCCTGTTCGCTCGAAGGGCTCGCAGACAAAGTCATTCTTGCCGAAAACGTCAGCGGCGACGACGTACAAGCTGCTTTGCGCGAGATGAAGGCTGAACAGGAACGCAAGGCAGCTCAAAAAGCAGCGCAAAAGAGTTCCTGCTGATCTCAACCAGCCTCCTTTTGCTGCTTTTCTGCACTCCACTCCCGTCATGGTTTTGAAAGCAAGCCATGACGGGAATTTCTTTATCTGCTGCCAACCCGCCCGTCGGCAGCTGAAATTGCTGCTTCATCAAGATCGTTCAAGCAGGCGGCTGAGGACGTTTCGCTTCAAGCACGCGGACAAAAACGGTCGACGTGTCTTTTGCTTTTTTCAGGCACCTTTTTGCTTCGCAGGAATGCATTGTCCGGCTTTGCGCTTGCTACCATGGACCTACTCAATGCACTTTGCGTCTCCCACTCTTTTTTCCTTGAGAGAGCCTATGCCTAAAATCATCTGTCACATGATTGCTTCCGTCGACGGCCGTCTTTATCCTGATCGCTGGACGCCGGGACCGGAAAATGCCGACATCTCGGCAAGCTACGAGTCTGCTGCAAATTCATTTGGCGCTGCCGGCTGGATTGTCGGCCGCACGACCATGGCCGAATATGCTGCAAGCATCAGTGAAAAAGAACCGGCCGCAGTTCGAGACGACGGCAAGACGCCTGAAGTCTTTGTCGGCGACCGTCAGGGGCGGCCCCTTGCCGTCGTCTTTGACCCAAAAGGAAAGCTGCACTACGAAGAGTCAGGACTTCCCACGGGCGAACACCTTGTCGCCGTGCTCTCGCCCAAAGTGTGCGATGCGTACCTCGAAGAGCTGCGCCGCGCAGGCGTTTCCTACGTTTTTGAAGACGAACGCAATCCCCTTACCGGAGCCTTGCAGCAAATCGAGAAAACGTTTGACGCCTCCGTGCTGCTTCTTGAGGGCGGCGGCATCATCAACGGCGCTTTTCTTAAAGCCGGTCTCATCAACGAGCTGAGCTTTTTGATTTATCCGGCCATCGACGGGCTTGCAGGCGTGTCTTCGATCATCGGCTGGCCCGGCAAAGACGGCGAAAAGCCTGCTGAGGGCCAAAAACTTGAGTTCATCTCCTCGACAACATTGGCTGGCGGCATCGTGTGGCTGCGCTACGCAGTAACAAAAGCCTAAAGCCCGATGATTCCAGCACCCTGCCATTTTTAATCGCCTCGAAATCTGCCGGCTTCGAGGCGTTTTCATTGAAATTTTTCAAAGACTGCCGTCAACTGCCGCCCCTTTTTGTGGCATTCTTTGACATCCTTTGACTTCTTTCATCCTTTTTTCGCCGCACATGACGAACCTTTCACACAACAGCGATCAGCGCGTGCAGACATCTGCCGGGCATGCCGAAACAGAAGACTCAAACATGCTGATCACGATTTTCAACCGCATCATCACAGCCGGCCAGGCAGTCGCGCTCATTGCCATCGCCGCAGCCGCGCTCTACGGCGTGGGCGACTCGATTTTGAAGATGTTCTCGCACGACAGCATTCAAATCGGCATGCTCCTTTTGATATTTCTCTATATCGAGATTCTCTCGATGGTCAAAGGATCACGCTTAGGCACAAGGGAGATTCCGATTCATACGCCGATTGCCCTTGCCATTGTGGCCGTCGCCCGCTACCTGATGGTTGACGTCGAACACATCGACGCGCTCTACATCGCTTATCTCTCGGGCGCCATCCTGATTTTGGTTTTAAGCCTTTGGGTCGTGCGCAAAAGCGAAAAACATTAAGAAGATTCAAATCAATCAAAAAGGCCGCCAAAAGAGAGCGATTTCTTTTGAGCGGCCTTTTACTTGCGGCAAAGCGCTTTGGCTTTAACCGGCTTTTTGCCGATCAATGATGGGCGCAGCATCACGCAGGCGCAGCACGCAGTGATAAACCACCAAAAGCGCGAGCACGATCAGAGCCGCGGCCACCACAAACTGCAGGCCATGGACCATCATCACGAAGGTGCCGTCCATTGCCGCCTTGACGATCTTGATGACCTGGCTCACCAAAGCCGTCATGGTTACGATGAACATGATCGTCATCGGCGCATAAAGCATCCAGCCTTTGCGGCCGGTGGACTTGAGAAACACAGCCATGCCGGTAAGCACCAGAGCCGAGAGCAGCTGGTTGGCCGAACCAAAAAGCGGCCAGACGCTCATATAGCCCGCGATGCAAAGTGCGTAGCCGCCCAAAAGCGTCAGAACCGTAGCGAAAGCCGTGTTGGTAAAGAGCTTTTGAACAGCCGTCTTCTCTTGCCCGGCGGGCGGCATGAAGAGCTCCTGCAGCGACATGCGGCCGATGCGGGCCACGGCATCCACAGAAGTCAGCGCCAGAGCCGAGACGCACATCGTGAGAATGCAGGCCGAAACCTGCTGCGGCACGCCGAAAATTTCCGTCAAGAACGAAGCCACGGAGCCCGAAAAGATCTGAAACGGCGTTCCTGCCGGAAGCTTGCCGTTGGAGGCCGCGGCGCAAACCACCACGAGCGACACGACGCCCAGCACCACTTCCACGCACATCGAGCCGTAGCCCACCAGACGCATGTCCTTTTCGCTCGAAATCATCTTCGAGCTCGTGCCCGAGCTCACCAGCGAGTGAAAGCCCGAAACCGCGCCGCAGGCAATCGTCACGAAAAGAATCGGAAAGAGGTCGAGATTGTTTACCGTAAAGCCCACATAAGCAGGCATGTTGATCGTCGGATTCTGGATGCAGACGCCCACTACGGCGCACAAAATCATGCCGATCAGCAAAAACATCGACAGATAGTCTCGCGGCTGCTTCAACAGCCACATCGGCATCACGGAAGCGGCAAAAAGGTACGCAAAGACCACGTAGCGCCACGTAACGGCATCAGCATAAATCGGAAAAGAGATGCCCACGGCAAGCATGACCACCATAAGCACAATGCCCACCACAAATTGAACGCCTGCCGAAGGTCTGACGTACTTCAAATAAATGCCGAAAAGCACGGCCACGAACATGTACAAGAGCGAAATCGAAGCCGCGGCGGCATTGGGCATCAACTCGGCGCCCGTCTTGGAAAAGCCGTTGAAGGTATTGGCCACCATGTCGCAGAAGGCCGCGATCACCAAAAGCGTAAAGAGCCAGCAAAACAGCAAAAAGAGCTGTCTTCCCGTTCGGCCGACATAGTCTTCAATGATCATGCCCACCGAGCGGCCGCCGTTTTTCACGGATGCATAAAGCGCGGTGAAGTCCTGTACGGCGCCAAAAAAGATGCCGCCCACGATCATCCACAACAATGCCGGCAGCCAGCCGAACATGGCGGCGATAATCGGCCCCGTCACGGGACCTGCGCCCGTAATCGATGTGAATTGATGCGCAAAAACCGTCCACCGAGAGGCGGGCGAAAAATCCTTGCCGTCGTTGATGCGAACGGCGGGCGTGGGCTCATCCGGGTTGATCCCCCAGGTTTTTTCAAGCCATTTTGCATAGCCGAAGTAGCCCGCCAAAAGAGCCGCAACGGCAATCAGCATGATCCCAAGACCGGACATGATGATGGTCTCCCTATTGAACAAATTGTTTTTTGTTTGTCTGCGCCTTTTGCCGGCGCTTTTGCGCCCCAGACCTCTTTTGGCGAGCGCTTTTATTAAATTGCCTGTGTATGCGCGCGCCGAAAGGCCTCTTTTTTAGGGCGAGCGGATATGCTACTCCCAGCAGTTGGCCTGCGGCAAGACCTGTGTGCGCGTCGCGTCAAATTTCGTGCGCTTTACGATGTCTGGATCAAAAAGAAAGCAGCTTCTGACAAAAACCTTTAAGCTTTCGGCCGCACAGCCCTCGGTTTGTCTTGGCTGCACCGCACGTTTCCAAAGAGTATTTTTTCGTCATGTTTACCGCCCTAGCCGATCCCAAAAAGCCCGCACGCATCGGACCCGTCCTGCTCGGTCCTCAGCCCGTCAAAATTTTGACAAGCATCATGGCTTCGGCGATTTCTGATTTGATTGAGACGGCGCTCGACTATCAAAAGCAGCCGGCAGACATCTTGGAGTGGCGCGCTGACTTCTTCGGCGCTCCCGAAATCAACAGCTTCATCGCCGCAGCGCTCGAACTCAAGCAGCGCATTGAAAAGCCCGTGCTTTTTACCCTCAGAACGAAAGCCGAGGGCGGCCTTTTCCCCGAAGAAGGAAACTATCTGGAGCTCGTGCGCTGCGTTGCCCAATCCGGGCTTGTCGACGCCATTGATCTGGAGCTCAAGCGGGGCGCAACGAAAGACGATGCCGCGCTGGCGCACGCAGCCAACACGACCGTGGTCATGAGCTATCACAACTTCAGCCAAACGCCCCCGATCAAAGAGCTGGTGGACATTTGCCTTGAAATGGACGCTTTGCACGCAGATATTCTCAAGATTGCCGTGATGCCGCAAAAGCCCGAAGACGTGCTCGCGCTGCTGGAGGCAACCTGCATCGTTCGCCGGTGCACGCAAAAGCCCGTCATCAGCATGAGCATGGGCAGATGGGGAGCGCTTTCGCGCGTCGCAGGCACCCTGTTCGGCTCCTGCGCGACTTTTGCAAGCATCGACAAGGTTTCCGCTCCGGGGCAGTTTTCCATCACATCAGCCAAAAAGCTCATGCAGGAGCTTTTTTAGCTTTGCCCGACGCAGCAGATCTTTTTTCGACGCATCAGCGCTCAATGCGCAGGCAGCGGAACTTTTTTGCAGCTTTGCAAAAAAGCGCATAATGGTTGGATTGATTCTCTTTTTTCTGCTGCAGCCGCACTCCCAGACTCATGCCCGCACAACAGATTCGGCAGCCCGGATTTCGCGACCTTTTCTCGCTTACCTTCATCGGCATCTCGCTCATCAACTTTCTGGGCATGGTGTCCTACTACGCCACCTTCGTCGTAAGCACCAGCTTTCTCACGCAGACCTATCAATCGAGCACAAGCACGGCGGGGCTTGCGACCGGCATCGTCGTGATCGGCTGCCTGGTGGGGCGCTTCTTCATCGGCCGCATCGTCAATCAAGCGGGCTACAAGCGCATTCTCGTGCTTGGCGTCATTCTCTACATGCTCACCAACTTCGGCTATCTTGTTGATGAGGGTGTTGCTTTGTTTTTTGCCGTGCGCTTTATTTCGGGCGTAGCTGTAGGCGTCATCGGCACGGTGACGGGAACCGTCGTGGCGGTCATTACGCCCAAGCCCCTGCTGGGGCGCGGCATTGCCTACTTTTCGATGAGCACGGCGCTGGCGCTTTGCTTCGGCCCGTTTCTCGGCATCGCCTTTTTGGACATTTTGGGCTACGCAGGCATTTTCATGATCTGCGCGGGCATCTCCGTGGTCTCCGTTGTCATCGCACTTTTGCTGCACATTGACCATGAGGCCGTCAAAAGCCGTCCGCACCCGATTTCGCTGTCAGACTTCATTGACGTGCGGCTCATCCCGTTTTGCCTTTTGATCGGACTATTTTGCCTTGCCTGGGGCTGTACGCAGGCTTTTCTGGCCTCCTACGGCAAGCAGTTTGACGTCACGGCAGCCGCCTCGCTTTTCTTTTTGTTTTATGCTGCGGCCATTTTGATTTCGCGCCCCTTTACGGGAAAGATCTACGACATGCACGGACCTGCCGTCGTTTTTTATCCAGCCATCGTCTCGCTTGCCGCCGGCCTTGGGCTTTTGTGGGGCGCATGGGGCGGCTGGTGCGTGCTTGCCGCAGGCGTTCTGATGGGGTTTGGCTTCGGCAACATTCAGTCCCTTGGTCAGGCAACAGCCGTTTCCATGGTTCCCCGCGAGCGCTACACGCAGGCCACGAGCACCTTTTACATCTTCTTTGACCTCGGCATCGGCATTGCTCCCTACCTTTTCGGCCTTTTTGCCGATGTGCTCGATTACGCCGACATCTACGGCATCAACGGACTCATTGTGCTTGCGGGCATTCCGCTCTACTGGCTGCTGCGCCAATCAAGAAGAGCTCGCCCGTCGCAAGGCGAAGAACTCAAAGCCTAGTCTTGAGCGAGTTCTGATCGCTGTAAGTTTTGCTCAGTTTCTTGACGCAGGTCGCCCGCCTTTCACTTGTCGCGTTTGTGTCGCACGCGGCAAGAAAATTCAAGAACATTCCTCTTTTTATAATGATCGGTTGAACGTGCGAAGAAATTCCTGCTTTTTTTGCGCTAAGCAGCGCCTTTGCCTTCTAACCAAAACAAAGAAATGCAGAATTTCGTTTCGCCATGCAGCCGCAATCTCAAGAAATTGAATTTAACGAGGGTAAGAGCATGAAAACCTATGAGTTTGCCTACGGGCGCTCGAGCAAGAAGTTTAAGATCGACGAAGAGCTCGTCATCAAGGAAGTCCGCACCAAGCCCTTCCCGGTAATGGAAGACATTAAGTCGGGCGTTATTGAAGCCATCTACAACCCGATCGGCTCAGAGCCCATCGACAAGATCATCCGCCCGGGCGACACTGTTGCCTTCATCTGCAACGATCCCACGCGCGTGGCCAACAGCTTTGACTTCATGCCCATTCTCGTCAACGAAATGAACCGTCTCGGCGTCAAGGACGAAGACATGCGCATCGTGTTTTCGCTGGGCACCCACCGCGACATGCCCCATGAAGAAATGGTTGAATCCGTGGGCGAAGAAGTGGCCTCGCGCATCAAGATGTACAACAGCACGGCCACCAAGACCGAAGACTTCCAGTACTTCGGCACCACGAGCCGCGGCACGCCCGTGTGGATCAACAAGCTTTTGTGCGACGTCGACCACATCATCATGACCGGCACGATCGTGCACCACTACTTCTCGGGCTACGGCGGCGGCCGCAAGGCCATTTTGCCCGGCTGCGCGGCCATGGAAACGGTTCGCGTCAACCACAGCTTCATGCTCGATGAAAATGCAGGTCTTGGCCGCACCACGGGCAACCCCGTCTATGAAGATCAGATGGAAGGCGTGGCTCTCTTTGCCAAGGACCGCTCGCTTTTCCTCTTCAACGCCATTCTCAACGCTCAGCACCAGTTCCTTCGCATGTTTGCGGGCGACTACATCGCCGCGCACAAGGAAGCCTGCAAGTTCGTCGATGAAGTCTACGGCTGCGTCATCCCTGAAGAAGCCGATCTCGTGATCGCCTCCTGCGGCGGCTATCCCAAGGACATCAACGTCTATCAAATGCAAAAGACGATGGACAATGCCGCCTGCGCCGTGAAAAAAGGCGGCGTGGTGATTCTGCTTGCCGACTGCGAGGAGGGCTCCGGCTCCAAGCTCCTGGAAGAAAGCTTCAAGCGTCTCAAGACTCCTGAGGCCATCAAGGCTGAGCTCGAAAAGAACTTCCAGATCGGCGCCAACAAGGCTTTTGCCGTTTCGCGTCCCATTTCCCGCGCCCGCTTCATTCTCGTCACAAGCCTTGACCGCGAAATGGCCCGCACGATGCTCTTTACGGGAGCCGTCGACACGGTTGAAGAGGCGCTTGAAGTCGCCAAGCCCTATCTGCCCGAAAAGCCCACGATCATTCTCATGCCCGAAGGCAGTCTGACCGTGCCGCGCGTTGAGAACTAAGTTCTCAAGCTGCAGGCTCTGAGAGCTGCACATCGACTTCGGCTTCGCTTCAGAATCATCTCGAGCGAAGCCGAATTCTTTTTAAGTATCTGTTCGCTCATTTGTTCTTGCGTGAAGCCGTGCCTGTTTGTCTCAAAGTTGAGGGCATTCTGCCGGCATTGCGCATGAGCCGTGCTAGCCTTCGCTCAACTTCGTTTTATTGCCTTATTGCCGCCATGCCTGTTCCGACGCCAGCCTCTTCGCCCTGCATTCGCTTTGATACCGAACGCGACGTGCGCATCGGTCTTCCCGAGGCCGTCTTCTGCGAGGGAAAGCCCCGCCGGGCGCTCGAAACTCTTCTCGAGCGTTTTGCCGACCCCAAGGAAAAACCTATTCTCTTTACTCGATTGTCGCCTGAAGTCTTTAACTCTCTGCCGCAGCACCTGCAGCAAGCGTACGACTATGAAAGCTTAAGCCGCACGGCCTGGCGCACAACGCTTGCGCCGCACGCCAAAGGCAAGGCCGCCGTCGTAAGCGCCGGCACAGCCGACGGCAGCGTCGCGCGCGAGGTTTCGCGCACGCTTCAATACCTCGGCTGGAGCGCCGAGCGTTTTGAAGACTGCGGCGTGGCGGGCCTGTGGCGCATACAGTCGGCCATTGCCGAAATCAACAAGGCCGACGTCGTGATTGTCGTCGCGGGTTTGGACGCTGCGCTGGCAAGCGTCGTAGGAGGCCTCACCGACAAGCCGCTTTTTGCCGTTCCGACCTCTGTAGGGTACGGCATTGCCGAACACGGCAAAACCGCGCTTTCGAGCATGCTCGCTTCATGCGCCCCGGGCATCGGCGTCTTCAACATCGACAACGGCTACGGCGCGGCCTGCGCTGCGGCGCGCGTGCTGCGCGCGATGTATCCTGACGTCTAAATCAATACATTTTTGCTCCTACATCTTTACTGCCATGTTGAACGTTTTTTCCCGTCCCATTCTCACGGTCCGCATCCATTCAGGGCTTAATGCCGAAAGCTTCCTGGCCGGACTTTTGAGCGTTGCGGGGCCGGCTGAGCTTTTCAACCTCGAGGATCTTTTAAAATCAGCTTTTCCCCGCAGCAAGGCGCACGCTTTGCTCTATCCCTTGTCGGTGAACCACATTGCAGGATTTTCCTGCCGCTTGGACTGTCCGCACGAGCACGTGCACCGCACGCCCGCAGACATCGAGGCCATCTACGAAAATGAAAGTGCATTGACTCCTGCCGCTCGAGGTATCACGCGCCGCATCTGGTCGGTGATTGCGCATGCCGAAGCGCGCGTGCACGATGCTTGCGTTGAAGACGTGCACTTTCACGAAGTAGGCCGCATGAGCAACATTCTGGCCATAGGGCTGATTGCTGAAGTATTCGCCGCGGTCAACCCAATTGATTTTGTCTGCTCGCCAGTGCCGCTCGGAGACGGCGAAGTCGTCTGCGCCCACGGCGTTGTCACCAACCCTGCCCCGGCTCTGCTTTCGATGATTGACGGCGTGGCCGTGAAGCCTTTTGCAGGCGAAGGAGAAGCCGTGACGCCCACGGGCCTTGCGATTCTTCTTGGTCTTGGCGCGCGATTTGACTGCTGGCCGCAGATGCGCGTGCGGCGTCACGCAACGGCCTTTCACAATAAAAAAGTCTTCAACGGCTGCGCCAATGGTCTTCTTTTTGCCTTGGGAGACGCCCTTCAGTCCTAGCCAAACAAACGGAAGCCGATCGGAACGCTGCAAAATGCCTGCCGCACTGCGGCAATTTGCAAAGGACTGGTCAGCACTCTGAGCGCCTGATGCATGAAATAAGCCGGCACTGCCAGCAGAAAGTCTTGCCTTCTGCCGACAACTGCCGGCTTTTTGCTCTCAGGCTCGATTTTTTCAGCCGCCAGCCAAACAGCCCTCAAAAGAGATCAAAAGGGCAGCGTGATCGAACCATCGACGCTCTTTAAAAACTCGCCGAAACGCACCTTGATGCGCTCCAAGGCCTCAGGCGTGTCGCCCTCGATGCGAAGCACGACCACGGGCGTTGTATTGGAAGCGCGCGCCAGAGCAAAGCCGTCTTTAAATTCCACGCGAAGTCCGTCGATCAAAATCACGTCCTCAGCATCATCAAACTTTGCCGCCGCACGGATTTTTTCGATAAAGCGCTTGTTTTCTCCTTCGGCCATCGGAATCTGCAGCTCGGGCGTGTTGACTGCCGTCGGCAGCGCATCGAGCATCTCTGAGGGATTTTCTGAGCGGCTCACGATTTCCAAAAGGCGCGCTGCGGCGTAGGCACCATCGTCAAAGCCCGGCCAGCGTCCGTCATTGAAAAAGAGATGTCCGCTCATTTCTCCGGCAAAAGGCGCTCCAGTCTCGCGCAGGCGCGCCTTCACCAACGAGTGGCCTGTTGCGCTGATCGTCGGCACGCCGCCGTGCTCGCGAATCCAGGGCACGAGAGCACGGGTGCACTTGACGTCGTAAATGATCTGAGCACCGGGGTGCTTTTGCAAAATGTCCGCAGCAAAAAGCATCATCTGACGGTCAGGGTAGATGATCGAACCCGACTTCGTCACCACGCCCAGGCGATCGCCGTCGCCGTCAAAGGCTAGTCCAAGCTCGACGTCCGTGTTCTTTACGACGTCGATGAGTTCGGCAAGATTGGCCGGCTTGCTCGGATCTGGATGGTGATTCGGGAAATGGCCGTCCACATCAAAATAAAGCTCGGTCACGTCTGCCCCGAGAGCCTTGAACATGCGCCGCACGGTGGGGCCGGTGACGCCGTTGCCGCAGTCGACCGCCACCTTGATCGGACGGGCGAGCTTGACGTCGCCGGCAACCTTTTCAAGATAAGGACCGATGACGTCTGCTTCACGCACCGTGCCGGGCTTCTCGGCCGTCACGAGATCGCCTGCGTCGATCATGTCGGCCAAATGCGCAATGCCTTCGCCAAAAAGCGTCAGACCGCCCAGCATCATCTTAAAGCCGTTGTAGTCGGCAGGATTGTGCGAGCCCGTCACAGCCACGCCCGTGCCGTTTTTAAAGTAGGTCGTTGCAAAATAAAGCACGGGGGTGGGCGTCATGCCGATATCGATGACGTTGACCCCTGCGGCGGCAATGCCTTCAATCAATGCTGCGGCAAGTTCGGGCCCTGAGAGGCGTCCGTCTCGGCCTACGCAAAATTCGCTGATGCCAGCGCGAACGGCCAGCGTGCCCAAGGCCTGTCCAACGGCGCGGGCCACGTCGACTGTGAGTGTTTTGCCGACGATGCCGCGAATGTCATAGGCTTTGAAAATTGAACGGTCTGCTTTCATGTCTACCTCTGTGTGAGCTGAGGGCTCTGGTCGGAAACGGGGGCGAAGATTCAATCCCGAATCCGTGTTTGCACAATGTTTGGTGCGCCATTTTAGCCTTTGCTTTGCGGGCGATTCTTGATGATTTGCAAAAACACACATTCTCTCAATGACCCCAAAAACAGTAGGCTAAGTCCTTTGCTTGCGCTTTTTTTCATAAAAGGATGCACCGGCTTTAGGGACTGCGCGCCGTCAAATGATTTCCAAAGAGCAGGGCAAAGCGTTAAACTAATGATTTCGTCAGATTCATTCAGCGCGGAAATCAGGTGTTCCGAAGCAGGTTCCGGTTTCCGCGCCCCGCTGTTATAGAAAACCACAAACACCGGAGCACCTATGCGTACCGTTTATTGTGGTCTGGTTGATGAAAAGTACATCGGCCAGACTGTCACCCTCTATGGGTGGGCTCATCGCCGTCGCGACCATGGCGGCGTCATCTTCATTGATCTGCGCGACCGCGAAGGTCTCGTGCAGGTTGTCTGCGACCCGGATCGTCCGGACGTTTTCAAAACCGCCGACAAAGTGCGCAACGAGTTCTGCCTGAAGGTGGTCGGCCTGGTGCGCGCCCGCCCCGAAGGCACTAAGAATCCCGCGCTCATCTCGGGCGGCGTTGAAGTGCTCTGCCACGATTTGGAAATCATCAATCCTTCGCTGCCGCCGCCCTTCCAGCTCGACGACGACACGGTGAGCGAATCGGCTCGCCTGACCTACCGCGTGCTCGATCTGCGCCGTCCGCAGATGCAGAAAAACCTCAAGCTGCGCTTTAAGGCAACGCAGGCCTTCCGGCACTTCCTTGACGACAACGGCTTTATCGACATCGAAACGCCGTTCTTGACGAAGTCCACGCCCGAAGGCGCCCGCGACTACCTCGTGCCGTCGCGCACGATGGACGGTCACTTCTTTGCTCTGCCGCAGTCCCCGCAGCTCTTCAAGCAGCTTTTGATGGTCGCCGGCTTTGACCGCTACTATCAGATCGTCAAGTGCTTCCGCGATGAAGACTTGCGCGCTGACCGTCAGCCTGAATTCACGCAGGTCGATATTGAAACCTCGTTCCTCAACGAGGTTGAAATCCGCGAGATCATGGAAAAGCTGATCCGCCACGTCTTCAAGCAGTGCCTCGACGTGGATCTTGTTGCCGCCGACGCCCGCTTCCCGGTCATGCAGTACCGCGACGCCATGGCGCTTTACGGCTCGGACAAGCCAGATCTGCGCGTGAAGCTCCAGCTTGTTGAAGTCACCGACATCGTCGTTGACAGCGACTTCAAGGTCTTTAGCTCCGTCAAGAACCTGCACAACGGCAAGGTTGTTGCCCTGCGCGTTCCCGGCGCCTGCGTCATGCCGCGCTCGGAAATCGACGGCTACACGGAATTCGTCAAGATCTACGGCGCCAAGGGTCTGGCCTACATCAAGGTCAATGACAAGGCTGCCGGCCGTGAAGGTCTGCAGAGCCCCATCGTCAAGAATCTCTCGGACGAGGTTCTCGCCAAGCTGCTCGAAGCCACGGGCGCAGAAACGGGCGACATCATCTTCTTTGGCGCCGACAAGGCCAAGATCGTCTGGGACAGCCTCGGCGCACTGCGTCTTCGCATCGGCCACAGCGACTTCGGCAAGAAGAACGGCCTCTTTGAAGAAGGCTGGCGTCCGCTGTGGGTGGTTGACTTCCCGATGTTTGAGTTCTCCGAGGAAGAAAACCGCTGGATGGCCTGCCACCATCCGTTCACGGCTCCGCACGACGACTGCGTCGACAAGCTTGTCTCCGATCCGGAAAACTGCTACGCCAAGGCCTACGACATGGTCTTGAACGGCTGGGAAATCGGCGGCGGCTCCGTGCGTATTCACCGTGCCGACGTGCAGAGCAAGGTCTTTGAAGCTCTCAAGATCGGTCCGGAAGAGGCTCGTGTGAAGTTCGGCTTCCTGCTCGACGCTCTGCAGTACGGTGCTCCGCCCCATGGCGGCATCGCCTTCGGCCTTGACCGCATCGTTACGATGATGTCGGGCGCTGCTTCGATTCGCGACGTGATCGCCTTCCCGAAGACCCAGAGAGCACAGTGCCTGCTCACCGGCGCTCCCACGATGGTCGACGAAAAGCAGCTGCGCGAACTGCACATTCGTCTGCGCAACGAACCCAAGGCTTAATACTTCGATACAAATCGAAGCTGCAACTGCGCAAAGCACAACATCATGTGCTTTGCGCCTTCAAGGCCTTCAAAATGCCGTCTTTGCCCGCTGGCAACGACGGCATTTTCGTCCCTTCGAAATCATCATCCGTACGGCTGAGGCAGGCATTGATTGAGGGGTGCTGCCGCTATACTGTCGGCGTTCATAGGAAAAAACCAACAAATTCAAGCCTCAATCGCAATGTCCTTAACAACGACGAAATTACGCAGGGAGATCGGCGGGCGTCTTGCCCATGAACGTGAAAGACTCGGGTTTACGCAGCTGCAGATTGCTCAGCTGCTGGGAGTGCCTGAGGCGCTTTACGCCGAACAGGAAGCTGGAGATGCCGACACGAGCACCTTTGCCATGTCGCGGCTGCACTCCTGCGGCTTTGACGTGCTGTTCATCATCACCGGCGAGCGCTACAAGCCCGTGCAGGAAGAAAGCGAACTCTTGCGGCGCTTTCGCGAACTGTCTCTCAAGGGCCGCACCTCGGTTTTCATGACGCTCGACGCCCTTGAGCGTCTGGCGCCCAATATTAAAAGCCGAATCCGAGCCACGCTCGCGCACGAGTAGCGCTGCTCGCCCTTCGGATGTCTGTTTCGGCCGCTGCAGCGCTTTTGCTGCCTTTTGCAAAAAGCGAAAAGCGGCTTCTCTTTGCCTAAAAGCCGCCAACAGGTGCAGCAAAGACGCTTTGCACCGGCAGGCGGCTCTCTTTTTTGCTGGTCAGGACAGTCCGTTTTCAGCTGTCAGCAGCTTGAGGCCTTATTCGAGCTTTTGCTTTTGCGGGTTCGGCGAGGCAGCGTCTTTTCCTTGCACGGCGTCCCTGCCTTGAGCGCCGGCTGCGCTTGAAGTCCCCGCCGCAGCCTGAGCGGCCTCAGAAAGGCTGCTCAAAACATCCTTCATCGACTGAGCAAACTTCTCAAGCACCTGCATCCAATCGTCAATCTTTCCCGCCGCCTGGCGCATCAGGGCCCGCACGCCCGCCGGGTTAAGAATCAGCGCGGCCAGCAGCAGCACGATCACCAAAGCCAAAGCCAAGAGCGCCAAGCCCAAAGCGAGCGCTGCAGCCGCTGCCGCAGCGCAAGCCAAAATGAACAACACAACGCCCTTGGCGCATTTCGCGCAAAAGCTCTCCATACGTCCCAGCAAGCTCCTGGCAAAGAAAGGTCAAAAATTTCAGATCACGCGTCTGTGCTGATAAGAGTGCACAAGCGCCAATGCCGTAAAAGCATACCCCAAAACGCCGTGCAGGCGCTTATTCATCGCCAGCGCCGCCACGCATGCCGCACCCAACCCCAGCATCACTCGATTTTGCGCCATGCGGCGGGCGCGCTTGATGTTCTTGACGTCAGGCACCAGCGTGCGCACCAAAACGTCGGCCGTCTGCTGAAGACGGCTGGCAGCGTCTTTTTTGCCCCAAGCAGGCACGGCGCTTGTCTGCGCACCGGCTTGCGGCGTCGACGCTGTGCCGTTGCCGACTTCAAGCCCCAGAGCCGTCGCCAGAAATTCGAGCGCTTCGCACAGTTCCTGCTGCGAGAGAACATCCTCGTCCCAGACAATCAAAAGGCTTCCCACGGCCGGATTGACGCGCACCGCCAAAATGCCTTCAACGGACTTTGCCGTCTGCACCAGCAGCTTTTCATCTTCGCTCGTCAGCCCTTTGAGCGCCGGATGCCGAATGCGCACGCGTCCGGGAACAAGGCTGCGGACGCATTCTTGAATCTGCATCATGATTTTTTCTCCATCACCAAGCCGTCGTTGACGCAGTCTTGCGCCGCACTGCCGGCAATTGCCTTCACGCCGCCTTCCATCGGTTCTGCGCCCTGCATCAGCACCAGCTTTCGAAATTCATCCAGCGCCCGCTTGATGTTGAGTTCTCTTTGCAGCGGAGAGCGCATGGCATTCAAGCAAACGCCGATCGTCGTGAGATTGTGCAGCACGGCTCCAAGCGCCGGCTGAAGCAGCCCGACCAGGCCGCCAGCCATGAAGGCGGTATTAAGGCCGACGGACACGCCGAAGTTTTCCTTCACGCGAGCCATCGAAGCCCGCCCCAGGTCGATCGCACGCGGCAGATCCTGCAGCGTGTTGCGCGTGAGCACAAGATCGGCGACTTCCTGAGCGATCGCACTGCCTTCTCTGAGCGTGGCGCCGACATCGGCCGAAGAAAGCGCAGGACTGTCGTTGATTCCATCCCCCACCATCAGCACGCGGCAGCCTTGCGCGCGAAGCTTTTGCACGTAGCTGGCCTTGTCGACAGGCAGCACCTGCGCCTCGAACTCATCGATGCCAAGACGCTCGGCGACGGCTCGCGCGGTTTTCCTATCGTCTCCCGTGAGCATGACCACACGCTTGATGCCCCGTCTGCGCAGCGCACAGATCACCTCGCGCGACTCGGCACGAACCGGATCAATGATGCCCAGCAGTCCTATCAAGACGCCGGCTTGAGCCATGTACAAAATCGACTTTCCCTGCAGCGCCAGCCGTTCAACGTGAGGCTGCGCCGCGCTGCAGTCGACACCCTCGTCGTCTTCAACAAAGTGGCGCGAGCCAATGATGACCTTTTGGCCCTGCACGCTCGAGCAGATGCCGTGCGCGACGATGTAGCGCACCTGCGCATCGTGCGGCTCGTCTGCGTGGTAGAGCCCCTTGGCGGCTGCAGCCTGCACCACGGCGCGCGAAACCGGATGCGGAAAATGCTCTTCGAGACAGGCCGCCAGACTCAATACCTGATCTTCGCTTGCCGCAGCATCAAGACTGATCACGTCGGTGAGTTCGGGCGCAGCCGCCGTAAGCGTTCCCGTCTTGTCAAACACGACCGTATCGACTTCGGAGAGCGCCTCAAGATAGCGGCCGCCTTTAATCAGCATGCCTTCGCGCGTTCCCTCCTTCATTGCCGTCAGAATGGCCAGCGGCGTTGCGAGCCTCAGCGCGCAGGAATAGTCGACAAGCAGTACGGCAGCCGTACGCGTAAGGCTGCGCGTGAGCAAAAAGACCAGTCCGGCAAGCGCGAAGTTGTAGGGGACGATTGCATCGGCCAGACGCTCGGCCTTGCCCTGGATGCCGGCCTTGCTCTGCTCGCTGTTTTCAATGAAGTGGATGATTTGATTAAGACGCGTATTCTTGCCGATCTGCGTAGGCAGCACGTCAATTTCGCCGTCTTCGACAACGGTTCCGGCAAAGACGACGCTTCCAGCCGATCGAGCCACAGCAAGCGGCTCGCCCGTCATGGTCGCCTGATTGACTGCCGCCGTACCGGCAACGACCTTTCCGTCAACAGGAATCGTGCTGCCGGCGCGCACGACGACGACATCGCCCTCGCCAACATCCTTGAGCGGCACCTCGACGACGGCCTCATCACGCCGAATCCAGACCTTGTCGACCTTAAGCGCAAGCTGATCGGCCAGACTTTCGAGCGACTTTTTGCGCGTATAGCGCTCGAGCATTTCGCCAAGCCCAAGCAAAAGCACTACAAGACTTGCCGTCTTGAAATCTCGCCGCAGCAGCGACACCGCAATTGCCGAGGCATCGAGCACTTCGACATTGAGCTTGCCGTTCCTGAGCTCCGCCAGTCCTTTGAGCAAAATCGGGATGGAGCCGATCACGGCATTGGCCATCTGCACCAGCAGCGGCATGAGCGGCCGCACAGCCACCCAGCTTACCAACGGCGCCAGGTCGATTCCGCGGGCACCTGCTGCAGCAGCAACAGACACGCGCGGCAGCAGCTTTTTAAAAGGCTGCACCGCAGCCTTGACGACGGGCATGGCGCCGAATCCCTTGGCAAAGAGCCTGGAAACATCAACCCCTGCTCCTGTCTTCTCAAGCTTTGCCGCTTGCTGGCAGCGCACCTTGTGCACAAGCTCCTGACGGCCGTCGCGCAGCATGGGTGGCTTGGCTTGCAGACTGTCGAAATAGCTGCAGACAGCGGCTCGCACAGCAGCCGTCTCATAAAACACAACGACCGACCCAGTGCGCGGGTTTATCTTGACGCCGGCAACGCCCTTGACGGTCGAAAGCTCATCGGCAACGAGCTCTGCACTGGCTCGCGTCAAGACTGAGGCCGTCTTCCAGCGCTGCCGATTGCCGACTTCATGAATAAGATGAAAACGCATGCTGCGTTCCTTGAAACCGAAAGCTTAAAAAAGCAAACGAACCATTTTCCATTGCTGCGGCATGCGGCTTAGCCGGCAGCCGCGGCCACGGTTTTTTCCTGCGGCGCAACTTCGGCTTCACTGTCAGCGGGCTGTGCGGCCTGCACGCTTTGCGCAGCCTGCTTGGCTTCCTGCGACTGACGGCGTTCCTCAGCCTTGACCTGCGCCTCGGCCACGACGTCTTCAATATCTTCCTTGACGCTTTCAACGCCCGCCATCACCTTGTCGCGCAGCTCCATGCCTCCGCTGATCAAATCGGCAGCCAGAGGCTTGATCTCAAGCTTGCCTCGCGTAACGGCCATGGCGCCCAACGCTCCCACTACCAAACCGCCTAAAAAGAAAAGTCCGTATTTCGTCGTGTTGTCCATTTTTAGTCTCCTGAAGCTTTGCTCTATGCTCAAAAAGCGGACGACTGCGTCCGCTGACGGGCGTATTTTGTCACATCTAAATGAGAATCGCTATGAGAATCATTTGCATAAACCTCAGTCATTTGATTTGCATTAACGCATGAAGCCAAACGCAACAACCTGAGCATGCGTCTTTTTTGCCGCATCCGGCGCTCATCTTTGCCTTCGCCGAGTGCGCGAAGAAACGCAAAGTGCTTTACCATTAAGAGTCCGCTTTGCATCTGACTCCCAAACGAGCTCTTTGATGGATGCAAAGCGGCTGAAACTTCTGTTCGTTGAGTTGTGGTCATGATTGATTCCCGCGTCAAGCGCTTTGTTGTCGGCCTGATTTTGTTCATTGCTCTCGCCTGTCTGGGCGCTGTTGCCGCTTTGTTTGTCTGGGTCAATGAGAAAGCCGTACAGAAAACGGTGGAAGAATTTGCCGACACTGCGCTGGGAGCCTACGCCCGCTTTGACGGTCCCATCGGTCTTAAAAGGCTCTCCACGCTTGAAATTGAGCTGCCGGCCATCAAATTCATCGACAAGTCGACAGACGTGGAAATCGGACGCATTGCCGGCGCCCGCGCCGATGTCTCGCTCTGGTCCCTGGCGCTGGGTGCTGTGCATGTCAAATCTCTTTCCATTGACGGTCTTGAGGGAGCCCTGTCGGTGCCGAACCTCTCGGGAAATGCGCTTTTTGACTCTACATTTGGCGCTGTTCACTTCCCTGCCGATCTGCGCATCTCAACATTTAAGCTTTCGCGGGCATGCCTCACGGTTGACGTCACGACCCACGAAAAGCCGCACCGTTTTCTTCTGACGGATCTGGAGCTCTCTCTCGGGCGCTTTTCGCCTGAAATGACTTCGCCCTTTGAGCTCAGCACGCGTTTTGAAGCGATTGATGCCGAAGGCAACGTTGTCAGTCTCCCGCAGGATGAGCCGCTGCCGGTTGCCGCGCCAGCCGAGTTGCCTTCCGCAAACTCCGCCGACGTCTCTGTCGACCTCTCAAACGATGCCGCCTCTTCTGAGACTGCTGCCGACGCAAATGCCGCTCCGGCAGTCGACGAACCCAAAGAAGCTCTGCCGACGGACCCTGCCCAAAATGCCCCAGCCGTTGACGCTGCCGGCAGCGCGCCTGCAGATTCTCCTACTCAGGAAGCGCCGGCTGAGGTCAAGCCTGTCGAAGAAACGAGCGCCGGCACGCCGCCCGCTGATGAAGGCGTTTCTGAAAACAATGCCGCAGCCCCCCAGTCGACTCAGACTTCGCCTGCGGATGCTGCTCAGCAAAGTGCCGCTCCAACGGCAGAAGCCCCCGGAGAGGCTGCCGCTGAAACTCACAATGAAGAGGCCGCAGCTGCGCCTTCCTCGAATGATCAGCGGGCAATCGAGCGCCGCGAAGAAGCGCCCCTTGAGGCGCCGGCCGAACCCCCTGCGCAGTCGTCGGCTCTTTCCGGGCTTATCTTTTCTGAAGCTCACGCAGAACCAGCGGCCACACAAAACGCCTCCAACGCGGCCGACTCGATTTTCACGACTTTCGATCCTTCCAAGAGCGCTGGGCTTTTGTCTTCTACCGGCACCATCACGATCTCTACCGCCAATCGGTACGTGATGTTTGAAAATCTGAACTTCTCGGGAGAGTTCTTCTACAACAAGACGCACTACACGGCGGTCGCCAAAGCCGACGTAATTCGCTTTAAGGGTGAAGAGCTCTCCGGCATGAACGCCACTGCATCGCTCTCGCGCCCGCAGGAAGTCTCGGGAGATCTTCACTTCGGGGCCGTTGATTTTCGGCTGCGCCCCGGGATATTCGAAAGTCCGGAAATGCGCGTAGCGCACAGCTTCATGGAAGACGGCCGCACGACAAGCTTTGAGATTTCCAGCACCGTTCGTGCCGACCTTGTCGAGAAAAAGACCAATCTTGAGAGCTTCTCGGCGCGGGTGACGGTCACGGGCGACAAAACATTGCCGTCAGACTTTGCAGCATCGCTTTCAGGCTTTGTGCATGCCGATCTTGGCAGCCGCGCTGCCGAAGTGGGGCTCTCCGGATCCTTTGCCGGCGCCCCCATTTCCTACAACGGCACCATTGATGTTTCCGAGGGCATGCCGCGGCTCAGGGGCGACCTGATGGTGGGAGAAATCAACACGGCAGCGCTACCGGCCGTCAAGAATCTCGACTGGCTGCAGCTCATAGACTTTGCCGGCACCCTGCGCATCGGAAGCATCGTCTCGGGACCTTTTTCCGCCACGCAGCTGCACGCACAGCTGTCTGCCGGCGAAGGACTCATGCACCTTGACGACCTGATTGTCAACACGGCTGACGGCCGCATCATCGGCAAGGCAAAGATTGATGCCGCAGGCGCTTGGAATTTCGAAGGCCGACTTGACGGCATCAGCACCGACAAGCTTCTGGCGGGCTTCGGCACAGCGCCGCTCGTTTCGGGCGCAGCCAGCGGCGAACTCTTTGTATCGGGCAACAGGCTTGACAAAGCAGCGCTTAAAGCCTCCAGCCGTCTGCGCGTTTTGCGCGGAGCCTATCACGGCATCGACGCAGATGCCGCGCGCCGCGTTGTCATGGGCACAGGAGAGCAGACCGGCATCACGCGCAAAGGCGCAAAATCTCCCTTCGACGAAGCCTCAGCGCTGGTGCATATTGAAAAAGAGCAGCTCAAGATCAGCAATATCGTCGCGCGCTCCGTCTACTTGAAGAGCACGGGAGCCTGGCAGGTCAATCTTGCATCCGGCGAAGTTTCGGCCGCCGTGAAAAACGTCTTTTCTCCCATGCACGGCGTGCCTTCCATTTATCTGACGGCAACCGTCAGCGGAGCCGCTTCTGCACCGGTCTGGACATTTGATTGGGCGCAGGCCTCGGGAGCATTGTCGCGCGCACAGGGCCGTCCGATGCTGGGCGCCCCCAAGAGCGAAGCCAAGGACGCTCCTCATGAGGAAAGCCGCAGCATTTGGCAGAGCGTACGGGACTTCTTTAAGTTTTGATCTCTTGCGTGCGGCATTTTTAGCCAAACCGCTTGATTCTCTGCGGCAGAAAGCACGAACAAGCGCATTCAAGCACATGCCGGCGCTGCCCTCCGCGGCAGTGCGCCGGCAGCGCGCCGGCTTTTTTTTGATGCAGCGCTCCTACTTGCGCACCGCGTACTTCTGTGCAAGCGCTTCAATGTAAGCGGGCACCTTGTCGTCGGACCAATCCACGAAGCCGCGCACGAACCCAACAAGATTGCCCTTGCCGTCAAGGATAAAAACGCTCGGAACCACATCGAGCGGCGCATCATCGCCCACAGACTGCTTCGGATCGAGAAGCGTTGTAAACCCCTTCAAATCATGATCTTCAATGAAGTCGACCACGTCGCTTTTTTTCTTGTCGATTGAAATGGAAACAACCCGCACGCTGCTCTTGTCGTTGTTGAAGCGCTCCTGAAGCTTTTTGATCGCAGGAAGCGAACGGATGCAGGGCTCGCACCACGTCGCCCAGATATCGATCATCACCAGCTTGTCCGTAAAGCCGTTGAGTGCGTACTTCTTGCCGTTGAGGTCTTCGAGCACTGCCTTGGAAAAGCCGCGCGCGCTGCGCAGCTCAATAAAGTCGCGCAAAACCAAGGGCTTGGCCTTGATCGGTTCGCCGTTGGCATAGAGCTTTTGCTGAAAAGCCGGCAGGTTCGCTGAATCAACGGCCTGCGCGGCTTGCACTAGTCCAAACTGCAGACCAGCGGCAATTGCCAGAACGCTCAAAAACTTCTTCATTTTTAAACCTCTTGAGTTTTATTGTTCAAACTTTTTCCTGCTTGCGCTGAGAGCTTCGCCTCATGCGGCGCCAAAGAAAGACAATACCGGCGGCCACAGCAAGCCAAGGCGCAGCCCACAAAAGCGCCGTTCCTGCATTGAGATCAGGTTCATAGCGGATCATTTCGCCGTAGCGCGCAACCATGAAGTCAAAAATTTCTTCGCGCGTTTTGCCCTCGCGCAGCTGCTCGTAGATGCGGGCCTTGAGTTCTCCGGCAATTGCGCTTTCCGAGTCGTAAAGCGTGTAGTTTGCCGAAGACGGGTCGCGCAAAAGCTTTGAGATGACGATGGCCTCGTCGTAAAGCTCTTGGCCGCGCAGTCCCTTTGCCTGAGCGCCGCCTTTTTGATCTTCTTTGCCGGCAGCATGGGCAGCTTCCATCATTTGCGTAGCTGCCGCCATCTTCTGCGCAGAACTTGTCTGGTCATATGCCGTCGGCACGGCATACCAGCTGATGAAGCCTCCAAGAAGAAGCGCCATCACAAGCACGCCGCCTGAACCAATTCGAAACCGCATCTTTGCTGTCGTCCTGTTTTAGTTATGCCTTGCTGCGAACGCGGCGTCTGAGCAAAATCACGACGCCGGCGGCCATCATAATGACGGCGCCCGCCCAAATCCAGGAGGCAAGCGGCTTGACGCTTAATCGAACAAGCCACTCTGTGGGCGAAAGCTTGTTGCCCATTGAGACATAATAATCGCGAAAAAGTCCGTGTTCGATGCCTGCCGCCGACATCTGCATGCCGCTCGAAATAAACGTCTGCCGCATCGGATAGAGTTCCGTCAACACCGACTCGTCTGCGGCATCCAGAACCTCAATGCGGGCCGCGTCGCCAAAATACGTGCGAGCATTGACCTTGTAGATTCCGCGGTTGACGAAGATGACGTCTGCAACGGGCTTGCCCGAGCCCGGATCCATGCGCACGAGGGCCTCGGACTCATACTGAGAGACGCCTGTTGCGCCCAGCATGCTCACCGCAATGCCCGCATGCGCTATCGTCGCGGCAAGTCCCAGGCGCTTAAAGCCCGGCAGCAGCCCCGCCGCAGCCGTCAGCAGCAGCCAGAGTGCGGCGGCAATTCCAGCAAAGGCCATCAGCGCCTCGCGCGGGTCCGTGAGCGCCACGATCGCCCCTGCCAGCCCGACGGAGACGAGTCCTGCGGCCGCAGCAAGCACGATCGAGCCCGCGCGCAGCGCCTGAATCAAGCCGATCAATATCGCTGCAATGATGGCCATCGGCGCAAAAAATTGATTGAAGTACGGCGCCCCTACGGTCAAGCTTGCGCCGGCAAAAAGTTCGTAAAAAAGCGGATACACCGTGCCGATGAGCACGGCAGCGCAGGCCGCCGAAAGCAGAAAGACCCCGGCAGTCATCAAAATGTCTTCGCGCGTGAGCTCTGTTTCCGTGTCCCTGCAGCATGCTTCAACCCGAAAACCGTAGAGAATGAACGCCGGCACCAGCACCACGGCCGAGATGACCAGCAGCGCAATGCCGCGATTTGGATCGGAAGCAAAGGCGTGCACCGACTGCATCATGCCCGAGCGCACAATGAAGGTGCCCAGCAGACAAAACGCAAAGCACGTCAAGGCAAGCGCCACGCACAGACGCTTGAGCTGCCCCTTGTACTGCGCCAAAATCAGCGCATGCAAAAGAGCGCTCACGCCCAGCCATGGAATAAACGAAGCGTTTTCCACCGGATCCCAGAACCACCAGCCGCCCCAGCCAAGCTCCGTATACGCCCACCAGGAACCAAGCGCATTTCCTGCTGTCAGAAAAATCCAGGTGACCACGGCCGATGCCGTCATGAATCGCACCGGCGTCTTTTCCCAGCGGCCGGAAAGCAGCAGCGCCACGGTTGCGGCAAAGCACAGCGCCAACCCCGCGTACCCCATAAAGAGCACCGGAGGATGCAAAATCATGCCGACGTCCTGCAGAATCGGGTTCAAGTCGCGTCCTTCGACGGGAACCAGCGGAAGATTTCGTGCAAACGGATTGGAGGTGGCAAGCAAAAATGCGCCGAAAAGCCCCGCCAGAGCAAGCATCACTGCCTCTAGGCGCGCCATAAAGAGTTTGTCTGCGACGCGAGAGCACCCGGCTGCAGCCGCCCACAGCGCAATCATCACGACCCAGAGCATCATCGAGCCCTCGTGGCTGCCCCAGAAGGCGGCAAATTTGTAGATGCTCTCAAGCCCCGTATTGGAGTTGTCGGCAACGTAGGCAACGGAAAAATCGTCGCTTAAAAACGCGCTCCAAAGACACGCCGCGCTTGCCAGAAAAGCCGCAGCGGCAAAAAGCCCCGTCGGCCGCCACAGTCCGGTCAAATAAGCATCAGCGCGCCGCAGTCCCCAGGCTACGACGGCCGCTCCGAGCAAAGCCGTCATCGAGGCCAGAACCAGCAGAAAAAGACCAAGTTCGGGAATCAAAACATGAATCCTTTCATCAATGTTTGATGTGCACGCCGGCTTTCAGCGTGCACGAATCGTCCCAGCACATTACATGCGCCGTCTTAAGAGAACCCAACGGCAAATGAAAAAAAGCACCAGCACCCAGCCGATGAGAATGCCTGCGAGCACCGCCGCCTCAGGCCGCACAAGCGCCGCATCGGCAGCTCCCATCTGATTGATCAAACGAAATACGCTTGCAGGATTGGCAAGCATCATGCCGGAAAGAACGCTTCGGCCAAACACGTCGGCTCCCGCTACGCTCACCACCAAAAGAGCCAGATCGTAGACAAGCACAAGCACAAACCAAAGCACCAGCAAAGCGGCAAGCGCCTGCGCCTTATGCCGCACAATCAAACTCACCCAGTAGGCCAACAGCATGAAGACAAGCGCCAGCAGCCAGCCGCTTGCGGCAAGCTTTCCAAGCGCAGTCAAAAGCTCTCCCATGGGATAAGGCACTTCTAAAAAAGCCTGCACCACAGGCAGCGCGGCAAAGCCAAGCACAAGGACGACAGCCAGCGCCGAGCCTTGCCCAAGCGCCTTGCCCAGAAGCCACTGCGTTCTAGAAAGCGGATACGTGAGCATCAGCAGCAGCGTCCCAGACTCGGCCTCGCCCACAAAGGCGTCGTAGCACAGCATCAGCGACAAAAGCGGCAGCAGAAATACCGTCAGGCTCAAAAGAGAATTGACGACCGTGGCCAAAGGCTGAAACTGCAGCGAGCCTCCAATGGCCGCCGTGCCGAAAAAAACCGCAATCGAGAGAATGGCAAAGAGCAGACTGCCCGAGATGAGCCAGCGGCTTCTTAAACAATCCATAAATTCCTTGCGGGCAACAATGAGCGTTTCTCGCATGTCAATGGGTCTCCGCCCTGAGGTCTTTTTCGTTTAGTACAAAGTAGCGGAAGATTTCACTTAAATCAGCCTTTTTGACCTCAAAATCAAAAATTCCGCACTCGCGCGTAAGCTTTTCAATCACGGCTTCGAGCTCTTCGGCGCGCACCAGCAGATCATCGCCGCGCAGCAGCGCTGAAAGTTCGGCATGCGCCTTGATTTTTGCCGTGTCGATGTGCGTGATTCTCACCGCAAGCCCTGCCTGCGCCCGCAGCTCGTCGAGCGTCCCGGCGCCGGCCAGAAGCCCGCGCGAAATCACAAGCGCATTGTCAAGATAATGTTCAACAAGCGCCAGCTCATGCGTGCAGACCACCACGCTGCAGCCCTCATCCCGAAGCCTTGAAAGCTCGCGGTACATCAAAAGAGAGGCTGCAGGATCCAGTCCCACGGTGGGCTCATCGAGAATCAGCAGCTCGGGGTTCGTCAGAAGCGCCTGCGCAAGTCCGAGCCTCTGGCGCTGCCCTTTTGAGCACTGGCCGAGCTTTTGTCCGATGACCTCCGTCAGGCCCAGCTGCTCGACAAGCTCTTGAACGCGGCGCTCGCTCACGCATTTGAGCGCAGAAAAGTAGCGAAGATGGTCTCTGACCGTCATTTGATCGTAAAAACTCACGTTTTCCGGCAGATAGCCCACCTTGAGGGGATTGCTGCCTGGGGCCGCGCCCAGCACCGTCAATGAGCCGGAAAAAGGCTCCAGCAGCCCCAGGACGAGCTTCAGAAGCGTCGATTTTCCCGCGCCGTTGTGCCCGATCAGCGCCGTCAACGCTCCCTTTTTCAAATCAAAGGAAATGTCGTTGAGAATCGTTCGGGCGCCGCGCTTAAATACCAGATGACTGCAGCTGATCGAAGTCGATGAATGGGTCATTTTTGTTCCTTCTACCGCTGCGCCGCACCCGGCACGTCAATGGGAGCCATCAGCGGGAAGCTGTCCGTGACGCCCTTGCCGCGGTCAATTTCAAACTGCTGCGCAAGCCAGCGCAAAAGCGCCACAACGGGACTATCCATCAAAAACCGCGCCTCAGGATAAATCCAGAAAATGCGGTCCAGACTGTCGTTGGGCTGATAGGGCTTGTCGGCAATGCCGTTACCGTCAAAATCCCAGGCCATGAATGTGCTCCAGAAATTCCCTCGGCCCTCATAACTCCACTCAAGCGGAGCGCGGCCGACGTAGCGCACCTGAATTTTGTTGTTGATGAAGGTGTTTTCCGTCAGGACGTTTCCTTCGCCGCCCAAAGCAACGCCCACGCCGATGTCGCCGCCCTCAAACCAATTGCGCACGACCGTGTTTTCGCCGGGGCCGTAGATGAAAAGCCCCTTGCCTTCGTTGTCGAGCGCCGCGCGTCCCCTGGGATTGTGCACGCCTTCGACGCGGTTGCCCTTGACCGTGCAGCGATCGCACACATTGAGCAGGATGCCGAACTCGACACTTTGCTTGGAAGTGTTGTTTTCAAAGTGAATGCGCTTGGAGCTCATCAGCGCAAAGCCTCCGATGACGCCTGCGGCCACATTGTCAAACGCACTGTCGTCTCGCGTGTACATCCAGTGAATGCCGTACTGCGCGCCGGTAAAAAAATTCCCGCGGCTCACGCTGCCGTCTACATTTTCAAAATAAAAGCCGTCTCTAACATTGCGCACGCTGTTGCCGGTGAGCTTGGGATAGCGCACGTAGTTGAGGTACACGCCGTCGCCGCGATCGAGCACGTGCATATGACGCCTGCCCTCGATTGTGTTGTTTTCGATGACGATGCGCATCAGACGATCAGCGCGAATGCCGAATCCGGGGCCTTTGAGAGTCATGCCTCGAATCGTGACCTGATCGGCCCCGTCGGTTACCCGCACGCCGGCGTCGCGCTCATACAGGTTGGCGCCGTAGTTTTGCACCGTGAGATTTTCGACCACCGCTTCGGGCATGCGCACGGTAATGCCGCTTCCTTTTCCTCCAGCGTCTATCACGGCCCCTGGCTGACCTCTGAGCGTAATGGCCGCGCGGACAATCAAATGCGTGTGATAGACCCCGGGAGAAAGCTCGATCACGTCTCCGGCCTTTGCCGCCTCCACAATGCCCGCCACGTCGTCAGCCGGCGTCAGCACCCGGCATTCGGAAGCGCATGCCGCCGCTGCCCAGACAAAAAACGCAAGCAGCCCGATAGCCATGCGGCGCACAGTCACCCTACTTCTCCAGCAGTTCAAGCGTGACGTCGCTGTAGCCGTAAAGCGCTCCGCCCTCTTTGGCCATAAAAGCTTCAGCCGCCTTTTTGTCGGAAAATGCCGCCGGTTCATTGCCCATCACACCGGCAATCTTGTGCCCGTAGACAAAATGCATGGCTCTGGCATCGGCAAAAGCTGCGTCGTCAGGCTTTTTCCAGTTGGTTTTGGCCAAATCGTGTATGAAAAAGCCCTCAAGCCTGCGGGAATTTTCAGGCTGCAGCGCAAACGTAAACGCATCGCGCCCTGAGCAGAACTTCAAGGGCTCTTCAACATCCTTGATGAAAATTTGCGCTTTGGGACCTTCATAGTGCACGATCACCATGCCGCACAAATGGCAGCGGTCATGTGCTCCGATCGCAGCCGGCTGATGCGTCTTCGGCGCTTGCTGGCCGCTGCAGCCCGCAAGCAGCGCCGCGGCCAAAAAAGCCGCAAAAAACGTTTTTTTCAGCATGGACTCCCCCTCTTTCTCGTTTTTTTGCGGCAAATCCTTTAATACTTGGCTCCGCAGCCGAGCACTTCGGCCGTCAGCTCATTGAGGCGATAGATCTTGCCGCCGTGCTCTTTTTGAAATGCTTCGGCCTTGGCCTTGTCTGCAAATGGCGCAAGCGAAGGTCCCATCACGGCCTTCATCTTGGAGCCGTAGACAAACCACGCATCTTTGACGTCAACCATGGCATCATCGGCCGGTTTTTTCCAATCATTGGCTGAAGCGTCATGCATCCACAAGGATTTTGCCTTGCCGGCTTTGAGCGCTTTCGTCCATCCGCAGGCTGCGCCTCTGGCCGAACAGTACTTCAGCACCGTCCCGTCGGTTAATTGCACCGCGCCCTTAGGTCCCGGATACTTGGTGATCCACATCTCACAAGAGGCGCACTGATCCTTTTGCGTGAGCACGGGCGCCGCAGCGCTGGCTGCCGGGATGAGAAATGCGGCGGCAAGACAAGCCGCCCAAACGCGCTTGAGCATAGAGAACTCCTGAAGCAAAAGGAGGCAAAAGCCTAAAAAAACGAAAAGACCTCAGCTGCGCACCCTCAAAGGGAGTTAGAGGGATGCGCAGACTGAAGTCTATCTTTTGCACGGTCAGATGCTGTAGAGCTGACCAGCGTAGAGGATGAACAAACGCAGGCACATCATGCCGGTCACGGATGCGAGGCCGGACAGATAGAACGCTGCGGAGCTCTTGGCGCACGACAGCAGGATCGGCACGATAAAGCCGATGCCCACGACGCCGATCCAGAACTCGGTCGCCCAGGCGCCCGTCGTAAAGGCGGCGGCAGCGGCCTGAGCCGCGGCATTGCCGCTGATCAAAGCGACGGCGATCATGAAGATGCACAAGGCTTCAGCGGCCATGATCGGCCACTCGGCGCCGTGCAGCAGCTTCAGATCCGCACCATGCTGATTCTCGCCGAACATGCCCGCGGCCACCATCTTGGAGGCGGCAGCGCCGGCCGACAAGCCCGACGCCACAAACAGCGCCGGCAGCACAGCCTGGTTGATCAGCGGGAAGCGGATCAGTGCAGAGATCAGGAAGCCCGTGTACGCGCAGATGGTGAGCGCGAGCACAAGCACGATCCACTGCAGACCGCAGCGATGCGAGTCAAACCACCCGACGAGCCCGTCAAGGAATCCCAGAGGGCTGTCCTTTAATTCGTCGCGCAGGGCAACGAGCATCAGGATGCACACGAGCGGGATGTAAAAGAGCAGAGCCATCACGCCCAAGCTCATGACGGAAGTCGGGTTGTAGAAGACCAAAATGCGCCAGAAATAAAGCGGATTGGTCAGGTCAAGGACCAGACAGACCATGCCGAGCAGAATGGTCACGGCGCCGATGAGCGTCGCGGCCTTCAAGAGCGGCGTATTGGTCCCGGTCTGCTTGCGATAGAGGTTCATCATGATGGCCACTGCCACCGCACCGCCCGAGATGCCTGCCAAAAACAGGTAGACGGCGATCGGCCACGGCCAGCTGATTCCCTCAGTCAGACCCAGTGTAAAGTTCATGGCGATGTCCATCTTTACACTCCTTTCTTCACAATGGGGATGTAGCGCAGCGAGGGCTCAGTGCCGAGTTCCGGGCGGATGCGCACGGAATCCTTCACAGCGAGCAGACGGCTCACGTACGACTTCGGGTCATTGATGTCGCCGAAGACAAGGGCGTCATACTTGCAGCTCTCCACGCAGGCCGGCTGCTGGTTCTTTTCCAGGCGGCTGTGCAGGCAGAAGTCGCAGTTGTCGGCAACCTTGGTTTCCTCATTGATAAAGCGTGCGTTATAGGGACAGGCAACGATGCAGTACTTGCAGCCGACGCACTTGGAAGCGTCCATCGTCACGATGCCGGTCTTCGGATCGCGATGAGCGGCGCCCGTCGGGCAGACAGTCACGCACGGCGCGTTCTTGCACTGCTGGCAGGAAACGCGAACGTACTTGCGATTTGCAGCATAGCCGCGCTCGCCTTCGACCTTGTCGCCCTGAAGTTCCAAAATGAGGCGCGAGCGGCCCTTGGGCAGCTTGTTGGTCTCATTGCAGGCCTCTCTGCAGTCGCGGCAGCCGACGCACTTGTTCTGGTCAAAGACCATCACATAGTGAGGCTGCTTGCCGTCGCCAGATTTTCCGCCAGTTCCGCACCCAGCTAAGGGCAGAACGAGCAGTGAGCTGGCACCGGCACCTGCGAGAAATTTTCTCCTGTCGATTCTTTCGCTCACAATTTTCTCCACGGACAGATTTCGTCGCTTTCGCAGCGAAACCCGCCAATTAGTCTTGCTTCCGAGCTCTTGACTCGGCGTTGGCAATAGCATTTCGAAGTGCTCTTTCCTGAGCGGGAGCCGCTCCGGAATCCAGCAGCATCCGCCACTGTCGGATCGCCTCGGCATAGCGTTCGTTTAAAAACGCATCCTGTCCGAGGAGCATGCGCGTCTGAACGTCAAGCTTGTTCAGCGCCAATGCCTGATCGGCAGCAGCACGGGCTTGGGCAGTCATTTTTCGGCCGTCTCTGTAGTAGAGCGCAAAAGCCTTCCTTGCGTAGATTTCCGCCTTGGGGCCGCCAAGCGTCAGACATACGTCAAACACATCTGCGGCATCCTGATAGCGGCCTACTTCGAGATAGGCTTCAGCCAATTCGATCTGGGCGGCGATGTTCTCAGGGGCGTTCTTCACGCGCCGCTGCGCCTCGGTGACCTTGGCCGCAAGCAGATAATTGACCTCGCGGTCAACCTTTTGCTCCTGCCAGTCCGACCACCGCCCGAGCGCTGCGTAGGAAGCCGCGCTCAGCACCAGAACCGCTGCTGCGAATCCCGCCATGAAGGGAAGTTTTTCAGCGGCCAGACTTGCGCGCGTACGGTGATAAATCACCAACGCTGCAAGAAAAACGATGCCGCACGCGGCCATGGATGCCGTCAACCCAATCATGGTGCCAACCGTTTTGTTAAAGAGCCTTCGAGCTCCTCATCACTGATGAGGATTGGTCATGCCTTTTAAGTTTGCTTCGCCGAAGTTCTTATGAGCTCCGACCTTCTCAACCTTCACCAACTCAAGCTCGAAGATGAGCACAGATTCGGGAGGAATCTGTCCGGCGCCATCCGCACCGTAGGCAAGATTCGCAGGGATCGTGAAGCGATAACGCGATCCTTGCTCCATCAAGCGGACGCCTTCTTCGAGGCCGGGAATCACCGTCATGAGAACAAAGCGCGCCGGTTCCTTCGTTTCGTACGTGCTTTCAAACACAGTACCGTCAATGAGGGTGCCGACATAGTCGACCGTGACGACGTCCTCGGTCTTGGGCTTTTCACCGGTGCCCTTCTTCAGAACTTCATACTGCAGGCCGCTCTTGGTTACCTTCACGCCCTTTTTCTTGGCGTTCTTGGCAAGGAAGTCCTTCGCCTTGGCGGAATTTTCCGCAGCGATCTTCTTCTTTTGAGCGTCATAGAGCTTGTTGAGCTTCTCAGCACGACTGTTGAGGAACTTCAGCACGTCATCGTCAGAGAGCTGGCTCTTGTTGCGCAGAGCTTCTTCAAAGCCCTGAACGACGAGATCCATGTTGATCGATGCACCGAGCTCAGACTGCTTGAAAATCTGATCGGACAGGTAGTTGCCCACTGAGGCCCCCATGCTGTAGGACTCCTTGTCCTGCTGGGATTGAAGCGGAGCGGCAAAAGCCATAGACCCCGCACAGAGCGCAGCGGAGGCAAACAGCACGATTTTCTTCATGGCAAACATAAACTTGTATCTCAATTTTCCAGTAGGGACCGTCTCTGCACGAGACGGCCAAACGTTTTCTTAAGGGCGCTCGAACTTGCGGCCGGAAAGCTTCCAGCCGTAGATGCCGTCGGGCATCTGCATGACGTTGGTGTAGCCAAGCTTCATCACCTCATAGGCTGCGATTTCGCTGGAGCTGCACAAACGGTTGGCGCAGTAAAACACGAGAGGCGCATTCTTGTCTTCGGGAAGAAGTCGGTGCCAATTGCCCACATTGAAGAAAATAGCGCCCGGGATGTACCCGTCGGCCCAAATCTCCAGCGTGTTGACATCGTAGAACGTCACCTCGGGCTGCCCGAGCAGTTCCTCGGCCTCATAAATCGAGATCTTGTGAATCGCGCGTTCATAAGCCGGAGCCGCTTCGATCGGCGCATCACCGCCGGCAAATGCCGACAGAGGAAGCGCAAGTGCGGCGCATGCCGCCAGCCCTGTCAAAAACGTTTTCATGATTCCTTTGACTTGGTTGGTCTGCTCCTTCCTTTTTCTGTGTCCGGGGGCCCGGAATTGTTTCTTCCGAGCCCCCTTCACACGAGGGGAATGAGCTGACTTGGTTTAGAAGTTACCGATTACTTGGCTTCTTTCTTAGCCTCAACGAGGGGGAAATCACCCTTGTCGAGGATCGCCTGAGCCTGCGTCAGATAGGCATTTGCCGTCTCTGCGCGGGTCTTGAGATAAGAGGGAGCGTGAACGCCGTAGGAGCCGTCCTTCTCGATCTGAGTCGTGATGTCCTTGGACTTGTCAATGAGCATCAGGATCTGAGTCTTGGCCTCTGTCGGCACCTTGGTAACTTCGAGCAGCTTCTCGATGCGTTCCTGAGCAGCAACGGCGGTCTTGTAGGCATCCTTAACAGGATTCTGCCACTTCATGACTTCGTCGTAGATCTGCTTCTGATCGGTGTACTGCAGGCCCTTTTCGAGCTCAGACAGGAAGGCGCTGTGGCAGCCCTTGTTGTTCATGACGCCCTGTTCGGCATTGGCCGTACGAGCGCAAGACCACATCAGGTCGAGATAGCCGTGACCTTCGTCGTCACGAGCGATATGCCAGCCCTTGGAGTTGGAGGCACGCGACTGGCCTTCACCCGGGTTCATCATCTTGGCGGTCGGATCAACCTTGATCTGCCAGAGGTGAGAACGGCGAACGGCGTCAAAGCCTGCCATGTCAGGACGCTGGATGGCCGTGAAGTTTTCGCAGCTCATCGTAAACGGCATGTGGCAGTCGATGCAGTCCATGTCGACGTGGGTCTTGGTCTGGGCCATCACATCAGCCTGAGTTTCGTGGCAGTCCTGGCAGGTCTGACGAATAGCGGGCTTGGTGTAGTAGTCCTTCCAGTCGTTGGAGGTGACTTCATGCGGATCGTGGCAGGTGACGCAGCGCATGCCCTTTTCATAGTGCTTGGACATCATGAGCTGCGAGCCTTCGGTACCGCACGACGGGCAAGAAGACTTCGTCTTGACGTTGAAGCCCTTTTCAAGCTTGCCGTCGGCAGCCGGGTTCTTCAGGTCGGATTCGACGAAGTTCGAGCGCTGATGGCAGCGTTCGCAGTTGGTCTGGAAGCCGTTGCTTTCAGCACCGATCAAGTGGCCGCCGGCACCATGGCATTCCTCGCAGGCGATGCCGCGGGAAATGGTGTGCTTCTGCAGTTCCTTCGGATTGCCCAAAGCAGCGAAGAATTCCTTCTTGTCCTTAAAGTCAAACTTGAAGGCGTGGCAGACTTCGCAGTACGAGCTTGCGGGCTGGAAGAGGAATTCCTTCTCATAGGAGGAACCGTAAGAGGTCATGCCCCACTGGTGCGAAGCAGAACCGCCCATGGCCTTCATGTCGGTCGGGAAGTCCGGAATCACCTTCTGGATTTCCTTGGCGCGCTCGGGGGTGAGCCACTGAGCCCAGCCGCGGGAGAACTGGTTGCCGCCGGCAACGAGAGTGCCCGTGCCGTCGCGAAGCAGACCATCACGGATGTGATAGGCGCCGCGAACCAGCCAGGCGTCGATGTAGCCGTACTTCGTGCGCGGCGTGCCGACCGTGGCGTAGATCACGTCGGGCGTGATGCCGTCAGGAAGAATGGAAGCCTGAGAGTTGTAGAGCTTCTTCTTCAGATCGTTGTCGACTTCGGGGTGTTCGCCCGGGAAGCGGATCGTCTGTGCATGACGGCTTCTCTTCCACTTTTCGTACTGAATCGCGTGGCACTCGCCGCAGCGCTCCGGACCGACGAAGCGGTTCGGATAGTCGAGAATCGACTTGGCTGCAAGACGGTACTGCGATGCCTTCGGACGGCCGCCGGCGAGCTTGGAGTAGCCCTGAGCGTTGCCTTCGCCGAGGAATTCAGAACCGCGGGTGGAAATCTTGTAGACACCCTTGATGCGGCCGGCTTCCGCATACTTGAAAACGGGATGGTTTTCAAAGAGGAAGTCGAAAAGTTCCTTTTCCTGGACGATGTAGTCCTGCAGGGTGCGAACACCCATTTCCTTTTCGGTCGTCGACGGGTTGGACAGAACCTTTTGCGTCAAAGCGTTGAGGTTCTTGTTGCCAACACCAGGTGCATCAGCGGCCTGGGCACCAACGGCAACCAAAGCAGCGGAGCAAAACAGGGCGCTAGCCACCGTTTTGATAGTTGTTGTTGTCATCTCAATCTCCTAGTATTTGTGCTCTTTTTTCCCGGGATAAGAAAAAAAGAGTCTCGAGGGCGCAAAGAATCCTCCGCGTCCTGCGAGTACTGTAAGGTTACGTTAAGCTAGTCTGAAAGCCCACTAAATTTTTCGTTATTCTTAAGTACCTTGACTAGGCGCACGATTAAGCAAAAGGGAGTAGAGGCTTGATAAAAATCAAATGAATTTTTATCTCCAAAGGGTTTACCCTTGGTTTGTTCGTCTCTTTGCCGCTTGTTTCTCTTGCTTTATCGGGTCTCGAGAAGAATGCGCGGGTTTCGCCTATCCCTGCGCCGACTTCCGTTTTGCCGTTGAGCGCTCAATGCTGCATTTGTTTTTGATCGCGCGGCCCGCCTATTTTTCTTTGTGCGCAGCTTCGGGCGATTTTCTTCGGCTGACTTTAGAATCATAAAAAACACAGCCTCTTTTTCCCCATGCGCATTACGCTAAGACAACTGCAGGTTTTTCTGTGCGTCTGCAGCCAGCAGAATCTCTCCAAAGCCGCCGCCAAGCTGTGCGTGACGGCCAGCGCCGCCAGTCAGGCGCTTAAAGAGCTTGAAAAAGCGCTCAACACCAAACTTTTTACCCGTTCTGCCGCCGGGCTCGTCCCAAGCGCCGCGGCCCTGAGCCTTTTGCCTCACGCCACGCTCGTCGTCAAAAAAGCCGAGGAAATTGAAGAAATCTTCGCGGCGCAAAAGGCTGGCCTGGCCGGTTCGCTCGTTGTCGGCGCCAACCGAGCCAGCGGCATATACATTCTCTCGCGCCGGCTTCCCGCGTTCAAGCAGAAGTTCCCGGCTGTCGACCCTTCGCTTTTTATTGAGGACAATGACGTCATTGAGTCCGGCGTCTTGGAAAACCGCTTTGACGTCGGCTTCATCAGCCGCCCTCCGCTTGACGCTTCGCTTGAATTCTTTGCCTGCTTTCGCGACGACTTTGTTCTTGTCGCGAGTCCTTCGAGCCCGCTCATTGCCATGGATGCGACCGAAGAAGACTTCAGTCTGGCCACTTGGGTGATGGATCAGGAAGACACTGTGCGCAACGCCGCGCTGCGCTGGCTGCAGAGTCAGGGGATTGCCGTCTCGAACATGATCACGATGAACATGATGGGTGCCATCAAGCGCGCGGTCGCCACAGGGCTCGGCGTCGCCGTGCTTCCTTATCTGTCGGTCAAGGAAGAAATTCTGCGCGGCGACTTGGTTGAGCTCAGAAAAGACGTCAACCCGGATCATCACGAAGCTGGCGCTGCACAGGCCGCACGACGCATCTACGTCATCTACAAGCCCGATCACGCCCGTCCGCTGCGGGAACTCTTTTTCAAGGAGTGCGGGATCAGGCACGTCGACGTCAATTAACTCTAAAGAAAAAGGCCCCGGCCGCAAAGCCAGAGCCAAGACTCGGAGCTGCTTTTTGCCTCCCCGCCGCTTCTTCTGAAGAGACGGGGAAGTTTGTACTTTTCAGCCTGGGCTTATTTCTTGCCCAGAGCGTACTTGGCAGCATGTTCGCCGCTGCGGCGGCCGAAAACCACCGTATCGGCAATGGCGTTTCCGCCCAGACGGTTGAAGCCGTGCACGCCGCCCGTCACCTCACCGGCAGCATACAGACCGGGGATCGGACGACTCTGGATGTCGAGAACTTCGCTTTCGGTCGTGATGGCCACGCCGCCCATCGTGTGATGGATGCCAGGGGCGACAGCCACTGCATAAAACGGCGCCTTTTCTACGCCAAGCGGCATGTCGGGACGACCAAAGGCTTCGTCCTTGCCAGCCTTCTTGAACTTGTTGTAGCTCTTGACGGTCTCTTCGAGCGTCTTGGCATCCATGCCGCAGAGCTTGGCAAGCTCGGCTACCGTATCGGCCTTCTTGAGCATGCCCAAGTGATCATAGCCGCGCACCATCTTGGCCGACTTGTACAGATCGTTGTCAAAGACGAGCCATGCTCTTCTTTCGGGCTGATGCAAAATGGCGTCGCTGGCACGGTCGCGCGTGGTGAGCTCATTGACAAAGCGGGCGCCCTTGACGTTGACCATGATGGCGCCGACGCCGCGCACGGTCTCGCTGATGAGAATGCGGCTGTCAAGACCCACGGTCGGATGCGCCTGCACCCAGTCGATGTCGGTCATGCTCGCGCCGATGTTGAGCGCCATCTTGATGCCGTCGCCCGTGCTCGTGACATTGTTCGAGCTCGTCATGTCCTTGAAGGTCGGACGATAGACGGCAATCATTTCCTTGTTCTGGCCATAGCCGCCGGTGGCAAGAACCACCGCCTTGGCGGCAATCTTGTAGTAGCCCGAGTGCTTGCCGTGCACGATGGCGCCGGCAATCTTGTAGTCCTTGTCAAGCAGAAGCTTCACAGCGCGCGAGTTGACGCGGGCGCCGACGCCTTCCTTGGTGGCCTGAGCGCGCAGCACGTCGACGATGTGCGGCCCTACGCTCATGCCGCCGTGGGGACGATGCGTGCGGTCAACCGTTGCGCCGCCCGAGCGCTTGACGTCGGAGAGGTCCGCTCCCATGTCTTCAAGCCACTTGACGCCGGCAGCGCTTTCTTCGGCCAAAATTCTGACGAGCGCCGGATCATTCTTGCCGCGGCCGCCCTTCATGGTGTCCTTGACGTAGAGATCCACATTGTCCTTGATGCCCTTCTTGGCCTGCTGGGGCGTGCCCACAGCGTTGTAGCCGCCGGCAGCGAGCATGGAGTTGCCGCCCGCAAAGGAGTGCTTCTCAAGCAGCACCACCTTGGCGCCGGCACGCTTGGCGGCAATGGCAGCATTCAGACCAGAGGAACCAGCGCCGATCACGAGCACGTCGACCGTCTCGCGGGGGGCTGCAGCTTCAGCCGCCGCCACTGCCTTGTCGTCGATTCCGGCATCCCACTTGGCCGCTTCGGGCGCATCGGCAAAGGGCATCTTGAGATCAAACGTGTGGCAGTCGTTGCACACGAGCTTGGGTTTGGCGTGAGCCGTATGGCAAGCCGTGCAGTTGATGGGGCTGCGATCACTCAGATGGCTGTTGTGCGGGTCAAAGTGCTTGGATTTGTCGGCGAGCTTTTTGTAGTCGCCGTGGCAGCTCATGCACTTGCCGTTGATGGCGATTTCATCATCGGGGACATTGGCGGCGGTGACGGCGTTGGTGCCGTGGCAGGACTGGCAGCCGCCCATCTTTGAGTGGAAGGCTGCAAGATCGGCTGCGCCGACAACAGTCGAAGAAAGCGACAGCAAAGCCGTCACGATCAGAGCATTCAAGGGTTTCATCATTTTTTCTCCTGGCAGGGCCGGCCCAGCGTCTTGCTTTGCGCTCGCACGATGCATGATCGCTCGCGCTTTTGCTTGAAAAGCCTTGCCCGCACCGGCGGCATGCCGGGCAGAACAAGCTTTCTTCGGGCGGCCAACAGGCAGGAAGTTTATGTGTAAAGACTGTTAGCCCTCTTGACTCGAATCAATCGCAAAAATTTTCTCTTTTCGAAGTTTTTAAGGCTTCTTAAGCTTTTCTTAAAGCCTGGAAATCATCTGGAAGCTGCTGCACATCGGCTTGAATTTTCCCGGTACGGCAGCGGCTTGGGCATGGGGAAAATTCATCCTTGCAAAAGATCCGTTGCATCGGGCGCTGCAGGCCTTCGGCCGTCGCCCTGACGACGGCTTTCTTCATTGTTGTCGAGCTGCGGGCAGCCGGCCGAAGCGTTTGCAAGCCATTTGCGGATAGTGGCGCGGCTCACGCCGGTGAGGGCGACGATCTTGTTGTAGGACAGACCTTCTTTCGCGCGCAGATGCAGCACGCGCCGCTTGATGCCTTCGCCATAGCGCATCGGCGCCGACAGCTGAGGATTGAGAAGTTCATCAAACGTTCCATTTCTGAACTGGTGCATCCAGTCCCGGGCCGTATAAACAGAAACATGAAGCGAGGCGGCCACCGTCTTGTAGCTGGCGCCTCTTGCGTAGAGTTCGCGGGCCAGCTCAAGCGTCTCGAGCCGATGCCGGCCCAACTTCATTGCCGTGCCGTCGAATTCACTTAAGGGCGTGAGCTCAAAAGGTTCATCTGCGTCAGGCAACGGGCTCTCGTCTTGTGCCGGCTTGCTTTCAAAAAGCTCAAGCTGAACGGGCGAGCCGCTGCTCGCCTGCTCCGCCGGTCTAGCCTTGCTCTTTTGCGTCATTTGGACCTCGGCGGCGAACCTCTTGCACCACAACCGCATCCTCTATGATGGTCGTGCGGCGAATGCCGGTTTTTGCCTCGCCTCTGCGCACTTCAGGCTCCTCGGAAGGGGCGGCAGTCTGCTGTCTGCCGCCCGCAGAGCCGCCTGCCGCCTGCTGCATGCGCTTGAGCATTTCTTCCTGCGCCCTCTTGAAGGGATCGCCGTAGCGCCACCGGTAGTACAAACCGTAGGCGGCAATGGCCGCCACGCAGAAAAGCACGAAGATCATGATGCCGCCGATGATCGGCAGCAGCAAAATTCCCAGCCCGATCACGGCAGCGACGGCCGCAACCGACACGAGAAACGAAATAAGCGGATGAATGGGGCGTCCGTTGATGTAGAGCATTGCTTCAAAAAACTTCTCTTCGAAAAAGCCAGCCGCCGCAGCCGACGACCGGCTGAGCTGTATTTGAGAAAGTCTATCAGGTGCGCCGACAAGCAAATGCAAACAAACGCTGAGGCTTGTTAAGGAATCTTTCCAAAAGCTCCGGGCGGCAAAAATTGCGGTTTTTTCAGTTCTTGAGCGCTTTTGCCCGGTGCCGATCCCCTTGCGTCGTCTTAAATTCGTTATCATTTCGGACTCATATTAATTTTTTGTACGTTCCGCGCTTTGCGCCGCTGTGCCTTCTTCTCGGACCGGTCTTTTATTCACACTGCCCGGCCGGTTCTCTTCGCCATTTGCGGACATGCCGCCGTCAAAGCCGGATCTTTTGCATTGTTTTATGGATCAGAAGTTTTCCAGTCTGCCCGACATTCAAAGTCTCGCCGACGGACGCAACATCCCCATTGACCGTGTCGGCGTGCGTGATCTGACCGTCCCGCTGACCATTGCCAGCATCAACGGCCCGCAGCCGACCATTGCCGAAGTCAGCATGTACGTGGGACTGCCCGCCGACAAAAAGGGCACGCACATGTCGCGCTTTGTTTCTCTCATTGCCGACGATCCCCAGCCCCTTTCCTCCGAGATGATGCGCGGCCTGCTCGAACGCATGCTTGAACTGCTCGGCGCCGAAGAAGGCTACATTGACATTCGCTGCCCGTTTTTCGTCACCAAATCGAGTCCTGTCTCCAAGCTCAAGAGCTTGATGAACTACAAGGTGCGTTTTGTTGCCGAGCGCAAAAAAGGCAAAACTCGCGTTTTGCAGGAAATCACCGCCCCCGTCACGAGCTTGTGCCCGTGCAGCCGCGAAATCAGCGACTACGGCGCGCACAATCAGCGCTCGCGCATCATGATTTCCGTCGAGCTCGCCTCGCACATGCCGCTCGAAGAGCAAATCCGCATTGCCGAGACGTCCGCTTCGTGCGAACTGTGGAGCCGCCTGAAGCGAAACGACGAAAAATACGTTACGGAGTACGCTTACGATCACCCGAAGTTTGTCGAAGACATCGTGCGCGACACCGCCAAGCAGCTCAATGCCGAGCCGCGCGTTCTGGCCTATCACACAGAGGCCGAGAACTTCGAATCGATTCACAATCATTCGGCCTACGCACAAATCGAGCGCGACAAGCGCTTGGGCTAAACTTCACTGGCGCGCCGAGCACCAGTCTGCTGCGCAGCAGTCTTGTTTCTTTGCGCTTGTCTTTTTTCACAGCCCCGCCTTGCCAAAATTTCTAACGATTTTGGCAAATCGGGGCTTTCGCCGCAGGCAGAGCTTTTGCTATCGTCTGCAAGCTGCTTGAATGAATTCCTCGTGCAAAAGAGCCGGCGCGCTTTTGCATGACAACCAAAAATTAATTTGTTTTTAAATCGTCATGATCGAAGATCAGAAACAGTCCCTCGTTGAGCTTATCGGCCGCGCAGCTGCTGCGCTCGGCGCACAAGAAACGTCCGTTCGTCTGGAACGCCCCAAGTCGGCCGAACACGGCGATCTTGCCACCAACGTCGCCATGCAGCTGGCCCGCACGCTCAAGAAAAATCCTCGTCAGATCGCCGAAGAACTCGTGGCCGCCATGAAGGCTGACGCCGCCTTCGGCGCGCTCTTGTCGGACATCGAAATTGCCGGCCCCGGCTTCATCAACATGCGCTTTAATCAGGCCGCCAAATTCAGCGTTGTTCGCGACGTACTCGAAAAGGCAGAAAGCTTCGGTTCGAGCAGCGAATTTGCAGGCAAGAGCGTTTTGCTCGAATATGTTTCAGCCAATCCCACCGGCCCCCTGCACCTGGGCCACGCCCGTCAGGGTGCTTTGGGCGACGTGCTCTCGCGCGTGATGCACACTCAGGGCTACAAAGTGCTTCGCGAGTTCTACTACAACGACGCCGGCGTGCAGATTCACAACCTCACCATCTCCGTGCAGGCCCGCGCCAAGGAAATGCTGGGACTGCAGGGTCCTGAAGCATTCCCGGAAAAAGGCTATCAGGGGCTTTACATCAATGACATTGCCCGCGACTATCTCGACAAGAAGCCCGTGACGACCACCGCCGGTGAAGTCATTGCGCCCTCGGGCGACACGGAAGATCTTGAAGGCATTCGCCGCTACTCGGTTGCCTACCTGCGCAACGAGCAGGACGCCGATCTGCGGCTTCTGGGCGTTGCCTTCGACAATTTCTATCTGGAAAGCTCCCTTTATACCAGCGGCCGCGTGCAAAACGCCGTCGAGGCCATCATCAAGTCCGGCCACACCTACGAGGCCGACGGCGCGCTGTGGCTGCGCACGACCGATGAGGCCTTCAAAGACTTCAAGGACGACAAAGACCGCGTGATGAGAAAGCAAGACGGCTACTACACGTACTTTGTCCCCGATGTGGCCTATCACCTTGCCAAGTTCGAGCGAGGCTTCGACCGAGCCATCAACATTCAGGGATCCGACCACCACGGCACCGTGGCGCGCGTGCGCATCGGCCTTCAGGCCGCGGCTTCCTCGCTGGGGATCACCATTCCGAAGACGTTCCCTGAGTACCTTCTGCACAAGATGCTCAAGGTCATCATGGACAACGAGGAAGTGAAGATGAGCAAGCGTGCAGGCACATACGTCACGCTGCGCGACCTCGTTGAATGGGTGGGCCGCGACGCTGCTCGCTTTTTCCTTGTTTCCCGCAAATCTGACGCCGAGTTTGCCTTCGACGTCAACCTTGCGCGCGCCAAGAGCGATGAAAACCCCGTCTACTACCTGCAGTACGCACATGCCCGCATCTGCTCGGTTTTAAAGCAGGCTGCGGAAAAAGGCTATGCCGTTCCTTCCCGCGAAGAAGCCGCCCGCGCCGACCTTTCCGTTCTCGACGGCGCTCAGGCCTCGGCACTGGCTTCCCGATTGGGACAGTACGGTCAGACGCTTGCCGTTGCCGCCCGCGACCTTGCGCCGCACCTGATCTGCGTCTATCTCAAAGACCTGGCTGCGGACTTTCATGCGTTCTACAACGCCGAGCGCGTGCTCGTTGAAGATGCGCAGCTGCGCACGGCGCGTCTTGCTCTGCTGATGGCCGCCCGTCAGGTGCTCAAAAACGGCCTCGATGTGCTCGGCATCAGCGCGCCCGAACACATGTAATTTCTGGGAGTTAGGAGCCACTTATGGCAAGAACGAGCAAAACGGCGATTTTCTGGTCCTTTGCTGCAGGCGTGGTCGTCTCGCTGATCATCACCGCCGGCGTCTTCATCTGGGTCAACAACGCCCCCATTCCGTTTGTCTCCAAGGTGCAGCAGGTGAATTCGACCGTCGACGAGCGGCTCCTGGACGGCAAAAGCATAGACCCCAACGAAAAGCTCTACGCCGCAGGTCAAGGTGAAGAGCAGCGTCAGGGCGTGGCTACCGTCAATGCCGCAGGAGCCCAGGACAATGCCGAGGTGATCAACACCGAACGCTTCTGGGTGCAGGCCGGAGAGTTTGCAACCAACGATGAAGCCGAGTCCATGCGTGCGAGCATCGCCTTCATCGGACTTGATGCACAGATCAGCTCGGCCTCCAAGGCCGGCAAACGCGTCTACCGCGTGCGCATCGGTCCCTTTGACACCACCGAGAACGCTGAAGAAATCCGCCAAAGCCTCGCCGACAACGGCATTCAAGGCACTGTGATTCACCAGCGCAACTAATTTTTTTCAATACGCATTCAAAAAAGGCCAACCATGATTTCCAGACGTCACCTTCTGAAGACGGCCGCAGCTGCCGGCTGCACGCTGAGCGCTCCTGCTCTTTTCGCGGCCAATGCAGCCGCAGCCGCCCCTGTCGCGGGCAAGGAATACATCATCGTGCGCCCGCCGGTTGAATATCCCAAGCGGCCCATCATCGTGCACGACTTTTTTGCCTACACCTGCCCGCACTGCCTGACGTTTGCACCGATGATGGAAAAGCTTGCCGCCGAGCTCAAGCAGATGCCCGACGTGAAGTACGTCCCCTCGCCCGTTGCCTGGAATTCTGATTTGGAAATCTTCACGCGCACCTATTTCAGCCTTTCGGCGATGGGCCGCCTGGAGGCCGTTCACATGCCCTTCTGGGACTGGGTGATCCGTGAACAGCACAACAACTGGTCCACGGTCGAAGCCATCGAAAACGACATTGCCCAGTGGATGAGCAAGCACGGCATCAAAGTCGAGGACTGGCAGAAAATGATCAAGAGCTTCTCGGTGGTTTCGCAGACCCGTCAGGCCACGCGCACCTGGAAGTACTACGGCGTCGACTCCACGCCATCCATCGGCATTGCCGGCCGCTACATCACCGCCCCGCACCTTGTAGGCACGCGTCAGGGCGCCGTCGACATGACGCTGCGGCTCATTGAGATGATCCGAAAAGAGAAATAATTTTTTTCTCCTGCAACCACACTGACTCTTCGACATATGCGAATCTTTCTTACCGGAGCCTCAAGCGGCATCGGGGCCGCCATGGCTCGTCAGTTTGATGCAATGGGAGCCGAGCTTGGCCTTGTGGGTCGAAATGCTCAAAAGCTCGAAGACTTTGCCGCGACGTTGCGCACGCCCGAGCGTCACCGCACGTATGCGCTCGACGTCACGGACCGCAAGGCCCTGTTTGAGGCCGCACGCGACTTTGACGGCGCCGCCCCCACCGACATCGTCATTGCCAACGCGGGCATTTCGATCGGCGTAAAGACCGAATTTGAGGAAGACCTCGATGTGATGGAGCGCGTCTACAGCACAAACGTCTTTGCCATGGCCGCCACCTTCCACCCGTTCATCGAGCCGATGCGCCGTCGCGGGGGAGGTCACTTCGTAGGAACGGCGTCCGTGGCGGGCATCCGCGGGCTGCCCGGCAGCGAAGCGTATTGCTCGAGCAAGGCTGCCGCCATCAGCTACCTCGAGAGCCTGCGCAACGACGTCCGCAAGTACGGCATCAAAGTCACGACGATTTCGCCGGGCTTCGTGCGCACGCCTCTTACGGCTAAAAATCCCTACAAGATGCCCTTTATTCTTGAAGCCGATGAATTTGCCCGCCGCGCGGTCAAGGCCATCCTCGCGCAAGCGTCCTACCGCACCATTCCCTGGCAGATGGGACTGGTGGCAAAGCTCCTGCGGGTGCTTCCCAACTCGGTTTTTGATGCCGTCATGTCCGGGCGAGGAGAAAAGCCCCGCGCCAAAGAACTCGGTCTCTGATCAAGCCTCGCCGCTGTTGAGAAGGCGATAGATCTCATCGCGCTTGAGGCCAGTCACGCGGGCAGCGGCTGCCGCCGCCCGCGACGGAGGCAGCTCCTTGGCAAGCACGTCGAGCCAGGCGCGGTCGCGCTCGCTCAGCGCGATGTCCTTGCCCTGACGCATGTCCACGGCAATCACATATTCCCCGCGGGGCTCGTGATTTTGCGCCCACTGAGCAAGCTCGCCTGCGGGCATGGCGCTGAAGGTCTCAAACTTCTTGGTCAGCTCGCGGGCAACAACCACCAGCCGCTGATCATCAAGAGCCTGCGCCAAGTCAAGCAGAAGCTCCCGCAGCCGGTGCGGCGCCTCATAAAGTACAAAGGCTTCGTCGCGCGAAGCAAGTTTTTTGAGCGCCTCGCGTCTTGCCTTGGCATTGGGCGGCACGAATCCCGCAAAAGCAAAGCTGTAGGACTGCAGACCGCTCGCGCTCAAGGCCGCGATCACGGCGCTGGGGCCAGGCACGGGACTCACGGAAAAGCCCGCCTCCCGCACAAGCTTCACGGCCTTCGCTCCCGGATCGCTTACCGCCGGCGTGCCGGCATCGGTGACAAGCGCCACGCGCTTGCCCTGCGCCAAAACATCAATGAGCTTTTGCGCAGCCGCATGCTCGTTGTGTTCGTGCACGCTCATCGTCGGCGTGCTGATGCCGTAGCGATCCAGCAGCTTTCTCGTCTGGCGCGTGTCTTCGCAGGCGATCACGTCGCAGACATCAAGAAGCCAGAGCGCGCGCAGGGTAATATCTGCAACATTGCCAATGGGAAGCCCTACAATGTAGAGCGTTGAGCCTGCAAAAGACTGCTGCGCGAGCATGGCGCACTGCATCAGGGCGTTCTCAGCGAACCGAAACCCTTTAGACTTCGGCTCAAAAGCCTCTGCATCTTCCCGATTTTGACTTGAAGTGGATTGCATGTTCCATCGTTCCTTCATTGCTGGTCTGCTCTGTGCAGCCTTTGCCGGCACGCCGGCGTTTGTGATCGCGCAAACCCCCGACAGCGCTGCGGCTGTCAAGCCCGAGGAGTTTACTTTATCTGCGCCCATGCCGGCCGAGACAGTTCCCGTCATCACGGCCCCGGGAGCGGCGCCCGTCGATTCGCACCCTGCGGCCGATTCCTTGCCTTCAAGCTCTCCCATGCCCGCACATGATGCGGCGGCAGAACCTGCCGAGCCGAGAACTTTCAGTGCTGCTCCGAAGACGCTGCCAGATGACGCCGAGCAGCCCCCGAAACAAGCACAGGCACAAGTACAAGCGCCGGCCGCTGCTGATCTGAGCCCACAGCAGCCGCCTGCCGCACAAGCCCCTAGCGACAATGCCGCGGGCACGCTGCCTGCCCCCTTGCCCGGCACCAGTGCCGATCCGCTTGCCGCGCTTTTGACCGGCCGGGCGGCGCCTGTGAGAATCGCCTTTTTGCTGCCTGCTGCCGACTCGCCGTTTGAGGCGCCCTCGCAGGAAATTCTCCAAGGCGTGCTTGCGGCCAATTATGCATCAGCCGATCCCATCGAAGTTCTCCTGGTGCGGCCCGGCGCCGACGAGCCGGTAGCCAGTCAGCTCAAGCGCGCGGCCTTGGCCGGCGCCATGGCCGCCATCGGCCCGCTTGACCGCAGCAAAGTTGCTGAGATCGCCTCTCTTGCCTACACGCCGCTGCCTGTGGTCACGCTCAATCAAGTCGATATGGACACGGCCGTTGCGCTCACGCCCGAAGAAATCGCCAAGAGCCGCGCCGAACTCGAAGAAAAGCGCGCCGCCGAGCAGCACATCCGCGAGCTTGTCATTGCCGAAACCAACGCCATGCTCAGCGACGCCCCCGAGCAAACGCAAGCCCAGCAAGGCGGCATCACGTCGCGCTCGACAGTGCCCGGACTTGTCTTTGCTGAAGAGCTTGCCGTGAGCACCGTGCGCTACGAGCCCATTGAATTTCCCCGCGGCATGCTCATGCTCGGATTGTCGATGGAAGACGATGCCGCGCGCGTGGCGCAGCTCGGACTTGCGGCGCTGCCGCCGGCAACCGAGCAGGGCGAGCGGCCCAAAGTGCTGCTCCTTGATCACGACACGCCCCTTGAAAAGCGCGTTTCGGCCGCCTTCGAGCGGCAGCTCGTTGCCGCTGGCTTTGCTCCGGACCGCCTCACTGTGGACTTAAGTCAGTTTCAGCGCGTAAGCAAGTTTTTTGATCTTGCCGTCGAACGCCTCAGTTCCAGCGAATTCAATGAAACGCTCATCGACCGCGAGGCCGATCCTGTGGGCTGGCGCCAGCAGCAGATCCGCATCCGCCGGCTTAAAGCCGCCAAGCGCGCCCGCGCCGCTTTGGCAGAACCGCCCTATCACGCGGTTTTCCTTGCCATGGATGCCAAGACGGCTTCGCTTGTGCGCAGCCGCCTGCCCATGCGCAGCCGCGTCTGGGGCACGCCGATGATCAACCCGGGCGATCCAAAAACTGATCCTCAGGCCAAGGCCATGACCTACGACCTGCAGCAGGTGGCGCTTGTCGAAAGTCCTCTCGTGCTCAATTTCGATGCCGCAGAGTTTGAAGACATGTACCGCGTACCGGCTCCGCAGTCGACGGTTCAGGCGCGCCTTTTTGCCCTTGGCGCCGATGCTTTTGCCGCCGCCACGGCCATTGCTCGAGGAACCAATTCGGCCAGCTTCACCGGCCTGCTCGGCACCGTGGCCTACAACCTCACGATTTCCCCTAAGGCTGAACGCCGCGGACAGACGGCCATGATTTTCGGCGGCGAGGTGCACGTCATGGATGAGGAGGCAGTGATCGACTACGAGACTCTGAAGACGAACTCGCGCCGCATGCGCGCTCAGGCCCGCTCGCTTGAAAGACTGCAGCGCGAGGCCCAGAACGCAGCCCAGAAGGCAGGCACGCTCATTGATGAAGACGACGCCGCGGGCAACTTCGACGAAATCGACAGCTACAACTTCTCTGACGGCTCTGAGGACGGCGCGGACCTCCCCGACGCCCTGCCGGCAGCTCCAGACTCTTTAGCTCCAGACTCTTTGTCTGCACCTGCTCCTTTGTCGGAATTGAACGCCACCCAACCCGCTCAGTAAAAAAACATGGCCATTATTACGCTGATGCAGGCTGAACTCGCCTGGGGCGACCTGCCGCTTTTAGATCATGCAGACATGTCGCTTGAAGCCGGCGAACGCGTCGGATTAATCGGGCGCAACGGCACGGGCAAAAGCTCGCTGCTCAAGGTGCTCGCCGGCGCCGAAAAGCTCGACGCCGGAGAAATTCGGCTGCAAGACGGCCTGCGGCGCATCTACGTTGAGCAAGAACCTTTTCTGCCTGCGGCGCCGACCCTCAAAGAGTCGCTCATCGCGCGAGGCCGCCTTGAGGACATTCCCGACGAACGCGACAAGTGGACGGCTTTAGCGCGCCTTGACGAATATCTGCACAAGCTGAGCCTTGCCGACGACGTCTCGCCCGAACAAGCCTCTGGAGGCGAGAAAAAGCGCGCGGCGCTTGCTCTGGCGCTGAGCTTGAAGCCCGACGTGCTGCTGCTCGATGAACCCACCAACCATCTTGACGTCGACACGATTCTCGCCCTCGAAGAAATTCTCAAGGGAGAATTTAAAAATGGCCGCACGCTGATGGTGATCACGCACGACCGAGCCTTTCTCGATTCAGTGGCCACGCGCATCATTGAACTCGATCGCGGCATCCTGCGCAGCTACCCAGGCAACTTTGCCGCCTATGAAGCGCGCAAGGCCGAGGAGCTTGCCGCCGAAGACCTTCAGAGGGCGCGGTTTGACAAATTCTGGGCTCAGGAAGAGGTGTGGATCCGAAAGGGCATTGAGGCGCGCCGCACCCGCAATGAAGGCCGCGTCAGGCGGCTGGAAGCATTGCGGCGCGAACGCGCTGCCAGACGCGAGCGCATCGGCCAAATCAATCTCTCGATCGATGCCGGAGAAAAAAGCGGCAAAATCGTGGCCGAAGCCGTCAATCTGGGAAAGTCTTTTGCAGAGCGCACAATCGTCAAAGGACTCAACTTCAAGCTCATGCGCGGCGACAAGCTGGGCCTTGTCGGCCCCAACGGGGCAGGAAAATCAACGCTCATCAAGCTGCTTCTGGGCGCACTTGCTCCGGATGAAGGCACCGTCAAGCTCGGCACCAATCTCAAAATCGCCTACTTCGATCAGCTGCGCGAGCAGCTCGACGATGCGAAAACCGTAGCCGAAACCATCAGCCCGGGCAGCGAATGGGTGGAAATTGCCGGCGTCCGAAAACACATCATGAGCTATCTGAGCGACTTTCTGTTTGCTCCGCACCGCGCCGAAGTCCCTGTGGCCAATCTCTCGGGCGGAGAAAGAAACCGCCTTTTGCTCGCGCGCCTTTTTGCGCTGCCGGCAAACCTCTTGGTGCTCGACGAGCCCACAAACGACCTGGACATCGACTCTCTGGAGCTGTTGGAAGAAACGCTGGAAAACTACCCCGGCACCATTATTCTGGTCAGCCATGACCGGCGGTTTCTTGACGATGTCGTCACGCAGGTGCTTGCTCCCGTCAACTGGGCTCGTCCTGACGGACGCTGGATGGAGTTTGTAGGCGGCTACGAAGACTGGGTGCGGCAGCGTCCGCCGCTGCCCGAGCCTGCGGCGGCAGCCAAGCCCGCAAAAGAAAAAGCCGCCGCTCATGCCGCGCGTCCTGCTCGACGCGAGCAGCTGCGCATGAGCTACAAAGAAAACAAAGAGCTCGAAGAGCTGCCCGCGAGAATTGAAGCGCTCGAAGCCGAGCAAAACGCTCTGATGCTGCGCATGAGCGAGCCCGACTACTTCAAGCGCGACATTGCCGAACAGCAGTCCGACACCAAGCGCTCGCAAGAACTTCCGAGCCTGATTGAAGAGGCCTACGCCCGCTGGGAAGAGCTCTCTGAAAAAGCGCAGCGGTGCGCAAAATAGGTGTCGTCAAAGCATGTTTGCCGATCTTTTTGCTGATGAAGCCTTCTGGGTTGCGGTTTGGGGCGCGGGCGCCCTTACCGTGCAGATTTGTTTAGGTCTTGCGGTTGTTTTGCGCGTCATCATGACGCGCCATCCGCCGGGCAGCTCCTTTGCCTGGATCATGCTCACCTTGGCGCTGCCCTTCGTCGGATTCCTGCTTTATATTTTATTCGGCGAGCGCCCGATCGGCCGCTGGCGCGCCTACAAGCTCAAGCACATCCTCAATCAGTGGGAGAAAATGCACGCCGACGACCCGCAGGCAGGCAAACTCCCCTCCTCCATGCGGCACAAAGGTCTCGTGGAGCTTGCGCAAAAGCTTGGCGACCTGCCGATGACGACGGGCTCAAAGCTTGAATTGATCGGCGACTCCATGCACGCGCTCGAGCGCATGCTCGAAGACGTCAGAAGGGCCAAGAAGTCTGTTTCAATGGAGTTCTACATCTGGAGCCTCGGAGGCTACTGCGACCGCATGGCCACTGCCGTCATTGAAGCAGCCAAACGAGGAGTCGTCTGCCGCATTTTGGTCGACGACGTCGGCAGCTACGAGTTTCTGCACTCGGCCTGGCCTTCGCGCATGCTGGAGGCCGGCGTGCACTTCAACCGCGCGCTTCCCGTGCATTTTTTCTCTTTCGGCAAGGGACGCGCCGATCTGCGGCTGCACCGCAAAACAGTCATCATTGACGATGCGATAGGCTACACCGGCAGCCTCAACATGATCGACCCGGAATTTTTCAATATTTCCGAAGGCGTGGGCGAATGGATTGACGCCATGGTGCGCATTGAAGGCACAGCCGTCACCAGCCTCAATGAAGTGTTTTTCTTTGACTGGGCGCTGCAGCCCGACGACGAAGGCCGCCCGGCACGCGAAATCGCGCCGGTTCCCAGAACGCCCGCCGCGGGCGAAGCCTTCGTCACGGTGGTGCCGTCGGGACCAACGACGGTCGATGACGCCAACAAACGCCTCATCATCGAAGCCATCAACTGCGCCCGCAGCCACGTGCTTCTCACCACGCCCTACTTTGTGCCTGACGAATCTCTAGCCATTGCCATACAAAACGCCGCATTGCGCGGCGTCGAAGTACGGCTGTGCGTGCCGCAAAAGTGCGACTCAAAATTTGTCAGCTGGGCAAGCCGGCGCTACTTCAGCGACCTGATGGCGTGCGGCGTCAAAATCTTGAACTTCACCGACGGCGTACTGCATACCAAAGCCATCACGGTTGACGACGACTTTGCGCTTTTCGGCACCGTCAATCTTGACAACCGCAGCCTGCATCTGAATTTTGAAATGATGCTGCTTGTTTTTGACCGCAATTTCGTGCACGAGCTCGCGATGCTGCAGCGCTCCTATGAGCGGCGCTCCGCGCAGCTCAACCCAAGGGTCTGGCATCAGAGAACCCGCTGGCAGCGCTTCCTCGAGGGGCTCTTCTACCTGGGTTCTCCTTTGCTTTAGCTTTTTGGCGCGAACGCTTTACTGCGGCATCTTCCACGTCAAAAGGCTCGTGCCGGTCATCTCGGCCGGCATTTCAAGCCCCATCAGATCAAGAACGGTGGGCGCCACATCGGCCAGAACGCCGCTTCTGAGGCTCTGCACCCGATCAGACACCACCACGATCGGCACGGGGTTGAGCGAATGCGCCGTATTGGGAGTGCCGTCAGCGTTGAGCGCGTGATCAGCGTTGCCGTGATCGGCGATCTGCACGACCTCGTAGCCTGCCGCACGCGCGGCCTCCACGACCTTCTGCGCACAGGCATCCACTGCTCGAACCGCCTTTTCAATTGCCTCGTACACGCCGGTATGCCCGACCATGTCGCCGTTGGCAAAGTTCAGGCACACAAAGTTGTATTTTTTCTCAGCAAGCGCCGCGGCAAGCTTGTCGGCCACCTCAAAAGCGCTCATCTCAGGCTTTAGGTCATACGTCGCGACTTTGGGGCTGGGAACAAGAATTCTGTCCTCGCCGGCAAACGTTTCTTCCCGGCCGCCGTTTAAAAAGAACGTGACATGCGCGTACTTTTCGGTTTCAGCAATGCGCAGCTGCTTGAGTCCTTTATGAGAAATCCACTCGCCGATCGTATTGGCAACATTCTGCTTGGGAAAAAGCACATGCAGCCCCGTAAACTTTGCGTCGTAGGGCGTCATCGTCGCGAAGTAAAGGGGCATCTTCTTCATGTCCTGCACATCGCTTTGCGTGAGCACCGTGGTGAGCTCCTTGGCGCGGTCATTGCGGAAATTCAAGAACACAACGGCATCATGCGCCCGGATGCGGCCGATCGGGCTGCCCGCATCGTCAACCAGACAGACGGCCTTGACGAACTCATCGGTCACGCCTTCGGCATAGGACTCCTCAATGGCCTGCCTCATGTCGCGCACCGCCTTGCCCTGGCCCTCGCACAAAAGCGCATAGGCCTCGTGAATGCGCTCCCAGCGCTTGTCTCGGTCCATTGCATAATAGCGGCCGATCATGCTTGCAATCGTGCCCGCAAGCTCGCCTTTTTGCATGCGCGCAAGCACATGCCCAATAAACCCCGCTCCGCTTCTGGGATCGGTGTCGCGGCCGTCCATGAAGGCATGCACATAGGTCTTCTCAACGCCTTCTTGCTTGGCAAGTTCCAGAAAGCGCTCCAAGTGCTCGAGCGAGGCATGCACGCCGCCGTCGGAAAACAGGCCCATGAAGTGCAGCGCCGCTCCGCTTTGCTTGACATAGTCAAAGAGCGCCCGCACTTCCTGGTTTTGATCAAGCGCTTCGGCCTCGCCCGCCGCCGCTCTGCAGGCTCGGTTGATCTTGACCAAGTCCTGGTACACCACGCGGCCCGCGCCGATGTTGAGGTGCCCGACTTCGGAGTTTCCCATCTGCCCCTCGGGCAGACCAACATTTTCCCCGTCGGTTCGAAGCAGCGCATGCGGCCACTTCTGCTCAAGCGCCGAAAGATACGCTGGGCGAACCGAAGAAATCACATCACCCTTGGAGCCGTCTCCGCGGCCCCAGCCGTCGAGAATCATTAAAAGAACATTGCGCTGCACGGCAAAAACCTCGCTCTATACACGACGAAAATAAATAATTTCAGCATGTTATCACGAGGTTTTCTTCTCTTTTTGCCGCCTCGAACAGCCAGGCGCGCCAGGCGGCTCACTCTTCGGGGCGCGCCACGGCAATGTGCTGAGCAGTGCTTGTCATGTAGTCTTCGTAGATCTGTCGGGCCGTCGGCAGATACCAGGAACCGTCGGCAAGCCTTACCGTCGTTTCCTTGAGCCTAGAAACCGTCGCCCCGCACGTCCACACCTTGTAGTTGCGCATGTGCGTGCACAGACAGCACTTGGTGTGCTCGGGCACCTGCAGTCCTTCCTCCTTGGCTCCTTTTCTGGCATGCCACTCCTTGATGTAGGAGCACTGCCCATTGGAAAGGAGATAGCCGTAAGCCTCGCAGTTAGGGCGTATGTCGCTTGCCTTGGCCGGAGAATATTTCAGCATGCGCATCGGATAGCCCGTGGTCGAGAAATGATTGACTTCCACATCCTCGGGCTTGGCATCGATGTAGCGCTGCTTGACGTCGTCGGGCAGGCCGCACTCTTTGGCGATCGTAAAGCGCGTGGCGACCTGAACGCCGTCGGCGCCCACGTCGCGCAGCATATGCACGGCATCGCCGCCAGTAAAGATGCCTCCTGCGGCAAAAACCGGGATCTGCGCCATGCCGTTGTCCGCGAGGTATTTCTTGACGTCGCGCACGATGTCCTCAAGGTTGTACTGACTCCAATCGTCGCCGAAGCCGAGATGCCCGCCGGCAAGCGGCCCCTCGACCACGACGTAGTCTGGGAGGCGTTCCACTTGCTGAGCGCGCTGCAGAAAAATCTTGAGCGCACGCACGGAAGAGACGATGATGCCCAGCAGTGCTTCGCGAAAGCGGGCATTGTCCTTGATCAAACGCATGCTCGACAAATGCAGCCCGGCGCCCATCGTGATGCCGTCGATGCCTGCATCGAGCGCCGCGTTGAGCCTCACCTTGAGCGTCTCGGCCGCGGCATTCATCGTAAGCTTTTCCATGCAGTTGATGAGCACCAGCCCCTTGCCCGTCTTTTTTTTCATCACCTCGGAGATATAGAGCTTGGTCGACTCGGCCAGATCATGAAGATCAAAGGAAACGGCGCTCTTGTCGGGATCGTTGAGATAGCGCTTGAATTTGCGTATTTTTGCCTGACAGTAATGCGTGCCGAACTCGCGGTCGGCCACATCCATGAGCAGCGCATCCGACAAATGCGCAATTCCGCCCAGCTTTTCGATTGCAAGCACCAAATCGGCATTGGAAATATTGACCCCCATGCCTCCGAGCATCAGAGGCTTGTACTGACGCCCGCCCAACGTCACCGAAAAATCGCCGAGCTTTTCCTGCATTTTTTGATCCTGTCTCCGAAAGAAAGAGCATTAAAAGTGAGCGCTAGTTTGCTCTGAATGCAATCCAAAAAGACGGTCTCAAAAACTAGGACAACTCCGCATTTTCAACCCTGCCGCAGCATTCGTTTTTTGTGCTAGCAATATTCATCCTCTGAGTTCGCCCGCGCGCCTTCAAGCAAAGGTTCGAATTGGTGGACGCACCGAGTCGATTCTTCCTATAATGTTCGAATAAACCAACTCTTTTCGCGCTGCAGCGCAGGAACAGCACGACTCATGGCTTCGAAGAACCAAAAAGAAAAGCTGATTTTTATTGAACCTGAACTCACCGTCACGCAGTTTGACTATCTGGCCATCATCCATGAGGTGCGCCGAGAGGGCGGAGCGGCCAAAAGCTCCGATGTCGCTGCCGCCGCCGGCGTGACGCGCTCGACGGTCAGCACCACTCTCAAATCGCTCAAGGCCGCGGGCTTGATCACCTGCGAGTCCTACGGCCCCATCCATCTGACGACCAAGGGCGAGGCCATTGCGCAAAACATCTGCGCCATGCGTGAAGCGCTTGCGGACATTTTTGAGGATGTGGCTGGGCTCGACGAGCGCTCAGCGCACCGCGCCGCCGCTGCCTTTAAAGGAGCGGCACCCGAGCAGGCTGCCGAGCAGCTTGCGCTTTTAAGACGCTTTGTGCAGAAAAACAAAAAAAAGTGGAAGAAGTTCGAAGAGGATTGAGCGATTTCTCGACAAAAGAAGCTTTCGCCGACGGCGCGGCTTTGCATTCTTTAGCCGATCGCAGTTCGAACAAAGCTCTCTTTTGCCTTGTCATCGGGTCTCGTTAGAATAGCTGCAACTACAAAAAGACAGTACACGCAAGTTTTTCATGGCCAATACTGCTCTACAGACGAGGCTGCTTGATTTTGTCGGCCGCGTTTTTGCTCTGCTGACGATGCTCTTGGCGCTGCAGCTGCCGCCGCCAACCGCTGCGGCCGAACAAGCCCCTCTTGCCTCAAGCAAGCCTCTGGAACTCACCGTCGGCGTTCTGGCCTACTCGCCGCCCTGGTACGACGGCGCTTTCCTTGAAGAAACAATCGACTATTTGAAGTGGAAGCTGCCGCAGTACAGGTTTCATGTCGAATATCTTGATTCAGAAGCTTTGCGTGAGCAAGTCTGCGAACAGCGTCTGGATCTGGTGGCTTGCGGCTCGACTTTTTACTACAGCTATCTCTCCTTGGGTCTGCGCGACATCGCCGCGCTCGTCTCGGACACCTCAACCGGATCAAATCGCGCCTCAGCGGCTGCCGTTGTGGTTAGAAAAGACCGCACGGATCTTCAGCAGCTCAAGGATCTGCGGGGGCTCAGAGTAGGCACCGTCAAGGGCGAGGCTTCTCCCGGCATTTTCGAGGTGCTCACCGAGATTGCCGAGTTTGACGACAAGCCGGAAGCATTTTTTGGCGAAATCCTCGAAGAAAAGCCCCTCAACATGCGCCGCCTGCTCGAGCGCGTTGCCTCGGGAGAGATCGACGCGGGCATCGTGCGCGCCTGCTTTCTGGAAGATCTGCAGCAAGCCGGCAGCCTGACCGAAACGGCGCGTCTGCGCGTGCTCGAGCACGAGGATTCGGGCGATACGCTTGCTTGCCAGCACACCACGCGCTCATACCCGGGCTGGGTTTTTGCCGCAGCCGAAAGACTGCCTGAGCATGTCGCACGCGACATTTCGGCCATGCTTCTGACCAAGCCCTCAAACGCCTGGGGCCAGCACTGGAGCGTGCTGACCGACTACTCCGAGACAAGCCGCATGCTGCAGACGCTCAAAGTCGGTCCGTATGCCTATCTGCGGCAATGGACCATGCGGCGCTTCGTCGAAGAATTCTGGCCGTTCATCGTCATCGGCATCTTCTCGCTGATCGGATTGGTGGTGCACGGCGCCATTTTGTCCAAGCTCGTGCAAAAGCGCACGGCCGAACTCGAACATGTCTACGCCGAGCGTCAGGCCGCCGAGCGGCTTGCCCGAGAAAACAGCGAAAAGCTCGACGCCCTGCAGCGTCTGGGCGCCGTTGGTCAAATTTCGGGCATCGTCGCGCACGAAATGAAGCAGCCCCTGGCAAGCATCCAGAATCTGGCGCACGGCGCGCTGCGCATTTTGGAAGACGACGACTCGAGCAGCGAAGAGGTCGTGCGCGCCGTCTACAACATCGACGACGAGGCGGCCAAGGCCGCCCGCATCGTCGAGCGGGTGCGCTCCTACAGCCGAGGACAGGCGCTGCGCTCGGCCATCGACAGCCGCCGCGCGATTGAAGACATCGTGGGACAGTTCCGCACTTCCGGCAAAGGGCGTTTTGCCCGCATCAAAGCCGAAAGAATCGACAGCGTGCAGCTCATGATGGTGCCCATTGATCTTGAGCTCATCGTCATCAATCTGCTGACCAATGCGGCCGAAGCGGCCGCCCAGGTAGAAGATCCCGAGATCGTCGTCTCGGCCATTGCCTGCGGCAGCAAGCTCACCATCAGCGTGAGCGACAACGGCCCCAATATTTCGCAGAAAGACTTCAATGACCTCGGCAGAAGCGTCCTGCGCTCAACCAAAACAAACGGCCTGGGACTGGGCCTAATGATTGTGCGCACGCTCACCGAAAACTACATCGGGCGCGTGGAATTCGAGCGCCACCAGCCCCGAGGACTCACGGTGCGCATCATTTTGCCCGCAGGGCCCGTCGAACAAAGTCAGGCGGCAAGCCCGCAGCCCGAGCGCACGACGAATTCTTCGCAAAGCAATCAAGCACAAAGGAGCACCTTAGATGACAAGCAGCACTGCCGCAGCTGATTCCTGCGTACGCATCCGCATCGTTGACGATCAGGCGAGCGTACGCGATTCTCTGGCCTTCATGCTCAGACAGGAAGGCTTTGAGTGCGTTTGCTATGAAAGTGCCAAAGAGTTTCTCATCGACGACATGCCGTCTGTTCCGGGATGCCTTTTGCTTGACGTGCAGATGCCTCAAATGAGCGGTCTGGAGCTGCAGCAGGAACTGATTCGCCGCGGAAGCACTCTGCCCATCGTCTTTCTGTCGGCCTACGGCACGATCGACATGGCTGTCGACACCATGCAAAAGGGCGCCGTCGCCTTTGTTGAAAAAACCGCTGACCGCACCCGGCTTCTTGATGCGATTTACAAAGCGCTCGAGCAAAACCAAGGCGCCGTGCAGACGCCCGCGCTTCTCATTGCACGCTGGCAGACCTTGACGCCGCGCGAAAAAGAAGTCGCCTCGCTCATTGCTCAGGGACTCTTAAACCGAGACGTCGGCGAGCGCTTGGGCGGCATTTCCATCAAGACCGTACAGGTGCATCGCGGCGAGGTCTGCCGCAAGCTCGGCGTCAAAGGAGCCTTGGGCATTACGCGCGCCGTGCGCGCGATCTCAGGCTTTGACGAGGCTCCTGCGGCTTAGGATCCAATACGAAAGGCAATCAACTCATGACCAGCCGCAGAACACTTCTTGGAACTCTTCCCGCGCTCTTTGGCGCCGGCACTGCCGCTGCGGCCTCTGCTCGGGACTACGACGTCGTTGTCGTCGGCTCGGGCGCGGCAGGGCTTTCCGCCGCTCTAGAAGCACGAAAGGCCGGCGCTCGCGTGCTCGTTGTGGAAAAAATGGGCAGCATTGGGGGCAACTCCGTCATCAGCAAAGGTCAGGTCGCCGTGCCCTGCACGCCCATGCAGCAAAAAGAGCGCTTGATCGATTCTCCCGAGCTTTTTGCCGACGACATGCTCAACCTGGGCTACGTCAACAATCCCGACAAAGTCAATTTTCTTGCCCGGCACGCTCTTGAAACATTTTTCTGGACGCAAAAAGAGCTTGGCGTCAGCTGGTGGGAAGACCGCGTGGAGTACGACATCGGTCACTCGGTTCGCCGCTGCGCCCTGGTCAGAACAAACAGCGGCACCGGACTCATCTTTCCGCTTTATGAGCGCGCCCGCACGCTCGGCGTTGAGCTGCGCGTGCACAGCCCCGTCGTCGGCCTGCTTACCGATGCCGAGGGCGCCGTCACGGGCGTGAGAGTTCGAACGGGCGGGCAGCTGCAGGACATTTCCGCGCGCAGCACCGTCGTCTGCGCCGGGGGTTTCGGAGCCGACATTGCTTTGCGGCAAATGCAGAATTGGCGGCTTTCCGAACACGTAGGCACAACAACGCAGCCTGGCAGCACAAGCGAAATGCTGCGCGAGTGCGCTCGCATCGGCGCCTGGACCATTCATCTGCAGTACATCCACTGCATCCCGGAGGCAAGTCCGGATGAAAAAGGCTGGGGCAGCGTCTGGCAATTCACGCGCCACTGCGCAGCCGCGCAGGGCGTCTGGGTTGTCCGCGAAACAGGCCGAAGGTTTGTAGCTGAAACCGAAGCCAACGACGTGCGCACCAATGCGATTCTCGACGAAGTCAATGCCGGACGGCAGTGTCTGGCCATTGCCGATGCGCGCGCCGTTCGGCATCCGCGCTCGGTTATTTTTTCCGCAGACAATGTCGAAGAACTCGTCAAGCGCGGACTTGTGCGGCGCTACGACACCCTCGAGCAGCTTGCCGCAGACATGGAGATCCCCTTTGGCCCCCTCAAAGAGACCATTAAGCAGTACAACAGCGACCTAACAAGCAGGCTCGCCCGCGACCGCATGGGTCGAGAAATTCACCGCAGCAACGAACCCATGAGCGAAGCGCCGTGGTACGTCAGCCGCTTTTTGCCCAAAGTGCATCTGTGCGGCGGAGGACTCTCCACAGACTTAAGCGCCCGCGTGCTCTCGGTCGTTGACGATCAGCCCATCCCCGGACTTTTTGCCGCAGGCGAGATTACCGGCGGTCTGCACGGCATTGCCCGACTCAATTCCTGCGGACTGCTTGATGCGCTGGTCTTTGGCCGCGTCGCAGGAAAAGAGGCTGCAAAGCGCATTTGACTTGCATGCGGCGCCGTATGTCTAAAAAGACTCTGCAGGACAGCTTCCGGCAGAGTCTTTGATTTGAACGCACTTTTTCAAGCCAAGCGTCTCGTGCTACGGCACCTTGAAGTTGAAGTTGTGGCACTGAGCGCAGAAGTTTTCAGGCTTGGAGTGCATGTAGTGGCAGTTCGTGCAGTCGAGCTGATCCTGATAGTGCGGAGAGGTATGCGGATTGGTGGGCTTGACGTTTTTGGTCTTCTCCACCAGCTGCTTGGTGTTGTGGCACTTCGTGCAGGTTTCGATGGTCGGCATCTCGGGGTTGGCCTTGTCAGGTCCGTGACACATCGTGCACGGCACGCCCTTGGCGACATGTCTGTCAGCGCCGAACTGATCAGCAGCCTGAACGCTCAGGGCAAGACCAAGCAATGCAGCAAAAAGCGCAGCCTTTTTCATAATTTTTCTCCCGTGGGTATTCTTCCATGCTGAGGTTATACCTCAAAAGACTGCCCCGGGATGGAGGCAGTCTTCATTTTCTCGAACTTCCCGGCTCAGGGATCTGAGCAGATGCCCAAATCCCCGAGAGAAGCTCTTGAGGGCTTCATGCGCTCTGATTAAGCCTTGGCAGCCTTCTGACCGGCAATGCGGCCATTGACCAGGCAGTCGAGAATAGCGCAGGAACCCAGACGCACGGCACCGTGCACGCCGGCGGTAGCTTCGCCTGCTGCGTACAGACCGGGGATCGGCTTGTCGGTCACGATGTCGATCACCTGGCAGTCGATGTTGGTGTACAGACCGCCCATGCAGTGGTGAACCTTCGGGCTCATTTCAGCAGCGTACCAGGGGCCTTCCGTCAAAGGCTTCTGTTCGTTGTTGATGTAGCGGCCGAATTCCGGATCCTTCTTGCTCTTGACGGCGTCGTTGAACTTGGCGACCGTCTTCTTGAGTTCGTCCGTCGGGATCTTGAAGTCGGCGGCAATGCCGTCGAGATCCTTGTACTGCTTGACGATGCCCTGTTCGAGAAGCTTCTCGAGCATGCCGGGACGAGCAACCTTGTAGGCGTTGAGGTTGTTCTGCGTGCAGATGGCTACAGCGCGATGACCGTTGGTCTGTTCAACCATGATGGCGTCGGCGCGAACCTTGCGGTTGGCCAGTTCGTTGACAAAGCGCTTGCCGGTCGTCGACACCCACAGACCGTATTCAGCAGCACCCGACTGAGAGAACGTCCAGCCGATGCCCATGCCCTTTTCCTTGGGGCTGTTCCAGGGCGTGCACTGGATCCAGTCGTTCTGAACCTGAGCGCAGCCGATGCGGCTCGTTTCACGCCACAGCTCAGCGGTAGCACCGGGCTGGTTCGTGGAATCAAGCGAAGCGACAAGCTTGGGATCCTGCATCGTGCGATAGGCAACGTCGCGCGAGAAGCCGCCGTAGCAAAGCACCACGCCCTTGGTTGCGCGGATGAACTTGGTCTTGCCGGAGTCAGCCTTCGGGAAGCGATAGCCTTCGAGAACTTCCAGACCCACCACGCGGCCCTTTTCGTCGCGGATGATGTGCTTGACGTAGGTGCGCAGACGCACGGGCACGCCGAGAGCCTTCACCTTCTCAAGTTCCTTGGACACAATGCCGGAACCCGAGCCGTTCTTCGTAAAGACATAGCGCGGAACGCTGTGGCCGCCTTCCTGACCGATGGCGTCCTGGTTGTACTCAACGCCGAGTTCCTTGACCGTCCATTCATAATTCGAAAGAGCGTTCTTGGCAAGCAGCTTGACCTTTTCGGGCTGATTCATGTAAAGACCGGCCACGAGGATGTCCTTGGCAAGCAGTTCAGGCGAATCCTTGATCTTGTGCTTGAGCTGCTGCGGGCAGCCGGTAGCCGTCAGAATGCCGCCGTTGATGATGGAGTTGCCGCCGGCGGTAGGCATCTTTTCCAGAACGATGGTCTTGGCGCCAGCCTTCTTGGCTTCAATGGCGGCTGCCAAACCGGCAAAGCCGGAACCCACGACGATGACGTCAACCGTTTCGTCCCACTTTGCGGGAGTCTTGGCCGCAGCGACGCCGGCAGCGCCCATCAGGCTGGCGGCACCGAGAACAGCAGAACCCTTCAGAAGGGAACGACGAGACAAATCAGACATGTTTTTTCTCCTCTCTTGCAGCGCGGCGCAAACCAACATCGGCCCGCAGCCGTCTGCCGTCTGTAACAAACGCATCTCTTCAGAAAAAGATGCCTTCACTTTCTGCGTTCATTATCTGACGGCAAACCTCCTAGGAGATTTGCTTAAAAGCACGGGCTCGGAAAAGAAATCTCCTAAGACATTTGTCCAAAGGCAACAACTGCGCCATTTGCTTGGCGCTGCGGCAAGGCAGCACCTTCGTTCGAAGCCTTGAGCCTTTGTCTTGAGGCTCAGGACTGGTCCGCTGAGAGAACAGAGGACGCTGCGACGCTTTCGCTCTGCACGAATTTGCAGACGATTGCCGCAAGGGCCTTGCCGTAGCACTCCAGGCGCTTTTCTCCCATGCCCTGCACATCGGCCAAAAGCCCAAGGCTTCGCGGCTTTTGCCTGGCAATGTCGCGCAGCGTGGCATCCGGACAGATCACGTACGGAGGCACGCCCTGGCGCTGCGCCTCCTCTTTGCGCCAGCCTTTGAGCAAAGCAAAAAGCGTGCGCTCTTCCTGCGTGAGCTCATCGTCGTGCAATTTTTTCCCGGGCGCTTTTTTGCGGACTGCGCGATGATCGTCATCGACCACAAAGACCTTGAGTTCGCCCTTGAGAAGATCTTTGGCACGGGGCTTTATCGCAAGCGTATTCATGTGCTCGGCATCGACGTCGACGATGTTCATGACGATGAGCTGGCGCAGCACGCGGCGCCACTGATCATCATCAACAGCGATGCCAATGCCGAAGGTTGAGAGCTTGTCGTGTCCGCGCGAAATGATGCGCTCGGTTTGGCGTCCCTGCAAAACGGCAAATATATGACCCGCGCCGTAGCTGTGTCCGCTTGCCTTGCTGCAGCGCCAGATGCAGCTCACGAGCTGTTGCGCCAAAATCGTGACATCGAGCACCTTGGGCGGATACAGACAGTTGTCGCAGTTGTCGCAATGCTCCGGGGCATCCTCGGCAAAATAGCGCAGCAGCATCTGTCTGCGGCAGCTCGGCGTTTCGGCATAGGCAAGCATCGCGTCGAGCTTGGCGCGCTGCCGCATTTTGTAGACGTCGCTTCCTGAGCCTGCATCAATAAAGTAGCGCTGATCGAGAATGTCGCTGATGCCGTAGGCCATCCAGGCGTCAGCCGGCTCCCCGTCGCGCCCCGCTCGACCCGTTTCCTGAAAATAGTTTTCGATGCTCTTGGGCATGTCAAGATGCGCCACAAACCTCACGTCGGGCTTGTCGATTCCCATGCCGAAGGCAATGGTTGCGCACATCACAATGCCGTCCTCGCGCAGAAACCGCTCTTGGCGCCGGCTTCTCTCGTCGGCATCCAGTCCTGCATGATAGGAAAGCGCGGGGATGCCTCGAGCGTTGAGCTCCTTGGCCGCCTCATCGGCGCCGTCGCGCTTGAGGCAATAGACTATGCCGCTTTCGCCGAAATGCTCGTGTTTGATGAAGCGCACGAGCTTGTCGAGCGCCCGGGAGCGGCGGTGCTTGCTCACCACGGTGTAGCGAATGTTCGGCCGATCAAAACTGGCCACAAACATGCGGCAGTTCACCAAAAGCTTTTCGCAGATCTCCTTGCGGGTATTGAGGTCGGCCGTTGCCGTCAATGCAATTCTCGGCACCTGAGGCCAGTGTTCGCGCAAAAAGCTCAGTGCGCCGTACTCGGGTCTGAAGTCGTGTCCCCACATGGATACGCAGTGCGCTTCATCAATCGCAAAGAGCGCCACGTCAAGCCCATCGAGCAGATCGACCATGGACGGCATCACCAAACGCTCAGGCGCCACATACAAAAGCTTGACGCGCCCTTGGGCAAGCGCGCGTCGAACCTCAAAGCTTTCCTTTGCCGTTTGAGTTGAATTCAGAAACGCCGCAGACACGCCGATTTGCCTCAGAGCATTGACTTGATCGGCCATCAGCGCAATCAGCGGCGAAACGATGACGGCTACGCCCGTGCGCATCAGCGCCGGAATTTGGTAGCAAAGGCTTTTGCCGCCGCCGGTGGGCATCAGCACCAAGGCATCCTGACCTCCGGCGACCGTCTCGATGACCTCCTGCTGAAAGCCCCTGAAGGCATGCAGGCCGAAAATGGTCTGAAGAATATGCTGCGCTTGATTGGAAGCCTCGGTCATGGGACAAAATTTCCGGCCGCGGGGCTGTGCACCTGCGGCCGGTCTCTGATCTTGAAAGTCCGTATTTTAAATTCGCTGGAAGCTATTTGCTGCTTTTTTCCACAGCTTCTGCCTCAAGCCGCTTGGCGCGCAAGCAGGCTGCCGCCGTAAAGAGCGCATCTGAAGAGCTGTTGAGCGCCGTCTCGGTCGAGTCCTGCAGCACGCCGATGATGAAGCCGACCGCCACGACCTGCATGGCCGTGCTGTTGTCCACGCCGAAAAGCGAGCAAGCCAGCGGAATGAGCATCAGCGAACCGCCGGGAACGCCCGCAGCGCCGCATGCGCACAGACTTGCCACGACGCTCAGCAAAATCGCTGTTGGAATATCAACAGTGATGCCAAGCGAAAAGGCCGCCGACAGCGACAGCACGGTGATCGTGATGGCCGCCCCTGCCATGTTGATGGTGGCTCCGAGCGGAATAGAAACGCTAAACGTTCCCTCGTCAAGATTCAGTCTGCGGCAAATTGCCAGATTGACCGGAATATTGGCCGCCGACGAGCGGGTAAAGAATGCCGTGACGCCCGACTCGCGCAGCATCATGAATGTCAGCGGATACGGATTGCGGCGAATGCAGAACCAGACGATGATCGGATTGATGACAAGCGCCACAAAAAACATGCAGCCCAAAAGCACAATCAGAAGCTGCGCATAACCCAAAAGCACGGACATGCCCTCGGTGGCAAACGTATTGGCCACAAGACCAAAGATGCCCACAGGCGCAAAGCGAATCACCACGCGCACGATGAATTCCACGCCGTCGGCAATATCGTTGAGCACATTGCGGGTCTGATTGGACGCTTTGCGCATGGCAATCCCCAGACCAATGGCCCAGGCCAGAATGCCGATGTAGTTGGCGCTCATGATGGCATGCACGGGGTTGTCGACAGTGCTCACCAGAAGATTGCGCAGAACTTCAAGGATGTCGCCCGGCGTTGCCGCGCCGTCGGCGGCTTTTGCAAATTCAATCGTCACGGGCCAAATAAAGCTTGCAATCACTGCCGTCGCGGCCGCTGCAAAGGTGCCCACCAGATAAAGCACGATAATGGGCCGCATCTGCGTGCGTCCGTCAAACTGCTGATTGGCAATCGCCGCCCCGACCAAAACAAAGACGAGCACGGGAGCAACCGCTTTTAAAGCTGATACGAAAAGCGTGCCCAAAAAGCCGCAGACAACGGCAACCGAGGGTGAAACCAACGCCACGACAATGCCGAGGATCAAGCCGATGAGAATCTGCTTGACCAAGGAGCCTCCCAGCAAAAAGGGCATGGCGCGGTGCATGAGGGTGCGGTGTTCGTTAGCCGACATAAATGCCTCCTTCTTATTTTTGTACTTTGCCGCAGGCCAAGTAAAGCTTCGCCGTCTCTTCTCTCCCTGAAAGCCATATCGAAGAAATCGGCCCAAAGCGCAGCCGTATTGTTTTTTTAAAGACAGCTGCGTTCGACGTGCCTGCGTTAAAAACGAAAAACAGCTTCGACAGGCTAAGCATCATTCGAGAAAAAAGCAACAAAAACAGTGTTTTTGCGCCTTTAGGATTAAGACATCCTACTTACATGCGACGACCACAAAGTCATAAACAAGCTTGCGGCCGCTCTCCGGATCCTGAATGAACGTCAGCGGCACGGCCTCCACGGAGCCTGCTCCAAATTCGACAAACGTCGACCAGTCCCAACCCGGACGGTCAACCTGTCCCATGGGCAGCATGCGCGCGATCTGATCGATCCTCTCGGGCGACACCCCCAGCATGATGTGGTTGTCCTTGGGCACAGGCGCCTGGCGGGCGCGTGCATACGCCTCATCAAAATAGTGCCTGTAGTGGTTGCCGTCGAAAACAACAATCCGACCGTCGCTTCGCAGCATCTTCCACCAAACCTCATAGGCCTCGCGCGGCCAGGCCAGGTTCCAGACGACGTTGCGCGAGCAGATCAGATCAAAGCTGTTTTCTCCAAAATCAAGCGCCTGACAATCAGCCTGCAGCACGCGCAGCTCGACGCCTGCGGCGCGCGCCCGCGCAAGCGTCTTTTGCAGCATCTCCGAGCTGATGTCGACGGCGGTCACGCGCGCGCCCCGCCGGGCAAGCTCCACGGCAAAAAAGCCGGGCCCGCAACCGATGTCAAGCACATCCTTGCCTTCGACTTCGCCCAGATGCTCGAGATAGGCGTCAATTGCACCTTCTCCTTCTTCCTTTTTTACCTGCGCATCGTACCCTTCGGATCGATCATCCCAGTACTCGGAGATGCTCTCAAGCGTTGCCTTTGTTTCGTCGTGATCCATTTTCACTCATCCTAAAAAATCAGAACTCAAACGAATAGAGAAAGTCCAGCGCCTGATCCACGCCGCTGACTGCTTCTACATAAAGCTTTGGAATGACGCGATAGCGCAGGGTGAGCGTCGTGAGCGAATCAAAAATGCCCACGCCGTACTTCACCTTGAGCCCGGGGAGCACGTAGCCCGAGACCACGAGCTGAGAGCTGTCGCCCACGCCCTCGGTCTCCAGACCAAGACCGCTGATGCCCACTGCGTCGCCCAGCGACTCAAACACCTGACTGCCCTGACTGAGTCCCAGATTGATCAACGCCGAAGTAATCATCGTATTGTCCGAGTCGCCCGAGGGATCAAGCCCTTCTCCGCGGATCAGGTAGCTTAGGGCTTCGGTCTCGGACATTTCAGGATCGGAGAAGACCTTGACTTCGGGGAAATCGGCCGTGCCGCCGATGCGCACGCCCGCAATGACGTCGTCAGCCGTTCGTTCCGGATTGCGGATGGCTTCCAAGTCAAGCATCGGATTGGCAGCCGCGCCGGTAAAGTGAAATTCACCTCGCCGCACGATCAGATCCTGACCGTAGGCCTTGAACTGCCCGCTCGGCACCGAAACCTGTCCCGTCAATCCCAGCGTGCCTTTGTCCTGAACAACGTGAAGCTCTCCGGTCAGACGGGCCTTCAATCCCATGGCCTCTACCCGCACATCGTCGCCGATGTTGATGAAAAGATTGCTTTCGATGGGAATCGCCTGCGAGCGGTCTTTTTTCTTGATGCGCGGACGATCCATGCGCACCACGTCATCGGAGACCTCCACCGTCGAAGGCGGCAGTTCTGAAACCTGCACGCGCGCCCACGGCAGCTCAAGCGTGCCGTCAAGCTTGATGAGCTCAGCGCTTGCCTCGCAGCGCACGTCCGTCGTGAGGTCAAATTCCACATCAGGCGGCAGCGTCACGCGCAGACTTACGCCTTTGGCCGAGACGACCGCTTTTCCTTCACCGAACGTTCGCCAGTCGGCTGCGCCCGCAAGCTTGATTTCGCCTTTGGGAGTCTTGAGCAGACCGTCCAACGTCGAGTTGCTTCCCTCAAAGGACAAAGCAAAAGAGCTCGGGAGCATCTCAAAGGGCATTTTCGTCGAGTCAAGTCTCGCGGCGCGAATGCCTGTCTTACCGTAGATCTGCGGCTCTTCAAGCGTGCCGGCAAAGCGCAGATCGCCGTAGACCTCGCCCTCGGCCGTCTCGCCCGGCGACAAGAACGAATTCACAAGCGTCGCATCAACCGCATCGAGCTTGAGCGCTCCGTTGAGCGTGCGCGTGTTGAAAATATCCGTGATGCTTAAATTGCCTTCAATGTCGCCGTTGTCGGTGATGTGAATCTTCCAGCGCGCATTGACCGAATCCTTGGTGTTGCCGATCGTGAGATCGAGCTCATCAAAACCCACTTTCAGATCATTGAGATCCATGCGGTACTTGGTGCCGATGCCCGCAGCCTGTACATGCACGGTGCCGCGGGGAAGATCTACCATGCCCGCAGGAATCGTGATGTCGGCTCCGGCCTTGACGATGCCGTCTGCTTCAAAACGTCCCGGCAGGTAGTGCTCAAAAAATGCAAGATCAAATTTTTCCAGTCCAAGCAGCACCCGCAGGTCGCTTTGGTTGGTGAGGTCGACCTTGAGGTTGTTTTGCAGACACAGCCTGGCATCGGGATGATTAAAGCAGGCCTTGCCGATGCTGACTTGCTGCTGCGCGCTGATGAAGGCTATCGGCATGGCTTTGTCGAGCGCAACAGGACCGTAGGCGCTTTGCGCCTTGAACTGAGCAAGCGCTCCCACCCAATTGTTCAAAAGCCTCTGGTACGAGCCGGTCAGCTTCAAGTCCACCGAAACCGGCTCGCCCTCGGTTTTGACCGTCACCTGATGCCGCCACTCGGATCCGCGCGCGTGCACCTTTGCTTTTTTAAGCACCACGCCCTGGCTTCTGAGATCCGTCAGTTCCAAAGACATGTTGCCCGAGACCAGTCCGTGCGAACGCACGCGTCCAAAGAGTCTGCCCTCGGTCAGAGTCGTCCCCATGTAGTCGATATGCTTTGCCGTAATGTCGGCGTCAATCACTGGCAGATCGGTTGTGCCCGAAACAGTAAGCTCGCCCTTGACCGAGCCTTTGAGATACGGATCGATCAATCCGAAATCCGGCGCATCAATCTTCGCCTTGAAGTCCAGTTCGGGGGATTCTTTGGTCACGTCGACATGTCCCGAGGCCTCAAACGTGTTGTCGCCGACCGAGAAATAGAGCCCCGGCGTTTCCACCATGCCGTTGCCGCGTGTTTCAAAGCCGCCGGCAAGCGCCAGCGAATGCCCTCTGAGTTCGCCCAGAAGCGTCAAATCCTGAAGCTTGGCCCAGAGAGCGCCGTTTTTCTGTGCTCCCCAAACGACGAAGCTGCCTGCTGCCTTCAAAGGCGACTCGGGCATGATGGATGCCGTATTGACGTCGTTGAGGTACATCGCCGCAGCAAAGCGCACTTCGTCGCTCCAGTTTGCCTGTCCTTCGACAGAGGCGCGCCCTAGTTCAGAAACAAGCGAAAGCTCCTTCACCCGTGCAAGCACCTCGCTGCCCGTGCCTTTGAGCGTGACGTCAACAGGAACAAACTTGGTGTCCGACACCGGATAAAAGACCTTTGATGTCGACTGAAAGGCATAGTCGACAGCCTTTCCTTTGAAGTCAAACGCAAAATCGCGGATCAGCGAGCCGGAAACTTCAACGTACTTCGCCTTGAGCTCGCCGTCGATCGGAAGCCCCTGCACGGCAGGCGACGTCTCCAGCACAAAAGCCCCGTCAACAACTCCGGGAACATTGTCCACAATGCCCCTGACGACAATCTTTTCGCTCAGAGCCCCTTCGGCCGAAAGATTTAAAGCAACGATGACCGGCATTCTGGGCTCGGGCTTGGGCAGCAAGCCTCTTGCCTTTTCTCTCCATGCCTCAAGCCGAGCTTTGAATCTGGCTGCAGCCTCACGCCGCGCCTGAGGCGTGCGGCGGGCGCTTTGCCTGTGCTCGCCTGCGGCCTGCGCCTCCTGCCCCGCAGCGCGCTTGCCGTCGGCGGCGGCCTTTCTGGCCGCCCTTCTAGCCTTGATCGCCTCGAGGCGTTCAGCCCGAGCTTGCTTGAGGCGTTCATAAAACTTATGCGTCTGCTCCTGCGTGAGCTTGGGCTCTTCGACTTCGGGCATTTTTCCCGTCGGAATCGCCTCGCGGGGAAGTTCAGCGGACACGAGCATTGAAGCCTTGAGCTCATGCCGCGCGTCAAGCCCCAAAGACAGAGACCCTGTCGCGGCCGCGTTCATCGCCTTGAGCGTGATGTTCTTTATCTGCAGCGCGCCGTTTTGCGCTGAAAGCGCAAAAGAGACATGATCAATCAGCTGATCGGGCTCGCCCTTGACGGTGAAGTCATCCAGCGCGAAAGCCTCAACATTGACGTCAACAGGCAGATCGATGGCGCCGACGGCCGGCAGCACGGGCTGCGAGAAGGTTCTCTTGAGCACCACGCCCACAGACTCTTTGGCCGGCTCCGAGGGCGCAGCCAAAAAACTTGAATCCTTCAAACTTAGGCTTTCGACCGTGACTTGATCTTTTGTCCAAGAAAAATCTGCGGCAAATTCGCCGACCTCAACAACATTTCCATCTACGTCGGCTTGAACCTGATGCAGCCGCAAAGCGGCGATGCGAACAGACAAGGGCGCTTCAAGACGCAGGGCTTTTTGTGCGGCATCCGCGCTCTGAACGCTCGCGGGAGTCTGCACGGGCGCTAAATCTTTTGCAGCCTGCTGCTCGCGCGTGCCGGACAAAGACTCAGACGGCGTCGACTCAGCCCCTGCCATCTGATCTGAACGCACGCGGATTTTTGCCTCTGACAATTCAATGGAAGCCAATTCCACGCGTCCGGTCAAAAGCTTGCCGAGACTGATGTCCCAAGCAAGGCTTCCCTCAAAGCATATTCCGGGCTGCTCGTACTTGACGCCCTTGGCCTGCAGAGCAAGAACCGACCCCGTCATCGTCTCTGCATGAAAGCCCGGCACGGCGCGTTCGAGAGCGCTGTGCACAAGCCCGAGCCCCGGCCCGGTTCCGATTAAGAGGCCGGCTCCGAGAAGGACTGCGCCGGCAACGCCTAGAAGACCCGCAAATACTTTTTTGACAACGCTCATAGTTCGGGCCCCAAACCGATGTAGAACTGAATGCCGTTTTCTTCAGAATCGTCCACAGGCATGGCAATGTCAAACTTGACCGGACCAAGAGGAGACTCCCAGCGAACGCCTACGCCCGCGCCCTTTTTCAAATTGGAGAGTTCAAAGTTGTTGTCTGCTCGGCCCACGTCGACAAAAACGGCGCCCCACCATTTGCCCATCACGCGCATCTGGTATTCAAAGCTGCCCGTGATCATTTTTGTCGCACCGGTAAGCTCTCCGTTTTCGTCTTCGGGTGAAATCGACTCATAGTCGTAGCCGCGGATGCTTCTGTCGCCGCCCGCGAAGTATCTTAAGTCCGGCGGAACATCGTTGAAGTCGCCCGTTTCAATCCACCCCAAATGAGACCGCAGCACGAAGCGGTGATTGCGGGCGTAGGTGCGAATCAGAACAAACTGCGCCTCGAGCATCAAAGCATCGACGTCCGAGCCCCACATTTTGTTGGCGTATCCCACGGTATAGCGCTGCGAGTCTCCCCAGCGCGGCATCAGACCGCCTCGGCTGCGCGAGCGCGACAACGAAAATTCCGGATAAATCATCATGGTTTTGTTGTCGACCGAACCCTGCGTGAAGTCATCAAGCCTCCACTTGAGGGAAATGCTCTTTTGCCAGCCTTCATACAAATCCCAGTGGCGCGTCGCGGCAAACGACATGGCGTCAGACTTTGTATCGTTCAAGTCTTCGTGCTTGTAGCCGCCTCTGAAAAGCCAGTACTGCTCGAGGGCATTTTCCTCAAGCGGCATTTTGTAGGACAAGTCCCACTGCTGCTCTAGTTTTGAGATGTCTGCATCGGACTCAAGGCTGTGGCCCGAATCGTTGATCCACGGCTTTTTCCAAATCAGCTTTCCGCGCGGACCAACGTCAGTTGCGTAGCCCAGACCCGTCTCGATCGAATTTTTCGTCTTGGGCGAGACGCGCGCCGACACAGGAAGCTCCTTTTGCTTGCTCCTTCTGCCGGCCTGGATGTCGGGGGTCACGACAATCGAATTAAACCACCCGGTAGCCGAAAGTCTTCGGTTGAGTTCGGCAACCTCGTCCGACGAATATGGCTCTCCCTTCTCAAAAGGAACGATGTTGCGCAAAATGGGCTCTCGAATCTGGCTTCCTTCGAAAGAAACATCGCCGAAGGCGTAGCGTCCCTTAGGATCGAAAACCAGCAGCCAGGCGGCTTCATTGGTCTCGGCATTGACCTGCAGCTCGCTTTCGGAAAACTGGCCGTCAAAGTAGCCGTAGCGCATGGCCGTGCGCTCCACAGAAGACTTAAAGTCGCTGTATTGCCCGTGATTGAGCTGCGTGCCCTCCTTGGGCAGCCTGCGCATGAGGCGCTTAAACACCGAGTGCTTGCTTAAATCCTCGCCTTCAATTCTTAGGACGGCTTTCTTGACAAGCATAGGCTCGCCGAGCTTGACCGAGGCCACAAGCACAGGTCCTTTGCCTCGCTGCGAGCCATCGAACCTTGTCTGACGCAAAGCCTCGTCCTCGGGCGAACCCGGCAGCGGTCTTTGAAAGCGCACGTCCGAGGCTTCAAGAACCTTGCCGGGAAGCTGAGAAAGGAGTGCTTCTTCGTCCCTTGCAAAAGGCGACGTCTCCAAAGAAACGTCTGCCAAATTCAGAGTTTCAATTGTTCTCTTTTGCTCTGAGTGCTTGTCTTTTTGAAACGCGCTTTGCTGCTCGGGATTGTCTTTTTTCGGTTTTTCCCAACGGTAGCGGATTTCGTATTGATAGTATCCCAGCGCCTCCAGTCCCCTTCTGATCGACTTGTCGACCTGCGCGCGATAGGTCTGCCGCTGCTGCGTTGAGGTGCGCTCTCGCACAGGCGTGAGCATGGCTTCCACGTTTGCCTTCGGTTCGCCGGAAAGTCCCTCAACGCGCAAGTCAAAAGCCTCAGCCGCAGGCATAAAAAGAGCAGCCGCCGCAGCCGATGCCGCAATCGCCCCAATGCGAAAGTTCTTGAAATTACCCAAATGCTCCGACAAGCTCAAACTCCTTGACCTCTCAAGAAGAGGCGTCATGCATGCTGCTGATGGAAGAACTGCTGGCAAGACCGTGCCTTTGTCATGCACGTACGGCTTCATTTTATAGGGACGATCGAAAGCCAACGGCACGGCTCGAAACCATCTGCAACACATTTTCAGCAGAAAGCCTTTACACTCGGGCACGCGCCCGATATTTTTCCGATCGACAGCATTCGAAACGGGGCATGTCGAGCCGAGGCAGCTGCCCGAGCAAACAAGAACGAAAAACAATTTCGAGACCGACTACGCCATGCCCACACTCAAGCCGCGACTTGGTTTTGTGCTCGCCTGCATCTTTTTGGATGCTCTGGGCATCGGGCTGATCGTCCCCGTGTTGCCGCGTCTGATCGGAACTCTTGCCGAGACGCGGGACGCTCAGACCTGGTGGTACGGCCTCATCATGCTCAGCTACGGCATCATGCAGTTTGCGAGCGCCCCGTTTCTGGGCGCTCTCTCGGACCGCTGCGGACGCAGGCCTGTGCTTTTGGCCGGCATTTGCGGCTTGGGCATCATGTTTGCCGTGCCCGCCTTCATTGCCTCGCTGCCGGCAATTTTGCTCAGCCGCATCGCCGGCGGCATGCTTTCGGCCAACATGGCCGTCGCTCAAGCCTATGTGGCCGATCTCACCGACGACCACGACCGATCGGCAGCCTTTGGAAAAATCGGCGCCGTCTTCGGCATCGGCTTTGTACTCGGCCCGGCGCTTGGCGGAATTCTCGGACAAAACAACCCTGCCGTTCCCTTTATGGTGGCCTCGGGCGTGACGCTTTTAAATTTCATCTACGGATTTTTTGCTCTGCCCGAGTCGCTCGTCGTGAAAAACACCAGGCCGCTCACGCTGCGCGGCAATACGCCTCTGGCTTCGCTGTCGATCATGTTCAAGCAGCCCAAGGCGCGGCTTTTTCTTTTGACGCTCGCATTAACGGGTCTGGCCAACGGCGTCATGCAGTGCACCTGGGCGCTGTACACCGAGTTTCGCTACGGCTTTACGCCGCTGCAGATCGGGCTGTCCGTGTTTGCGCTCGGCCTGAGCATCAGTCTGGTGCAGGGCTTTTTGCTGCAAAGGCTCTTGGCCCGTCTTGACTCGGTTCTCATCGCCGTGCTCGCCATAGCCTGCGGAGCGCTGTGCCTGGCAGCCATCGGGCTGACGACAAGCGGCGCCGCGGCAACTGCATTTGTCTGCCTTTATGCTGTTTCAGGCGCCGTCAGTCCGCTTCTGACTGCGGCCATCAGCCGCGAAACGCCGCTTGATGCTCAAGGCAAAGCCATCGGCTCGGTGAGCTCTCTCAATTCGCTGACGGGAGCCCTGGCTCCTGCCTTGGGGACTCCCCTCTTGATGGTAACGACAAATCACGCGCCGGAAGAATTTCTCGCCGGAACCCCCTACTTTGTCTGCGCAATGCTCTCAGCTCTCGCCTTGATTTTGTTCATTGCCGGAGCCCGCAGACTATGGAGCAAGGCTCCTGCGCCGGTTAAAAATGCCGAGGGCGAAACGTCTGGATTTGAAGAATAGCTGCATGGCCTCTAGAGCCGCTTTTCAAAATAGTGCCGGGCCAACGGCAGCATCACCATGGCGACGACGATCGTCGGCCAGAGCGTGCGCAGAATCTCTCCCCATCCGGCATCGGCCAGATAAATGCGCCGCACGGCCAAGAGCGCAAAGCGAAGCGGATCGGCGTATGTCAGCACCTGCAGCCACTCCGGCATGTTGTCAACCGGCGTAAAAAGTCCGGCAAGCAGCACCATCGGCACCAAAAGCGCAAAGGCAATCAAAAGCGCCTGCTGCATGCTTTTGCTGTAGGCCGAAATCGCAAGCCCCATGCCGACTATTGAGAAAATGAATACCAGCAGCACCACGTAGATCTTGAAAATGCTCCCCGACAAAGGAATATCAAACCACCAGGCGTCAATCATGAAAATCAGCGTGCTCTGAAAGAGTCCGATCAGAATCGGCACGATGGCTTTGCTCGCAAGCAGTTCGTTCGTTGTAAAAGGCGCCACCAAAAGCTGCTCAAACGTGCCCTGCTCGCGCTCGCGGGCAACGGAGAGCGCCGACAGAACAATCACCTGCAGCATGGAGAGCATGACGATGAGCCCGGGCATGATGAACCACTGCGTGATGTTGTTCGGGTTGTAGAGAAAGCGCGCCGTGATCAATCCCGAGGCGCCGCGGGCGGCTGTGAAGTCCTGCGCAAGCACGCTCAGGTAGCCGGCGGCAAGCTGCGCGGTCGTAGAGTTTCTTCCGTCAATGATGACCTGCACGCGTGCGGGAGAGCCGCGCGCAAGATCGCGCGCGAAGTCGGCGTCGACGGCAACCACCACAAGCGCCTTGCCCTCTTCGACGGCGCTTGCAATTTCTGCCGTATTCGACAGTGTTCGAACGCGCTCAAAGACGGGGCTTGCGTCAATACGGCGCGCAAATTCAGCTGATGCCTTGCTCTGGGAAAGGTCCAGCAATGCGTAGGGCACGTAATCGAGATTAAATGTGGCAATGTAGCCAAAAAGAATGACGTACAAAATGATGGGCGCCACCAAAATCATGCGGCTTGCACGCTCCTTGAGCGTTGTCGCAAATTCTTTTTTTAGAAGTACGCCGAGTTCTCTGCCTCGAATCGAGCACCACCGCCGCATGCCGACTCCTCCTTTGCCTTGCAAAGCATTCAGCTGCGCAGCCTCTTGCGGCAGTGCCGGTAGGCAACGACAAAAGCCGCAGCCGCAAAAAGCGCCAAAACCAAAAGATCACGCATCACGATTGTCTGCATGCCGCCCGTCAAAAAGCCGATTTTGAGCACCTCCAGAAAATAGGCCGGCGGCAGCATGTAGGCGAAAGTCTCGGCCCAGCCTGGCGCCGTGCGCAGATCAAAGATGAATCCCGACAGCAGCACTGCCGGCAGAAAGCTCACCAGCACGGTGATTTGCGAGGCCAGAAACTGCGAGCGCGTCACGCTTGAGATCACAAGCCCCAGACCAAGCCCCATCAAAAGATAAAGCGCAGAACTTGCAAAGATGACCGTAAGGCTGCCGCGAATCGGCACGCCGTAAAGAAAACCCGCTGCACACAGGCACAGCCCCCAGCCGAGCATGCCCAGCACGAAATACGGAAGCGTTTTGGATATCAGAAAGGCAAAGGGCGAAATGGGCGTGGCGATCATCGCCTCCATCGTTCCTCTTTCCCACTCTCGAGCAATCACTAGACTCGTCATCATGCAGCCCGTGATGGTGAGAACAACGACGAAAAGTCCCGGCACGAGATACCAGCGGCTCTGCACGGATTCGTTGAACCACACGCGAGGCACCACTTCAATGCCTGAGCTTTCGACGCCCTGCGCCGCAAGCGCTGCCGCGACTTCTCCATTGACGGCATTGGCCACCATCGTCGCTCTAGGCGCATCTATTCCATCGACAAGCAGCTGTGCGGCCGTGGCTGCGGCCTTTTGCTCAAACACCAAAAGCGCCTCAATCTCAAAGCGCTCAAGCGCATCCATGGCAGGCTTGCGGGAAGCAAAAAAGCGGACGTCAAAGACATCGTTTGCCGCAAAGCTCGTTGAAATCAAGCTTGCCGCAGCATTTTCCCTGGGCGAAACAATGCCCAGCCGCACGTTTTTCACATCAAACGTCAGCCCGTAGCCGAAAAGAACAATGAGCACGACGGGCAGCACAATTCCCAAAAGAAGCGCGCTTTTGTCCCGTGCAATCTGCCTGCATTCCTTTACCGAAAGCGCCCAAGCATGGGTGAGAAAGTCAGACTGCCTCATTCTTTCCTCCCTGAGCCACTGCTGCATTGTTTTTTGCATCCTGTCTGGCTTCGAGCACGATGCGCACGAAAGCCTCATTCATCGTGCCGCTTTCGCCTCGCACCTGCGCGGGCGTCCCGAGCACCAGCGGCTCGCCTGCATCCTGAATGAGGATGCGGTCGCAGTAAAGCGCCTCCTCCATGAAGTGCGTGGTCACAATGATCGTCGTGCCCGCAGCTGCCAGCGCCGTCATCCACCGCCAGAACTGCCGCCGCGTCGGAATGTCCGCGCCGCTTGTCGGTTCGTCAAGAAAAAGAATTTTCGGCCGATGCAAAAGCGCGACAGCCATGGCAAGCCTCTGTCTGCAGCCGCCCGGCAGCGTTCCAGCCTCGCGCTCCATATCCTTATCGAGATCAAAGTCGCGGGCAACTTCGGCAATGCGCCTGCGGGCCGGCTCGCCGAAAAGCGCGTAAGCGCCCGCAAAAAATTCAAGATTCTGCCGCACGGAAAGATTGCCGTACAAAGAAAACTTCTGCGACATGTAGCCCAGCTTTTCACGAGCAAGGGTACGCGCATTTTTTACATCCACGCCGGCCACCACAAGCTCTCCCTCACTGATCTCAATCAGCCCGCAGAGCATTTTGAACGTTGTGGTTTTTCCCGCTCCATTGGGCCCAAGAAGCCCAAAGATTTCTCCGGCGCGCACATCAAAGCTCGTTTTGTCTACAGCGACGAAGTCGCCGAAGCGCCGCACAAGGCCTCGGGCGCGTATGACGACATCGTCCTCAAAACCCTCTGCAGCCGCGCCCGCCGCAGCTGAAAAGCTCGGACGCCCCAGAAGCTCCCGGCGCTTTTCTAGATACCCGTCTTCGAGCGTCGCCGCTCTCGGTCTTACTGCTAGTCCGGGGAAAGCTTCCTGCAAGTCTTCCTGCCGCACCTGCGGCATCACCACGACGCGCACGCCGCAGGCCTGGGGCACAGCGTCAAGCACCAGATCCTGAGCATCCAAAAGCGCCGCCTGCACATCCCGCACGCTCTGAGCTACGCCAGGATCAACCCAAAAGGTTCTCCCGCGGGCGTGCCGGGCAATATCCTGAGGCGTTCCCGTCAGCTGCAGGCTGCCGTTTTCGAGCACAATCACCGCGTCGCACAACGCCGCCTCATCCATATAAGTCGTGGCGACGACAACGCACATGCCCTCCTCGTCGACATTGCGCCGCAGTATTTCCCAGAGCTCCTTTCTCGAGAGCGGATCAACGCCCACGCTCGGCTCGTCCAACAGCAAAATGCGGGGATGGTTCAAAAGCGCGCAGGCAAGCCCCAGCTTTTGCTTCATCCCGCCCGAGAGCTTTCCCGCAGGGCGCTCGGCAAAGCCGCTCAACCCCGTCATTGCCAGCAGCTGCGCCGTACGCTCACGGCGATCGGCTTGGCTCAGGCCGAAGAGATCGGCATAAAGAGAAAAATTTTCCGCCACGCTCAGGTCTTCATACAGACCGAACTTCTGCGGCATGTAGCCGACCATTTTCTGCAGACGGCTGACATCGCGGTAGAGATTTTCTCCAAACACGAGCACCTCGCCTTCGGAGGGAGGCAAAATGCCCGCCAGAATGCGCATGAAAGTTGTCTTTCCCGCGCCGTCGGCGCCGACAAGCGCCGTGAGCCGCGCCTTCTGAAAAACAGCGCTGATGCCGTGCAGAATCTCTGCTGCCGGAGCTTTTTCACGCCTGCGAATGTTTCGGGCTTCAAGCGCAGGCTGTTTTCCTGAGTTCAAGACAGCGTCCTTCATCGGCTCAACGGCGACCAACACCCCTCGCTCAAGCTCCCTCTGCGGGCAGCGCATCCACTTCAACCGTCACCGGCATGCCCAGCCGCAAAAGTCCCTGAGGATCTGCAAGAGTTGCGCGCACCTCGTAGACCAAAGACGTGCGCAGATCTTCTGTCTGCACCGTCTTCGGCGTGAATTCAGCCACAGTCGACACAAAGCCGACCACCGCCTCAAAGACTCTGTCGGGATAACTGTCGACTCTGACGCGCACCTTTTGCCCGGGGGCGATGCGCCCGAGATTGACTTCATCGACCCAGACGCGCGCCCACAAGGGCGTCATGAGCGCAAGCTCGTACACGGCGCTCTGAGCGCTCACCATATCGCCCTTTTCTCTGAGTCGGCTGCGGATCACTCCCTCTGAGGGAGAAACGAGGGTGCAGTTCTCAAGCGCTCTTTGCGCATCAGCCAAAGAGGCCTCGGCAAGCTTGAGGTTGGCGCGCGCCACCTCAATTTGCTCAATTCGCGTGCCGGCCAAGAGCAAATCAAGCTTCTCTTGCGCTGCCCGCGCTTGAGCTAGAGACACCTTCGCCTGCGAGCAGGCCTCGTCGACTCTGAGCTTGGTCGTGGCATCGCCGAGCTTTGTCTCTCGTGCGCACGTGCGCTGTGCAAAGCGATGCGAAGCCTGCGCAGCCTCAAGCTCGGCACGAGCGGCATCAATTTCTTCCTGCCTGGATCCCGCCAATAAAAGCTGCAGCTCCTTTTGCGCCACATTTACCTGAGCGGCCGCAGTTTCACGGGCAATCTCGTAGCGGCGCTTTTGCAGCGTCGCCAGCTGCTGACCCGCAGCAACCCGCATCCCCTCTTCGACAAGCACCTCTTCAATTCGGCCGCTTTCTTCGAACGCAAGCTCGACAGTACGCATGTCAATGCTGCCGTAAAGCTTGAGCATTCCCGTATTGTCCCTTGTTGCATCGTATGCGGCAAAGCCGCCGACCACCACTGCAAAAACTGCTGCAAGGAGCAATAAAACCTTTCGCTTAGTCAATTGCATCGTCCTCAACTCAAGACTGCAGCGCCGAACAGAACGTCCTCGACCTGTTATTTCGACATTTTGACTCAGACTGCAAGGTTTTGTGCGATTGGCTGAAAAAAATCCCGCGGACTTGCCGAGGCCGGATCGAAATGAGCTTGCGCAAATTTTCCGCAGACTGCAAGCGGCCGAACTTTTTTGCAGCGCAGTTTAAATTCGAATAATCAAACTTTTCGCCTTGTCGGCAGAGCTCGATCGCATGCACTAAAAACATTGCCCGCGGCGCACGACTTCATGCTGACGCTTCGTGACTTCCATCATCTGCATTTTGCCGTCACGACTCGTCAGTGCCTGAACTGTCTGCAACGTGTTGAGGATCTCTTCAAAGGTGTATTCGCTGCCGAGCGGTACATATTCCTTCGTAATCTTTCCATTGGTTCCAAATTTCACCAGCGGCAGGCGCATCCGGCGGCCAACTTCGCAGATGATGCACAGCGCCAGGAAGCTCACGATGAAGCGCCCCTTGACCGTGGACTCACTGTGTGATCGCACGGTCTTCATATTCACATCCGTTTTGCCAGCCATAAAACATTTCTCGATTGCATCGCGACGACTGTACGTTTCAATGGCCGTCTGCGCATCGCACTGCATTGTGCTGACGCTTGCAAAAAAGCCAAAGTACCGACTTTCTGCATTGATGGCATCGTAATTTCGCTGCAGTTCACATTCTCCGGGTCCAGCCGCAGGAGTCTCAAAGAATTTCAGCAAGCCGCTCTTGCTCAGAGCATTGCGTTCCTGTTCGCTGCTGTGTGCAGCATGCTTCCATTGCGCTTCATATTCTTCAATATCTTCAAAAAATGCTTTGTATTCCTGACTCGACTTGGCCTCATCTCTAAAAATATGGATCCAAACTTTGCGCGCTTTGCCGTCGTCAAACGTCAGCGCCTTGTCGATCGTTGTTCCCCAGACCGGGTGCTTCTTGAGTCTTGATCGAACATCCCAAAGCCGCGGCATGGCGTTCTCGGCTGCCTCTGCCACCCAGGAGATGTTCATCTTTGCCGCAATCAGCACGCGGTGTCCTTTGTCGATGCATCGCGCCAGATTCTCCAAGGAGAAATAGCCTCTGTCGAGCACTGCAGCGACAATCTGATTGTCCGTGAGCAGCTCGCATCGGGGCAGCAGATCGGCAATCGTGCTGACATCGGTGATGTTGCCGGGAAACAGCCGATACATGACTGGCAGGTCTGTGCGATGGGCAAACAAAATGCTCATGCCGATCTGCCGTCGGTAGCCGCCTTTTTTGGATTTGCCGTACTGAGCATCGAGCACGTCGCATGCCTTGGCAGCGACATTGGTGGCGTCGTACGAAAAGATTTCATCTTTGTCCGTGCGGGCAATGCGAGCAGAGAAGAACTTCTTCTCCCAGCCTGCACGGTTGCCGAGTTCAGTAAAAAATTCTGTTAGATCTTTGGCAGAAGCTTCACCGTCAAAAGGCAGCAGATAACCTTCGGCCCAGGATTGGAACAAATAGCAGGCGTTGCTGGCTGTCGTCAGCCAGTGATAAGCCAAGGACAAGGCAAGATCAGCCGCTCTCGGACCCCAGACGATGATTAAATCTTCGCGCAAGCCAATTTGACGAGCAACGGCATCAAAAATGGCTGTCGCCCCAATACGGCGAGTTGTCATCTGATTTACATGGGCTCAGAGACGTTCTCGACCTCGAGCCAAACCTTAAGCATAGTAGCCGGCGATACTACGTTAATAGGGCAATCCGGATATGCAGCCTCAAAGTCCGGTCCTGGCTTGGCTTCTGCCTTAGGAGAAAGCTTGCACTCAAAAGCCTGCATCTTTCCGTCAATAACTTCAATAAAGTCCAGCTCATTTGTCTTTTTCCCGGACGTACGCCAAAAATAAATGCGGCAAAAGTCTTGCAATAGCGAATGCAGCTTGACACGTTCCATAAAGAAGAAATTTTCCCAAAGCGCACCGCGGTCATGTCTTGACGGCAAAGGATCAAAGTTTTCGATGATGGCATTGCGGATGCCGTTATCGCAAAAATAAACTTTTTTGCCTTTCTTGAGTTCGTTGGCCAGATTTTTGGCGTAAGACGGACAAACCTTCACAATGAAGCACTGCTCAAGCAAAGTAATGTAGTCAGCGACGGTCGTTTTGTTGAGTCCGGTTTCTCGTGCAAGGCTGTCGTAACTCACTTCTGAGCCGACACTGTAGGCAAGAAGCCGCACCAAGACCTCAAATTTTGAGTTGAGCCGAATTCCGCCCAACGAAAACAAATCCTTAAAGAGAATTCCGTCAACGTAGTCCTTGAGTAGAATCCGGGCCTTCTGAGGCTCGTTGTACACCTCCGGAAACATGCCGTAGACAAGATGCCAGTCCAAGTCGCGAAGGACTTTGGCCCAACTGCTCTTAGGAGCCTGTGCCAACTCTGTTACGGATAGCGGCCACATCTGACGCTGCACGAGACGGCCAACTGCTGATTCCTTAATGCCTTTAGCAAGTTCCAATGAAGAAGACCCTGTCACGAAAATGCGAACAGGCGAATCAAGCGTCATATTCATATCGACAAGACGCTTCAGCAGCAATCCGATATCAGGAATTCTCTGCGCTTCATCAATGATGAGCGTGTCCGACTGGAAAAGCAGCGTTTTGACGTCGCCTTCGGACAGAAGCTTCAAGCGTTCTATATCTGAATAACTATCGCCCGTGTACCAGGCTGACGTGTTCCGATCAACTATTTGTTCGAGCAATGTTGTTTTTCCGATACGACGAGCACCAAAAATGACCACTGCTTTAGGTGGTGTCTGACCATCAACTGAATCTTGAATACCGCGCTTGATCAAGTCCATGAGTTGTTCTAGAAAAAAAATCTTAATAGGAGACGGAAGGAAAAATTCTCCATTATGATAGCGGAATTTTTGGATATATAACTATTGCGATGGCGGTTTTTGGCGCGGCGCCCCTTCTGCAGGAGTTGACCGGAAAGCAGATCCGAACGTCGATCCGTTGCTTAGAAAAGGTTCGTCTTCTTTGCAAAATCATTGGGTTGGTTCATTGCCGCTGTTTTCCTCTACTCGATAGCCCGTATCGATGTCCATGCGTTTGCTCGCTTCGCTGCGCATGTTGTCGATCTCAGTTCCTTCGAGACGTTCCATCACGCGATCGAGCGTGTTGAGCCGGTTGCCATCCACGTCGAGCTTGCTACCTTTACCGGTGAGGCTCTCCAAATTGACGGTTTCATCGGTGGGCAGATTTCTGGTGATGCGCAGCAGCGCAATCCACTCCGACAGATCAATGCGCGAACAGTCAACCCGATCGATCTTGTCCAAGGGCACCCCCGTGCACTTGGGATTCTTGGGTATTCCAAAGCCGTCGTATTCCTCGCCGAGGATGTCGCCTTGAAGCCGGATCTGTTCATTCATAATTCGCGCTAGGGGCGACTTGAAGCAGCAGTACACCTCGCGCTTTTCTATGCAGGCACCGAGCACCTTGGACTTGCAGTAGCTGCCGATGTAGTGGCAGTTCTTTTGATCGCGCTGAGCAACGAGAGCAAATTCGTCTTCAGCGCAGGCATAGGCAGTCTGCACAATCATGTTGGCAATCACACAGGCCATGTAGACATAACCGTTAAATCGTGCTCATGCCGAGTACAATCGAGTAGGTGGTAGGTGATTAGTTCGCCTACCGACCTCTCACACCACCGCCCGTACCGGTCTGGTAGGCGCCTCTCCCGAGACGTTTTACGGCGGTTTCCATAGTTCAGCCTTCATACCCGTTGACCCGGGTTAGACCAAGCCAACACCATCCGTGGTTCTTCAGAAAGTCATTGTTCAGGGTCATGGCCAAGGTTGGACTATTCGCAATACGCCAATAGCCTTTACGCGTATTAGCCCACTGCAGTGCTAGTTCGTGCATACATCCGAGTTTTCTCAGCGCCGAGTATCGCGTCCTGACCCGTTTCCATGTTTTCCACAACAGCTGACGGATTCGTCGTCGAATCCACTCATCGGTTTCCTTTGACCATTTCTCGTACTTCGCAAATTTGAAGTACTCACACCACCCCCGCAATTTCTTGCGAAGCGTTTCCTTCACGTCCTCGATGCTCTTCTTCCTGTTGCGGGATAGAACTTCTCTAAGTGCGTTCTTGAGTCGCTCCTTCGACTTTGGGTGCACAGTGGGAAAGAACCCAACCTTGGTTTTGTAGAACCCGTGGCCGAGAAACTTCACGCTGCGTGTGATGTAGCTCACCGTGGTTTTGGTCTCGTTGACTTTGAGCTTCATGCGTCCCTCGATGAATCGGGTGACGCTCGCCAGTGTCCGTTGAGCTGATCGCTTCGATTTGCACAGGATCACAAGATCATCTGCATATCTAGCGAATCGGTGTCCACGTCTTTCCAGCTCCTTGTCGAGTTCATCCAAGTAGATGTTCGCTAGGAGCGGTGACAACGGTCCGCCCTGCATGAGACCGACTTCCGACTCCTCAACCTTTCCTTCGACAGACACGCCGGACTTGAGCATTCGGCTGATAAGCGAGATGACTCGCCCGTCCTTGATTCGTTCCGACAACTTGCGGATCAATCGACTGTGATTGACCGTGTCG
>CALXQS010000002.1 GCA_944390715.1 uncultured Duodenibacillus sp. | reverse complement strand
TCAGATTAAGGGCGCAAGCCTTGTAATCCGGGCTTTTTTATCGAGATTCGAAATTCCGCGCCCACGTCCCAGTTCCAACGCACAATTCGGCCATATCATTTATCCAACAAAAGCAGCTAACGGCGCTTCTACATCTGATTGCAAGACACCCCTAACCAGACGCTCATCCTTAGAGCTGAGTAGATCGACCAGCCTGACGCCGTCGTCACCGATGTGAATAAACGGAATTCCGACTTTGGCTGCTGCCGGAGCATCAGTAGTTAAGTTGTCCCCCAAAAAAACAAGTTCCTGAGGTGAAAAACCAAGAAACTTAACGGCCTGAACAGCTAAATATATCCCCGGCTTGCCGATTACGACCATTGGCTCAATATCATCAATCTGAGCCTTTACAGCCTGCCAAAGTGCGCCAGTTTCGGTATGAATCCGCCCCTTGTCAGCAGGATGCGTCAAGTCCAGATTGCTGATGACAACCTTCGTGCCCTGCTTGATGGCGTTAGCGGCAGCTTGAATTTTGTCGAAGGATAATTCTCGATCCCTGCAAAACAAAATCAGATCCGGCTTTCTGTCTAAAGCGGGATCAAACAGTTCCAGTTTTTCTTCCGCCAACCGGGCAATATCGTCGCTCGCGAGAACCATCACCGACGAATGTGCGTGGTGGCATGCAATGAATTCGACGGCGTGCTCCCCAGCCAGAAAAAATTGTTCCTTCCGACAAACAAGACCTAGCGACTGAAATTGAGCCGCCAATGAAACTGACGTATGTGTTGAATTGTTGGAGACGAAGACGCAACGTCGAGTCGCGAGCAACTCTTTGGCGCCGGGTATCGCCCGACCGCTTGACAACAGAACACCGTCAATATCACAAACGACTGCTTTGGCCTTTTGAAACATGCGCCGTGCTTGTTCACATTTATCGGCATTGTTGATTTGATTTCTCATCACCGAACTCAAACAATAAACCGCCGTTGCTGGGACAACGGCGGTCGGTTAACCCCTTTTCTTACTTCTTAGGCAACAGTTTGGCGACTTCGGCCGCCGCTGCCTTGATGCCTTCTTCCGCGCCTACACGCTTGCCGACAATGGCCTGCAAGTCGTTCTTGATAACATCGATGATCTTGAGCGTATTGGTTCCAGGGAAGGCATACCAACGGAAGATCGTCGGGATTTGAGCAAGAGAAGTCCGGAAGTTGGGATTCTTTTCGTAGAAGGGTTGCAGTGCTTCCGTTCCTTTCTTGTTCATCGGCATGTAGCCGGAGCCCGCAACCTGAATGGCTGTGCCGATCGGTCCGGACGCAAACATGGCGTACTCGTATGCTGCGCGAGCAACCTTTGGATCTTTCGTGATGATTAGCGCTCCATTGCCGCCGCAGGGCAAGCGACGAATGCCGGTCGATCCCTGCGGGAACAAGTGTGTGCGAACGTCAAACGACTTGATCTTATCCTGCACCCCCTTGAGCCACGACGTGGAAGCAACATAAAAGCCTGCGCGACCGGAGATGAACGACTGTTGCCCCTGCAAGGCCGTTGAATCCTCCATCAGACCAAGGTCAATAAACTCTCGGAGAAGCTTGGCAGCGCGCACACCGGGTTCATCGGCGAAGGTAACGCGCGACTCGGCATCATCCATCATGGTTCCGCCTTCGGAATAAAGGAAGGCCTGCCAAATCCAGTTGCCGGTTGCTTGATAGTCAACGTAGATGCCCTGGCACTTCGGGTCGTAGGCGCGCACTTTCTTGGCGGCTTCGATGACGTCCTGCCAGGTCGTAAACGGCTTGGATAGATCCACGCCTGCCTTGGCCAACAGCGTGTGATTGGCGTACATGATCGGCGTCGAAATGGCAAAAGGCACTCCATACTGCTTTCCGTCGAAGTTGCACAGCTTCATCATTTCCGGATAGTAGTCGGAATTGGCACCCCAACGCGGATCGTCTTTTGTGAAAGGAGTGATGTCATAAGCGGCACCGAGCTCGATGTACTGCCGGAACTGATTGACACCTTGAAAGGACAGAACAGGTGCATTGCCCTGAGCAATGCCGGAGAGCGTGCGCTGAGTGAGCTCTTCATAATCCGACATTGGCGCTTCCAGACGAATGCGAACGTTCGGGTAAATCTTGTTGAACTCTTTAATGATCTTCGTGTGGATCGGACGGAAAATCTTGCCGTAGGTGTGAGCAATGGTGAATTCAACCTTTTCGTCGGCAGCCAACACTTTTCCAGGCAATGCGGATGTCAGAGCCAAAGCTCCGAGAAACTGGGAGAACTGACGACGATTGATCATCATAGACATTTGATAAGTACCTCGTATCGTGAGAGTTGTGGGTTGATGCAAAAATTCCACTGATTAAGAGTCAAACACTTGTTCGGATTCCGTAAAACGAACCGTATGAAAAAGAATATCGGCACCTTTGGTTTCGGATTGCGTCAAGACAGCCAATCCGTATTCGGGCGCTTCGCTACAGCAGGCAATCTGCTCCGAATTCGGATCAAACATGTCGACCTGATGCGAAGTTGAGCGCAGGCACCAAACGGGAATGCCGTTCCAGATTCCTGAAATCGAGCGGTGCAGATGCCCGCAAAAGATGCCGGCCGGCTTGTTTTCAGCTCGCTGCAGCATGGCCAATAGTTCCGCGCTGTTGTTTAGGCCGATGACGTCCATAGCGGCAATGCCGCTTTCAAACGGCGGGTGATGCATAAAGACCAATGTGTGCGAGTTCTCGCCGAGAACATTGAGAAGCAGTTCCATTGCTTGGCGTGAAACTGCACCGGCTCCTTCGTTTTCAAGATGCGTGTCAAGAAAAACGGCGTTCAGCAATTTCGTCTGCAGGACATCGGTCCAAATGCCTCCCGTCAGATGCGCAGCCTCTTCAAGCGAAATGGATGAGGTGCGATGAAAAACTTCGGCCATCACCGAGGGGTTGTCGTGATTGCCCGGCACGACAAATGACGGACAAGGTGCTCGGGAAAGGATCTCCCTGACAGCCCGATAGGACTCCTTGTCTCCATTGTTTGCAACATCACCCGTGACAACCAGAAAATCCGCCTGCGGCACATGTTGAACCGCATGATCAACGGCTCGACTCAAACACTCGAAAGAATCGACACCGTAATGTTGTTTATGAATGTCAACGTGCGGGTCCGTGATGTGTATGAACTGCATGGTGAATCTCCGACGTCTCATTTCAAACCGGAAAGCGTGATGCCCTGAATAAACCACCGACGCGCACAGAGAAATGCCAGAAGCAGCGGCGCCACAATGATCGTCGCCGAGGCCATCATCGGACCGACGTCACTGCCGCCCTCATCAGAGGCAAAGATGGAAATACCCAGAGGCGGTGTTGCCAGAGACAAGTCGTTGACGACCAACAAGGGCCAGAAGAAATCGTTCCAGTGACTTACGATGGAGAAAACCGCAAAAGCAGCCAGAGCCGGTTTAACAAGCGGTACCAGAATGAACCAAAGAATGTAGGGCTCCGACGCTCCGTCAACGCGAGCAGCGTCAATCAGTTCCTGAGGCACGGCTTTGAAGCTTTGCCGCAGAAGGAAGATACCGAGCGCGCTTGTCATGAATGGCAGCACGAGTGCCGGAAAGCTGTTGAGCAATCCGAGTTTGGAAATCGCCAGCACAAGCGGTATCACGACGGCCTGCTGAGGAACGATCAGTCCGGTCAGCACCAACCCAAAGGCAAGTCCTTCCAGCTTGAAATGCTTTCGGGCCAGCACATAGGCAGCAGGAACCACCGTGCAAATCTGGATTGCGAGAATCGACAAAGTGACGAATAAACCGTTTTTGACGAACGTGCCAACTTCCCCAAACTCAAAGGCCTCGACATAGTTTTCGAAATCCCACTCGGTCGGAAGAAAATGGATCGCTGCCTCGTAAATCTCGTTTTCCGGCTTGACCGAAAGGCTCAGCATCCAGACAAACGGAAGCAGAACAACGACAGCTCCCAGAGCCAGCAGCACATTGACGAGAATTCTGAACAAGTACTTGCGGCACTTGGCTTTATTGAAAACCATAGTGAATCCTCCGACCGATAAATCGAGTCTGCAGCCAAGTCAGGAAAAGCATGACCGCGAGATACATGGCGGCAACAGCTGCGGCTGTTCCCATTCGAAAGAAGGAAAAGCCTTCCTGATACATCGTGTAGAGCAAAATTTCACTGGCTTTTTCCGGACCGCCTCGCGTGAGCACCTTGACGATGTCAAAGACCTGAAATGTCTTGATGATCGTGAGAATGATGATGAAAAATGACGTCGGTCCCAGAAGCGGCCAGGTGATATGGGCGAACAGCGCCATCGGATTGTTGGCGCCGTCCACTTTGGCCGCGTCGTAGAGTTCTTTCGGAATCTGAACCAATCCGGTCAGAAACAGGACCATGAAGTAGCCTGCCATCTGCCAGACGGTGATGAATGACAGCGTCCAAAGCACGTAGTCAGGATCATTGAGCAAATTAACGTTTTGAGTAACGCCAAAGTGCGTCAGAATGACGGCGACAAATCCCACTTCCGGGTGCAAAATCCACTGCCAGACGACAGCCATGGCCACAAGGGAAGCCGTGACCGGCAAAAAGTAGATCGTCTGCCACGTCTGAGCGAGTTTGCCGCTAGCCCTCACCGCCAAGGCCAATGCCAGCGATAGAAGAAACGACGTCGGCACCACGATTGCCGTCATGAAAAACGTATTGGAAACGCTTTTTCGGAAGTCACTGCTTGCCCACAAATCAATGTAGTTCTGCAAGCCGATGAAGTGAACATCACCCTGCCCGCCCAGCTGCCAATCGGTAAAGCTCACCACAATCGTAGCAATCATAGGAATGACGAAAAACAGTAACAGGCATCCGACAGCGGGAGAGAGCATGAACGGATTGGCAAGCCACAGCGTCCTTTCGTAAACCGGCCTCATGCTGCCCTCCTGAGCTCTACATTGAAGACGCCTGCGGCATTGGCTTCGGAGCTAAGTCGGACGCGACGTCCTTCGGCGTCAAAGATGAGAAGTTTTGTCCAATCCGGCGCAACCGCTGTGATGCTGCCGACATACCGGTCGTTCATGCGCGAAAGACGCAGGCAGAGCGTTCGCTTTCCCAGTCCGGTACGGCACCAGACAATGGTTTCGCTCCCCATTTCTTCGCAGTAATCTGTCGTCACTGCAAAGGCATCGGGCGACCTGTCCGACTGCGGGACCAATGATTCAGGACGAATACCCAGCGTATAAACACCGGGAGCAAGCGCATCAGCTACTTTTTGTGCGGACGGGCTTTCCCAGGGCACGCCTTCAAGCAACGGAACCTGTCCTGGACGAACCGTGAATTGAAGTTGATTGATGGTGGGTGTGCCGATGAACGTGGCCGTAAAGAGATTTTCCGGATCATCGTACAGAGCGAGCGGAGCCCCAATCTGCTGAACCTTTCCTTCGTACAACAAAACGATGCGGTGAGCCATCGTCATCGCTTCGACCTGATCGTGCGTCACGTAAATGAATGTCTTGCCTGTGCGGGCGTGCAGATTGACGATTTCCCGACGGGTTTCCGTCCTGAGCTTGGCGTCCAGGTTGGAAAGCGGCTCGTCCATCAGAAACAGATCCGGATTTCGCACCAGTGCTCTGGCCAATGCCACTCGCTGCTTTTGGCCGCCAGAAAGTTCATACGGCTTACGCGTCAGGAGTTTTTCCAAACCCAAGGCCTGGGCCACAGCCGGAACTTCTCGTTTGAGAACGCTTTCAAGTTCCCTACGTTCCGAAAGAAGTCGTCCGAAAAAAGGGATTCGTGTTGTCCAAGGCGCTCGCATGCGTAACGGAAAGGCTATGTTTTCCCAAACCGTCTTATGTGGATAGAGCGCGTAGGACTGAAAAACCATCGCAATGTTGCGTTCCGAAGGAGTCAGTGCCGTCACCTCGCGACCAACAATGTCAATCTGACCGGTTGTCGGAAACAGCAGCCCGGCAATGATTCTCAAAAGAGTGGTTTTGCCGCAACCCGAAGGCCCGAGCAGACAAACAAACTCCCCTTCCTGAACACTCAAATCGAGTGACTGCAGGACGGGAACCTTACCGTAACTTTTGCTGACGCCGTGTAATTCAAGAGATGCACTCATAATTCGATTCTTTTCCTACTTAAGTTGGCTACGGGCTCCTGCCACAAACGCGTATTACTGGTGGCTATACCTCTTGCACCGGCTTTGAGAAGCTGACTTACCTCTTCACTTGTTTTGACTAGACCGGCACAAAGCACCGGTCTGTCGACCAGCTCACATACTTCTCGTACGATGTTGGGAATGGCTCCCGGCATGATTTCAATAGCGTCGCACTGAATTTTTTGAGCATTGCGAACCCCGGTGCCGAAGGCCTGGGTATCGATCATGAAAATTTGAAAGACGGTGAATAGCCCCAGCTTTTCCGCTGTTTTCAGTATTTGTTTTTTGGTTGAAACAATGCCCGTCGGACGTGCGTATTCCACGAGAAATTCGATTGCCGAAGGCGTATGACCTAGTCCATCAAGAAGTTCCGGGTACAGAAAAAGCGCTTTGCCTGCCGATCGGCAGCGCTCGACAATGGAGGGAAGTTCAATCAAGCTGCTGGCGCGCAGCTCAATGCAAGAGCATGGGCTTTTGAGAGCACCGTCAAGTTCGTCTGCATGTCGAACTACGGCAATAATCGGGTGTTTTAGCAAATGAGAGAGTGTGTCTTTAGTGACCATGAGCATTGTCCCAGCAGCAACCTTTCGGCTGCAACAAATAGTGTTGAGATCGAAAACATGTGGTTCCCGACTTGCAAACGTAGGACTTGCCGGCTCTCTCTAATGAACTCTTTGCCGTTTATCCGCGAGGTACTCTAAAAGCTTCTTATTTCAAATTCGTGACGATACGATGATGCTTTGATGTTGAGTTGATTGGAACGTTTAGAAAATCAGACAGGCTTAACAAACTACAAATCAAGTTCGTCGTCTCGCCTGACGTCAAGTGAAGCGTCCATGATGAATTCCGATAGCGGAATGTAATGGCGTCGCCGTAGCACGTCTCGGGATAAATTGGGATAAGTTGGGATAAAGAGGTATAAGTGCGGATAAGTAAGGGTAAGAGAAAGCGATAAAAGTCTTTTTGGGGTATACAAAATGGTCACCGTTGGTTTGCACCTTCATATCCTCCTTCGGGCAGCGCCATATACCCTTCTCAAAGTCAATGTGCTCCCATTTCATGTTGGCAATCGATTGCACTCTAGAGACGGTCAAAATAGCAACTTCCAAACATCGTGCCGTCGTGCCGCCCACTTCGCGTAGCTCGGCCATGAACTCCGGTACGTCAGAAACTGGTAGCGCAGGATGGTGGACAGGAGGACCGTGGCGACGCCAACGGGCATCTTTAACCAACATACGCATGCGTTGAGCCTTCTGATAGCCATCAGAACACAAACCTTTTCGTTCCGCCCACATGAATGCAGCTTCTATCCACGGAAGCAGGGATTTAGCCGATGACGGGTGATGACGATGAAAGTCCGTTAAGAAATCTGCCAGCTCTTCTCCTGAGATCTTTGTAAAAGAAAGCCCTTGGAAATGCGGTTCTACATAGTTGCCAATTAGGCCCAAAAACTTAACAGCAGCTTTACGATCAGTTGGCGACCACCTGGGATACGGCTTCGAAACTTCATCTTCACGCCATGTTTTCAAGAGCCATGACAAAGACTTTTGACGAACGGTCAAGTCACTTGGGCGAGTCTTCGAGGCTGGCAACGGATCACCATTGCGAAGCGTCACAGCTAAGGCCAGTCCTTTTTGATAAGCCTCTATGGTGGAGATGTCACCAAAATCTCCAAGACTTCTGCTGATCTGTTTTGGTCTTCTGACGCGGAAAAAATACGTAGCCTTCGTTTCCGTAACTCTAAGACTCAGCTCGCACTCGGCATCAAGCACTTTCCAAGTCGGTAGGTGAGCCTCTTGTCTGAGGTGAGTGACAAGTTGAGTAACCATGTCTTCGCTAACCATGTTGAACCTCTCTTACTGCCGGCCTCCAGCGGTTGTATTTCTGAAATCACGCTAAAAAGGCCGGTTGCATTTGCAGTTTAGGGGGGCATCTGGAGTGTTGCATTCCAACAAAACATCCAAATGTTCAACTGGTCACAAATTTGTCTAATGGACAGAAATTTGTCTCAAGAAAAGACAGACCTTTGATTTATAAGGCAATTTTCTGATTTTGATTTTTCTCCAGACAACAAAAAAAGCAACCCGAAGGCTGCTCTTTTGGTGTCGGTACTGGATTCGAACCTACCAATAAACAAAGGCAATACAAGACGATGATATGCAAAAGGGTGCCTAAAAGGGTACCTATAAAAATTTCCTACCCCTTAATCGTCTCTTCTGACCTATCCAAAAATCCAAGCACTTCATGAACACACCTGAAAAACATCCTCCAAAAATCTTGGTGAAATTGGTGAAATGGTGAAATCTCTTGCTAACACTTTGAATTTAAAAGGTTTTTTACCGTTTTTTGCCAAAATCAAATTTTGGTGAAACGTGGTGAAATCAGAAAAATTTTGGTGAAAAAGCCCGCCAACGGAAAAACCGAAGGCGGGCACTGCATGGCTTTTGAGCGTTTTCTATTCAAAAACTAGCTCGTAGATTTTGAATCGTCTTTCACCGTCAGCAATCGCGGCGCGCTCTGCGCTCTCGCGCGTCATGCCGCCGTCATGCTCGCTAATAGCCGCGCGCTCTTCGAGGTACTCAACCAGATAGCCAACGGGCACCAGCCGCCAGCCCTGCGCCTTCTTTACTTCCTTGCCGGACTTCGCCAGCACAGCTTTTCTCAATTCCTTTGCATCAAACATTTCTCGCTCCCAACATACGCAACGCTTCTTTACGGCTTTCCTCCAATCCATCGGGGATGATCACATAAGCGCGCGTCTTATTCCGCAACTCGCAAACACTCTTGCTGATTTGGTATTGAGGCCGCCGCCCTGTCTGGTTTGAGACAAGCAACCCTGTTTTCTGCAACGCTTCGATAATCTCATCATTCCGAAGGCGTTCCCCGTGTTTGTTGCATAGTTCCCTGAATTGCGAAGCTAGATACAGCGTCGCCACTCGATCCGCTCTATTTGGCAATCCGTCAAGCGGCGCCGCTCTTACAACGACAATGCCCGTTGCACTGCGGTTAGGGCGATTGATACAAGTGAAATTTTCGCCTTGCCACTCGTATATCGCAAAGTTTGCGCCGTCAGTATCGGGCAAGCTCAGGATGCGATCAATAACGCGCGCCACGCGCTCGGCTGGGGACTCGTCAGACTCACGCCACGCTTTGAAGCATTCGATAACCGCTTCTGTTGCGTCGCCTTTTTCCCATCCCAATACGCCGTAGTCTGCAGCCAATTCACCCGCCAAAGCAACAGCCGCAAAGCGCTCTAACACTCGATTTTCTAATGCCTCAGTAGACGCGTTCAATGTTTCTTCGGCTAGTCTTTCTTCGATTATCTCAATCGTTGATCTAAGCCGCGCCTCAATATCTGCGCGCCCCGACTTCGCCACGTCCTTCATCAACGCCATCAAGAAAGCGCGCCCTGCTGTGCCTGTAGCCTTCATCGAGCTAACCGAACGAATAAAGGCTGCTGCATGCTTTGTATCTCTCTCAAGTCCTTCGGGTAAAGAATCGAGCACACCCAAACCACGCCCTGCATCGGCAGGTATTCCGATGAAGCGAGCAAGCTCACCAGTAGCAGCGCCCAACTGTTCGCCCTTTAGGATTTGCTCTCGAATCTCTGACAATGAGAACTCACCAGAAGACAGGAAATTGACCCGCCAGTTATTGGACTTGCGTAGCTTGCCGCTTGCCGTTGATCGGGTTTTTTCCTTCTCGTTGGTCATGCTGTAGACGGCTTTAATCCCCGAAGACTCGGCCTGCCCGATCTCATCAAGAATTAGCGGCTGGTTGTTATGCAACTTGGCTAAACCCTCAAGGCCGTTTGCGGTTGCTTGCCAGCTATAAATTCGCTCCTCTCCTCCCCAGACTGAAGCCGCCGCCTTTTGAATACTTGTCTTGCCGCAACTCGACCGCCCATAAAAATGAAAGATGCTCGACGGCACGCCAACAATAGGCAGCAGCGGCGCGGACAATGAAACACATAAGCCGAACATAAGGCGCTTGCTGTGAAGCGCAGGAATGCTTACATCTGCCTGCCACTCTTCTAGGCTTCCTCTTTCCACAAGAGTAGCCGCCACCTCGTCATAGGTTGGGCTGATCGGCTCCGCATCATCCAAGTGCAACACAACATTGTCGCCAAACACAAAAGAATCGAATTTGTCTGAGGCAAAGCCGCCTTGGTCTACGCTCAACGCGCGCGGCAATGTACGCGGCAACGCGTTAAAAAAATCAACTAGCGGGCTTTTTCCAGAATTCCCCGACAAGCAAGGAATTCGCAAACCCTCCGAAGATAAAAACTCTTCTAGCTTTTTGCCTTGCGTAAGCAATCCGCCTGACAAAACAAGGCTATGTGTTTGCTCATCAATATCTTTAAAGCGAATCCAAACGCCCCAATCTTTACTTTCGTTGTTTCGAGTTAGCGCCACAATCTCCAATGCGTCGCACAACTTCCTTTCATCCGTACTCCCTTTTGCAGTTTTATAAACGCCATCGGCGCGCACCTCGTATGTATTGCCTGAATCATCGGCAAACACAAACGCCCCGTTATCGGTCTTGTTCGGATTAACGCTCTTCGGCGCTGGGGCTTTTCTCTTCGTCTGTTCAGTCATCTAACTCGCTCCAAATCATCCAGTAATCGTTAAAGTCTGTCGGCGCCTTTCCCGTTCGTTCAATAAATGCCGACTCAATCTCAGGCGCAAAAGGCGGCAACAGCACCGAGCATTGCGCGCCGCGTCCCTGAAGCATCAAAGCCGCTTCGCGCGCTTTCTCTTCGCCAACGCCGCTAGGGTCTCGGTCTGCATAAAAGGCAAGCGCATGATTCGGAAAACGCTCTCGCATGGTTTCTGCTGCTGGGGACAAATTGCCCGCATCAATGGCGGCAACACATGGCACGCCATAGAGTTTTGTCACGCTCATGGCCGTTGCAACGCCTTCGGCTATGCCTATGACGCCATCGGCACCAGCATCAAGGGAAAGACCATCGGGGCACCACAGCAACCCCTTTTTGCGGCCACCCTTGAGAAAAGTTTTCTTGCCAGCCTCATCAATGAATTGCACTGACCACACGGCGCCAGCCGCATCAGAAAGCGGCACCACAAACAAGCGTCCCGAGCCACGCAATACTTGATTGCTGTCATCTTCTTGCTTGATAGCCGCCTGATTAATCAGCTCTTGCGCCTTAGCGATTGAGATACAGCGCAACCCTCGCCAATAGCTTTCAATCTGCAAGCACTTGCGCCGCAAGTATTCATGCTCATCGGCTGGGGTTTCGGTCTCGGCCAGAATGCGCCCCGCCAGCACGGAAACTGCCTTTTGGCGTTCAGCGGTCTCGCGCTCATACTTTGCCCGTTGCTTACGCAACTCCGCCCGCAGCTTTCTTAACTCTTCGCGGCTGGGGCGTTCCCCGTTGTAGTCGGCAAAGAAAAATGCTTGCGCCCCTGTCTGCCAGTTATGAGCTAGGCCGCCTTTGCCATCGGGAAAGAACACCAAAGCGCCATCACCTTTACCATGCTTGCCCCCGTGTACCGTATTGGTACGGGTAATGCGTCCCCGCTTAGCTGTTGGCTCTAAGTTGACACAAGCGCAAGCATCCTCAGGCCGAGCAAATATCGGTAAATCAGTCATTCTCATGGCCGCCCCCGTCTCTTGAATAGTCGGCATATGTTTCTGCGCAAATCACGTCCGCGCAAAGTGCCACAATGCCGCCCAGCAGATTCAAAGAATCTTTTGACGGCGCGCCCGCATCCTCTGCGGTCATATTCGCCAAGGTTTCGGCTACCTGATTCAAAGTTGCGATTACTTCGGTCATGGCTAGTCTTTGCCGCTCAGGATCAGAACTCTGCAAATTTCCAATCATGGCGGTAAGGCTGAACATGCCAGTATGGGCGGGGGAAATCAGATCAGATTGAAAGCGCTTAAAGGTCTGCGCCATTGCCTGTTTATCTCTATTCGTCAGCATGGCTTAGCCCTCCTTCACTTCAAAAAACTTAGTGAGAAAGCCAAGCACTGCCAGCGCGTCTAAGGCTTGAGGCAAGCTGATAGCCCGAGCGGCGTCTCTGCAAAAATCCTCTGCCGCTTCGCCTTCGATCCATGCGCCGTTTTCCGCAAGGTCAACATGGGTTAAAAGGGCTTTTCCGGCCACGTCCAGAGCCTTGACCACGCGCGCAAGGTCTTTGCTGTCAGTGGCGCCAGTCAACGCGGCCAAAAGCGCGTTATGCGTGTAAACGTCTTGAGCCGTTACAGGCTTGTCGCCAATGATGGATTTAAGGGAGGGAATGCAGGCGCCGGATACATTGCGCCCATTGAGGGTATGAATAGCACTCATGGCTTAAGCTCCTATCGAAACGTTTTGAGAGCCGCCCGCCCATCCGCCAAGATGGTGAGCGACACCGCGCGGGTTGGCGGACTGCTCGATAGGAAACAGCAACCCCGAAGGGTTCCCACGCGGCGCGCCCGTACAGAATCGGGACGCAATAACGCCATGAGATTTGCAAACAACCGACCAAAGAAAAACGCCACGTAATGGCGCGGCGATTGTTCGCCTATCGAGTTTCAGGCCGCCAAGCCCGAGCCTTGCGATTGAGCAAGGTACGGGCATATTACCCCGACCGTACGCATGAATGCAAGCGCCCTTAAAATTTGTCCTGAGGCCGTTTTCTTGGCTGGGGGTTTCGGTTGCTCGCCAAAGTTTCCCGAATCCGCCAGCGTTTGCGGCCTTTTGTTTTGGTCTCATTGCTCTACCTCCCACGGGTAAGGGTCAAGCTCTTCCCGTATCAGTCTGAAAAGCTCTTCAATCGGCATAACTGCCAGCCATTCCTTGCCGTCAGCTCGGCACACCACTAGGGGACGCTCTTCGCCCGAGCACTCCTTTTGGGCTTGCGTCATCCAGTCGTAAATCAGGCCGATGCGTGCGCGCCGCTTTACTTCGATTGAATAGGGATTGAGCTTGATATCGGCGCCGCCTTCGCGGGTTTGATTGAGATTGCGAACAGCCTTAACGCCCAGCACTTCGCGTATGAGCCTGCATACTTCGCGCTCGCCCTCAGCTCCTTTCGTTCTTTGTGATTTGCTCATGAAAATGTTTTCCCTGTTTGGTTTGTCAGCGCTCAGCGCATAAAGCCAACGATTGACAAGATCAGCATTGCAGCGCTTTCCCTTGCGCATCATTCGTCATCCATCCGAACAAGCCGCAATGCGTTGAAAATCACCTCCGGCTTTCCGTGGTGTTCCCGCCAGTAGAGAAAGGCTGCAAGCGCAGCCCCCGTCATCGTCAAAGAAGCAAACTTTGTCCCGTTTGATCCCGTTGAGGTTGAAAACTCAACCCCACAATCAAACACCTCAGGCCACATATCGGACATATTCAAAAAGGAGCGGTACAAATCCGCGTGCTTTACGCCAAGCCAATGAGCCACATCCTCAGAGGCATACCAACGAGTTTTAGATTCACTCATAGCCGCCTCCTTACGCAGTGGCGCCAGCGACTTCGGCGCCCTTGCCTTCAATGCGCTTAGAAGCCGCCCACGCCAACACCTCAGACAAGCGATAACGCACACAGCGACCGCCAAGGTCTACAGGCTTCGGGAAATCAGGCTCTTTAACAATCTCATGAGCCTTTGTCGCGCCAGTGCCCAGCGCCCCGCACACCGACCACATCGAGCCTTTGCGATAGATCGGAATAAAGCAATCAACGATAGGATTTGTGTTTGTCATGATTCCTCCAACTGTTGCCAGCCAACGCATGAGCGCGTTTGCTTTCGGAGGGAATCTTCACTGAATCAGAATGAGAAATATAGTGAGTACCTACCCCGCGCGGCCTCTATACCCCGCAAATAAAAAAAGGGGCGGAAACGGTATCCACCCCTTGAAAATCAAGCCTTCTAGACCGTTTTATTTCGTTTTTGGCCTTTGCTTGTTTCCTTCCTTATCCCAATTCACCATTACCCGAATACGTTTTCTTTCGCTTTCTAGCAAATCCATTTGATGATCGTTTTCCCAGTCAGCTAAACGAATTCCCACCTCATTTTTTGGGGTAAAGCCTTCGGGCACAGGGGAATGTTCAAAACTTGTCCATACACACAAGGCTGCGTGCAACTCAGGTCTATATCGTGGGTTGCTTTTGTCAAGCATTGCGCGAACGTCCGCCACGGTTAAACCGTTAACAATCACCTGACTACTAGGCGCTTCAGACAGGAGACCTTTTGACGCTTTTGCAGAATCCGTTTCGGAGGCATCCTGCTCTAAAGGCTCATCCCACGGCGCTACCTCTTCCCCATCTTGTTCTATTTGCTCCGTTATTGGTGCTTGCTCACCTATTTCTTCTGCCATAGCTGAAAGGTTTTTCTCGGCATCTTGAATAAGCTCTGATTGATATTCTGAGTAGGCGTCTTTTTCGTCTGTAAACCAGCCCAGCAAATCTAATGCCCGTTTGAAATCAGGTTCTATTTTTTCTGTTTTGGTTATTAGCCTGTCGCAACTTACGGCCTTTGTTTCTGCCTCAAGATCATGAAAAATGCCAAAACAGGGCAAATCCTTTCCAGATTTTGTATTGGGAAAATATTCCCAGAAGCCGAATTGCAAAAAAGCCTTGACAGGAAAAGAAAGGCTACTAGCTATGTTGAATAAATTGCATTCCTGCCCCGTATATTTCGCCACACTATCGCCCAACTGATAAAAACGTACTTTTGACAATGAGGCCAATTTTTCAGCTTCTTTGTTGGTTTTTCCGCCTACTACGTTTGGCGTTACGTCTACGATTTTTTCATAAATTGCCTTGCCAACATCCAAATTGAAAAACGCGCAACGGCAAGTTTCAGGATCAAAGCCGCTAAGTAAGCAAGCCCCTTCCCAGACAGTCCAACGATCTTTTTTTAGCCAATCGAGTGCGCTTTCTCTGATCAGTACCCATTCGCTCCCGTAGGAATACTCCCTTTCTTGATTACTCCAAAACCTACTAGCCTCACTCATTGCCGCCCCAGCCGCCCCAGAGATAGAAAGGAAAGACGGCGCGCGGCCAGCGAATGCGCAGGGGCGAATTGCTCAATCACCGAACGGCGGTTAATTACTCCGCCATTGCGCGCCATCACTCGATTTTATCCAATCGTTGACGTTCATTAGTGTTTGTTCGTCACCGCCAACTCGTGCGACAATTACTGCGAGTCTGTTAACAAATCAGATTTCTCAGGGGCGTTTCATTATGTTCAGCAACCGTACAAAACTGCTTTGCTCGATTTTTGCTTTGTCTTTGCTTGCCGGATGCGCAGGAACTACTGAATTCGTGGAAATCTCTCCCGAGATTTATTCAGTAAGCGGCTACAGCGGCATGACTGATAACGGAGGTAGTGTGCGCATTGATTTGGTTAAGAAAGCACAGATCTTTTGTGAACAAAAGGGCAAGAAACTTAGTCTTCTAGAGTCCTCTCATACTGATGGCAATAGCTATAAAAGCGCGACTGCAACCATCAATTTCACTTGCATAGAACCTACCGCAAGGCAGGATTCGACCGTACATTCTTTCTGAAGTCTTAAATACATTGGGGTCGTGCTCACGATTCGACCACCGCACGCCTGCGGCTTATACGCGCACGAGAGTTCGTAATTTTTCGTACTTGTCTGATCTCCTACGCGCGTAAGACTTAAGGTTTTTTGAGGTTTTCGACCGCCAGAATGTAGCCACAAAACAAGCTGCCAACGAGCAACCTCAAAATGTTTTTTCTCGATGTTGACTCGGGGTTATAAGCTAATTCGACCCCTTCGCCTTACTTGCGCACCATGTGCATTTTTTGCACATATCGAATACCGAAACGCTAAGAAACTCGCCACGCTCACGCGCGCGCGCGAGAAAAACGACATCAAAAACCGATCAAACCCGCGTCAATCAAGCGTTTGCCCTGAAAATCGAAAACTTTCACGAATTGCACGCGCACAAATTGAGGTAGGGGCGCGGTCTTGAGCACTATATCAAGGACTTTTAACCCTCCCTACCCCTCCCCCGCAACTCCCAGCTGCTAGGCAACAATCCGACAGGCGCCGGACATCGAAAACAGCGTTTTTTTAGGTCTTTCAAATCTGCCAAATCTTTTTTGCCTTACGCTTGCGCCCCATCGACTTTGATCTTTGCCAGCCATTCGTAAAAGCCAGCCATTCCCTTAGGCACATCTTCGCGTGCTGTCATGTTTACGTTGTTTGTCGGCTTTTCTCCGATTGTGTCCCGTATCTCTACGAAAGCTCTAACGTCGCCATTGCGCGCCGCCTTAATCATGCTCGCGACAATACTTTCTGCATTGGTTTCGCCTGATTCGTTCTCTGCTTCTAACGCCAGTAAAAGAAGCTCCCTCATGGTCTTGCGCTCACGCCGCGCCTTGACTGAGGCAAGTCCGCCTTTCCGCCCGTTTTCTCGGGCTTCACTCGGGCTTAAACGCTTCAAATTTTTGTTATTCACTGTCCTAGCCTCACCGTTTTATCTACAATCGAATTGCGAAGTTTTGCGAGGGATGCGCTCGCAAGTAAAGCCAAGACGGTGCATGCTCTTGGCTTCTTCGTTTTTACGCTTTAAGCGTTTCCATTCGGTAGAAACTCTTTTCCCGACTTCAAAGCCGCATATATAGCGGGCAACCCTTCGGGCACTTTCCCGCGCTGGGTAACTTCGGCCTCAATCTTTTGTTTCTCTGTCCATCCCGCCCGCGTCTTGAGATAGAAAATAATCGCCGTTACGTTGCCTTTTTCAATGGCTTTCATAAGTTCGCCAGCAACCTTGATATTTGCCAACGCGCGCCCGCGCTTCATAGTCGTTTCTATCTCTTCGGACTCCTTTGCGCGCCTATTGAGAGTGCTGTAGCTCACGCCAAGAGAAAGCGCAATCTCTTCGCGCGTCAATCCAAGCCCCGCCAGCTCTTCAATCTTTGCTAGGTCTAGTTCTATCTTTGGTTTTGTCTTCATGTTCTGCCCTTGCAACCATTGCGCCGAACAATGGCGCCATTATTAACCATAGGAAAAAACTAAATTCACCACCAGAATAAAGCCGTTTTGCTGAGTGCTTCTGTCCAACCCATACCCGCCAGAAAGAAGCGCCCAAACGGTCAAAAAACAGCCTTACTCAACATAATAACAATTATGTTGAACAGCTCTCGCAGGAAAACCGTTTGAAATCAATGGCTTGCGTATGCGTTCATAGAAAACCCTATGTTTATTACTCCAAATTCCATTTTCAGCAGCAGGCGTCAGCGCCACAAACAACAGGGCAACCCTAGTCTGAGCTTGGAAATTCCCATAATGTGGAAACAAACAACGAAAAGAGAGAGGATAGAAAGAATGAATGAATGAATGAATGAATGAATGAATGAATGAATGAACTTACTACTTACTTACTACTTACTTACTACTTCTATATTTCACCAACTTCACCAACATTTCACCAACATTTCACCAAAATACAAAACCCCGCAAATCCTTTATTTTCAAGGCTTCTAGCGTTTTTTCACCAAATCACCAACTTTTTCGCGCATACGTCTCACGCGCGCACGCGCGCGAGGGTTCGGTGTTCCCTCATTGCTCAAGCCCAAAAAGCAAGGCAACCTTGAGCGCCGTCTACTGAGGGACGATCACCGCCAGCAAAGCCGTTTGCGCGTCGTTCTGCAAATCCCTGCAAGCGACATCGGCACCCATGAAAGCCCCGCGCCGCCTCATAATCGCCCGTCCTTTAGCGCCAGCATCGGCGCCCTAGGCAACCTGCCCGCAAACGAATTTGCATGCGCCAGCAGCCGTTTTAACGCGCCCAGCGCCCATGAAAAAAGCGGCACCCCGAAAGATGCCGCCGAAACAAAGAATTGCCTAATCAGACTTTACCACTTGCACCAGTCCTTAGGGCATTGGCTTAGACAGTAATCCGCCCACGCTTGCAACAGCTCCTTGCGCTGGGTAAGCATTGAAGCTCGCATATATGCACCATCGTACTTATCGCGCCTGTCAGCGTGAGCAAGGCAATAGTCCGACACGTCGAAATCTTTGTCATTCTCAACCGCCCACGTCTGAAACGATGATCGGAAACCATGCGGGCAAACTATCTCGTTTGTTACCTTGTCTCTGAAACCTACTTCACCCAACCGCTCAGCTTGCTTTGTCAGGTCTTTGATGCGCTTGCTCATGGTGTTATTGCTCATTTCCTTTTGGCGTTCGCCAACGCCGAAGATGAGGCCGCTAGTGCGCCCCGTCTCTTGAACAAGTCTTAGCAGCCCTTGCGCTTGCGTACTCAGCGGAACCACGTGCTCCGGCGCGCGGCTCCCGTCTTTATATCGCTTTACTTTCATGTGCTCAGGCGGACAAACCCATTGAGACAAATCCGCCGCAATCTCTCGCCAGTCGGCCTTATGTATTGGCTCCGATCTTGACGCCGTTAGGATTTTGAACAGCAGCGCCACGCTCCCGATGCTCTTCAAGCCGCCAGCCGTCAGCTTGGCGACAAAGCGCGGCACATCCCGCCAATCAAGCGCGGGCATGTTCCCGCCCGACTCGCTCAGGTCTTTGTACAGAGTCTTTAAAACGCCCCTGTCTGTTGGCAGAAATTCATTTTCACGATAGCCGCGTGGCAAGCACCACTTTAGGAACTGCCTGACAATCGTCAGCGCCTTGTCTTGCCCAGATTTAGACGGCTGGGCATTGAGTACCGCCGCCACGTGGTGAAACGTAATCGCTTCGGGGGTCATGTTCCCGATTACTGGGAAAACATGATTAACACCAAAAGACATTTTCACTGTTGGCGAGCGCGAGTCTTTCCACTCGCCGGAGTCGATCATATCGGCCACGAATTGCGGCCATAGTTCGGCCACCGTCTTTTGAGTCGGCCTTTCCGCTTCGCTGGGGGACTCAGGGCGCTTGCCGCCGCTTTCTAGAATCGCCTCAGCCTTTGCCCGCGCATCTTTCAGGGAAATTTTTTTATATGCGCCAATGATGAATTTCTTTTTTTCCTTTCTGTATCGAAGGAGCCAGCGGCAATTATTTGCGTTTCGCCATTCGATAGAAAGACCATCAACCCCACCAACCGCGAAGATTGCGGGCTTTCCTGACGCCGCAACAGCAGCTAGTTTTCTCTCTATTTCCTTGACAGTCAAAGTTGGAACACGCTTAGGCATTGTTTTTAAAGCCTTTTTTGGCTTTTCTCTCAGGTTTTTAGGTACCCTCGGGAGATTTCTCCTTCTCAGGGGTACCTAAAAGAGTACCCAAAAATCGCGGCTTCAGACGGTTTTAAATGGCGCCCAACGATACGAAAAAGGCAATAAAAAACCGCGTAAACCATTGATTTGTTTAGGTTTCGCGGTACTTTTTGAAGGCTAACGAAGGCCAATAAATTTTGTGCTTGGTGCGCGGTACTGGATTCGAACCAGTGACCCCCGCCGTGTGAAGGCGATGCTCTACCACTGAGCCAACCGCGCGCGATATTTTTCCCCCTCTCGACGAGAGAAGCAGTATTTTACCTGAACTTCAAAAAATTGCAACCCGCTTGCGACAGTGACCGCGCAAAAAACATCGCTGTCTTGCTGCCATCCTTTGTACAATTCCAACCTCGTTGAGGCAAAGGACGTACTTCGACATTGAACTTTCTTCCTGCAAAACTTTTAAGCTTTTTTGGAAAAACCGCATGCGCATTCTAGGGATTGATCCCGGACTCAACCACACGGGCTTTGGCGTCATTGATGCTCATGGCGACCAGGTGACCCTTGTGACAGCCGGCTGCATTCACATTGAAAAGGACGTCCTCAGTAGTCGTCTGGGAATCATCCACAGAGAACTAGCAAGGATCATCGAGGAAACCTGCCCATTGATGGCCGCAGCTGAAATTGTGTTCGTCAACGTTAATCCTCGCTCGACGCTGCTGCTGGGACAAGCTAGAGGCGCTGCACTTGCCTGTGCGGCAGTGCACGGTCTTGAGGTTTCAGAATACACTCCTTCAGAAATCAAGAATGCCGTTGTAGGCACAGGACGCGCCACAAAGACGCAAGTTCAGGCAATGATGCGCAGACTTTTGAATCTTCAGGGCGACCTGCAGCCTGACGCGGCTGATGCTCTAGCCTGTGCCGTCACATGCGCTCATGCCCATCAGTTGGCCAAGCTGACGGGAACAAATGCAGCTGCCGCCCAACTACACAAGCTCGCAGCTCACAGCTGCAAAAACCGCCGCAGCGCCTGGGCAAAGCTCGCGGCAAGCCGCAACAAAGGAGATGTCCCATGATCGGCCGCATTCAGGGAACGCTGCTAGAAAAAAATCCTCCCCAAATTCTTGTCGACGTGCACGGCATCGGCTACGAAATCGACGTTCCGATGTCGACCTTCTACAACCTGCCGGATGTTGGCGCCGAAATCACGCTTCTTACCCACTTCGTAGTAAGAGAGGATGCCCAGCTCCTTTACGGATTTCTGAGTGCCAAGGAGCGCGACGCTTTTCGCCTTCTAATCAAAATCTCCGGCATTGGCGCGCGTACTGCCCTATCCATTCTTTCCGGCATGAATGTCGAGACCCTGGCCCAAGCGATCAGCATGCAGGATACGGCAATGCTCACCCGAGTGCCGGGCATTGGCAAAAAAACAGCCGAACGCCTAGTGCTTGAGCTCAAAGGCAAGATCGGCGCCGACTTAAGCGGCGTCACTCTGGGCGGCACGCCCAATGACGCCCGTTCGGATGTTGTTTCGGCTCTTATCGCCTTAGGCTACTCGGAACGAGAAGCACTGACAGCGGCAAAGCGGCTGCCGGAAGATATTTCGGTAAGCGACGGCATTCGCGAAGCCTTAAAATCCATGAGCAAATAATTTTCTCTTTATTCGTGAGCTCGTCCCGATTCTGACATGCAAACCGTAGAACGCATTGTTGCCGCCTCCAGCAACAGTCCAAATGAAGACAATGTCGACCGTGCGCTTCGCCCAGAAAGACTGGCTGATTATGTTGGTCAGCCGGCGGTGCGCGAGCAGCTTGAAGTCTTCATCACTGCAGCACGGCAAAGAGGCGAGCCGCTTGACCATTTGCTGCTTTTCGGACCTCCAGGACTTGGCAAAACGACGCTTGCACACATCGTTGCACGCGAAATGGGAGTTAACCTAAGGCAGACCTCTGGTCCCGTGCTGGAACGTCCGGGCGATCTTGCCGCGCTGCTGACGAATCTTGAGCGCAACGACGTGCTTTTTATTGACGAGATTCATCGCCTCAGCCCCGTCGTTGAGGAAATTCTTTATCCCGCGCTTGAGGACTACCAAATCGACATCATGATCGGCGATGGACCCGCCGCGCGCTCAATCAAGCTTGACTTGCCGCCGTTTACCCTCATTGGCGCCACAACTCGCGCGGGGTCTTTAACCAATCCCCTGCGCGCTCGCTTCGGCATCATCAGCCAACTGCAGTTTTACAGTACGGCAGATCTCGCGCACATCGTGCGCCGTTCAGCAAAACTGCTCAACGTTGCCATTGAAGACGAGGGCGCGCTTGAGATTGCGCGCCGTTCCCGAGGAACGCCCCGCATTGCCAACCGCTTGCTGCGCCGAGTCCGCGACTACGCGCAGGTCCGTCACGACGGGCTCATCACGGCAGAAATTGCCGACGCTGCCCTCAAAATGCTTGCTGTCGACGCCATGGGGCTTGATGCGGTCGACCAGAAGTTCCTCTTGACGATCATGGAAAAATTCGCCGGCGGTCCTGTCGGCATTGACAATCTGGCAAGCGCACTGGGAGAAGACCGCGACACGCTCGAAGATGTGGTTGAACCCTATCTGATCCAGCAAGGACTTATACAACGCACGCCCCGCGGCCGCGTAGCCTGTCCGGCAGCCTACCGCCACTTTGGTCTGGTGCAGCAGGCGCCCGAAGGCGTCGTCATGCGCGATCTTTTCGCGCAATAAGCCTATTTCTGCCGCGCGATGGGCACGCGATGCCCGTTTTCGCTTGCCCAAAGGGCGGCTTCAACACGCGTAGAGAATCCAAGCTTCTTCAAGAGATGCTTGACATGCACCTTGACCGTGCCGTCGGAAATGGCCAAGTGCTCGGATATCAGTCGATTACTCATGCCGTTGGCAATGCAGTGCAGCACTTCGACCTCTCTCGGGCTGAGCACAGAGATGTCTCGCCCCTCATCAACGTAAGACACGTTTCTTAAAGTTTCAGCAAGCGCATTTGTCAATGCATCGCTGATGACCATATCGCCGGCAGCGATGCGCGGCAGCTGCTCGGCGAACTGCTTTGCCGTAAGCCTCTTGGACAAAAAGCCGTCGGCTTGCATTCGAATGGCCGCCATCAGCGCCGGCTGCGTGCCGTCCGTGATGGTCATCACGCAGCGCACGCTCTCGTGCAGCGCCTTGATGTCTTCGAGAACTTTTATCGCAGACTGTCCAGCATCGAGATCCAAAACGACAAAGTTGGCCTGGCGCTCGACAACCAAATTGACGACGGCATTCGTGTCGTCCGTGCAGGCCCTCACCTCAAAACCATCGAGCGCATTGAGCACGCGCGCCATACCGTCGGCAAAAAGCGGGCACAGATCAAAGACAATTGCTCTGTAGGGCACATTGTGAATGGTGTTGGCGGGCATTTTTTAGTTCTTCTCTCTTTTTTATGAAGATCCAGGACGGCGCCCTCTGAGAACGTCTCCTGCGCAAATATTTTCGTTTTTTAGAGTTCTTCGTAATGCTCAATGGTGTGCCACAAAAGCGCCGCGCCCCTCATGAAGTCTTCTATCTTCATATCCTCATACGGATTGTGAGAGCCGTTCTGGTTGGCCACGAAGATCATGGCCGAAGGCACGCCTGCATTGCTGAGCACCGCTGTATCATGTCCGGCTCCGCTTGCCAAGCGCCGCACTGGAAGACCGCTGAGCTCGGCAGCTTTGGCAATCTTTGCACTTAACTCGTCGCTCACGCTCGAAGAGAGCGTGACGAGCTTCTTGTCAAACTCGAACTTCACTCCGCGCTCGCGGGCAACCGCATCGGCCTCCTTTAAAAAGAGCTCATGAAAGCGCTCAATCGTATCCATATTGAGACTTCTCATGTCGACCGTAAAGCTCACCTCGCCGGGAATCACGGAAATGGCTGCCGTACGTCCAGTGTGCAAAACACCCACGGTAAAGACAAGATCCTCACCCTTGCCAAGCCACTCATCCCAATGTTTGTCCATGCGGTGCAGCAAATCGGCAGCGGCAAGCAGCGCATCGTGGCGATACTGTTTGTCAACAGCTCCCGAATGCGCCGTTTGCCCGATGCACTTCACGCAGCGATGACGCACATTGCCGCGAATGCCGGTCACGATTCCGACTCGCTCGGTCTCGGAGCTGTCAAGCGTCGGCCCCTGCTCAATGTGAAGCTCCACAAAACCCTCAATCTTGGAAAGGTCAAGCAGCGGCTGGCCGCTTGTCAGGTCAGCGGCCCTGAAACCGCAGGCTGCCACGCACTCTCCGAGCGTCGTATTTTCGGTGCGGTGCTTGAGCATCATGTCCGCATCGGTCAGTCTGCCGGTGATGGCCAGAGAGCCCACGTAAGCTTTTCCGAAAAAGCTTGACTCTTCACAGCGCATCACAAGCACCACGTAGTCGCGCTCGGGCGTGTAGTTGTTGCGGCGCATCCACCAAGCCACAGCAAGAGCTGCGGTAATTCCGGCCAGTCCGTCAAAATTTCCGCCCTGCGGCACACTGTCGGCGTGACTGCCTGCCACAAACGAGTTGAGTTCACGGTTTTTTCCGGGATACGTCATCCAGACGTTGCCCGCTGGATCCGTGTGGATTTCCAGTCCGAGCTCCATGCCGATGCTTTTCAAGTAGTTGATGACATCGGTTTCCGTCTGCGAATACCCTTGTCGGGTGACGCCCAATCCATCGGCACTCATCTTGCGCACCGTTTCAAAAATTGCACGGCAAAACTTCATGCCGTCTCGCTGCAAATCACCTGACATAGCGGTATTCCTGAAAAATTCTTCTTTGCGGCTGCAGGAACAAAACCCCCAAGGAATCTTGCTCAGAACTCCCGCGAACCTACCTACAAAGGATTATGCCTCTATTTTTCGGCTTTCAAATGAAAAGCTTCTTCTGTTCTTTGACCTAAGCGCAGGAGCTGACGATTTCTTTGAGCACCAGAGTACAACTGCCTGTTCATTTGCAACTCGTGCAGAGAAAAACACGCCTATGATTAGAGTAAGTCGGAGCGCCGGACATCCTACAAAGCATTCAGACGCTCAGATCCACGCTGTCTTTTCGATCCATACGCTAGCTGCGGAGGTTCGGGCTTTCGGCCGGTTGCAAACTTCCGCCGCAAAAGGAGAAGCTACAAATGACCACTGCCTACCATGATCAGCTCATCGAGATTCGCCGCCGCCTGCACCAGAATCCAGAGGAGGGCTGGTCGGAATTCACCACCACCGCCTTCATCGTGCAGACGCTGCGCGGCTACGGCTACGAAGTGCTCTGCGGCCGCAAAGTCGTCAACCCGGATTTCTGCCTGGGCCGCGACATGAAAGTCGTGCAGGCAGGCATTGAGCGCGCGCACAAGAACGGCGTTTCGCAAGAGCTTCTTGACGAAATGCAGGAACTCACGGGATGCGTGGCTGTGCTCGACACGGGCCGCCCCGGTCCGACGCTTGCCCTGCGCTTTGACATCGACTGCGTGCCCGTCACCGAAAGCACAGATCCCTCGCACCTTCCCGCCAAACTTGGCTTTATTTCGAAGAACCCTGGTCTGATGCATGCCTGCGGACACGATGCGCATACCTCTCTGGGTCTAGCCGTAGCGCACTGGGTGATGGACAACAAGGACAAGCTGAGCGGCCGCATCAAGATTCTCTTTCAGCCTGCTGAAGAAGGCGTGCGCGGCGCCGCCGGCATGGCTGCAAGCGGCATCGTTGATGATGCCGACTACTTCCTCGGCGCGCACTGCGCCATGTCGGCAAAGTCCGGCGAACTTGCCACGAACCTCTACGGCTATTTGTGTACGACCAAGCTTGACGTGACCATTCACGGAAAACCCGCTCATGCCGGAGCCTGTCCGCAAGACGGCCGCAACGCGCTGGCTGCCGCTGCCAATGCCGTCGTTCAGATGCTGGGCATCTCCCGCCACTCGGGCGGCATGACCCGCATCAACATCGGTCAGCTCATCGCAGGCGAAGGCCGCAACGTCATTCCCTCCAAAGCCGTACTCAAGCTGGAGGTACGCGGCGAGACGGGCGACATCAACAACTACATGGTCGAGCAGGTGCACAACATCTGCGAGGGCGTCTCCAAATCCTTCGGCGTAACCTACACAGCTGAGAAAATGGGCGAAGCCGTCGACCTCAACGCGGATCAGGAGCTCGTCGACATTCTCAACGCTGCCGGCCATGAAGTTGAAGGCATCACTGTCGTCGACAAGCCGCTGAACTTCGGAGGCTCCGAGGATGCAACGATTCTTGCACGCCGTGTTCAGGCGCACGGCGGCAAAGCTGCCTTCTTCCTGTGGGGCTCCAACCGCCCGAGCGGCCATCACACGGCAAGCTTTGACATTTGCGAAAGCGATCTCGATAAAGCGCTCGAGGTCTGGACGCATGTCATTCCGAAAATTCTGAAGTAGTCATCAAAAAGCCGGACCGTGCGCGCAAAACGTGCTGCACGGTCTGAGAACTTCTTGCCTCTTTGCCCAAAAAAAGAGGGGCCGTCTGTGCTGCGGCGTCATCATTCCTGCACCTGACGGCCCCGGAGGGCAAAGCTTGAATTTTGTGTCGGTCTACATGAGGCTCACCAGCGTCAGCCAGACGGGAGCGGCAAAAACAAAGCCGATGGTAGACATGCTGATGGCCTCTGAGGCGTACTCTTCGTCGGCGCCGTAACGGCGGGACATGACGGCAATCACGGTCGACACCGGCAGACAAGATGCAATGATGAAAACCTGCCTCATCAAGGGCTCTACCTCAAAGGGCAGCATGCAGACGCACATCAGCAACGGTCTGATGACAAAGCAGGCAACCAAGATCAGCCCCACCTCACGAGGTATGTAGAGGAGTTTCTTAAAGCCCACCTTCTCGACCGTCATGCCGATAAAAACCAGCGCAAGAGGCGTCGCCAGCTGCCCAATCATGTGCGTCGAAAGCGAGATCACGCGCGGCACGTCCAGCGCTCCGAGCACAAAGCCCATGCCGATGAGAAAGCCCAGAAGCGGAGGCGAAAAGAACATTTTGAAGCTTTGCCGAGAAAATAGCGCAGGACGGTCCTTTCCCAGCCTTCTGACGCCGTCAAGCTGAATGTTGTAGAGCCCAATGGTCCAAATGAAGATCACATTGGCAAAGAAGTACACCAACAGGTACGGAATGCCTTCGGCGCCGAACATGGCAATCGTCACCGGCACACCCGCAAACAGCACCGTGGAGGCCGTAAAGCAGGCAATAAAAGCTCCTCGAATTTCTTTGCGCACGACCCCCATCTTGGCCAAAATGAGTGAAATGCAGAAGTTGATGGCCACGACCAAAAAGGGAAGAAACGCCATCCTGAGCAGTTCAAGCAGCTGATCATGCGTAAACTTCGAAGTCACCGAATAGAAAAGAAAAAACGGAATGGCGCAATTGACAAGCTTTGCCAGCAGCGTCCGACCTCGATCGTCATACCAGCCCTTGCGTGCCGTCACCCAACCAAAACCGGCGACGATGACAAGAACAGCAACTGCCGTCAGAGAGTGAAGAACTGCTTCGAGCATGATCAACAGGGCTCCTTTTTCCCTTGTGCATCAGGTGGAAAACCTGAATGCCGAGTTTAGTAGGGGGAAAAGCTCTCTGGAGCAGGGAATCATATGTCATTTATATGATTTATAACCCCTAATGAGTATTGCCGTTTTTCACAACTGCTGCATCGACCAGCCGCAGTCTTCTGAGCCGAGGGCATCAGCCTTGCAGAAGATATTGCTCTGCAGCCGAAATGAGGCTCACGCTCTACGGACCCGCGCAGCGCTACACTGACTCACTCTGGCTCAGAAAGATTCTGCCTGCGAGGACATTGCTCTTGAATTGCAAGGAAACCGCCGCGGCATGCCGACCTTGATCCAGCAAACCACTGCGCCGACACGCCTATCGAAAAACATGAAAACAGCTGCCGTTAAAAATCCTCTGTACGCCCAAGTGCACAAGATTCTTCTGGACAGAGTGCTTGCCGGAGAATGGCAACCGGGAGAAAAGATTCCCGCAGAACCCGAACTTGCCCGTCAAACAGGCGTATCGATCGGCACCCTGCGGCATGCCGTCGATTTGCTGGTTTCGGAAAACATTCTTGTTCGACGCGAAGGCGCAGGAACCTTTGTGAGCACGTACCGCACTTCAGGCTACTGGAACCGCTTTCAACCTTTTGAATCGGTCGATGCCAGCACGCGCTATGACTTGCGCCGCTTTATTCTTTTTGAGTGCGTGCCGGCCCCTGCCGAGGCCGCTGCAGCCGTCGGCATTGCCGCGGGCAGCACCATGTTCCGCATTCTGCGGCATATGGTGCGTACGTTGAAAAACGCCCCAGAGCGCATCGAAATCGTCGATGAGCTTTTTCTGAGATGCGACGCATTCAAGGGCTTGTCCGAATCTCATTTTCTAACGCGATTTTTGCCCAGCGACTCGCTCTACAAGTTCTACGATCGGGAATTTGGCGTTGTCATTACGCGGCAAAAATGCATTGTCTCTTATGAGCATCTCTTTGGCGAGGCACTGACAGCTCTAAAGCTCAGCGCCCCCATGCAAACGCTGACATTGACGCGCACGTCGTACGCCTTCGGCTCAGATCCCGTCGAATACCGCATCTACCGCATCCGTGCCGAAGAGGCGCGCTTGTGCTTTGACCTCTAAAAAAAGAGGCCGCTTCCTCCCACAAGGATCTCGACCTCTCAAAAAACTTTTATCCGGACCTTGACGCGGGCGGCGCTGCCGCCCGCCCCTGCCGCTACATGCTGCCGCCTTTTAACGTCGTCGAACTTCCCGCTTGCGGTTGCCAGCGCATGGCGCGGCGCTCTACGATGCCTACGATCCAGTCAAGCACCAAAGCAAAAATCGTCAGCACAAGGATGCCTGCCATGACGGTATTGATGTCAAAGACGCCTTCGGCCTGCAAAATAAGGTAGCCCACCCCGTGGCTTGATCCCAAATACTCGCCCACAACGGCGCCGACGAATGCCATGCCAACAGACGTGTGCAGCGAAGAAAACACCCAGCTCATCGCCGAAGGCAGATACACATTTTTCAGCAGCTGATTGCGATTTGCTCCCAGCATGCGCGCCGATGCAAGCACATTGGGATTGACTTCGCGCACGCCCTGATAGACATTGAAAAAGACGATGAAAAAGACGAGCGTCACGCCAAGAGCCACCTTGCTCGCAATGCCAAGCCCGAACCACACGGCAAAAATCGGCGCCAGAATCACGCGAGGCATCGAGTTGAGTCCCTTGATGAAGGGGTCCGCCACGGCTGCCGCAAACGGCGACAATGCAAGCCACATCCCCACAGCGCCGCCCGTAACGGTGCCGACAGCAAAGGCAAGAATCGTTTCAATCAGCGTCGTCCACAAATGCGCATAAATATCGGCATTGACGATGAACCAATCCCAAATGCGCGAAAAAATCTCAATCGGCTCGCCAAAAAAGAACGCTGCCTGATTGTCGTTGTCAAACACAAAAGCCGGAATGAGCCCTGGTTTTGTGAGCGCCCACCAGATGATAAAAAGCGCTGCTAAAAGCCCGAACTGCCAAACGCGAAGCTTGAAGCGGTACTTTGCCACATTGTTGATTGCCATTTTTTATTCTCCTGAGATGCTTTTTTGTTTTCCCTTGAACTAAGCACGAACCAAAATTCAGGCCGTCACCTTCTTTTGCATCTGTGCATAACCTTTTAAGACTTCCTCGCGCAGCACCGACCAAATGGCCGTATGCAGTTCAATAAAGCGCGGCGTCACACGCACTTCGCTTACATCTCGAGGTCTCGGGAGATCAATGACGAATTCCCCGATGGGGTGACTTTCTGGACCAGCACTGAGCACCACCACCCGGTCACTCATCGAAATGGCTTCGTCAAGATCGTGCGTAATGAAAAGCACGGCCTTGCGTTTGGCCTGCCAGAGATTCAACAGTTCGTTTTCCATCAGCTGCCGCGTTTGAATGTCGAGCGCTGAAAAAGACTCGTCCATCAAAATGATGTCCGGATCCTTAATCAGCGTCTGGGCCATCGCCACGCGCTTTCTCATGCCGCCCGAGAGGTGATGCGGATAACGATCTTCAAACCCGGTGAGACCTACGCGAGCAAGCCACCCGCGAGCCTGCTCGCGCGCCTCATTTTCGGGCACTCCCTCAAACACCAAACCGGCCGCCACATTGTCCAATGCACTTTTCCAGGGCATCAGACTGTCGGCCTGAAACATGTAGCCGGCACGGCGATTGAGACCGACGAGCGGCTCGCCAAAAATCTTCACTGTTCCCGCGCTGGGCTCAAGAAGACCCGCACTCATGTTGAGAAGCGTCGACTTGCCGCAGCCTGTCGGACCAACAACGCTGACGAATTCACCGTCGGCAACCGTGAGGTTGACTCCCTTGACGGCCGTATAAACGCTGGTGACGCCTGAATCATCGCTGACAAAAGTACAGGCGATGTCTTTAAGTTCAATTGCCGGTTTTGCCATTTTCTTTTTCTTTGCTGTTTTGCTGAGGGTTGAATCAAAGTTGTGTGGGCAACATCCGTTGTTGTCGCTGCTTTTTCGTCGTTATCCGCAAGCAGTCTGGATATTTTTAGACCGGATACTTTTTGTGGGCAGCTTCCACAAAAGCGTTCGTATAGACCGCCCTGTAGTCCGGCTTGAAGTTTTCAAGCTTCTTATTGACGATCTGCAGCGAACGGAAGGAAATTTCAGGAGCCTTCTCAGGAATGTATCCATCCTTGGAGAGCGCCGGACGATTCTTCATAAAGCCCGCGATATAGATTTCCTTGTTGCCCAGGAAGTACGATTCGGGCACCGCCTTGACAATATCCTCTGCCGTTGCCTTGGCAAGCCAGCGATCAGCGCGAACCACTGCGTTCGTAAGTCCCTGCACAATTTCCGGATTTTCCTTGATATAGCGCGTTGGGGCGTAGAGGCAGCCCGCCACCATTGGCCCGCCGAAGAGCTTGTCGCTTTCTTCTATCACGCGGGTGTCGGCTACGATTTTGATGATGTTGTCTTTTTCAAGCGTGGCGATTACGGGATCGAGATTGACGAACGCATCAATTTGTCCCGAACGCATGGCGGCAACTGCTGCCGAGCTGGCGCCCACGCCGATAAAGGAAACCTCGTTGGCCTTGATCCCCGCCGTGCTCAGCACGAAAAGCGCAATAGCGTGAGAGCTTGATCCAGGTGCGGTCACGCCGATCTTTTTGCCCTTCAAATCAGAAAGAGACTTGTAATTGGGCATCGTCTTGTTGCTGACGGCAAATACGCACTGCGGTGCACGCCCCTGCAGCACAAACGCCTGAAGAGACTGCCCCCTGGCCTGCATGGCCAGCGTGTGTTCGAAAGCGCCCGAGACGACATCCGCCGAACCGCCCACAACAGCCTGCAGCGAACGGGAGCCCCCCTGAAAATCGATGATTTCCACATCAAGTCCTTCATCCTTGAAGTAGCCCTGACTTTCTGCAATAGAAATCGGCAAATAGTAGTAAAGCGCCTTGCCGCCAACTGCGATTTTGACCGACTTCTTCTGTGCAAACACGGCAGGGGCGCCTGCTGAGGCAGCTGCAGCCGCTGCAGCGGCAATGAACTGACGGCGGGTAAACATCATTTTCAATTCTCCAGTCGAAAAAAAACGCACATCCCCCGAAAGGGTGTGCGTCTGTTGGTGATTCAATTTTTTGCATCTGCCTTGCGGTTCGATGCTCATCTAGGAGGTAGGGAAACTATTTTGCATTGTGCGAGAGGCTCTGCAAAGCTTCTCCCTCTCCTGGGAAAGGGCTCATGCACCGACGCACAAGCGCATGCCCTCCCTTGCTCTTAGAGCTAGGGATAGCAAGCGCAACAGACCGAGGGCCTTCTCGCGAAGGTCCTTCTGAACGAAGGTCGGTCTGCAATGCGTCATGTCAATGATCCAAATTCCAAAAGAGTCGCGTCTTCAATAAAAAAACGCTGTTTCGTGCAAGATAGCGCGATGCGTGCGTGTTGTCAATATTTCATCGGGCGAGCTTGCGTTGATCATCTCAAGCAAATCAGACGAAGGAGATGACGTCAATTTCAAACGACGGCGCCGCATCATACCTGCGATGCTATCAAAAAGTTCGATCTTTCAACGGCGTCCTGCCACGGCCGAAGCAATTGTCGCCGCGTCGGTGTATTCAATCTCGACGCCGCTTGGAAGCCCGCGTGCGAGCCTGGTCACCTTGAGCTGCGGTTTGTGTTTTTTCAACACGCCGGCAAGCAGATGCGCCGTTGTTTCACCCTCAGGCGTATAGCTCGTAGCAATGACGACTTCATCAATGGGTTCTTTGTCGATTCGCCCCAGAAGCGTATCTACGCCGAGCTCTTCTGGGCCCACCGCTTGCAGAGGATTGACGCGTCCCATGAGTACAAAATAGCCGCCCTTGTATGCCACGGAGGCCTCAATCGCCTGCAGATCCGCGGGAGTCTCGACGACGCACACCACGGACTTATCTCGAGCTTCATCAGCACAAACAGAACACATCGGCAAGGTTGTCAGCGTGTGGCAGCGCGGGCAGTGATGCACACTCGCAAGCGTTTCAGAAAGATCCTGACACAACCTTTGAGCATCTTGTCTGCGCGTCGTCAGAAGCTCGGCAACGATGCGCGAAGCTGACCGAGGACCAAGTCCGGGAAGGCCGGCAAACAACTCTTCGAGCCTGGAAATTTTCTCATCTGTGATATTCGTAGTCATTTGATTGAGTGCAGACGATCGCATTGCTCTTTTATGACGAAATCGAAATTTTAAACTCCGCGTGCAGCCGTCGCCTTTATCTTGCGTTGTCGAAATAAAAGACCGGCCGCTTCATCGCCACCCCCAAAAAAACGGCAGCCCTTCGAAAATAGAAGAAGCTGCCTCAAAAGGAAATTGAGGAGAGAAAAATCGGTTTAAGGCTCAGGCCCCAAAAAACTACGGAACACGCATCTGGAATTCATGACACTGGTCGCACACAAGCTGCGGCTTTTTATGTCCGGAGTGGCACTGTGAGCAATCGGCTTCTCCGATGTGCGTATCGTGCGGATTGATGTCCCCCTCGTCAGTGCGTTCTGCAAGCTTTGCGTACGAACCGCCATGGCAGCCAAGACAGGTCTTTATGTCGACAGGCCCCGGCGTTCCGCTCGGATGGCAACTTTTGCAGGTGGAACCTCTGGCTACATGCCGATCGGCGAGCATCGGCTGCTCAGCGGCAAAAGTACTTGCGCACACAGCTGCCAATGCGCAGGCTGCCAGCGCCTTTTGAATCATTGAAAAGTTCATGTTGAATTCTCCTGATGGGTTCTAATCCGGCCAGTTTGCCAGTGAAGGCATTGTGCATTGTCGCGCTACGTAAGTAGTTTGACCGCCGATAAAAAATTTCACGCTCCGTGTTTTTGTCTCTTTTACCCATTGCCATGGGTCAACACAAGGCAAAGTTGATCAAATTTCGAATACTTTTTCCCGCACAAAATCCTTTGGCTTGCCGCCGTGCAGAGTTCCCAATTGGTTGGAAACCAAACGCACCGCCCCGGAAACGGCTTCAAGAGAATCATGAGAGTGACCGAAAATCCAGTAACGAACCGATGTACCAGAAATCCAATTGTCCAACTCCGTCACAAAACCAGAACTGACTGACGACTCTTTGCGTCTGTCGGCAACGGCGCTCAAGCTTGGAACATGATGGCTCACGACAACGAGCTTTTCGGCCTCAGAACTCTCAACAGCTCTTTGCACAAAACCAAAGCATGCTTCAAACAAAGCGTTGAAATCAGCGACAGTCAAATGTGCTCCGCAAATTTCAATTTCTTTGAAGTCAAGCAGCGTCTGTTCGACTGCCTCAGTCTGCTGTTCAGACACCCGCGACCAAAGAGTTGAACAAATAAAGCTCGTCTGCCCGATGCTGACAACATGGTTGTTGCAGCAAAAGACGTTGCTGCGGATGCTTCTGCAAAAGGACTCCGTCAGCTGCGCTGCGCTCGACCAGGTGCCGTAGTAGTCGTGGTTCCCAGGCACAAAAATGGTCTGCTTGAAATGTTCGGAACACCAATCCCAAAAGCAGCCGCAGCGTTCAAGATCAAACAAATTGGCAACATCGCCCGCAAGCACAAGCACGTCGCCCGCCGGCGCAATGCCTCCCTGCATTACATGGCGAAAGTTTGCAGAACGCTCCAAATGCAAATCCGATGCGTATTGGATAATCATCACAAAATCCTTGTGTACTGCTCTTTTTTCCTTTATTTCAAAGCCTACAACTTCGAGCTGCAGGCGCACAAGCCGCAAACAGCGCATCACGCACCGCGCAAAAACAAAAAAGAGCTGCTTTTTTCAGAAATCTGAAGTCAAGCAGCTCAAGGAGTCTGCTCGCCGAGTCCGAGAAGATGAAAACTACGGCGAGCTTATCGAGGGAGTTTTGCTTTAGAAAATCACCGGCTCATAGTATCCGGCAAAGAGTACGGAGGCACGCAGCAGCAAGGCGCCGCACAAGCCGAGCACCGCACTAACGGCGAGCGCCGCATGATTGCGCGTAATGAGGTTGATCGAAAGCGGCACAATTGAGCCGAACACAACCACACCAGCCCAGAACATGGGCGACCACGGACCGCCGATCAATGCTTCGGCGCCGACGCGGGCTGCTGCCGAAGTCGAGCTCAGTGCCACATGCACGAAGGCAAAGATCGTAAAGAGTTCTACAACTTCAGTCCAAAGTGCAGTTCTGCGGCTCCAGAACACCTTTTCCTTAGGCAGCTTTCCCGAAACCATCAAGAGCTCAATGGAACTGATGGAGCTGGCCATGCCGGACATGATCCACAGCAGCGGTATAAGAGCCGTATTCCAAAGCGTGACGCCGACGGCCTGCGTGAGCAAAAAGCCCGAGTAGATCGTCACGGCCACGCCTGCCACAGCCATCAAGTGGTTGTAGCCATGGCCCAAAACCAGCTTCTTGAAGCCGGGGAAGACCCCTGCCAAGGACAGCGAATAAAAGAGCGTACCGATGCACTGCACCGACAGCAGCAGCATGCCGATCATCATCCAGCTGCCGAAATTGAGCGATCCCGCCAGCAGACTATTGATCGCAGCCATCGGCAGATTCGTCAGACGCGCCAAGTGGCTGATCACCAGCAGCGTGCCCAGAAAGCTTGCCGCCGTGCACACATACACGAGCGCTTTTTCTCGCACCCAGTTGTTTAAGAACATTCCCATGCCGGACAAGCCGACAAACCACAGGAAGAAAGCAATGCTCCAGCCCCAGTTGGCAGATTGGAGCTGCATCGTCAAATTCGTGTATTCCATCATTTCTGCACCACCACGTAGAAGTTAGGCCGGGTTCCATGGCTTTCCAAAAGCCTTTGCGTCTTGGCGACGCGCACCTTGGTGGAAATAGCACTTTCCGGATCGTTGACATCGCCGAACAAGCGGGCTTCTACCGGACAAGCGGCCACGCAGGCCGGCAGCAGACCGTCTTCAATGCGCTCCAGGCAGCCGGCGCCCATGCACTTGGACGGCAAGCCGGTAACGGGATGCGACCAGCGGGCATCGTACGGACACGAGGCAATGCAGTAGTTGCAGCCAATGCAGCGGTCTGGATCATTGCGCACCAAACCGTTTTCATCGTAGTAGTTGGCGCCGAACGGGCAGGTATCCACGCAGGGCGCATCGGCGCACTGCTGACACTGCACCAAAATCTGCACCGGACGCTTGGCAGTCTCAAGCGTCACTCGGCGAATATTGGAAGCAAGCCAGCCTTTTCCCGGCACTTCTCTGCCAACCATCTCTGGATAGTTGGTCTCCGCACAGGCAACGATGCATGCCTGGCAGCCGATGCATTTCGTCGCATCAAAAAGATGCGCAAGTTGCTTTTTCGTCATCTTTTCTACTCCTTACACACGCTTGATGCGAACAGAAACGTTGTTGCTCATGTTGCCGCAGGACACCTGACTCTTGCCGGTAGCAAACCAATGAGTGTTGATGCCTTCGCGCACCCACTCGTACTCTGGCAGCAGCTTCTTGGTGCGCACGCCGGCAGCAAAGCCATAGGAAAAGAGCACGCCGGGCATGACGCGATTAGTGACCGTCACCTTGGTCTGCCCCTTGACGGGCATGTCGATGCCTTCGACCTCGACCATGTCGCCATTGGCAATGCCGAGGCGAGCGGCGTCAATCGGATTGATCCAGAGCGTTCTGTCGCCGATAAAGCGCGTCGGGTATGTAAAGAGCGAGACGCCCGCACACGAAGAAGCATTCTTGCCCGAGGCGATGATGAATTCATTGCTGTTGGGCTTGGGCTGCGTGTAGCACTTCGTCTGGTAGTACTCAGGCAGCGGCATGATGCCCTTGGCGCTGGCGTTGTAGATCGTGTAGAAGCTGATGATTTCACCCTTGCCCGTCGGACTCGTAAACGGAGTCTTGTAGGGAATGGCGTCGTACTTCTTGCTTGCAACCTTTGCGTAGCCTTTTTGCTCGACTTCCGCGGCAATGCGGTCGCCTTCGCCCGGCTTGGCCGCATTCTTCTTAGCAATAAAGTTCTTCCAGGCGCAGTCCACAAGATTTTCATTGAACCACTTCTTCCAGCCGGCACGATCCTTGATCTCTTCGGTGTAGCCGGCGCGAGCAGCTCGTTCCGGATACATGCGTCGCAAAATTTCCAGGAACTGCCAGATGTCGTGGCGCGCTTCAACGCCTTCGGGCGGGTCGATCATTGCATCGGACTTCTGCACCCATCCCTCAAGCGCATAGTTCACGCCGAGATACTCATGATTTTCAATAAAGAACGTGCTCGGCAGCACATAGTCGGCCCAGTCGTTCGACTCCTGCGGAAGGATGTCCTGGCTAACCACAAGCTCGAGTCCCTTGAAAGCCTCAATCAAGCGCTGCGAGTTGGCTTCACGGTGAAACATCGAGCAGCCAGTCATGAACATCGCGCGAATCGGATAGGGCTTGCCGTTTTTGATTGCGTCAAACGTCGTCCAAAGAGTGCCGATGCCTTCCGGGAAGAAAAGCTTGTCCATGGGTTTGCCGGGAGCAACTTCCCAGGTTTCCCCCGTCGGTCCCGTGCACTTGGTGCCTGCCTTCTTCACGCCGGGGCCGCCGTAGCCCGCACCCTGCGTGATGATGCAGCCGCCCTTGTGGTCGAAGCATCCGGTAAAGAGGTTGATGATGTTCATGAGCGCATAGCACTCGACGTCGTTGCCGTTGCGCGAGGAATACCAGCCGTCGTCGCACACGCCGCCCAGATTGAAGAAGTCGCGGGCAGTCTCAACAATGCGCGAAACGGGGATGCCCGTCAGCTTGCTGACAGCCTCAGGCGTGTACTTGTTGTTGACTTCGACGAAGGCTGACAGAACCGTCTTGGCGTGCACGCGGCTGCCGTCAGCAAGACTCACCTCGCCCTGCCAATGCAAAGCAGGACGAACCTCCGGATCTTCATCAAATCCAACGGGAGCGCCCTTTTCATTGAGCTTGGGTCCCTGGAAGCGCATCTGCCCAGTTTTTTCATCAATCACGGCGAACATGCGCTTTCTGCCGCCCGTCTTGAGCAGCTCTTCGGTAAGCGGCGTGAGATCGTCCTTGACCAGACACGGCGCATTGGTCCACTTGCGCACCCACTCGAGGTCGCAGAGGTTTTCCTTGAGCCCCACATGAATGAGTGCGTGCAGAAATGCCGCGTCCGTACCAGGCTTGATGGGAATCCATTCAGACTCGCCGAGAGCGCCCTCAGGCATGCGCGGATCAACAAACACCAAACGCGCACCGTGTTCTCGAGCATAGGCCGCAGTTGAGAAAACGCCCATGGCGCAGTTGAGCGTACGGCCGACCAACAGCAGATAGCGTACGTGGCTGTAGTCAGGTTCCACCTTGCCCAGACCGGAGAAGGTGGGGCCGAAAATCATGCGGCGACCAAGCGTTGAAGCCGAATTGCAGGTCGACGAGTGGTTGATGACATTGGGCGTGCCCAACGGATGCGCAAACCAATGCTGATGCGCCGTGAAGTTATGGCTTGTCAGAAGCACGGCGCGTTCGCCGTCTTTCTCAACGATGGCCTTGAGCTTGGCTGCAATCTCGTTCAACGCCTGATCCCAGGAAATTTCTTCAAACTCGCCGGAACCGCGTTCTCCCTTGCGCTTTAATGGTTTTTTGATGCGCATCGGGTGATCCCATGCCCAAAGCGCCTGCGCGCCGCGACCGCAATAGCCGCGCTGCGGGTGATCGGGATTGGGCAGAATGCGGATGGATGCACGGCTGGGCTTTTCACCCTCTTTGTGCATGGCAAGCATGCCGCAGCGAGCGCCGCACATGCAGCAGGCCACGGGATGGGCTGTCCAGCCTTTCTTCTTCAGCGTCTCGACTTCCTGCTTGACGGCGGCCCAAGCCATGGATGCCGTCGCCGCGCCGGCACCGACGGCACCCAGCAGAGTCCGTCTGGAAATACGGGGAGCGTTGAGGTCTGACATCGTTGTCTTCTCCTACTGTCGTTTGATATGGCGTCAGAGAAGAAATACAGAGTCCTGATAGCCTCTTCTTGATGAAGAGGGCGCACCTTGACCAAGGGCAAAGAAGCAAGAGATCTGCTCGCCTGCGGACACAAAATGCATGTTCTTGTTTTTTTCGTGTCGGCAAAGAAGCAGCGTAATTGACTCTTCTCTAGGGGGTGTGACTCGTATATTCTTATTTGACTCCCGACTGATTCTATTGACCAAAAGAAGTAAGCAAAAGACCTTAAGAAAAGAATGATTAACACAGCATTTGCTGAGTATCTGTCAACACAAGGGTTTAGTCCATTCGTAGGACCTTCCCCCATGAAACGCCGAGACAAGAAGCACAATGAGAAAAAAGATCGCTGTTTTGCGGGAAAACCTTATACTTTTCTTTCAAATAGTTGCATTTCGCGTCATAATCGCGGAAGCTCTGCTTTGCCGTACGATTTTGCTGTTATGTATCAACCAAAGCTACCAAAAGATTTGCGCTGTCCGCTTGAGCATGCGCTCGAATTTATCAATGGGCGCTGGAAGTCGCGCATACTCTGCCTGCTTTATTCCTCCCAGTCGCAGCGCTACGGCGAATTAAAAAAACTTCTCGACAACATTACCGACACTGTGCTGACGGCCACGCTCAAAGAACTCATCGCCGACGGAATCGTGCAGCGCGAGCAATTTGCCGAAATCCCGCCCCGCGTGGAATATTCCCTCACGGACAAAGGCCGCGAACTCGTGCCTTTTCTGCGCCAAATCTGCAAATGGGCAAGCCAGTATCATCGGCCTGGAGAAAACGACGACTCCGAGCTTGCGCACTGCAAAGCATGCGTTGTGCGCGCCGCCGGCTTAAAGAAGTAGCTTCCAGCGCGGCGAGACTTTGCTGAGACTTAGCCCAAACACTACTTTTGTGCTAATTGTGCGCATTTAAACTGCCTGGCAAGAAAAGAAAAAAGTGCTTTCCTCAAAGAAAAAAGCTTTTTTCTTCACTGTTTCATCAGCAACTTTTTCGGAGAAAAAATCATGCGTGCATCCAAGTCCTTCATCATCGCCGCCGCCCTTTGCGCCACCTTTGCCGCCGCTGGAGCGAATGCCCAGTTTGTCGGCGGCACCGACAAGAGCATCACGGTCAAGAGTCTGCTTGACAACGGCCGCGACGATCAACTCGTCGTGCTCGAAGGCTACATCGTCGACCAGATCAAGCACGAGGACTACACTTTCCGCGACGCCACCGGCCAGATTGAGGTCGAAATCGACGATGAAGTCTTTGCCGGCCAGCGCATTGATCCCAAAACGAAGGTGCGCATTGAAGGCGAATACGAAAAAGAAGTGGTCGGCCCCAATACGATCGACGTACACCGCCTGACAATCATTCGCTGATCATCAGCATCGCTGCCAGCTAGTCTTTTTCCTTAGAGCAAAGCGCTCCCCCCGAACGCTTTGCTTTTTTTTGAGCTTTGCGCGTTTTGCTCGTCATGCCGCAGCCCCTGCACCAGAATCACGCAGCCGCAAAAAATTGAGCGAAATTCCGACCGTCAAACTTTGCTATACAATCGGGACAGGCACCAGAAAAAGGAGGCCTTGACATGGTTAAGCGCAAGCCCATTCACCGCGGGGGCATTGTCTCAGCAGGCTACGATCCTGTCCGCGGATTTCTAGACATCGAGTTCGACACCAAAAGAGTGCTGCGCTACGAGGATGTTGGTCAGGCAATTGCCGAAAGATTTTTGACGTCAGCCGAGCCCGCAGCCTACTACCACGACGTCATTGCCGAGGAATACACCGCAAACGAACTCTCGGCCACCGCACTCAAGGAAGTAGAAAAGCCCGTAAAAAAGGGCATCCCAGAAGAACTCAAAAAGCTCTTCGGTGAATAAATCGATTATCGTCCTCGATTCAAAATAGCGCAGAGCTTGCCGCTTCTGCGCTATTTTTCCGTCAGAAGCCCAGGCGGGCGTTCAGAAAACTTCAGCTCGTCTACTGCTGTGCAGCCGGCCGCTGGTTTTGAATATAGACATCAACCAGCTCGTCGGCTCGTTCAACCTTTCTGTTGTCGACGGCTTCCTGCACCTTGACCTGGCTTTGCGCCTTTCTCACTTCCAGCCGCTTGAGCTCAAGGTTGAGCGCACGCTGCTCGTCTTCGTACTTTTCATCACGCGCAGCTTTTCGGGCGGCCTCTTTTGCGGCAGCTCTGCGCGAAGCCGCCTGACGCGCATCAGCCTCGGCACGCGCCTGCCGATCGAGCTGCGCCTGACGCTCTTGAGCAGCCTTTCTAGCATCGAGCTCCTGCTGGGCTTTGACGCGCACCTCTTCGTAATTGCGACGCACCTCCTCAATTTGCGCCTGCATAGGATCTGCGTAATAGGCAGGCTGCGCAGAATTTTGCTGAGCGGGATAATCAGCAGGGACAGCACCCACATAATCAGGCGGAACCTGCGTCTGATAGGGCGGCGGATTCTGCTGAGCCGTCGTACAGCCCGCCGTTGCAAGAACGGCCGCAACTACAAGAAATTTTTTCATTTCCATTCCCTTTGCCATTTACAGTCAAAACTGAGATTCAAGTCCGAAAACGGCATTCAAGAAACGCTGCGCCGCGACGCTACTTTCCGCAGCCGTACGGATTATTGGGCTGGATGCGCGTTTCGTTGGGCGAAGGCGAAATCATGATGGCATCCCCAACTCGGAACTCGCACACGCGGCCAACCTGCGCAGAGTTGTAGATCTTGTCTCCCACACGGAACGTGATCTGCACGCCGTCGACAAGATTCTGAGAGCGCCCGCTCAAGCCTCGGCCGGAAATGCCGCCTAAAGCACCGCCGGCAATCGTTCCGGCAATCACGGCATCAGAAGAGTCGCTTACCGTCGCGCCAATGGCAGCACCAGCGAGCGCACCGAGAATGGCGCCGACCTGTCCGCCTTCACTGCGCTCGGATGTATTGCGCACCGCCACGCGGGCAGGCATCACCGAGATAATGCGCACCACCTTCACTTCCTGGGCCTGATTAACCTGAGCCGTACTGTAGACGTCGGAGCGATAAACCGATCCGTCATTGGCGCAGCCTGCAAGAACCAAGGCTGAGACCGTGCATAAGACAAGTTTCTTCATCTCTTTTATCCTTTTGGCCGAAATTTTGACCGGCAGTCTTCTCAAGCCGTTTTTTTGCGTAAAACGGATTGAAAAAAATCCTACCCCGCGGCCTCGTTGTTATTCATTTCATATGGGTACTCTACATCGGCAATCGTCATTTGTCGCACCTTCTTTGTCATCAATGAAGACAAATTCATGCATAGAATGGAAACATTTCTTTTCTGCGCGCCTTGAATGCTCATGCCTGCTCTTTACTTTTCGCACTGCGCAAAAACTTTTGCACTCCGCTTTGCCCGAAACATGACTGGTGCAGCCTCGGCTGCGGCCATGGCTTTTTTCGTCTGCGCCGGCTCAGCTGCCGCCGGTCTTGAACTTACCGTCGTGCATGTCAACGACACGCACAGTTATGCGGCAGGAACTTCGAGCAAAGGACTTCCCTGTTATGAGCCGCAGGCTTGCTATGGAGGATTCGGCCGCATTGCTTCTTTTATCAAAACGCAAAAGAGGCTGCATAAAAATGTTCTTGCCTTTGATGCAGGAGACTACTGGCAGGGCACGCTTTACTTCAGTGCGGGCCGGCCATCCTTTGCACTGGAGCTCGAGCAGGCCATGCCCTATGACGCGATCACGCTCGGCAACCATGAATTTGACCTCGGCTGCAAGGCAACGGCCGACTATATTTCCCATCTCGGCAAGCCCGTACTTGCCGCCAACATCCTTAGAGCTCAAGACTGTCCGCTTGCGAAATCTCCCTTTGTTCCATACATCATCCGCTCCTTTGAGGGCACAGCCGTTGCCGTCATTGGGCTAGCCAATGACGAAGTCGTCGAGATCTCAAAAGCCTGTCCGCACACGCAGTTTGCCGATCGCAAGGAGGCGCTGCAAAAAACCGTGCACGCGCTTCAGCAGCAGGGCATCAAGCACATCATCGTGCTCTCGCACCTTGGCTATGATGCCGACCAGGAGCTTGCGCGCAGCGTCCCGGACGTTGATCTTTTCGTAGGCGGCCATACGCACAGCGTGCTTGGCTCTCACCCAGCCAGCGAGGGTCCCTATCCGACCGTTGTCGAGTCCACCGACGGCGGCCGCTCGCTGATCGTGCAGGCAGGGCTTGCAGCACGCTTTGCCGGCACTCTGACGCTTGTCTTTGATGAAGACGGCCGCGTCTCTTCCTACAGCGGCGAGCTGCGAGAGCTCTCGCCCGACATGCCGCGAGAAGCCTCCATCGACAAGCTTGTTGAAAAGCAGAGCAAAGTCATCGCCCGCGCATTGAAGCAAAACATCGCACTTGCCCCCGACATGGGCCCCGACGGTCTTGACTACTGCCGAGAAGCCGAGTGTCCTGCCGGCATGCTGACAGCCGACGCGTACCTCGCCTTTGGGAGACCAGCTGGAGCCGTAGCCGCCATCGTCAACAGCGGCTCGATTCGTGCCGGCATCCCCATAGGAGCAGTCTCCTACGCCGACCTGCTGAGCATGCATCCGTTCGGCAATCGACTCATGGTGCTTGACATAAGCGGAGAAACGCTTCGCAAAGCGCTCGAGCACGGCCTCTCAGACCCGGACCTTGCCGGCCCGAGGCTGCTGCAAACCGCTGGAATCCGTTATCGAGTCGATGCCAAGGCCTCCATCGGCAACCGACTGCGGGAAGTTGAAGTCAGCGATGCCTCTGGCCTCTGGCGCCCATTGTCGGATGAAAAAACCTATCGCGTCGTCTTGACCGAATACCTCGCTCTGGGCGGCGACAAATTCCTGATGCTGCAAAAGGCAGCAGAAAACGCCCCCGACCTAAGTCCGCGCAAAGGCGTTGCAGAAGTTCAGGCTGTGATTGACTACATCAAAGAGACTGCCGCAAAAAACGGCGGCCGATTGCCGGCGATCACAGGCGGCCGCATTTCCGGACTCAAAAAAACGACGTTGGACCCGAACAAAAAATAAGGCGGCCGCCTTCTGCCGCCGCGCCGGGCAATCAGGCAAAAAAGACGGTCGCAAGCCCCAGGAAAATCATGAAGCCTCCTGAGTCCGTCATAAATGTCAGAAGCACTGATCCGCCCATAGCCGGATCTTTTCCCATCGACTTCAAAAACAGCGGGACAGCGAGTCCCATGGCGGCGCCCAGCACGATGTTGAGCAGCATGGCCAGGGCCATCACGCCTCCGAGCAACATTCCCTGCGGGCTGTCATAGTAAAGTCCCCAGGCGCAAAGCCCTGCTATTGAGCCCCATACAATGCCGTTGATGAGCGCCACGAGAAGCTCCTTTCGCACGAGCCTCATCGTATTGGCGTCGGTAACCTGACCGATGGCCATGGAGCGCACCAAAAGAGTCAGCGTCTGATTGCCGGAATTTCCGGCCATGCCCGCCACTACAGGCATCAAGGCAGCAAGAGCAACCACACGCGCAATTGTTCCATCAAAGGCGCTGATCACCCGCGAGGCAAAAAAGGCCGTGCAAAGATTCACGCCCAGCCACACCCAGCGGCTTTTGGCCGTGCTCCAGACGCTGCCGAAGATATCCTGATCTTCATCCAGACCTACGGCCGCATACGCATCTTCTTCGCTTTCTTCACGAATGACGTCAACCACTTCATTGACCGTCAGACGCCCGACCAAGCGGCCAGCCTCATCGACCACGGGGGCACTCACCAAGTCGTAGCGCTCGAAAGCCTGAGCAGCATCGCTGGCATCATCCAGAGGATTGAGCGTCAGAATGTCGCTTTGAATCAGATCAGCAATTGAAGTCGTCGGATCATGCACCAGAATCTGACTCACCGGCAGCGATCCCTGAAACTTTCCCTGACGGTCCACCACGAAGACTTGATCGGTATGGTCTGGCAAAGTCTCAAAGCGCCTTAAAAAGCGCAGCACGATCTCAAGCGTGACATCCTGTCGAATGGAAATCATCTCAAAGTCCATGCGCGCACCCACACTGTCTTCCGGGTAGCTCATGGCCGCGCGCAGCTGCGCGCGTTCTTCGTGCGAAAGACCCTCCTGAACCTCTGCCACAACATCCGGCGGCAAGTCTTCGACAAGGTCGGCAATTTCGTCTGTATCAAGCCCTTCGACCGCATCGACCAGATCTTCATGATCCATCGAGTCAATCAGGCTCTCGCGAACGCCGTCGCCGACCTCAATCAGGACATCGCCTTCCTGATCATGGCGCACCTCATTCCAAACGGCCAAACGCTCGTCCTGCGGCAACGCCTCAAGAACATAGGCAACGTCGGCTGGGTGCAGCTCGGCAATGACTTCTTTTAATTCACTGAGGCCCTGTGCATCGAGCGTAGCCTTGTCCGGATTCTCCGGATCACGCTCAGGCAGATTGTCTCGCTCATTGGCCTCAGCAAAAATCTGCGTGATGCGCTCTAGCGCTCGGCTTGCCTCTTCGGGATCGCGAGAAAGCAGATCGTCTGCATCTTCGTTCTCGAAGTCGTTTTTTTCACGATTTTCGATGTCCGTCACGACGTGCTTTCCTTGCGGTGGAGGTTAAAAAAGACGAAAGCGTCTGCCTTGGGCTAAATCTGTCTGCTGCAAGAAAGGGGCAAAGCAAAGGGCAAACGCAACGGCGGGCATTGTACCGCGAAAAGCCTGCCCGCCTATGACAAGAACATGACGCGAATTCTTTCTTCGTGTTGGACGCTTCCTCCTTGCTCAGTGCTGCAGATGCAGCTGTTCTCGTCCCGCTCCCATTGCCGTCGCCACGGCACAGACCTGCAAAACCGCAACCATCACGAGCGCAAGCGAAAAATGCTGCGCATCCAAAAGCGGACCGGCAACAAGCGGCGCAAGCGTCTGACCAACATCCATGCCGCAGTACGTAAAGCCGTAAACGCGGCCGAAACTGCCCGCTCCAAGAAGGCTCTTGCACGTCCCTCGAATGAGCATGTCGCGTGAAGGCGTTGCAATGCCTACGCCGAGCCCCATAAGAGCCATCAGCGGCAGAACGCTCATTGACCCGAGCAGCTCCGAAGCCAGGATCAGAGCCATCACGGCCGACATGGTCATGCTGCAGGCAATGACGCGCTCGCTTCTCGTGAAGGCCTTGGCAACCCAACCGCCGGCAAGGATTCCCGCGGTCGATCCCAAAATGTAAGCCGTAAGACTTGCTGTCGATACTTCCAGAGTCAGATCATAAACGGCCCGAAAAATTGAAGGAGCAAAATTTTGCAAAATGCCGAAGGCAAAGGAGTTGCAAAAGAAAAAGAGAAAGCACAGCCACACGGCCGCAATTTTCAGAAATGCCAGACTCGATGCCAATGTCGAAGACTGACCGTCTGCTTTGCCGAGCGCTTCTGCTCGTTTGTCCTTTTGTTCTGAGAGTCCGTCAAGCCCTGAAGTTCTGTCAAAAACCGCATGGTTCAAGACGAGTGCCAAAAGCACCAAAATCGACACGACGCCGGCGCTGGCAGCCGCTGCTCTCCAGCTTCCCGTTGCCGAGGCCGCAGCGACCATCATCACGGGAGCCAGCGCCCAGCCGATGTTGCCGACAATCGAATGAATGGAAAAAGCAAAGGGAAGCCTGTCGCCGTGCACAGCCCGATTCATGATCGAGTAGTCGGCCGGATGAAAAACGCTGTTGCCAAGACCAGCAAGCGCCGCCGCTGGAAAAAGCCACGCATAGCCCTGCGCACTAGCAAGCAGTAACCCCGCCGAAGCCAGCAGCGCGACGCCTGCATACAGGCAGATGCGTGCACCAAAGCGATCGACAAGAACGCCGCTTGCGGCCTGCCCGAGCGAGCTCGTGATGAAGAACACCGTCATCACGCTTCCCATCTGGGCGAAGCTTGTTCCAAACTCCGGCATGATCCACGCAAAAAGCGATGGGATGACCAGGTGAAAAAAGTGCGAAAGCCCATGCGCCACGCCTAAAAGCGTGATGAGCAAAATATCCTGCCGTCTTGTCTGCGCAGCCGACTCAGCCATGACCTCAACCTTTGTTTGTCGAGAAGAAGCCTCAGCAGAGGCTGCCGGCGCGCAGCTCTGTGCAAAGCTGCACGCCTCGATTTATCCGCGTCAAGCCCGTTGATCAAAAGTCGGCCGCAGCGCCCCTAAGCGCCTTGTACACAGGCGCCGTATCCGGAGCAACGCCAAGCCACACCTTGAAGCTTTCGGCTGCCTGCTCAATGAGCATTCCCAAGCCGTCTTCGACACGCGGGCAGCCGGAATCCCTGGCCAGCCGCATAAAGGGCGTTGCAAACTGCGAATAGGTCAGCTCGCAGGCCAGCTGCGCTTCGGCAAAAATCGTATTAGGAACCGCCGGCGCTGCTCCCGACAGACCTGCACTGGTTGCGTTGATCACAATGTCGAAGCCGCGTCTAAGGTCAGTAAACGCCGCCGCATAAATGCCCATTTCTTCGGCAAGCGACACGGCGCGGCTTTCTGTACGATTTGCCACGGTAATGCGTGCGCACCCCAGGGGCCTGACGGCTGCGATCACGCCGCGGGCCGCTCCGCCCGCACCAAGAACAAGCACGCGCTTGCCGACAAAGTCAAAACCGCATCGCCCGCAAACATCGTGCACAAACCCCACGCCGTCGGTATTGTCGCCAAAAACCTGATGCCCGCTGAAGGTCATCGTATTGACCGCCCCAGCAACGCGGGCGCGCTCGGTCAATTCGGTGCAATAATCCGCCGCATCCTTTTTAAAAGGAAGCGTGATGTTGGCACCGTAGGGATTTTGTTCGCGGCGCAGCCTTCCCAGAGACTCAATGAAGCTGCCCGGTTCAAAGTCAATGCTCTGATAATCAATCTCTTCGCCGCACTGCTCAGCAAACATGGCGTGAATCTTGGGCGACAGAGAATGCGCAACAGGGTGACCAATGACGTAGAACTTTTTCATGCCCAAGCTCCTCCTTGAAAGCTGGTTGCTAAAAAATTGACGTTGTCCTTAGGACACCTGCTCCTGCTCAAAACCTTCTTGGGTTGGGTTGTCCTGCGCACCGGGCATCTGCTGAGGATCGTCAACCTCGGCAGCAGCATCGTCTTCGGCCTCTTCGTCCTCAACATCATCGGTTTCATCGAGCACGTCCAGAAGCTTGGTTTCAATCAGCAGCTCGATGTAGTCCACGCCGAGAACCGCAAGCCGTATCTTCTGTCCGCGCTCAAGCTCAGGCAGGCCTGGGATGCGCTGCATGAAGGGCAGTCCGTCGATTCGCACGAGCTCGGCCTTGACGACGACGGCCTCTATCTCCTTGAGGCCTTCCTGCTCGATCCAGCGCAGCGACCAGTAGCGCTCCATACGTCTTTGAAACTCATTATAAGTTTCGTAGATGTTCTCAAAACTGCTGACGATGCCGAACAAATCAGCGTCGTTTCCCTGATAGGCCGGACTTTTTCCCTCAAGCACCGAAATCATCTGCCGCTGATTGACAAGATCGACATAGCGTCTGAGCGGAGAGGTAGACCAGGCGTAGCGCAGCACGCCGAGCCCGTCGTGCGGACCAGGAACGGTGCTCATGCGCACGCGTCCCATGCGCTGACTTCTGTAGATGCCTGCCACTCTATGCTCTTCGAGCCACAGCCCCCACGTCTCATTGGCAAAAATCATCATTTCTTCGACCAGCAGATCAAGGGGCTCGCCGCGCATGCGTCCCTTGACCGTGATGCGGGCGTCTTCGCCTTCGCCGTCGAGCTCAATGTACCAATCGATGCGGCGCTTCATTTCGGGCTTGCCTCTGCGCTGCTCTCTGAGCGCGCGGCGCGCCTTGCCAAATCGCCACAAGTAGACGATCTCATCGGCCCAGGGAAAGTCGAGAGCACCCTGCTCGATGCGTTCTTCCGTAATCTCGTCTTGCAGGACGTCAATGCGCAGATTTTCAGCGACTGCTATGCGCTCGAGTCTTGTTTCCGTAGAAATGACGCTCATCGTTTCATCATCGACCAGAGCATAGAGAGACAGACACGGCACAGCTCTGTCCTTATCAAGACTGGCGGCCTGCACCCAGTTTTCGGGAAGCATCGTCGTCTTGAGTCCCGGCGCGTAAACAGTCGACATGCGGGCTCGGGCAGCCTTGTCGATGTCGGCATCACGATCGATGAAGTAGGCCGGCGCGGCAATGTGCACGCCGATGCGCGTGCGGCCGTCGGCAAGGTGCTCAACGCTCGTCGCATCATCGATCTCGGTCGTTGAGGAGTCATCGATCGAAAAGGCCCGCACCTGCGCCAAAGGCAGATTCTCATCGACCATGCGCGGCTCAGAGAGACTGGCCGGGAAACCCCTGCCGCGCGGGAAGTTTTCCAGATAAAAGCTCTCCACATGCCACTGCCAGGGACTGCGCACGGCGCCCAGCTCCAGCATCAGTCTGAGAGGCGACTGGTGCGCTTCGGCGGCCGCATCGTTGAGCGCCTTCCACTCGATGCTGTTCTTGTCCGGGTGCATGAGAAGTTCAAAAACCTTCTGCGCGATCTCCGCAGGCACGGTTCCGGCTTTCATTTCGGCCGTCATCTGCTTTCTTCGCTCTTCGAGCGCCTGACGCCGAGCAACAGCCTGCAGCGCTCGCTGGAGAATCTCTTCGGGGGCTTTGCGATAGCGGCCGCGCCCTTTGCGGTAAAAGTACACGGGATTGCCGTGAAGCGCCATAAGCGAAGCAGCGCGCGATACGGCCGTGGGCGAAGAAAAATATTCCTCAGCCACATCCTCATAGCCGAATTCCTCTTCAGGAGCCACTTCCCACAAAAAGCCAGGATCAATCTGCGCGGCCTCTTCGGCTGCCGCCGTCAGAAATTGGGATGCAGAGGAATCTGAAAATTCAAAAAAAACGTGTCCGCCCTTGACTTTGACGCGCTTTCCCGTCGGCAGCTCCACCTGATAGCTGCTGCCGTCTTTTTTCATAATCACGCCGGCCTTAAAGGCACCGTCTTCTTCAAAAAATAAATTCATTTCAAATTAAAAACTTTCAGGCCCGCGCCGAAGCACGGCCAAACTGGTCACTAAGAAGACCCGAAAAGAAAATTCATCACTACCGGCGCCTGCTCGGCAAAGCCGCTCAAACCGTGATCTCCTCCGTTGATCACCATGGACGGCGACTGGTTGTAAAGCGCGGCCGCTTCGTTCCAATCCAAAACTTCGTCGCCCGTTGCGAGCACCAGAAAGACCCGCTCAGGATGAGTAAAGGAGGGCGTCTGCAGAGCTTGCAACTGAGCGGCATATTCGGGCGTCACAAAAATCGTGCGCGTCGTACCGTAAATCGTCTGCTCTCCCAGATAGTTCTTAACAACTTCCCAAGGATGCACGGCAGGATTCAGAAGCGCTGCGCGAGCCGCTGTTTGCTGCGCCAGCCACGCACAATAAAAGCCGCCCAGACTTGAGCCAGCCAACGCAACCTTATCGTGGGCGCGCGAGAGCTCGGCAAAAGTGCCTGAGAGCTTTTCGGCCGCCGCTCCCGGAGGCATGTTGAGATCGGGCGCTGCGAACTCAATGCCGGCCTCGCTGCAAAGCTCCTTGATGATCTGAGCCTTTTGCGACTGCGGGCTCGACCGAAAGCCATGCATATATAAAAGAGCCTGTGTCATATCCTGCCTTCTTTTGCCAAATGCTAGCCGGCCGTCTTCGCTTGCCGCTTGGCAAGCTCATCCAATATTTTCTGATGAATGCCGCCGAAGCTGCCGTTGCTCATGCACAGCACGACATCGCCCTTGCGGGCCGCCGTCGCCACTGCCTGCGCCAAATCTTCGACGGCGCCGCTAAAGGTGCTTGCCTTCATGCCTAACGGCAGCAACGCAATGGCAGGATCCCAGTCAACGCCCGGACCGCGATAGCAAAACACGCGGTCTGCATCAGAAAGCGCTTGAGGCAGCCGGGCCTTCATTGTCCCCAGCTTCATCGTATTGCTGCGCGGCTCAAACACCGCCAGAATCCGGCGCTTGGGCCCGAGCTGCGAGCGCAGAGCCGCGATCGTTTCCTCAATAGCTGTCGGATGATGTGCAAAGTCGTCGTAGACGACAACTCCGGCCGCCTCACCTTTGACTTCAAGCCTGCGCTTGACTCCCGCAAAGCTCTTCATTGCCGCGATGGCCTCCAGCGGATCAATTCCCGCATCACGAGCTGCAGCCACCGCCGCAAGCGCGTTGCTGGCATTGTGGCGCCCCGGCGCCGGCATTTCGAGTCGTCCCAGACTCTGACCGCCGAGCCGCACCACGCGCTCTTCATCAATGCTCCAGCCGTGGTTATCGTTGAAGCGCTCAAGTCTGCTGTAGCAGCCCTGCGCCAGCACGCGCTCCAAGGCAGGACTTTGCGCATTGGCAATCACAAGACCCGACGAAGGGATCGTACGCAGAAGGTGATGGAACTGCTTTTCAATAGCGGCAAGATTTTCAAAAATGTCCGCGTGATCGTACTCAAGGTTATTGAGCACTGCCGTCCAGGGCCTGTAGTGAACAAACTTGCTTCGCTTGTCAAAAAACGCCGTATCGTACTCATCGGCTTCGACCACGAAGGCTTTGGACTCTCCCAAAGCGGCCGACACGCCCAAATCGCTCGGAACGCCGCCGACAAGATAGCCCGGCTTTTTACCGCAGACGCTCAGAATATGCACGATCATTGAGGTCGTCGTTGTTTTCCCGTGCGTGCCGGCCACGGCAATAACCCGCCGCCCGCCGAGGATGTTTTCTGAAAGCCACTGGGGGCCCGAAGTATAGGGAGCTCCCGCATTGAGAATCGCTTCAAGAAGCGGATTGCCGCGCGAAATCGCGTTGCCGATGACCCACATGTCAGGCGCCACGGACAGCGTCTGTTCGTCATAACCCTCAATGAGTTCAATGCCGCTGGCACGAAGCTGCTCGCTCATCGGAGGATAGACGTGAGCGTCGCTGCCCGTCACGCGATGTCCGCAGGCAAGCGCAAGCTGCGCAATGCCGCCCATAAAGGTGCCGCAGATGCCGAGAATATGAATATGCATAAAATTTGGCGGGGAGCTCGAGCAGAACGCCCCTTTTTTTGGTGTAGATTTTTGGTCTATGGATTGTACCTCGAGCCTTCATCATGCCCGACGCCCAACGATTGAGAATTGAAACGGCCCAGCGCATTGCTGCCGACATCGCTGAAAATTTCTCGGACTGGGCAAGTGCTCGGGCCAGAGCACTCGACGAATTGAAGTCGGAGCTTGGGCTCATCCCTGCCGGCGCCGTTCCCTCCTCGTCTGAGATTGAATCGGCCGTGCGCGCTCACTACGATCTTTTTTCGCACGCCGAGCATGCCGAGCTTTTGAAGGAAAAGCGCCTTTTTGCGCTTTCCCTGCTGCAGGCCTTTGAAAACGTCGACATCTTTTTGACAGGTGCCGTACTCAACGGCTGCGCGCACGCCGACTCCATCATCGTCTTGGATGTCTTTACCGACGACGTCAAAGCCTTTGAAGCAGCGCTGATTGACCACGGCATCGATTTTGAGCCCGTTGAAAGTCCGCACAGCGCCATGCCCGACCCGCTTGAGTCATTGGGAGCGCTCATCTACAAGCGAGGCTCCCCCACAGCAGAAGCCGTGCGCTTTGATCTCAGACCCTGTTCAGACCGCAACCGCAATCCCTTTCGCCGCAAGCCTGATGCCTATCAGCAGCCCTGGGAAGCGCAGGGCCGCATCTCGGCGCAGCAGCTTCGCCAAGTCCTTTTCTAGCTGGATCAACCAGCAGCCAGCAGCGAAACTTTTGAAATCGCGCGTCTTTCTACCCATAAAAACATCATCCGTTAGGATGGTTTTACAGTTTTAAACAGCTTTCCCCCCAGCGGAACCCTTGCCAAGCTGGCCGAAAGTAACGACAATAGCGGGTAAAAGTTGCGAAATTAAGAACAATTAGCGACAAGTTCGTGACCGATTGCACTTTTAAAGGCCTCTGAGCAGCGTTTTTAACAGTGCCGATGCAAAAAATAAATTCATTATTACTGAGAGACACATATGGACCTTCGCAAATTAAAGACGCTCATTGATCTTGTGAGCGAAAGCGGCGTTGCCGAACTTGAAATCACCGAAGGCGAGGATCACGTCCGCATTGTCAACCGCAAGGACAGCGCTCCAGCAGCAGCTGCTGCTGCCGTTGCCGCCCCTGCCCCCATCCCCGTCGCCGCAGCCGCTGCACCGACCGCCGAAGCAGCTGCCGCAGCCCCTGCAGCCGCTGCTCCCGCCGCAGCAGAAAATCGTCAGACGATCAACTCGCCCATGGTGGGCACCTTCTATCGCGCCCCCAGTCCCGGAGCGAAGCCCTTTGTGGATGTAGGCCAGCACGTCAAGGCAGGCGACACCGTCTGCATTATTGAAGCCATGAAGCTTCTCAATGAAATCGAAGCTGAAACCGACGGCGTCATTCAGGAAATCCTGGTTGAAAACGGCGCGCCGGTCGAATTCGGCCAGCCGCTGTTCGTGATTGCATAAATCGCATACGCGCCAGTCCCCTATTTTCAGCAGCTGATTCTATGTTTGGAAAAATTCTGATTGCCAACCGAGGCGAAATTGCGCTTCGCATTCAGCGTGCCTGCCGCATGATGGGCATCAAGACGGTGGCCGTGCACTCTACGGCCGACGCCGACGCCATGTACGTGCGGTTGGCCGATGAGAGCGTGTGCATCGGCCCGGCCTCGTCGACCGAGAGCTACCTCAACATTCCGGCCATCATTTCGGCCGCCGAAGTCACCGATGCCGAAGCCATTCACCCCGGTTACGGCTTTTTATCTGAAAACGCCGACTTTGCCGATCGCGTGGAAAAAAGCGGCTTTGCCTTCATCGGTCCGCGCGGCGATACGATTCGCCTGATGGGCGACAAGGTCAACGCCAAAAAAGCCATGATTGATGCCGGCGTACCCTGCGTCCCCGGCAGCGACGGCGCTCTGCCGGAAGATCCGCAGGAAATTCTTGCCGTCGCGCGCCGCGTTGGCTATCCCGTGCTCATCAAGGCCAGCGCCGGCGGCGGCGGCCGCGGCATGCGGGTCGTTCGTACGGAAGCAGCGCTCATCAATTCCGTCAACATGACCAAAACCGAAGCCAAGGCAGCTTTTGGCTCGGACAAGGTCTACCTTGAAAAGTTTCTGGAAAATCCCCGCCACATTGAAATTCAAGTGTTGTCGGACAATTTCCAGAATGCGATTTATCTGGGCGAGCGCGACTGCTCCATGCAGCGCCGCAACCAAAAAGTCATTGAAGAGTCGCCGGCTCCAGGCATTCCCCGCAAACTTATTGAAAAACTCGGTGCACGCTGCGTCGAGGCCTGCCGCCGCATCGGCTACCGCGGTGCCGGCACTTTCGAGTTCCTCTATGAAAACGGCGAGTTTTATTTCATAGAAATGAACACGCGCGTACAAGTTGAACACCCCGTCACGGAATTCGTTACCGGCATCGACATCATTGCCGAACAGATCCGCATTGCGGCCGGCGAGCGGCTCTCCTTGCGTCAGCGCGACATCCAATTGGAAGGCGCCGCCATTGAGTGCAGAATCAACGCTGAAGACAGCTTTACATTCAGACCCTCGCCCGGCCGCGTGACCCGCTGGCACATGCCCGGAGGCCCCGGTGTTCGTCTCGACAGCCATGTCTATGCGGGCTACACCGTACCTCCATATTACGACAGCATGATCGGCAAACTCATCGTACACGGCAAAACGCGTGAAGAAGCTCTTGCCCGCATGCGCGTAGCTCTTTCCGAAGTACTCATTGAGGGCATCTCGACCAACATTACGCTGCACCGCCAGATTCTCTCCGACAGCGAATTCAACAAAGGCGGCACCAGCATCCACTATCTTGAAAAACGCTTAGGCGAATGGCTTTCGATGAGAAAGGAGATTGAACGTGCTGCGTGAAGTCCGATTTCTATGTGATGAAAAAAATGCCGAAGATTTCGGCGACATGCTCATGGATGCCGGAGCCATGAGCGTCACGGTCGAAGATGCAGACCGTGATCAGCCCGACGAACAGCCCCTTTACGGTGAACCTGGACTGGAACCGACGACTCTTGCCTGGAAGCGTTCTCGGCTGAGCGTACTGGTAGCCGAAAATTTTGATGCGGTCACCGCTGCTGCCATTGCCGCCAAGGCTCTGGGCATTGAAGTCCCTCAAATTGAAGCCGACAGTGCCGTGCCCGATGAAAACTGGGTCAAGCTCACGCAGGCGCAGTTCGGCCCCACCCGAGTAAGCGACAGACTCTGGATTGTTCCTACTTGGCACGAGCCGCCCTCGCCGGATGCAATCAACATTCGCCTTGATCCAGGGGTAGCGTTCGGCACCGGCTCGCACCCCACGACGCATCTATGCCTGAAATGGCTCGATGCCCATGTCGAAAACGGCAAGCGCGTTCTTGACTATGGCTGCGGTACCGGAATTCTGGCCATTGCTGCTGCCAAACTCGGCGCACAAAGCGTTGAAGGCACCGATATTGATCCTCAGGCCGTTGAATCGGCTGCGGCAAATGCGCAGGCAAATCATGTTGCAGCGCGCTTTGTCCTGCCTGATGCTTTAGCTGAAAAGACCTACGACATCGTCGTTGCCAACATTCTCTCCAATCCGCTCAAGCTCCTGGCTCCTGCCCTTTTAGGGCGCGTAGGTCCGGGCGGCAGCCTTGTACTTTCCGGCGTGCTTGCTCGTCAGGCAGAAGAAGTAATTGAGGTCTACCGTCAGGCAGATCCCTCGGTTGAGCTCAGCGTCTGGCAGGAAGAGTCCGGCTGGGTCTGCATTGCAGGTTCTCGTAAGTCCTAACGACTCCTTTGAGCAGACTCGACAAAAGCGCTTTCTTTCCAACGAGAAAGCGCTTTTTGCTTCTGCGGCAGGCAAGCCTCAGACGCGCCTTCAAAATACACAGCCGAAGAAAAACCGCCGCCGCGCCAATTGCTCCCGCAAGCCGCTACAATCTTTGCTCGTTCGCGCATGGGCTGAATCTTTGCGCCGATGCTTTTTGAGCACATTTCTGACACCCGGATTATTCCTTTCGTTCAGTTTCGTTCTGTTTTATGGTTTTCGTTACCCGCTGCCCCTACTGCGGCTCCGTATGGATGCTTCCTGACCGGGAAACTGCCGAGCGCGGTCCGGTTAAATGTTCGGATTGTCAGCACAGCTTTGATGCCACAAGCGACATGCTGCAGGTTCCGGAAAAGCTTTTTCCGAACATGCCCAAACCTCGGATCAAGCCTCCGGCCCACCTTCTGCACTCTCATGAGCAATCCAAGTCAATCCCGGACAGCTCCCCTGATTCCGAGAAGGATGACGACTCCGTCGCACAACGAGAAGCCGTTCAGACGCAAGCGCAAACTGCTCGTGAGGCAGCGGAGGCACCCAACGGCCTCGCAAATGCCGCGGCAGAGCCCCGCACTGCTCAGCAGCAGACCTCTCAATTGACGGCCGAGCCTGAAAATGAGCAGCATCAGCAGCCTGCCTCACACAAGCACGGAGTGCCGCTGCACGGCTCGTCAGGCGGCGTCCTGTCGGGGTTGAAGCTGCCTGCAGACGAAGTTGCACATCTTCCCTCTCTGGCAGGCGCCAAGACCGAACCGCACCTAAGTTCTCTGCCTTCAAGCGGGCTCAGCAAAGCCGAGCCTCATTTGAGTCTTGAGCAAACTGCTGAAAATGAACGCAAAGAACCCGATGCCCCCAAAAACGTCGGCAACATTATTCCTTCCCGCAGCGGCCTCAAAAACAGAGAAGTGCGGATTGTTGCCGCGCAGCCTCCATCGGCAGCCGTCGAAGACCGCAAGTCAAGCCGCGCAGCAAACATTGCCAGCGTGGCAACGGCCGTTATTTTGCTGTTGATTCTGGCCGCCGTGCTCTCGGTGGTCTTCAATCAGCGCATCATCAAAGCCTTCCCTCAAACCCAGAACGTCTTTACAGTGGTCTGCGGGAAGGTTCCCTGTCCCGGGTTTTACCTTGCCGACGCCTCGGCGTTTGAAATCACGCGCAGCAATCTGCGTGCTGTTGATGAATCAGGCAACTATCTGCTTGAAATCACAGTCGTCAACAAATCAAACTTTGCCCAAGCTGTTCCATCGCTTGACATCGTGCTCGTTGACGACGACGATTCGCCGTTGATGAAGCGCACGCTCAAGCCTCAAGACTACCTTTCGGATCCCATCGGAACCGAAAGCATTGCCCCGGGACGTTCGATGAGCGTTCGATTCAGCCTGCAGACAAATGTGACGCCTGCTCGCTGCGTCGTCACCCCGGTATTCTCGGAGCAAAACAAATAACGGACAACGGCTCCCCATCTGAATTCTGAACAATTCAGGCGAGGCTTCTCGATTTGCTGGAGGCTGTTTCGACATTCCAAATGTCTGACGCCCTTTTACACGACGCAGAACCGAACGTGCCGATTTCCCGCGTCCGGTTCTTTGCTGCAGCCTCGACTTCAGCCGTGAGCCCTAAACTGCTTCATGATTCCTGGCTCTTGTCGAAAAGCTCGACAACAAGCCCTGTCCAACAGAAGGCTGCCTGTCATCTATGTCCTTTTAGGCGAGGGTTCCTTGGCGGTTTTCGCTAAAATCAGACCATATTTTTTTGATGCATTTCCCATCAGAGGAGCAAATTCTCATGTCTGTCATGATCAGCGGCTCGATTGCCTACGACAACATTCTTTCGTACAACGGACGCTTCAGCGACCATCTGATTGCCGACAGCCTCGATCACATCAATCTCACTTTCGTTACCGAAAGCATGACGCGCAACTACGGCGGCTGTGCTGCCAATATTGCCTACGCGCTAAAGCTTTTGGGCGGCGATCCCATCGTGGTCGGAGCGGTTGGAACCGACGGCAGCGACTACCTGTATCGTTTTGACGAGCTTGAAATTAAAACGGCTGTCAGCAAATTCAACGACACTTATACGGCACAGTGCTTCATTACGACCGACCTCACGGGCTCGCAGCTGGCTACGTTTAACCCCGGAGCTATGAACCGCGCGCACGAGCAAAGCTTTCCGGAAAAGGAGAACATTACATTCGCTCTGGTCGGTCCCGACGGCAGACAGGCCATGATTAACCGCGTCAATGAATGCGTTGCGCACAAAATTCCCTTTATTTTTGACATCGGTCAGGGAGTTTCTCTCTTTAACGGCGATGAAATCCGCGATTTCATCCACAAAGCCGACTATGTTGCTGCCAGCGCCTACGAAATGGAACTCATTGAGCGCGCCACGGGCTTGAATGCCGAAGCGCTCGCCGGCTGCGTCAAAGCCCTTATCGTCACGCACGGCGCTTCCGGCTCAACTGTCTATGCGCAAGGCAAGGTTCTGACCGTGCCTGCCGTGCGTGTGGACAACGACTTGGATCCTGTCGGTGCGGGCGACGCTTATCGCGGCGGTCTTCTTTTCGGTCTCTCCGAAGGGTGGGATTGGGAGAAAACTCTGCGCATTGCATCGGTTGTCGCATCCTTCAAGGTGCAAAGCAAAGGAGCACAAAACTACAAGCCCTCGAAGGAAGAAATCGCCGCACGCTTCGAACAAGCATACGGCGAAAAGCTTGAGTTCTAAGCCCTATTGCAGCCTAAAAGAAATCTGCAGACGAGCTTCTCTTCTGCAGATTTTTTTGCCTTCTATTTTTAGAAAAGTTCCCAGACAACAGCTACAACAAGCGCCGGCAGCATATCAGCCACACGAAATTTCGTTTCCCAAATAATATTGACGCCGACGCAAAAGATCATCATCGACCCGACCAGGCTCAAATTGCTGATCGCCTGCGGCGTCAAATAAGGCTCAATCAACGTTGCCAAAAACGTCATTGTCCCCTGAAATACGGCAACCGGGATAGCCGAAAAAATGCATCCTTTGCCCAGTGCCGCTGCAAAGGCCATGACGAATACACAATCCATCACGGATTTGGCCGCCAAGATGGAGTATTCGTGCGAAATGCCGTCTTCAATGGCCCCGACAACAGCCATCGCTCCGATGCAGACCGTCAGCGAAGTGGTCACGAATGCCGTCACAAACTGCTTGTCTGCCTCGCTGCCCGTTTTGTGCTTGAGCCATTGACCAAACTTCACGATTTGAGCTTCAATGCCGAGCCATGATCCCACGAGGGTCCCGATCACAAAGGAGGCAAGCACCATCATCGTGCCTTGCATCCTGACGCCTCCGTCGACAATGCTCATCGCCTGCTCGAGAGCGCCTTCAATGCCGATGAAAAGACAGCACAAGGCAACAGCACGCACGAGATTTTCCTGCAGCGCTGCATTGAGCTTCGAGCGAAAAACGATTCCCAGCATCCCGCCGAAAATGATGGCCAGAGCGTTGAGAAGTGTTCCAAAGCCAGGCATTCTGACATCCCGCAAAATTTGATTTCAATCCGCTTCAAGCATACCTCCTGACTTCCCAAAAAAGAACTCGTTTATTTATGCACTTGCCGCATGGAAAAGAATAACAATAAAGTATTGGACATCAATCTTCTGAGCGAATACGATCAACGACAAGGCCATCAGACAGTCTCAAGATTTTCTTGAAAGCCCTTTGGATCAACTACCCCTGCCTGTAGGCAGAGGCTTGTGAAAGCCTTGGTTGCCTCGCCTCAGGCTGCCCAAAAGGCGGACTACGTTGGTTGGGAATAGACAGGCGCCGCGGGATGTCGATCCTAGTCCCGCGCTCTGCGGCCGGTGGCAAAAAACTGCGGCCGGCGCTGCAATGCTCAGTATTTTGACAACAGGAGAAGTCATGGCAGCACAAAAAACAAACATGCCGGGAACGGAACTCGATGAAGTTCTCAACCGTCTGACAGACGGAGACATCCCAGCCGCTGTCGGTTTTGACGCGCGCATGCGCACGCTTATATCAATTGCAAGCCTCACTGCCGCAGGCGACACGCAGGTGCTTAGAAAAATTGTCGCCGACGGCATCCAAAACGGCATCAATCCTTTGGAAATGAGAGAAGCCATCGTGCAGACCATGGCCTATTCCGGTCTGCCGACCGCGCTTGCCGCGCAGGATGTCCTGGCTCAGGAGCTTGCCAAAGCAGGAAAAGAATTTCCGACACAAAAATCAGCGACTGTAAGCGATGCTGATCGATTTGAGAAGGGACTCGCAGCTCAAAAACGCATCTTTGGTCCAGCCATTGATGCCATGCACAAAAACGCCAAAGCCGACGAACGAGCGCTCACTGTTGATCTTCTCACCGGCTACTGCTTCGGCGACACCTACACCCGCACCGGGCTAACGCTCAAAGAAAGAGAATTTCTAACCTTTGTCGTCATCTCGTCCATAGGCGGCTGCGAGCCGCAGGTCAAGGCGCACGCCGCAGGCAACATTGCCATGGGAACGACGCGAAAAGAATTAATCGATGCCATCGTCGTCATGCTGCCTTTCATTGGGTTCCCAAAGTCGCTCAACGCCCTTGCCATGGTCAATGAGGCGGCACCTGCAGACTAATCTTTCTTGAGGTCACGACTGCCTCTTAAAAAAATCTGTCCGACCGGCTTTGTTTCCGGCGGACAGATTTTTTTATTTGACAGCTCAAACTTAGGACTCATCGAAAAAACTTCCACTCCTGACGTGCGGCTCTCGACGAGATGCACGTACGATCTTGACGATGTACGTCGAGAGCAAAAAAGTGCCGGGGAGGAAGGATCCGCCCCCGGCCAAAACACCCGTGCTCAAACAGGTTTAGGGTTGCAAGGAGCGCCTCGCGCGGCGCTCCTTCGAATTTAGAAATTAGTTCGTTCGCTTCTTCTGCATCTTGTCGCGAATCAGAATTGCCACGAAATTCATGGCAAACACGAGCGCCACCAGAAGCAGGCCCGTGCCGTACTGCATCGGACGAGTCTTTTCGATTTCCGTTCCAGCCGTCGCAAGCACATACATGTGATAGGGAAGCGCCATCACGGAACTAAACACGCTCTCGGGCAGCTTCGGAGTGTAGAAAACCGCAGCAGTAAACATCACCGCACTGGTTTCACCGGCGGCACGCGCCACGGCAAGGATGGCGCCCGTCAAGATGCCGGGCAGCGCTGCAGGCAGCACAATGCGTCCAATGGTCTGGCTCTTCGTTGCACCAAGCGCCAGACTCGCATCGCGCCAAGCTCCAGGCACTTGCTTGAGAGCTTCTTCCGTCGTATTAATAATCACCGGCAGCGTCAGCACGGCAAGCGTCAGGATGCCCGAGAGCAGGCTTACGTTGAATCCCAACGCAGTCACAAAGAACGCCAAGCCAAACAGACCGAAAACGATTGAGGGAACGCCGGCAAGATTGGCCACCGACAGGCGCACGATGTTGGTAATCGTACCTTGCTTGCCGTATTCATTGAGCCACACGGCGCAGGCCACGCCAAACGGCAGAGCAATGGCAATGGCGCCGGCCGCCAGCAGGAACGTACCTACCAAGCAGGGGAACACCCCGCCTTCGGTCATCATCTTGCGCGGAGAATCAAAAACAAAATCCCAACTCAGAGCTCCAACGCCATTGATCAGCAAAAACACGCAGGCCGTGACAAGAGCCGCGCAGTTGACGTAGGCTGCAATTCGAAGTGCGGCAAAAGACGCCACCTGCGTTGCCCAGCGGCGGGAACGAGACTTCTCTTGGGCGCGTGCGCACAAACTTTTCGTCGTCATTTATTTATACCTTCCCTATTTCAAGTTAAATGGCAGGCGTCTTGTATCTCTGAGCCAAGCGGAAGGCCACAGCGTTGAAGACAAACGTCATCAGAAACAGAGCAATGCCGGTTGCAAACAAAGCGTGATAGTGAGGACTGCCGAAGGGAGCCTCAGCCATTTCTGCGGCAATTGAAGCCGGCATCGGACGAATCGGATCAAAGAACGACTCAGGCACAATTGCTGCGCCGCCTGCAACCATCAGCACCACCATGGTCTCGCCCAGAGCACGGGACATGCCGAGCATGACCGCCGTGCCGACACCCGACAGAGCATAGGGGAAAGTGACGTTTTTGAGTGTTTCCCAAGGCGTTGCGCCAAGAGCAAGCGAAGCGTCCTTCAGTGCTCGCGGCACGGCGTGCAGAGCATCCTCGGAAATCGAGCAGATCGTCGGCACAGCCATGAAGGCGAGCATCAAGGCGGCATTGAACAAGTTCAAGCCCGTTGCGATGCCAAGCGCATCTTGGAGCCAAGGAGCGATCAGCACCATGCCGATGAAGCCGATCACCACAGAGGGCAAGGCGGCCAGCAGCTCAATAAACGGCTTGACGATGCGGCGCGTGGTGTTGGAAGCAACTTCGGACAAATAGGCGGCAGTCATCAGCCCCAGCGGCACCGCGATGAGGCTCGACAGAAAAGTCACCGCAAGCGAGCCGGCAATGAGCGAGCCGATTTCAAAATCGGGCTGATCGCCCACAGGATACCAGTCGGTGCCAAAAATAAAGTTCAGCGGCGTAAGCAGCTTGAAAATCGGCAAGCCTTCCTTAAACAGATAAAAGACGATGCCGGCCAAAACTGCCAACGACATTAGTGCGAGCACGGTTAACAGAATCTCGACTGTTTTCTCTCTGAGATCCTTTGACATTTGTTTTTATCTCTCGTGGTTTGATCTGGATTTAAAACAATCAAGGAACGTCCGCCAAGCCTTTGAAGAGCAGCTGCCTTTCCGAGGCTCATCGAGCGGGCGTTCCTCCCTATGCTTTAAACGGGTCCTGCTGCAGGACCCCTTTATGTGCGAAGCCGAATTACTTCAGAGGAACGAAGCCGGTTTCCTTCACGCACTTCTGACCCTTGTTGGCATCGAGCATGAAGTCAACGAAGGTCTTGGCGTCAGCCTTGGGAGCGCCGTTGGTGAAGAAGTACAGTTCGCGAGCCAGCGGCCATTCCTTGCTCTTGGCGGTGTCGGCAGTGGCAACCTTGCCGTCGACGGTCAGAGCCTTGGTCTGCTTGTCGAGGTAGCCGATGCCGATGTAGCCGATGGAGTTCTTGTTCTTGGAAACCGTCTGGACGACCGTGCCGTTGGAGGTCTGAAGCAGAGCGCGCGGTGTGACGCGAGCCTTCTTCATCACGAGCTCTTCCCAGGTTTCAAACGTACCGGAGCTCGAGTCGCGGCTCACAACAACGATGCTGGCATCGCTGCCGCCGACTTCCTTCCAGTTCTTGATCTTGCCTTCGTAAATGGCCTTGAGCTGAGCCATCGTGAGGTTCTTAACCGGGTTGGCGTTGTTCACCACAGGAACGATGGCGTCAACTGCCACGGGGATGCGATAGGGGTTGACATTGTTCTTCTTGGCGAGTTCAGTTTCAGAGGCCTTGATGTCGCGAGAGCTCATGGCAATCGTGGTCAGGCCATCAACGAGGGCCTTGATGCCGTTGCCGGAACCGCCGCCCGAAAGAGAGATGCTCACAGAGGGATTTTCCTTGGAGAAGGCTTCGGTCGCCTTCTGCACGATCGGCAGAACCGTGGTGGAACCGTTGATGACGAGTTCACCGGCAAAGCTCGAGGCCGCGACAGTCATCATGGCGGCGGCAACACAAAGTTTCTTGAACATGGGTTTTATTCCTTTTGAGAAATGTCAATTACAAATTTTTCCCGCGACACTGTTTTGCTTGCTACACCATCCGAGGCGGATGGAAAAGCGCGTGCGGAAAACTGCATCAAGTGTCTCTTGCGCTTTTTCAGGGCGCAATCTTGAGCTACGTTTGTGACGGTTCCGAGAAGGTTTTATGACAACCCTGTGACGGTAACAACTATGACAATGCTGTCATGCCGCCGTCATGAGGCTGTCACTATTTGTCCATCGAAATGACATGTGCCTGCCCTAGGATGCGCTCAGATTTTTTATTCTCCTTTCTCTCCATGCGCGGCTGCCCCTGCGTCATGCTTCGCAAAGAGGGAACTTCATACAATCAAAATAAACAAATGACCCAGTCTCAAAATCAGCAGGCAAACGACCATGAAGTCAAGATGCGTGCCGAACACGTTGACTTTTACTACGGCAAGCACCAAACCCTTTTTGACATCAATCTTGAATTCCGTGATCGAGAAGTGACCGCTTTGATCGGTCCCTCCGGATGCGGCAAGTCCACGTTTCTGCGCACCCTCTCGCGCATGAATGAGCTTTTGGGCGACACCACGACAACGGGCAAGATCACGCTTGATGAAGAAGACGTTTACGAACGCGACTTTGACGTCGTGCAGCTGCGTCAGCGCGTCGGCATGGTGTTCCAGCGTCCAACTCCGTTTCCCAAGTCGGTGTTTGAAAACGTTGCCTACGGTCTGCGCGTGGCCGGCATCAAGAACCGCTCGATCATCGCCGACAAAGTCGAAGAGAGTCTTCGCCGCGCCGCCCTCTGGGAAGAGGTCAAAGACCGCCTCAACGACAGCGCTCTGGGCTTGTCGGGCGGCCAGCAGCAGCGTTTGTGCATTGCACGCGCTCTGGCTGTCGAACCCGAAGTTCTGCTGATGGATGAGCCCTGTTCAGCTCTTGATCCGATTGCAACTCAGCGCCTGGAAGAAAGCATTTTGGAGCTGCGCGAAAATCTCTGCATCATCATTGTGACGCACAACATGCAGCAGGCCGCCCGCGTCTCCGATAAGACCGCCTTCTTCTTCATGGGCAAGCTCATTGAGTTTGATACGACCGACACAATCTTCAATCACGCCCACGAACAGAGAACCCGCGACTACGTCAACGGCAACTTCGGCTAAGGCCGCCGGTTTTCTTTTTGCATAAAAATTTCGAGCCGCAGATACCTGACGAAGATTTCTGCGGCTCGTTTTTTATGGTTCAGAACGTCCCCCGACAGCTGGCTGCGGAGGACATCAAGCCTTTTTACATCTGATCTCGGCTATTTTGCGGCCTCAACAGCAGGCGCGAGCACCTGCGCAAGGTGATCCACCTCCGTCTTGGTCTGAGACTTTTCCTGGGAAGGCTGCGCAGCTTGGGCGGCTGTACGGAAATCAGCAGCATTCTTCACCGTCAGATCGAGCTTGTTGTAGGGAATTTCAATGCCCTCTTCAGCATAGCGACGCATGACGTCGCGCAAAATATTGCTCTTTAATACCGCTGTACCATTTTCAGGATTGGTGACCCAGAAGCCCGAACGCAGCGTCACGCCGCTTGCAGCCAACTCAGAGACAACGACCCAAGGCTCGCGCGTCTTGAGCACGCGCGGCTGCGCCTTGATGCACTCGGCAAAAATCTCCAGTGCACGATCGACATTGCTTTCATACGCACAAGACACCTCGAGCGTCGTAGCGCTTTCGCGTTCAGTGAGCGAATAGTTCATTACCGTACCGGTCACAAAATTCTCATTTGGGACAATGAGTTCCTGACCGGCAGTATTGCGAATCACTGAATAGCGGGTGTTGATCTGCGTGATGACACCGGAAAAGCCTGCCACCTCAACAAGGTCTCCGAGCTTGATCGAACGGTCGAACAAAATGATGAAGCCCGAGATGTAGTTGGATGCAATCTTTTGCATGCCGAAGCCGATGCCCACGCCCAAAGCGCCGCCGAAGACCGACAAAATCGTCAAATCAATGCCGACGCTCGAAAGCGATACCAAGAGCGCAGCCACCAAAAGCGTTACGCGGCAAAGCCTGGCAAACACCACACGCAGGTTCATCTCAAGTTCAGACATCTTGAGAATGGCGCGCTCGGCCGCATCTGCAACCTTGTTGGCCAGCCCAAGCGTGACAAGCACCGTGATGACGCCGACAAACAAAGTCCAAATCGTCAGCTTGTCAGAACCAATGGGCAGCGTATAGCTCTTCATGACGAGCACAATTTCGGGCAAAACGCCCACAATTTCCAATGCCGCCAGTGTCCAGAAGACGCCGTAGAGCGCCTTTCGAAGACTCGGCCCCATGGCGTTGGCGCCGAAAATGGCTTCCACGCAGCGCAAAATCACAAGCAAAAGCGCCCACGCATAGAAAATCTGGTAGGAAAGTCTGACGAAAACCAGCCTTGCGCCTTCTCCAACCAAACCTGTCGTCTGAAGCAGTATGACGCACAGCGACAACAGCACGGCAGCCGTGAAGGAGAAAAGCACCGCCCGTCCAAGGTCAAGCAAAAACACCCACACCCGCATCAACCAAGCTTCGCCTCGGTTGGCAAACGAAATTGCCATGGCGTGCAGCATGGCGCCGAAGCGCCGATGGACGAAAAGCGCAATGCCCACAGCTGCAGCGATTGCGACAAACTGATAAAGCGTCGAAAAGGAAAAAATCTCCTTGAGCCAATCAAGCTCCATTCCGACAATAAAGTTCTTGAGCGAATCAACGCTCATGTCTGAAGCAACTCCAGACAAACCCGTCTCTTCCATAGCAGTCAAATTCCATTCATTGGCTGTTGATGGCCGTGCGCCGACATCTTCGCATGTCGGCAGCAAACACAAAAAATCTTTCTATTTTGAGGACAGCCGCCGGCCGCCCTCTAGAGCATCCAAAACCCCATGCTTGCCGGAGTAATCAAACGCAGCAGCACGCAAAGGATTAAAAAGAGCAGCGCCGCAGAAAAATCCATCCCTGCAATACGCGGCAAAAACCGCCGAATCGGGCGAAGGAACGGATCCACAAGCGTCGAGAGCATTGATTGATACCCTATGTAGCGAGGACCAAAAAATCCTGCAATCACGTACAAAATCAATCCCCAAATCAACAGATTGACGGCCCAGCGCAGCACCAGCGCAAACGGCGCCAAAGCAAACCCCATGGCCGTTGCCGGAAAGCCGATTACTTCTCGCCCGATCAAAACCTGAACCACCGCGACCAAAAGCGCGGAGATCAGACACGTCCACTCCCAGTTGCCCCGAGGCTTGATCACATAAGCAACTGAATTAACAAGCCAGTCTGTCAAGCGCCAAATCACCGATACGAGAGGATCGCGAGGACTGATCGCCAGCGACCACAACCAGGCGCGCAAGAGCAAGATGGCGCCCAAAAAGCCGGTAAAAAACGAAAAAAGATCGTAGAAAAAGCCCATGGCGTCAGAATCGCTTCGTCGGCTGCCGGCCAACGATGCGGCAATATTGGTTTAGAAAATATAATGAGGACCGGCATCAGACGCCGCAAGCGCCTGCCGCCGCGCCGGGAAATTCGGGCGAACCAAATGCTGAACATGCAACCTTCAGCTTGGCCCAATCAAAGTACGGCCCCGGATCCGTCTTTCTTGCGGGCGCGATGTCGCTGTGACCGACAATATACGCGAGCCCGTAGCGCGCATCAATGGCTGCAAGCAAATTGCAAAGCTTTTCGTACTGCACTTGTTCAAAAGGAACAAAATCACTGCCCTCGAGCTCAATGCCGATGGAAAAGTCATTGCACTTCTCTCGCCCCATAAACTGGCTGACTCCGGCATGCCATGCTCTGTCGCAGCAGCTCACGAACTGTTCGATCGTTCCTTTTCTGGTGATCAGAAAATGACTCGAAACCCGCAAATTGCGCAGCGATCTGACGCGCGCATCGGGCTCAATGTCAAAATCAAGCGTACCGCAAAAAAATTCTCTCACCACGCCCGTATGAAACATGTACGGCGGCAGCGAGATATTGTGCAGAACAACCAAATGGACGTCCTCGGGCGCCGTTTCCCGCGCATCAAAATGAGGGCTGGGGTGAATTTCCGCACCACTCATCGCCCAACCGTCGGCGCCGATTTCAACCGCATCTGGTCTCATGCACGTTTTCCCGTGCGCGCAGCCTTGCGGCAACGCTCGGAACAATAGGCAACGCCGTCGCCTAAAACCGCCTCATCTTCCGGAAAATGCGTCCCGCACTGCGGGCATTCAATCATGGCCACCGGCGCACGAGGATCGCTCTTGCGTGAAATCTTTCTTTTTTCACCCGAGGTTCTTCGGCTGCGTGCAAAAACAATCGCCAAATAAATAGCCGCAGCCAGAAGCACCCAAAAAACAATGCGCGACATTTCTTATCAAGCCTCTCAAACGATGAAGACTTCGATGATGAAGCGGTAGATGAGATAAGCCGCCGCGAGCACGAAAACGCCGGCCCAAAACCACGTCAGCGCCTTCTTTTTGCGCCAGCCGAAACAGTAACGCCCGGTCAAAAGCACCGCAAACACGACCCAAGCAAGCCATGTCATGACCGTCTTATGATCCCAGACATAGGCCACGCCGTGAGCCTGCATCGTAGCAAAGCCGCCCAAAATCAACACCAACGTCAAGCACGCAAAGCCGCAGGCAATGATGCGAAACAAAATGCGCTCCATGGTTATGAGGCTGGGCATGTTCGACAACAGTCCGGAATCCGATGCCGCCAGCGCCGGATTCTTGAGCATGTTGTCCATTCGCATAAGAAAAATTGCCTGCACAACGGCAATCGTCATGAAGCTGTAGGCGGCAAGAGCCACAAGCAGATGCACGCGGAAAAGCAGCGACCACTCTTCGGTCGGGTACGTAGTTCCGGTAAACACGACCGGCAGCACGCTGCCGGCGGCCGCTACGAGAAGAACTGCCCCCGTGAGCGCATTGATTCGATGCACGAAGCTTTCAATGATCGTAATCGCAACGGCAATAAGCAGCATGGCCGAAACAGCCATGCCGAAGCCGAAATGAATCAGATCGCCCAAGAACATTTCCGTTGCAACGCCGCAAATGTGCAGAACGAGTCCCAACAGGGCAATCATCCGCAGCCCGACAGGCGCACGCGCCCCCGGTGCGCGCAGAGCCCGCACAATAAGAATGCCGCTTGCAAGGTAAGCCAAAGCACCGAGCACCAGCAAAAGACTGCTCAAAGCCAATTGATCCATAAAAACATCTACTTGAAAAGATAATTCACCAGCATTAACTCAATCAAGACAGCGCCGGCAAAGCTCAAGCCTGCCGCAACTTTGCTTTAAAATCTGTCGTCCTGTCAAAGAGAAGCCTAGGAAGACCTGCTCAAAGAGCAAGGCCGCGCCATTGAGAAAAACGCTCCCTGTTTAAGCACGATTCTAGACTGCTAGATTTGAGCATATCTTAATACGCGGGGATTTGTTTCCTGGTTCTCTGTTTGACCTCTTTGTTTGCTCGACGAATTTTTTCATTACTCCAACCTCATGCTTGAAAACTTAAGCTCTCGTTTGTCGCGCGTAATCAAGACAATGCGCGGACAGGCTCGACTGACCGAAGAAAATACGCGTGAAATGCTTCGCGAAGTGCGTCTGGCGCTTCTAGACGCAGACGTCGCCCTGCCTGTCGTGCGTGAACTCATCTCCCGCATCAAGCAAAAAGCCCTCGGCGAAGAAGTCATTGCCAACCTCAATCCGGGACAGGCCCTGGTTGGCGTGGTTGAGCGTGAGCTCACGCAGATCATCGGCGGAGACCTTCCGGCACAGGAGCGCAGCATCAATCTGGCTGTACAGCCGCCGGCCGTCATTCTTCTGGCTGGCCTGCAGGGTGCCGGCAAAACGACAAGCGCCGGCAAACTGGCCAAATGGCTCATTGAAAACCACGGCAAAAAAGTTCTCACCGTCTCTGCCGACGTCTATCGTCCTGCCGCCATCGAACAGCTCAAGACCGTAACCGCTCAGGCAGGAGCCGACTTTTTCCCAAGCGAAACAGGTCAGAAACCGCTTGCCATTGCCCGCAGCGCTCTTGATCATGCCAAGCGTCATTTCTATGACGTTCTCATCGTGGATACGGCAGGCCGCTTGGCCATTGATGAAGCGATGATGCAGGAAGTAAGCGACTTGGCGGACTTTCTCAAGCCGGCTGAGACGCTCTTTGTCATCGACGCCATGCTCGGCCAGGACGCAGTCAACACGGCCAAAGCCTTCAACGAACGCCTCGATCTCACGGGCGTCATGCTCACCAAACTCGACGGCGACAGCCGCGGCGGCGCGGCGCTTTCCGTGCGCATGGTCACAGGCAAGCCCATCAAGTTTGTCGGCGTAGGTGAAAAGCTCACCGGCTTTGAAGCCTTCAATCCCGAGCAGATGGCAGGCCGCATTCTCGGCATGGGCGACATCGTGGCGCTTGTCAAAGATGTGCAGAAAGCCGTCGACATCAAGCAGGCTCAAAAGCTTGCCAAGAAAATCAAGTCTGGAGAAAAGTTCGATCTTGAGGATTTCAAGGCTCAAATCTCTCAGATGAAGAACATGGGCGGACTCTCGGGCCTGATCGACAAGCTGCCCGCGCAGTTTCAGGAGGCCGCAGGCAAGGTCAACGACAAGGATGCCGAGCGGACCCTGCGCCGTACTGAGGGAATCATCAACTCAATGACTCCTAAAGAGCGCCGCAATCCAGACCTGATCAAAGCCAGCCGCAAGCGGCGCATTGCTGCCGGCGCCGGCGTTTCTGTTCAAGAAGTCAACCGTCTGCTCAAGCAGTTTGAACAGACTCGCGACATGATGAAGAAAATGCAAAAGGGAGGCATGGCCAAAATGATGCGCGCCTTGGGCGGCATGGGCCGCATGGCAGGCTTGGGCGGCTTTGGAGGTTTTGGCCGCCGCTAAGCAGTACGGCTTCTTGGTGCAACTGCCGACATTGATGAAGTTTTCTTACCGCAGCTGAAACTCGCCATGGCTCGAATCGTCGACTGGGAAACATTTTTCGCCTCTGCAGCCGGCTGCACGGTTGCAGCCTGGGAAAGAGGAGCGTACGCTCGCTTTGTGTCCCAAAAGCTCGGCGCCCGCGCCTTGCAGATTGGGCTGGCAAAGCTCGATCCGCTTGAGAAAAGTCCCATAGCGCACCGCATCGCCCTTACCGAGGAGGTTGAGGCGATTGCCGATGAGGATCTGCGCGTGCAGGTGCTCGGCGATCCTTGGGCGCTGCCCTTTGAAAACGAATGCTGCGACATCGTGGCGCTTCCTCACGGCTTTGACCTGCACCCGGAAAAGATCGATGCTGTTTTGGCCGAAGTCACCCGCGTTCTGGCGCCCAACGGCATATTCGTGACGACCTTTTTCAACTCCCTGGGCAGCTGGAAGCTGCGCGAAAAGCTTTTCGGCGCCTCCCACGTTCTGCCCGAACACTCGGCCGTCTTGTCGATGACTGCCGTCAAAGGCGCCATTGCCCGCACGGGATGCCTCAGGCTTGAAGGAGGAAACTTCGGCGTCTATGCCATCGACCACAGCGCGCGCAGCCGAACAACACCTTCGCCTCGACTTCCCTCCTGGATCGACAAGTCGGGCGATCGTTGGTGGCCCACGCTTTCAAACGTCGTTTTGCTTTCAGCTCGCAAAACCGTCGCCGGCATGACGCTTGTCGGGAAGGTCACCTTCGCCAAAAACAAAACTGCCGCCAACGCACAAACCGCCGTGCAGAACAGAAAGCAAACAACGACAGCCAACTCTACCGAACAGCATATCGCATGACCACTGAACTCAAACTCAATATCTGGACCGACGGCGCATGCAAGAAAAATCCAGGTCCCGGCGGCTGGGGCGTATTGATGCGCTGGGGCGAGCGTACAAAAGAAATGTGCGGCGGCTCCGTTATGACGACCAACAACCAGATGGAGCTCACTGCCGTCATTGAAGCCCTAAAAGCCATCCGTCGTCCTTGTCAGATCGTGCTGCATCTTGACAGCAGCTACGTCAAGGACGGCATCACCAGCTGGATTCACAACTGGAAAAAACACGGCTGGCTTACGGCAGCAAAAAAACCCGTCAAAAACGCCGAGCTCTGGCAGGAACTCGATCGGCTTGCAGGGATGCACGCCATCGAATGGCGCTGGGTCAAAGGCCACGCCGGCGATCCCGGCAACGAAAGAGCCGATGAGCTCGCCAACATGGGCGTCGTCAAGGCGCTGCAGGGCAGCGCCGAAAGCTAAGGATTCGCCATGCGTCAAATCTGTCTTGATACGGAAACCACTGGAGTCAACCCTGAAACGGGCGACCGCATTGTTGAAATCGGATGTGTGGAAATCGTTGGCCGCACACTCTCGGACGCCCCCTGCCATCACTACCACATTTATCTCAACCCAGAACGCGAGGTTCCCGAAGAAGTCGTCAAGGTGCATGGCCTGACAACGGAATTTCTTTCCGACAAGCCGCTTTTTGCCGATGTAGCGCAGGAGTTCATCGAATTTGTCAAAGGCGCCGAACTGCTCATTCACAACGCTCCGTTTGACGTGGGCTTTCTCAATATGGAATTGGGTCGGCTCAAGCTTGGACGCCTTACTGACTACTGTCCGCAGATTACCGATACATTTGAACTGGCGCGCCAGATGTTCCCGGGCCTGAGAAATTCTCTGGACGCCTTGTGCTCGCGCTTTGAAATTGACCGCAGCGCCCGCGTGCTGCACGGAGCGCTTCTTGACGCACGGCTTCTTGCAGAAGTCTATCTGGACATGACGCGCAAGCAGGGCTCGCTTCTTGGCGACATTTATGATCTGGGCGATGAGATAGAAAAAGTGCCGGCACCCGAGCTTTTCGTCAAAGCAACGGTTCCTCCCGAAGAACTTGAGGTACACCTTAAATTTTTGGAAATGATGGCCAAGAAGAGCAAAAACGGCGTTCTTTGGACCAAGGCTCTTGCCGCTTCTGACCCTGCGTCCGCAGACAATTCCTAACCTGACGGAGTTTTGCCGCACACCTTTCGGCGGTAATACCTCAAAACGATGCGCCTCAATTTGAAGCAAATGTCTTTACACTTGAGGCCCTGCGCGCGAATTTTTCGCAAGTGCGCCTATAAGCAACCGCGAGATCCCTTCTCATGATTGAACTTCAGCACATCACGCAGCGCTATCCCACCCCCGAAGGGGGCGTTTTTTACGCTCTCAACGATGTTTCGCTTTCTATTGAAGCAGGCGAAATCTTCGGCATCATCGGCCGCTCCGGTGCGGGCAAGTCTACGCTTGTGCGCTGCATCAACTTTTTGAATCGTCCCACCGAAGGCACGGTCGTCATCGACGGCAAGTGTCTCAACACGATGAGCGAGGCCGAACTGCGTGCTGCACGCCGCAAGATCGGCATGATTTTTCAGCATTTCAATTTGCTTTCTTCGCGCACTGTTTTTGAAAATGCAGCTTTCCCGCTTGAGCTCATCGGCTTGGACAAAACAGCAATCAAAGCAAAGATCGACCCCCTTCTTGAGCTTGTAGGCCTCACCGAACACCGCAACAAGTATCCTGCACAGCTCTCCGGCGGGCAAAAACAGCGCGTAGGCATCGCCAGAGCGCTCGCCAACGACCCTGAAGTGCTCTTGAGCGATGAAGCCACAAGTGCGCTCGATCCAGAGACAACTGTTGCCACGCTCGACCTGCTCAAGCGCATCAACCGTGAGCTGAAGCTCACCATCGTGATGATCACTCATCAGATGGACGTGGTCAAACAAATCTGCGACCGCGTCGCCGTCATGAACAAAGGCGTCGTCGTCGAAGAAGGCTCCGTCATCGACGTCTTTCGTCGTCCCAAGAGCGAAACCACGCAGGCGCTTATCGGAAACATTATGGCCCAGCAGCTTCCTGCCTCCATGATCGAGCGCGTCCGGCAGCAAGTCGCTGAACTTGACGTTCGCGAGCCTTCGCACATCCTGCGCCTGACCTTTGTCGGGCAGGAAGTTACCCGGCCGATCATTTCCGAGGCCAGCCGCATTTACAACATCAACTTCAACATCCTGCTCGGCCAGATCGATGAAGTCCAGGGCAAGAGCTTCGGCACTTTGACTGTGCTGACGACCTGTTCAAACGATGTCTTCCTGAGCCTGATGGATTACCTGCGCCGTCACAACGTCACGGTCGAGGAGATCACGTCCAATGTCCTCTGAACTCATTCGCATGCTTTGGGACTCGTTTGTTGAAACGGTCATCATGGTCGGGCTTTCGGGCGCCATCGGAGCCGCCTTCGGCATTCCATTGGGCATTCTGCTGCACGTCACCGATCAGGGCGGCGTACACCCCATGCCGCTTTTCAACAAAATTCTGGGCTGGATCATCAACGCTGTTCGATCAACGCCATTCATCATTTTGCTTGTGGCCATCATTCCTCTGACGCGAGTCATCGCCGGCACATCAATCGGCACGGCTGCCGCCGTCGTTCCGCTGACGATCTCCGTGGCGCCCTTTATTGCACGACTTGTTGAGACCAGTCTGCGCGAAGTCGACAAAGGCTTGGTAGAAGCAGCGCAAGCCATGGGAGCCACCAATCTGCAGATTGTCTCCAAAGTGCTCCTGCCCGAAGCTCGCCCCGGCATTGTCGCTGGACTTACCATCAGCCTGGTGAGTCTCGTGGGCTACTCTGCCATGGCTGGCGCCATCGGCGGAGGCGGTCTGGGCGATATGGGCATCCGCTACGGCTATCAGCGCTTTATGCCCGACGTGATGCTTGCCGTCGTGGTCATTCTCATTGTTTTCGTACAGGCCATGCAAAGTCTTGGCGACTGGTTGGTTAGAAAACTCAGCCACAAGTAAGCAGACGATTACAAGAGCCTCTCAGACCTTGCAAAGATTTTTTCTCTGCAAGGTCTTTTTTATGCCGTCCGTCCGATCGCCGTCCTCCCATGACAAGCCAGGAGACCAGCTGCGCCTGATTTTAAAAAAAGGAAGTTTAAACACCTCTGCAGCTCGTCCTGCCTTCTGAAAACCAATCCCCCCCCCCCCCTGCGGTTGCGCGCTTATGACACTACCTTTATTGCCGAAAGTCGTATCAGATATTGAAATTACTGGCTTTAACGGCATCTAAGCCATCTCATGAAATGTGGCTGAAACCTTCAGAATATGCTATGTTTTATGTTGCTACAAGGACACAATCAACACTGGATGCGCCTTTTCATGACTACAACCATCACCAATTGTGAATTCAATCGCAACGTCTGCCGAGCGAAAAGGGCTGCCGCCTCCGGTCCAGTGGTCATCACGAATCGAGGAAGCGCAGCTTTCGTACTGCTTGCATATGACGAATATCTGCGCATCGTCAATTCCGGCAAAGCCAAGCGCCGCGCTCCAACCAAAAACAAAAAACGCGCACCAAACAAGCTCGCCTAAAATGCAGCGCAGCATATTGCCGTTTGACCTGCAAATGATTTTCCGACGGATTTTCACCCACTGAAAATTACTCTAATCCGTCAGGGCTATTCCTTAATTCTTTTTGGTTCGGTCTTCGCAAACTCTTTCTAGAATACCCTTAATCGTTTTCCTTAAGGATTGAATAAGAAAGCGACTATGCATCACATTTGAGGAGAGAAAACTATGACCGAACTTTCCCGTCGCAATCTGCTCAAGACCGTTGCCGCTGGCGGCGTTGCTGCCGCTGCAGCACCTCTTGCTTCAGCAGCCGCGGCTCCTAAGTTTGACCAGACAGCTGACGTCGTCGTCGTCGGCTTCGGCGGCGCCGGCGCCGCTACGGCCATCACGGCCGCCGACAACGGAGCAAGCGTCATCGTTATTGAACGCCAGCCTGAGGCCACTCTGCGCTCGAACACCCGCATGTCGGGCGGCATTTTCCATTGCCCGGACAAGAAGGGCAACAAGAAGGCTCTCAAGGAATATGCCAAGGCCATGTTCTCCGGCGAAAACATTCCCGGCAAGCTCGAAGGCGAACAGCCTGAAGTGTCCGATGGCCTGGCTCAGGCTTGGGCCGACTACACGCCGGGTCTGCTTGACTGGATGAAGAGTCTCGACCCGAAGTTCCAGGCATTCGCAACGCCGGGCTTCAAGGGCGCAGCCTTCCCCAAGTTCCCGGGCGCCAAGGACTGCGGCTATCAGGTCTATCGTTCCTCCTATCCGGACCGCATTCCGCCGGGATTCAATGAACCGTGCTACGGCAAGCCCAAGGAACAGGCCATCTCCGGCGAAGCCTTCTGGCAGTGCCTGGCCAACGGCGTCAAGACGCGCGCCAAGAAGATCAAGGTCATCTATGAGACCCGCGGTCTTGAGCTCGTCACCAACGACGACGGCGAAGTGATCGGCGTTGTGGCTGAGCAAAAGGGCAAGAAGGTCGCCTTTAAGGCAAGAAAGGCCGTTGTGCTCTGCTCGGGCGGCTATGAATACCACAAGCCCATGCGTCAGGCCTTCCTGGAAGGCCCGGGCGTTGAAGGCTGGGCCTTCTACGGCACGATCTACAACGAAGGCGACGGCATTGTCATGGGCCAGAAGGTTGGCGCAGGCATCATGAAGGCCGGCAAGGCCGCCTCGCGCATCATCATGCCCGCTCCTGTACGCCACAACGGCATGCGTCTGGGCATGATCACTCCGGCTGTCGGCTCCGGCCACGCCATCGTCGTCAACAACTTCGGCAAGCGCTATGCAGCCGAGCACAAGGTCACCAAGGATCCGAGCCGCTACTTCTTCTACAAAGAAGCAGTGAAGTTCAATATTGATACCCTCGACTACCCGAATTCTCCGAGCTGGTTCATCTTTGATGAAAAGCTTCGCACCACGAAGCCGCTCGTTGGTCTCGGCATTTCGACGCCCGGCTATGGCTTTGTCGACTACGGCAAGGCTGACAACAGCGACGCCGTCAAGAAGGGCTGGATTCTGAAGGCCGATACGATTGAAGAGCTCGCCAAGAAGATTGCTGCCACCAAGGACAACTCCGGCCGCATGGACAGCAAGGTTCTGGCAGAGACCGTCAAGAAGTACAACGAGGCTTGCGCCAAGGGCAAGGACGAAGAATTCGGTCGTCTGAAGTCCACTCTGCAGCCTGTGAGCGAAGGCCCGTTCTACGCTGCTCCGCTCGTTGCCGGCGGCCCCAACACCAAGGGCGGCCTTGCCTGCAATGCCAAGCGCGAAGTTCTGGACTGGAACCTCAAGCCCATCAAGGGTCTGTACGCTGTTGGCGAAATCGCTTCTGCTCTGAAGTTCGTCTATCAGGGCGGCGGCAACCTGACCGAATGCTTGGTCTTCGGCCAAGTCTGCGGCAAGATCGTTGCCAAGCTTCCCAACCGCGCATAATTGCGCCTTGAAGCCAAGCGCATGACGGACGGTCTCGTCTGAAGAGACCGTCCGCAGGCCAGACAAGCCTCTCGGGGCTTGTTCTGGTCTTACTTTGTTTTCACCATTCACCCCTCATAGAAAACAAAAAAATGACCCCGAAGAAAATTCTTGCCAGCGTCCTTGGTGTTGTGCTCGCCCTGGGGGTGTGCTCAGCACAGGCACAAACGACAAAGTTCCTCGCCGACCGACATGCAGGCTACGGCGTCAAATGCGATGCCTGCCACACCGACGCCGCCAAGGGCACGCTTAAGATCGACAAAGATCGCCATGAAGCCTGCGTGCAGTGCCACGGCTGGTACGATGCTGTTGCCGCCAAAACTCAGCCCAAAGATCCTGAGGAGATGAATCCGCACAGCCAGCATGACGGCAATCTTCCCTGCTCGACCTGCCACAAAGGCCACAAGAAGGGCGAAAACTATTGCGGCAACTGCCACTATTACACCTTCAACGTTCCGTAGTCCTCTAGGAACGCAGACAGAAATCTGATCCTCTTCGCCGTTTGCCCATGCCAGCAGCGGCGGGAGTTTGCTTGCCCCTTTATCTGGAATCTTTGTCCAATGACTGTTTATTGCCTGTACTTCAGCTCCTGCGGCAGCTGTCGTTCGTGCGCCAAAGCCGTAGCCGACGGCTTTGCCGGGGAGGACTACGAAGAGATCAATCTCACCAACCGCACGCAGGAACTTCCCCAAGTCAGCACAGGCGACGTGCTTATCATTTCCGCTCCTGTTTACGGCGGACGCATTCCTGCGCCTTTGGCTCAAAAGATCGAACGCGCCTCTCTTTCAGGTGCATCCGCCGTTGCCATGGTTGTCTACGGCAACCGCGCCTATGAGGATGCCTTGCTTGAGCTGAGCGATCTCTTAACGAAAGCCGGAGCAGTTGTTGCGGCAGGCGCCGCGCTCATCGCTCGACACGTCTTTGTCCCTGCTGTGGCAAAGGGGCGCCCTGATATGAACGACTTTGCTCTGATGAAGTCCTTCGGCGAAAGCGCTGCACGCAAAATTGCCTCAGGCAGCTTTGCTCCCGTACAAGTGCCGGGCAACCGTCCCTATCGAGACAAAGCTCCGACAGCCTTTACCCCTGTGGTCGACGCAGAACTCTGCCAACAATGCGGACTGTGTGCAAGAAGCTGCCCGACTGGAGCCATCAATCCGAAAAATCCTCAGGAGACGAACATTTCTCTTTGCATCGACTGCATGCGCTGCGTACAAGGCTGCCCCGAGGAAGCCCGTTCGCTTCCCGTCAAAGCTCAGGAATTCCTTACGGCAAAGCTCTCAGCACTCATTCCCATTACGAGAGAAAACGAAACTTTTCTTTAAGCACAACCGCTGTTTCTGCAAAGGCAAAGCGAAGCGGCTATAATTGCCGCTCTCTTGCGGGCGTAGTTCAATGGCAGAACGAAAGCTTCCCAAGCTTTATACGAGGGTTCGATTCCCTTCGCCCGCTCCAGTCTCTGACAAAACGGATCGCCCGGATGGCGGTCCGTTTTGCATATTGAAGAAAGTCCTGCGCCATGTCCGCCTCCGACCTCACTGCTGAACAACTCGAAGAACTCAAAAAACGTCATATCCGCAGCTATGTTCTGCGCCGCGGCCACATTTCACAAGCCCAGCAGCGCGCACTCGAAGAAATCTTCCCTTGCTACGAGCTTGTCTACGCTCACGACAAACTTTTGGACGCCGAGCAGCTTTTCGGCCGCAAAGCGCCGCTTGTGCTTGAAATTGGATGCGGCATGGGTGAAACCACAGCGGCAATCGCGCAAGCGCACCCTGAAATCAACTTTCTTGGATGCGAGGTCTTTGCCGCCGGCATAGGAGCCTTAAGCAAGCTCATCGAGGAAAAAGGATTGCAGAACATCCGCATCTGCCGGCACGACGCCATTGAAGTCGTGCGCGACATGATCGCCGAGAATTCGCTTGCCGGCGTACACATCTACTTCCCTGATCCCTGGAGAAAGGCTCGCCACCATAAAAGACGCCTCATTCGCCCGGATTTTGTCAGTCTGCTTGCCGCACGCATCGCACCAAGCGGATACCTGCACTGCGCAACAGACTGGGAAAACTACGCTGAACAAATGCTCGAAGTCCTGCAAGCCGAGCCTCTTTTGAAAAATCTTCACGGCACAGGATTTTCTCCCGTGATGGCAAACCCCCTGTGCGAGCGTCCCTGCACAAAATTCCAGGCCCGAGGAGAACGTCTCGGCCATGGCGTATGGGACTTGGTTTACACCAGAATCTGATGCGAAAAAAACCGCAGCCTCTCGACGAGATTGCGGTTTTTTTCTTCTGCAGCCCTGCAGCGTCAGGCTGCTGCGATCACCCTTAGGCAATCGTAATCATCTTGCGCTCTTCACGCTCAACAGCTGAAGCCTTGGGAACTTCAACTGTCAAAATGCCGTCGGCAAAGCTCGCCTTGCAGTCATCTTCACGAACCGCTTCGCCCACGTAGAAGCTGCGCTGGCAGCTGCCTGTATAACGTTCACGGCGCAGAAGCTTTCCTTCTTCGTTCTTTTGTTCGTCCTCGTGATTTTTCTGTGCGGTAATCGTCAGATAACCATCCTTGAGCTCAGCCGTCACATCCTCTTTCTTAAAGCCAGGAAGATCGATGAGGAACTTGTAGGCTTTGTCCGTTTCATGAATATCCGTCTTCATGATGCGGTCAGCATGCTTTCCAAAGAGCGGATCATGGCGCTGCTGCATCTGAGCAAACGGATCCCAAACTGTAAATACATCATCATCAAACAAACGCGGAAGCATTGTCATTTCATCTCTCCACGCAGTGCCTTGCACGCCGTCCCGCATGTCGCGCAGGGCGCCGCCAGAAGGCATTGCTTCAAACATCAACCATCAAATCCATCGGAGGAAGTTTCTTCATCCTCCTTTCTACAGATTCATATGGGGTTGCTTGCGCGCACGCATTATTGGATCAAGTTCCTAATTCTTTTGGAGGATCAAAAAAAAGCTACTCCAAAAAAGAGCAGCCTTTTAATCTGATTGAGCCTACTGAATCTGCGCGGATGCTCAATGTCCCGCGTAGAGTTTTTCCTCGGGCACGATCACCGGATCAACGATCTCCCATGCTTTCCCGGAAAACTTTCTATAAAAGCAGCTCTCGCGGCCTGTGTGGCAAGCCATGCCGCCCACTTGCCTGACTCTGTAGAGAACCGCATCGCCGTCGCAGTCAAGCCGCACCTCCTCAACCAACTGCACATTGCCTGATTCTTCGCCCTTGCGCCAGAGCTTTCCCCGGGAGCGCGAAAAATAAACGCCTCTGGCAGTACGCACCGTTTCTTCAAGCGCCTGAGCATTTGCCCAGGCAAGCATGAGCACCCGTCCTGTCTCTACATCCTGAGCAACAACAGGCACCAAGCCTCTGTCGTCAAACTTCACCTCATCGAGCCACATGACTCTCAAAGCCTCACCGTAATGCCGTGCCGAGCCATATATTGCTTGGCTTCGCGCACGGTGAATTCGCCAAAATGAAAAATGGAAGCTGCAAGCACGGCGTCGGCCCCTCCAATAGTGACGCCATCGACCAAATGCTGCAGGTTTCCCACACCGCCCGAAGCAATCACGGGCACGCTCACCGCGTCGCTGACAGCTCGGGTAAGCTCAAGATCAAATCCATTCTTGCACCCGTCGCAATCCATGCTCGTCAGCAGAATTTCACCGGCTCCGAGATCGACCACTTTCTGCGCCCACTCGAGAGCATCCAGACCTGTGGGCGTACGGCCGCCGTGCGTATAGACTTCCCAGCCGGCATGAGGATCGTCTTTGACGCGACGCCGCGCATCAATGGCGACGACAATGCACTGTGATCCATGCAGTGCGGCAGACTCTGCTATCAGATCCGGATTAGTCACGCCTGCGGTATTGATCGAGACCTTGTCTGCTCCGGCGTTAAGCAGTCTTCTGATGTCGGAGACTTTTCTGACGCCGCCGCCCACAGTGAGCGGAATAAAGACCTGGCTTGCCACGGCTTCAATGACCGAAACAATGATGTCGCGCTTGTCGCTGCTGGCCGTGATATCCAAAAACGTCAGCTCATCAGCGCCCTGCTCGTTGTAGCGGCGGGCAATTTCAACTGGATCTCCAGCATCTCGCAGATCGACGAAATTAACGCCTTTGACCACTCGACCGGCAGTCACGTCCAGACATGGGATGATGCGTTTGGCAAGCACGACTTTTTCTCCGCAAATTTTTTAGGATCGGCTTTGGCCGACAAGTTCGAGAGCCTTTTCAAAATCGATCGTGCCCTCATAAAGGCTGCGCCCAAGAATGGCTCCCATGACGCCGTCGTCTTCAACCTTCAAGAGTGCGGCCACATCCTCGATCGTATGCATGCCGCCGGAGGCGATGACGGGCACATTTACGGCGCGCGCCAGGGCCGCGGTTGCTTCAACATTGACGCCGCTGAGCATGCCGTCGCGCGAAATATCCGTATAAAGAAATGCCTCCACGCCGTAGTCCTCAAAGCGGCGAGCAAGATCAATCACATCGTGCCCGGTGCTCTTTACCCAGCCGTCGGTAGCCACAATGCCGTCTTTGGCGTCAAGCGCAGCGATGATCTGCCCAGGGAAAACCGAACAAGCTTCCCGAAGAAAGCCCGGCTGCTTGACGGCGGCCGTTCCGATCACAACATAATCGACGCCGGCGTCAACGTACTTTTCGATCTGATCGAGCGTGCGGATGCCGCCGCCGAGTTCAATTTCTGCGTCGCCGCCAATTTCTTCAATCATTTCGCCGATCAATCGGGCATTGACCGGCTTGCCTGTTCTGGCTCCGTCAAGGTCAACGATATGAATGCGTTCGGCCCCCATGTCCGCCCACTGAGCTGCCTGATCGACTGCATCTTCGTTATAGACGGTGACGTTGTTTTGCAGATCCCCCTGACGCAGGCGCACGCAACGCCCCTGCTGCAGATCAATTGCCGGAATCAAAAGCATGATGTTTTTTTAAACCTTTGGCTGAGGATGAATGAATGAAAAAAAATCAGCACGGAAACCCTCGAAGCTTTCTGCATAGAGAGAGACAGAAATCAGTCGGGGTCCCAGCTGACGAAATTAGCAAACAGACGCAGTCCGTCAGAGGCGCTCTTCTCCGGATGAAACTGCGTGGCAAACACGTTTTCATGGGCTACGGCGCAGGCAAAGGGCAGGCCATAGCTCGTTGTCGCTGCCGTAAGCGAATCGTCTACAGGAGCGACAAAGTAGCTGTGCACGAAATAAAACCATGCGCCGTCCTTGATGCCTTCCCACATTGGGTGCTGCTGTCTGCGGATAATGGTGTTCCAGCCCATCTGGGGAACTTTGAGACGTGAACCATCAACGGCTTCGAGCGCCGCTTCAGGAAAACGAATCACCTTGCCGCGAAACAGTCCCAGACCAAGGCAGTTGTTTTCATCGCTTTTTTCAAAAAGCATCTGCATGCCGATGCAAATGGCAAGCACAGGCTTGGTACGCAGCGCCTCTTCAACCACCGCTCGCAGACCGCTTTCCTCCAAATGCCGCATGCAGTCGCCCATGGCTCCCTGGCCCGGGAAGATCACGCGATCAGCATCTGCGATCTCCCGAGCTGTTCCCGTAACGACGACATCGGCAGCGCCGGCCACAGCGTGCACGGCCTGGCTGACGCTGCGCAGATTCCCCGTTCCGTAGTCGACAATGGCGATGCGGGTCATAAAGCCCCCTTCGTGCTGGGAATGCGGCCGGCCTGCCGAGGGTCAACTTCGACGGCCATGCGCAAAGCACGGCCGAAAGCCTTGAAAATCGTTTCCGCCTGATGATGCGCGTTCTCGCCGCGAATATTGTCAACATGCAGCGTCATGGCTGCATGGTTGGCCAGTGCTTGAAAAAACTCCCGCACAAGCTGCGAATCAAGCTCGCCAATCATGGGAGCAGTAAAGCTGCAGTCAAACACAAGCCCAGGACGTCCCGACAAGTCGAGCACCACGCGCGAGAGCGCTTCATCAAGCGGAACATGGCTCTCGCCGTAGCGTACGATTCCGGCCTTGTCCCCAAGAGCTTGCTTGATCGCCTCTCCCAGCGCGATGCCGACATCTTCGACCGTATGATGACCGTCAACCTGCAGATCGCCCCTGGCGCAAACCTTGAGATCGATCAGGCCATGGCGGGCAATTTGATCGAGCATGTGATCGAAAAAGCCGATGCCGGTGGAAATGTCCTTCAGACCCGTGCCGTCAAGATTAACCTCAACGCTGATGTCGGTCTCGCCCGTGGTTCGTTTAATCAGAGCGCTACGCATATGACGCAAATCCTTTTTTCGTGACTGCCCCTGCTCGTCTTCTCTCTTGAAGAGAGAAGACAGCCAAAAGAGCGCAGAATCAAAAAACCAAGCTACTCGTCCTTGAGACGGAACCGCGCGCTTTGCGCGTGAGCAGGCAGATGTTCGCCCATGGCAAGGCAGGCAGCCACCCGTCCCAGATGCTGCACGCCGGCTTCCGAAACGTGAATCATGCTGGTGCGCTTCTGGAAGTCATAAACCCCCAAGGGAGAAGAAAAGCGCGCCGTACGGCTCGTCGGCAGCACATGATTGGGGCCCGCGCAGTAGTCCCCCAGCGCTTCCGAAGAGAAGCGTCCGAGGAAAATGGCTCCAGCGTGATGAATGAGCTCGGCCCACTTTTCCGGATCATCCGTGCTCATTTCCAGGTGTTCCGGCGCGATCGTATCGGCAATCCGGCAGGCTTCCTGCAGATCGCGCGTCACAATGATCGCGCCGCGATTGGCTAGAGACTTGCGAATGATTTCTTTTCTGGGCATGGTCTCGATGAGCTTGTCCATTGAAGCCTCAACCGCATCGGCAAAAGCCGCATCGGGCGTCAGAAGCACGGCCTGCGCGAGCTCATCGTGCTCGGCCTGACTAAAGAGATCCATGGCGATCCAATCAGGATTCGTTTTGCCGTCGCAAATGACAAGAATTTCCGAGGGGCCGGCAATCATGTCAATGCCCACGCGCCCGAAAACATAGCGCTTGGCTGCCGCCACGTACGCGTTGCCCGGACCGACGATCTTGTCGACTGATTCAATGGTCTCGGTGCCGTAAGCAAGAGCAGCCACAGCCTGCGCTCCGCCGATTGCAAAGGCCCTCGTCACGCCGGCAAGACTTGCGGCCGCAAGCACCAGCTGATTTCTTTCTCCGCCCGGCGTGGGCACGACCATTTCGATGCGCTTGACGCCGGCCACAAGCGCCGGCATGGCATTCATCAACACAGAACTGGGATAAGCGGCTTTGCCGCCAGGGACATACAGACCAACGGAATCGACTGCGCTGACGCGCTGTCCGAGCACGCTGCCCATCGAATCGGTCATCGAAAAGCTCTCGCCCAATTCCTTCTCATGAAATTCGCGAATGCGTCGGGCGGCTTCCTCAAGCGCCTCGCGCTGCTGCGGCGGCAGTCCCTCAAGAGCCGCACGCATTTCCTCGGCCGTGATCATAAGCTCGGAGAGACTTTTTGCCGGCAGTCTGTCAAAGCGCTCGGTGTACTCAAGCACGGCAGCATCGCCGCGCTTTCTCACATCTTCCACAATGGCCTCTGCGCGGCGCGTGATCTCTGGATCCACGCTGGCGTCAACAGCCACCAAGGCACTGAACTTCTCCTGAAAATCTGCATCGGCAGACGACAAACGACGAAGCTGCATAATTTTTCCCCTACTCCCTGAAAAATAACCTTAGAAATTTATTTGTTGCATTATCGCTCTTGAACTTCGCTATACGGCTTGCCTGGCTTTCATGCGCGCCTTTTCCTCAACGGCCTCGCGAATTTTTTCGATAATGGGCATTAATTCCGCGCGCTTGAGCTTCATTGCGCCTTGATTGACGATCAAACGACTGGAAATTGGAGCAATTGTCGTTATCTCAACCATGTTGTTGGCCCGCAGCGTCGCCCCTGTCGACACAAGATCGACAATGGCGTCGGCAAGCCCCGCAATCGGTGCAAGCTCCATGGAGCCGTACAGCTTAATGAGATCAACGTGAACGCCGGCGCGGCCGAAATAGTCGCGCGACCACTTCAGATACTTGGTTGCAATGCGCAGGCGCGAACCTCTTCGTACATTGGCTTCCCAATCAAAACTCTGAGGAGCGGCCACGCACATGCGGCAGCGTGCAATCTGCAGATCAATGGGCACATACAGACCGTTGCCGCCATGCTCGTAGAGCGTATCCCAGCCGCAGACCCCCATGTCTGCCGCTCCGTACTGCACATACGTCGGCACATCGGTTGCCCGCAGCACCACGATGCGCAGATCTTCGCGGTTGGTGCCGATCATAAGCTTTCTGGAGTGCTCAGGATCCTCAGCAGGCACAATGCCCGCTGCGGCCAAAAACGGCAGCAGCTCCGTAAAGATTCTCCCTTTGGATAAAGCCAGCGTGATCATTTCTCCTCCCTACAACGATCAATGGCCCCTAGAAACCTGCGGCTGCTCTAGCTCACTCTCATGATGTCCGCGCCAAGCGCCGAAAGCTTGGTTTCGATGTGTTCATAACCACGGTCAAGATGATAAATGCGGTCGATGACCGTCTCGCCCTGCGCCGCAAGTCCTGCGATGACAAGAGAGGCGGACGCACGCAAGTCGGTTGCCATGACGCTGGCGCCTTCCAGTTGCTCAACGCCGCGCACCACAGCCGTGTGTCCGTCGACATGAATGTCAGCGCCCATCCTCTGCAGTTCAGGAACATGCATGAAGCGGTTTTCAAAAATAGTTTCAACAATGCGGCCTGAACCCTCGGCCACCGCATCCAGAGCCATAAATTGCGCCTGCATGTCGGTCGGGAACCCAGGATGCGGCACTGTGCGCACGTCCACAGCCCTTGGGCGGGCATCGATGCGGGCGCGTATCCAGTCGCTGCCGGTATCAATCACGCCCCCTGCCTCACGCAGCTTTCCGATGACTGCCTCAAGAGATGCCGGATCGGCGTGCGTGACGAGAATATCGCCGCGGGTTGCCAAAGCCGCGCACAAAAATGTGCCTGTCTCAATGCGGTCGGCAATCACGGAATGCTCGCAGCCGTGCAGCCTTTCGACACCCTCGATGACGATCTGCGGCGTGCCGGCTCCCTTGATCTTCGCCCCCATGGACATCAAGCATTCGGCAAGGTCGACCACCTCCGGCTCGCGCGCCGCGTTCTCAATAACGGTCGTGCCTTCGGCAAGAACCGCGGCCATCATTATGTTTTCAGTGCCTGTAACCGTCACCATGTCGGTGACGATGCGCGCGCCCTTAAGCCGACGTGATTTGGCGTTCATGTACCCATGATCGATATCGACGGCCGCCCCCATCAGCTTGAGGGCCTTAATGTGCTGATCGACAGGACGCGCGCCAATCGAGCAGCCGCCCGGCAGCGAAACGCGGGCAGCGCCGAAACGAGCCACCAAGGGACCAAGCGTGAGAACGGAAGCCCGCATGGTTTTGACCAATTCGTAGGGGGCTTCAGTGCTTGTCACGGCAGATGCATTGATGCGCACGGAGCTCTCATCGAGTCTTTCGCAGACAACGCCCATGCCCCTGAGAAGCTTGCCCATCGTCCGCACATCTGCAAGATCGGGAACATTGTGCAAAATGACCTCGTCGGTCGTCAGCAACCCGGCAGCGATAATGGGCAGAGCCGCATTTTTAGCCCCAGAGGCTCGAACTTCGCCCACAAGACGGCGGCCGCCATTGATCTTGAGTTTCTGCATGTTGGTTGTCGTCTGGAAAATTTGTCGATTTATTAAATACCAAGTGCTCAATGCGCACGATAACTGCAACGGATCGCGGGGTTTGAAGCCAGCAGTGGCTTATTGTATCCCATTGATGAGACCTGTCGCCTTTGCCTGCGGACGGCTCCGTCCGCAGGTTCAGCTCAGCGCTCGTTGTCAGCCTGCCACAGCCGCACAAAGTGATGAATCGGTCCGTGACCGCTTCCAACCTCAAGCGCTGAACTTGCGGCAATTGCTTCGGAGATGTAATTTTTAGCCATCAGCGCCGCCTGCTCGAGGTTGTTCGTTCTAGCCAAGCAGGCAGCCAGGGCAGAAGAAAGCGAGCAGCCCGTGCCGTGCGTATTCTTTGTCTGTACGCGCAGCGCATCGTACTCAACAAACTTCTTGCCGTCGTAGAGCACGTCGCACGACTTTTCCCCTTGAAGATGGCCTCCCTTGAGATACACGGCGCTTCGTCCTGCGCACAAATCAAAGAGTTCGCAGGCGGCTTGCTTCATGTCTTGGGCTCGGATTTCCGTTTTGCCCAGCAGCACGGCGGCCTCAGGAAGATTGGGCGTAATGAGATCAGCCAAAGGCAAAAGATGTTGCCTGAAATAGTCCACTGACTCGTCGGGCATCAGTCGATCGCCGCTTTTGGCAACCATCACAGTATCCAGAACAACCCAGCGAGGCCGATGGCGGCTAAGACTGTCGGCTACGACCTGCATCACATCCGTGGCGCCGAGCATGCCGATCTTGACGGCATCAATGCTTACGTCTTCAAAGAGCGTCTCCAACTGCTTGGCGACAAAATCCGCAGGCACGGGCAGCACTGCAGAGACGGTACGCGTATTTTGCGCCGTAAGTGCAGCAACAACAGCACATGCATAGGTTCCCAGCGCCGACATCACCTTGACGTCGGCCAGGACGCCGGCGCCGCCCGATGGATCAACGCCGGCAATCGTCAGGACATTTTTTATCGTGCTTTTTCCCATATTTCACCTATAAAGTGCATCTGGCGCGCGCTCGCTCCGGTATAGCTGTGCGCAAATTCCAATGCGCGACGGCTTCGTTCAGGCAGACAGCCGTCGTGCAGCCACCCGACAGCCGTACTCCAAGCATCAGACGCATCGCGGACCCGCTCGGCTGCTCCCATCTCCACGGCATCGTCGACGGCCTTGGCAAAGTTAAAGCTCGAAGGTCCGACCAGAACAGGAGCGCCGGCGGCCGCCGGCTCGATCAGATTCTGCGATCCATAATTGCCAAAGCTTCCACCCATGATGCACACGTCGGCAAGGGCGCAATAAAAACTCATCTCCCCCATTGTGTCGCCGTAGAGGATGACCGGTCCATCGATGCGCGAAGCTTCTGCAAAATCGTCGCCCTTGCTGCGGCGCAGCACGGGAAGCCCGGTTTTCTTTAAAAGCTCAAAAACCTCTTCGAACCGCTGCGGATGCCGCGGCACCAAGAGCACTGCCGCTTTTTCCGCTGTTTGCGAAAGGGCGTCCACGAACATTGCCTCTTCGCCGTCGCGGGTGCTGGCCAGAAGAATGATCGGCCGGGCAATGAGCTTGCGCAGTTCAAGCGCCGCCTTGCTCTGCAAAAGATCTGCCTTGACGTCGAACTTAACGGAGCCGCACACGTGCACGTTGCGGGCACCGAGCTCCTTGAGCCGAGCGGCATCTTCTTCGCTTTGGGCGAGCACGACGTCAAAACCTGCAAAGGCCGCACGCATGACGGACGAAAAACGCCGAGCCTGCCTGGCGCTTTTTTCTGATTCACGAGCATTGGCCAGCACCAGAGGAATGCCTCGGACATTGGCCTGCGCCACCATGTTGGGCCAGACCTCCGTCTCCATCACCACTCCCATCAAGGGACGGACCTCATCGAAAAACTTGCCCATGAGCTCAGCCGTATCGTAGGGCAGGTAGCACTGCACGACTCGACCGGGATAAGCACGCGCAATCTTTTCGCCCGCTTCTCGTCCCGTGGGAGTCATGCAGGTCAGCAGCAGCTCGGCGTCATCGTACAGCTCAAAAAAAGCATCTATGAGCGCACGCGCAGCATTGGTCTCGCCCAAACTCACCGCGTGCATCCAAAGACGCGGCCGGCTTGGAGCCGGATAGGTTGTCTCGCCGAATCGCTCGTCCCAGTGCTCAAGATAAGCGGGCTGCTTTCGCGCCCTCTTTTTGAGATAGAGACGCGCCAACGGCAGCGCCATCTTTGTCAGCGCTCGATAAAAAACAGGAGTCGTCATCGCTCTGAGCTCCATTGAGCATTCCTCACAGCATGCAGCGCGCTCAAAACCTCAATCGTATCCGGAACCACTCCGTTGTCGCCGACCGTAGCGCAGGCTTTTTCTGAGACAAGCGAAAAAAGCTCGGCGCTCGTGCCTACGATGATGCCCACGGAAGGCACGCCCAGAGCCGCTCCGAGATGGGTGAGCCCCGTATCAACGCCTGCCAGACAAACTGCCCCGGCAATTATCTGCGCCAGCGCCTTGAGACTTGACCGCGGAATAACCACAGCATTCTTGACGGCGCTGGCAATTTCTTCAACACGCCTGCGCTCGGTCTCATTGCCCCAGAAAAGGACGCTTTGCAGCCCCTCTTTTTCAAGCTCTCTGGCTGCATCGATCCAACGCGACTGCGGCCAAAGCTTTTCGGCGCGGCTGGTGTTGACGGCAAGCGCCGCATACGGCCGCGTAACGCCTGCCGGAATCATCGGCTTGACGCTAAGGCCATAGCGCGGACTGTCTGGATCAATGTCGTAGCCCAGCACGCGTGAAGCCATCGTGCGGTAACGGCGCACTGGCCGCAGGTTCTCTGCAACCGGCAGCGTGTGCGTATACAGGCGGCTTGCAAGCGGCTCTCGGATCGTATCTTTGGAATACCCCCAACTCTCGGCTCCCGAAAGTTTGGCAACCAAAGCCGAGCGCATCAGCCCTTGAATGTCAATGACGCAGTCATACTTTTCGCGCCTCAGCATGCGCTTGAGCTCAGAGAACTCCTCTCTGGTCTGACGCGCAAGCGGATGCTTGCGCCAGCGCCGAAAAGCCGTCAGGATCTTTCTGTCGATAAAAGGGCTGAGATCCGGAATATCCGCAAAGCTCTCTTCCACTACCCAATGCACTTCAGCATCAGGCATTGCCTGCTTGACGTCGAACGCGACAGGCAATGCGTGAATGACGTCGCCCATGGAGGAGGACTTGATGATGAGGATTTTGCGGCTCATAAGACTTTTTACTTGAACTCAACGCTGCTTTCGGCCTTTCGCGAGAGCTTCTTGCCGAATTCGACGCCGGGCTGATCGAAGGGATTGATGCCGTAAAGGGTGCCGAGCATCGTAGTCTTGTGCTCGTAGAGCGCCATCAATGCTCCCAGCCGTGCCGCGTCAAGCTCATCAATGCTCACCGTCGTGACGGCATTGAACCAACCGCCGTTTTCGCGCGTCACGAGCGCTTCGGCCTGCGCCTTAGCGTTGGCAATCAGCACCCGATGCAGCTCGGCATGACGATGACCGGGCTTTTCGCACCACAAGAGGTCAATCGAGCTGCTTGCAGTTCCCTCTCTAAGCCACTGATAAAACGAGTGCTGCGACTCGTTGCCGTGTCCGCCCCAGATTCCCTGGCCTGTGTGTCCGCTCACCGGATCGCCGTGCACAGACGTATTTTTGCCGAGGCTTTCCATCTCGAGCTGCTGAAGCCAGGAAACCATCACGCGCAGTCTTTCGTCGTAGGGCAGGATGCAGTGCTGGGCAACACCCAAACGAACAGAATTCCAATAGCTCACAAGCGCCATCAAAAGCGGCAGATTTTCCTCCTCGTCGGCCGATTCCACATGCATGTCCATGGCATGAGCCCCGGCAAGCAGCGCCAAAAACGTATCCGACCCTAGGGCAATGGCATCGGCCAGTCCGATGGCCGACCAGACGGAAAAGCGTCCTCCAACCCACTCCCAAATTGGAAACAGATTCTCTGCCGGCAAATTCATCTCCTCGGCCGCCTTCGGATTGGCTGAAACAACCAGCATGTGCTGAGAGCGATCCTCGCCGGCAATGCCGCTCTCAAGAAGCCACTGATCAATTGCTGCTGCATTGACGGCAGTTTCACGCGTCTTGAAGCTCTTGGAAGATACGATGACCAGCGTCTTGAAGGGGTTGAGCTGTCCCACAATCCGATCAAAGCTCACGCCGTCGGCAGCACTCAAAAAATGAAGCCGTATGGAGGGCTGCGTCGAACGCAGCGCGTGGTATACGGTGCGAGGACCCATTTCCGAACCGCCGATGCCGATATTGATGACGTCGGTAATCTTGTCGCCGCGGCAGCCGCAATAGCGGCCGCTGCGAACCCTGTCGGCGAACAAGCAGATGCGCTCAAGCGCGCGATCGACATCCGCATGAAAAGGCGCGTTCACGCGAGGGTCGCGAAGAGCCGTGTGCAAAGCCGCACGACCCTCGCTGGGGTTGACGATTTCGCCTCGGCGCATGGCCGCATTTTGCTCAAGAACACCTTTTTCGCGAGCAAGCGCGTAGAGTCCTTTGAGGTCTTCGGCCGTCATGCGCTGCCGTCCGAAGTCAATCGTCAGACCGCAAATTGTTCTCTTGGTGTTTTGGACGTCATCCCGTAAAAAGGGCATCGTGCACTCTGTCATTTTCTGATACTGCTTTGAAAAAAAAGAAATTTTGCTTTTTTAAGCACGCAACCGCCCAGGCCGCCTTCAGCAGCCTCTTGCAGCGCAGCTTGTTTTTGCTACCGATTAGTCTAGCCCAAGAGCAGTTCCGGCGCAGATTCAACTGACAAACTTCTCGGCATCGGTCGTTAACACTCGTTTCTGCATCAACGAAGGCAAATGAAAGCGAACTGTTACAATGGCGCATTTACAACAACCTCTAATTTGCTTCGATGCCCCGCTGCAGAGCCTACATTGAAAGTCTCGGCACCATTTCGTCCGCCGGCGTTGGTCTTAAACAGCTGCGCCGCAGCCTGTTTGCACCGAACAGAAATTGTTTACAAATTTGCAAAGATCTCTGCGGCCGCCCGGTGCCGGTCGGCGTCGTCGACGATGCCTGGCTCGGCACGACACGCCTGCCGCGCACGGCACGCCTCATCGAGGCCTGTCTTGTGCAGATGCCGGATCTGTCCGCCCGCATCAAAGAGGCAGGAGCGCACCGCTGCGCCGTCGTAATCGGCGCCTGCACCTCCGGGATGCCTGAAGTTGAAGCCGCCATGCAGCTGCGGGCATCAACCAGCCGTTTGCCTGAGGACTTCTGCATCCGCGCGCTCAACCTTGACGAACCGGCGCACTTTATCGCCGACAGATTAGGCATCACGGGCCCTGCCTACACGATCAGCAACGCCTGCGCCTCAGGCAGCATGGCGATTTTGTCCGGCATTGAACTTTTAGAGAGCGGTCTTGCCGATTTTGTCATTGCCGGAGGCGTTGACAGTCTGTCGCGCTTTACGACCAGCGGCTTTGCCGCTCTTGGAGCAGTAAGCGACGCGCCGTGCGCTCCCTTCAGCCGCGAGCGAAACGGCATCAACCTCGGCGAAGGCGGCGCGCTTGTTGCTCTGGTCAAAAATAAAACCCAAAGCAGCTTCATGGCCGTTGCCGGAGGTTTTGAAACGTGCGATGCATACCACTTCTCCGCACCTGATCCCTCCGGCGCCGGTGCTGAAGCAGCCATGCGCGGCGCACTTGCCGACGCCGATCTGAGCGCCGAAGACATCGATCTTGTCAGCGCGCACGGCACAGGCACCGTTCATAATGATCAAATGGAAGCTCTCGCCGCGGGCCGCATTTTCGGCCAAAACGTCCCTATGGCTTCCTACAAAAGACTCACCGGCCACACGCTGGCCGGAGCCGGTGCGCTGCAGGCCGCCATTGCTGCCGCGCACCTGACGGACAATCCTCGCGGACGCCTGGCGGCCAATGCATCGGACTACCCGGCCGATCCTGCTCTTGCCGCACGGATTCTTGAAGAAGCCTGCGAGCTGGGTCGTCCTGTCAGAGCCGTTTTGACCAACGCCTTTGCCTTCGGGGGTTCGAACGCCAGCATCGTGTTCAGCGCCCCTTGATTAAAAAGTCATGCACCAAACCTTTGTTCACAATCCAGCCTACCCGCTGCCGCAGGAACTGCTGCCGCACCGCCCTCCGATGATGCTCATCTCGGGCATTGTGAATGCCGATGAATCGCAGCTTTGCGCTTATGCCAAAATCGGTGAAGAGCACCATCTCTTTCTTAATGAAAAGAAAGAAGCTTCGAACGCTCTTTTGCTGGAGCTGATGGCGCAGTGCGTCGGCTGCTGGGCAGGACTGCGCGAACGCACGTTGACCGGCGGCAAACCCCGCATCGGCTTTCTTTTAGGCACCCGCAGCTTCAGCTGCCGCGCACGCCCTCTTCTTGAAGGAGAGACCGTCCAGCTAAAAAGCCGTTGCCTGTATCTGGGCGACAATGTGCTGCCAAGCCAGTTTGAGTGCCATGCGCTTATTGGAGAGGAAGAAGCCGCACGAGCAACTCTTACTGTTTATCAACCAAAAGATTTATCTGTTTTCTCGAAATGACTGAGCGCTTATCCGTACTTATCACCGGAGCTTCCCGCGGCATCGGACGAGCAACGGCTCTTGCTTTGGCTCGCGATGGCTTCGACGTCGTCGTGCATGGTTCTTGCCGCTCTCAAGCGCTGCAGGACACCCTTGAGGCAGCTGCCGCCTTCGGCGGACATCCCCGCATGCTCGCCTTCGACGTACGCGACCGCGATGCGGCTGCCCGCCTGCTTGAAGGCGACATTGCCGAACACGGAGCCTATTACGGCATCGTCGTCAATGCGGGCATCACCGCCGACGGCACCTTTGCCGCCATGGCGCCGCAGGACTGGGAGCAGGTCATTGACACAGATCTCAATGGATTTTTCAACGTCGTGCAGCCCATGTTGATGCCGATGGTGCGCCGCCGCAAGCCTGGGCGCATCGTGGTCGTCAGTTCTGTCTCCGGCGTCATGGGCAACCGCGGCCAGGTCAACTACTCGGCGGCAAAAGCCGGCCTGATTGGAGCGGCCAAGGCGCTTGCCGTTGAATTGGCAAGCCGAGCCATCACGGTCAATGCCGTGGCCCCAGGATTGATCGACACGGGCATGGTAACCGAAGAGGTCAAAAAATACGCGCTGCCGGCCATCCCGATGCGCCGCACAGGAACGCCGCAAGAAGTCGCTGCACTGATTGCGTTCTTGATGAAGCCCGAAGCAGGCTACATCACTCGTCAGGTTATTCAGATCAACGGAGGCCTTTCATGAACCGCAAGCCTCGCGTCGTCGTTACCGGCTTCGGCGCCATCAGTCCGCTTGGAAACGACTGGCGCAGCGTACGCACCAAGCTGCTGTCGTGCACCAATGCCGTACAAAAAATTCAGGACTGGACAACCATCCAGGGACTGCGCACGCAGGTCGGCTGTCCTGCCGCACCTTTTGAACTCGACAAATGCCGCTACAACCGCAAAAGCCTTCGAAGCATGGGCCGCGTCGGCGTTCTCGGCGTGCGTGCAACGGAAATGGCTCTCGACGACGCCGGTCTTGCCGATCCGACGTTTCTCGCCTCCGGCGACATCGGCATTGCTTACGGCTCCTGTTCCGGAACGCCAAGCGCTATCGGCGATATCGCCGAACTTGTGCTGCATCGCACAACGCGAGGCATGAACGCCAACACGTACATCCGGATGATGGCGCACACAGCGCCCGTGAACATCGGCATTTTCTTCGGCATTCGCGGACGAATCATAACGACAAGCTCAGCCTGCACCTCGTCTTCGCAAGCAATCGGCTACGCCTATGAAAGCATTCTGGCCGGCAAAGCCAAAGTCATGATTGCCGGCGGCAGCGAAGAGCTCGACGCTTCGGATGCCGCGATTTTCGATACGCTTTTTGCCACCAGCACGGAATTCAATGACGAGCCGCAGCTTACGCCCCGTCCTTTTGACGCCCGTCGCGACGGTCTTGTCATCGGCGAAGGCGGCTGCACGCTGATTCTTGAAGAGCTTGGTCACGCATTAAAGCGCGGAGCGCACATCTACGCAGAGATTCTGGGGTTCGGAACAAACTCCGACGGCGCTCACATCACCTCTCCGCAGGCCGAGCAAATGGCACGCGCCATGCAGCTTGCTCTGGATGATGCCGGGCTTCAGCCCTCGGACATCGGCTACGTCAACGCCCACGGCACCGGAACCGATCGCGGAGATGCGGCTGAATCTGCCGCTACTTTTTCCGTCTTCGGCAGCCAAACCCCCGTATCAACACTCAAAAGCTACATGGGGCACACGCTGGGGGCCTGCGGGTCTCTCGAGTCCTGGATGTCGATCTGCATGATGAACGAAGGCTGGTTTGCCCCCAACATAAATCTCACAGCGCCGGCGCAGGACTGTGCAAAGCTCGACTACATCATGAACGAACCCAGAAAAATTGAAACCGACCATGTGATGAGCAACAACTTTGCCTTTGGCGGCATCAACACTTCACTTATTTTCGGGCGATATAAAGACGCTTAGGGGTCAACTACCCCTGCCTGTAGGCAGAGGCTTGTGAAAGCCTTGGTTGTCTCGCCTCAGGCCGCTCAAAAGGCGGACTGCGTTGGTTGGGAATAGACAGGCACCGCGGGATGTCGATCCTAGTCCCGCGCTTTGCGGCCGGTGGTTGAAAGCTCTGAGAAATAGGAGCGGTGCTGCCGGTACAAAACCCCTTCCAACATTGGCGAAGGATCACAACCGGTCGAAAGACCGGAGAGTCAAAACTTGAGAGTATTTGTTTTAAACAAACGAGGTCAGCCTTTGATGCCGTGCTCACCGGCAAAAGTAAGGCTGCTCCTTAAAAGGAGGCGGCGCTTCCTCCCACGGCTGAAGCCGCAGGTTCCCGCGCCGATTTTCTATGATCAAGCGCAAAACCAACAAACACAGCGGCATCATCGAAGCACTTCATCAAGCCCAGAAAATCGCCTTTTCTCCCTTCATCTTTCAGGCTTGCGTTGCCGCCAAGCGTTTGGGCGTTCTTGCCGCCATGACCGAGCCGGCTTCAGAAAGCGACATCGAGCACAAGACGGGGCTTTCTGCCTACGCTGTCGCTGTTCTTGTCGACGCGCTTGTTGCCTCAGACATCTGCCGTCGTACCGAAAACGGAGCCCTGCAGCTTACCAAGACCGGGGAGTGCCTGCTTTTTGATGAAATGACTTCGGTAAACCTCGACTTCGCCGCCGATGTCTGCTACGGCGCGCTCGAGTCGCTTGAAGAGTCTCTAAAAACTGCCCGTCCGGAGGGACTCAAACGCTTTGGCAGCTGGAGCACGATCTATCCGGGACTCTCCAAGCTGCCGCAGCGAGCCCGACGCAGCTGGTTTGCCTTCGACCACTACTACTCAGACCGTTATTTCGATTCTCTGGCGGCTTTAATTGAAAAAACGCTGCACCCGCGGGTGCTTCTTGATATTGGCGGCAACACAGGCAAATTTGCTCTAGCCATGCTCAAAGCATCGGAAACTGCGCGCGTCGTGCTCATCGACCTGCCGCAGCAATGCTCTCTGGCAAAGGAAAACAAAGCGCTCCACCCCTACGCGGATCGTTTTTCCTGTGCTCCTGTCAATTGGCTTGAGCAGCAAGCTGCGCCCCAGATTGAGCTTAAGGGCGACGTCATTTGGATGAGCCAATTTTTAGACTGCTTTTCCCCCGAGCAAGCTGTGAGCATATTGCTTCGCGCCAAAGCGCTTCTTGCTCAAAAAGGCCGATTTGCCGTATTGGAATGTCTGACCGACCAGCAGTCCTATCCTGCAGCGCAATTAAGTCTTGCGGCTTCTTCGCTTTACTTTACGGCGATTGCCAACGGCAACTCCCGTTTTTACCGCCGTGCGGAGCTTATGGCAATTTTTGATGCTGCAGGGCTTGACATTGAGTTTGAAAAGTCAAATATTGGCGTGAGCCACACGCTTTTTGTCTGCAAACCACGCTAAGAACTTCTCATGCTCTTATTTGTTGATGATTTTGTCGTGCGCACCCTTTCCCGCGAAGCGCATCTTGCAAAGAAAGGCGCAGAGCTCAACGCCGCTACCGCAGGCGCTCCGGCCATGCTTCGACGACGCCTGACGCCGCTTGGCAAGCTCGCGGTTTCGGCCATTGCAGAGCTCAAACCGCAAGAAAACGAACCCATGGTTTTTGCCTCCAGCTGGGGAGACCTTGCCCGTTCCTTTACGCTGCTGGAATCTCTTTGTTCGTCTGCTGAAATGAGCCCGGCCGCCTTTGCCTTAAGCGTACACAACGCCATTGGCGCCACCACGGCAATCTGGCTCAAAGACCGCAGCGCGCACAAGGCCGTATGCGGCGGAAAAACAACAGCCTCTGCGGGATTTATTGAGTGCGCGCTAGCGTTGCGCAAAGCCCCCTCGGTGCTGCTCGCGCGCTATGAACCCGTCATGCCCGAGGCCTGGCAGAATCCGGACGCTGCGGAGTGCAGCAGCGAGCCTGCCGTCTGGGCCATGAGGCTGACGGCGCAAAAAACGCCTGTAACCATTTTTGAACTTGCCGTTTCAAGATTGTCAGCAGCTTCCGAAGCAGACAAATCCGGATCCATCGCTGCTGAAATTGATTTTTTCTTAGGCGAAATGCAAACCTACGTCGACACTGACGGGAAACGAGGATGGCTGTGGAAGAAAGCGTAAGAAGAACCGTCAAGACTCTTTCTTTGCGCCTGAACTACATCTGGCGCCTGTTTGCAACGGGGTTTTGCTTTCTGACCTTCGCGCTCATGGGGCTATCCTTTCGCTTTGTCGTTTGCCCGCTTTTGGATGTTTTCGTTCGAGACGGCAGGCAGCGCGAGCTTGCCGCTCGACGCGTCGTGCAAAAAAGCTTTTCCTTGTTCGTTGGCCTCATGCAGTCGCTGCGCTGCCTTGAATGCCGCTTTGAGGGAGACCTCGAGCGTCTTCGCTCTGAACCTCTTTTGATCTGCGCAAACCACCCGACGCTCATCGACGTCGTGCTGCTCATGTCAAAAATCCCGAATGCAACCTGCATCGTCAAAGCCGCTCTGACGCACTCTTTTGCTCTCAAGGCCCCTGTCCTCACCTCCGGCTACATAAGCAACGACTCCGGCCCCGAACTGATTGAGGACTGCATCCAAGCCGTCAAAAAGAAAGACACGCTCATTATTTTTCCCGAAGGGACGCGCACGCGCCCCGGCATTGAGCCTCGCCTCAAGCACGGCGCAGCCGCCGCAGCCATTGCTGCGCGCGCAAACATCACTCCGATCGTGATTTCCTGCACGCCCCCCTCGCTGATGAAGGGCATGGCGTGGTACAGCATCCCTTCGCGTAAAATGTCCTTTTCGGTAAAAATTCTGCCCGACATTGACGTTAATCCGTATGTTGAAGCCCAGGCCTCTATCGGGCGGCCAGCCGCCGTACGGCGCCTAAACCAAACAATTAAAGAAACCCTTTTTGCACACCAGGAAGCAAGCAATGGACAAGCAAGCTCTCGAACAAGAGCTCAAGGAGCTCATCATCTCCAGTCTGGGTCTTGAAGACATCAGCGCCGGCGACATAGACAGCAATCAGCCGCTTTTTGTCGAAGGCCTAGGTCTTGACTCCATTGACGCGCTTGAGCTCGGGCTTGCCATCAAGAAAAAATACGGCATTACGATGTCTGCCGAAAGCGAAGAGAACAAGCAGCATTTTGCCTGCGTCAGCGCACTGGCCGACTTCATCATGAGCCGCAAGGCAAACTAAGCTTCCAGACCTTAAAAACTCTGCCTTATCTTTTACGACGCAACTATGGTGACCGAACAGCAGATTTTTGACCACCTCAAGACTGTCCTCATCGATACCTTTGAAATAGAGGAATCTCTCATCAAGCCTGAAGCCCGCTTTTATGAAGACCTCGACATCGATTCAATCGATGCCGTTGATCTTATTGTCAAGCTTCAGCCCATGATCGGCGATAAAAAGATTTCCCCGGCTGATTTCAAACAAGTGCGCACCATTGCCGATCTGACGGCAGTGCTTGCAAAGCTGCTCAACGACCCCAACCCTTAAAGACTCGGCCTGCGGTTAAACACAGTCGTCGACTTTTTTCGCATGCCCTTTGTTCGCATTGCCGGTGTTCTTCTTGCTGCGGTCTATCCTTTTGCCGTTTACTTTTTGCTCAAGCACGGGCTCTCTTGGGCTGCGGGTGCGGTGATAGCTCTGGCTTCGCTTTTCGTCTGGCTCAGCAAGCGCAATCGCATTTCTCTTGCCGCATTTGCCGCTGCGCTGATTCTGGCTTGCGTCTCAGGTCTTGCTCAAGATTCGACAGCCGTCAAGCTCTACCCCGTGGTAATGAATGCCTGCTGGCTAGCCTTTTTTGCCTTTTCGCTTGCCTCTGTTCCGGCTGTTGAATTCTTTGCCCGCATCAAGCATAAGGATCTGCCGCCCGCTGCTGTCGTCTATTGCCGAAAGGCCACCTTCGCCTGGTGCATATTTTTTCTTTTCAACGGTCTGGCGGCGCTTGACTCGGCGCTTTTTCGCAGCGATGCCTGGTGGGCTTTATACAATGGAGCGATTGCCTACGCTCTCATTGCGCTCATGTTTGCGTTTGAATATATTGTCCGCAGAATTTACGCCCGAATGAACCGCCTGCCATGATTTCTCCGCGCTTTCTAGACCCCGCTCTCACGCTCACGCGCACGGACGCCGACGACTTTGAATTTGTTCTGTGCGAAGACGGCGCGCGCACTTGGGGAGAGTACGCCGTTGCCGTCAACAACTGGAAAAAAGCCTTTGCCGCCGCCGGCGTAAGCAGCGCAGCGCTCTTTTTCAGCAATTTGTTTGATCTGTCATCGTGCCTTTTCGGAGCCTGGGCAGCGGGCGTGAGGGCCATTCTTCCTGCCGACACGACGCAGACCGTCTGCCGACAGCTCAACACGCTTGCCGAGGCTGCCGCAGGGGACTTCCCTGCAGATCTGACAACCAGACGCATCACGCCTTTTCATGAAGCCGATCCCTGCCGCGATGCTCTTGATCCCTCCGGCAGACTCGTGAGCCTTTTCACCTCGGGCTCAACAGGAGAACCCTCGCTGATCACCAAGCGGCTCAGCCAGCTTTTCTGCGAAGTGCCTGCCATTGAAGTCAGAAGACCAGACGCAGAAGACGTCGAGCTGCCCCAAGACACCGTCATCTTTTCAACCGTTCCTCCACAACACATTTACGGTCTGCTTTTTTCCATTTTGTGGCCGGCAGCAAGTCTGCGTCCCATCTGGCACAAACGCATCCTGTATCCCGAAGAGCTTGCCGCCCGCATGCGCACGGTGCCGCACAGTCTGTGGATTGCAAGCCCAGCGCATCTGAAGCGTCTTCCCGAAGACATTGACTGGTCGAGCCTCAAGAACATGCTTCGCGTCATTTACACCAGCGGCGGCCCATTGTCCGACGATGCTCTGCGGCGCACGATCGCCCTCACCGGACTTGCACCGGTTGAAATCTTCGGCAGCTCCGAGTCCGGCGGCATTGCCTGGCGCACGCGCGCTCTTGCCGAAGACGGCTCCATCATCAATGAATCTTTTCGCGCGCTGCCCGGCATCGAATGGAAGATGGAAAACTCGCTGCTGGTGATTAAAAGCAAGCAGCTTTCCTCCGATGGCTGGGAAAGCACGTCGGATCGAATCGCCGTCAACGCCGACGGCTCCTTTACCTTGCTCGGACGAGCTGACCGCATCGTCAAAATTGAAGAAAAGCGCGTCTCGCTCACCGCCGTCGAAAAAACGCTGCTTGGCACCGGCCTCATCGCCTCCTGCCGCGCTTTCTTTCGTCATTCTGCAGGCAAGCTGGCCGTTGCAGCCGTTCCAACCGCCAAAGCCGTGGAAATCATCCGCTGCGAAGGAAAGGCCGCATTAGTCAAACAACTGCGTGATGCTTTGCTGTGCGTCATCGAACGCATCTGCCTGCCCCGCCATTGGCGTTTTGTGTGGGAACTGCCCGAAAATTCTCTCGGCAAACTCACCACGCAGGCGCTTGAAGCTCTTTTTGATCCCCGCGCTGTACAAGCCGTCGCCGTCTCGCGCTCGGCGCACGACGCCGAGCTGGTCATCAGCGTGCCGGGAAATTCGCCTTTTTTCACAGGGCATTTTCCTGAATTCAAACTCTTGCCTGGCGTCGTGCAGATCACTTGGGCCGAAAATCTGGCGCGCCGGCTTTTCGGCTTGGAAGGTTGTCTGAAGGAAATCAAAAAACTCAAATTCATGCGCCCGATTGCGCCCGAGAGCACTGTTGTTCTAAGACTTGCTTCCGACTCCAAGGGCACCGCATTTAGCTACGAGGACGCCCGCGGCACGCCCCTTGCCAAAGGCATGCTCGTTTTTGCCGGAGTCTAGAAGTGAGCTCGTTTCGTCCCTGCGCCCTGATCCCTGTCTACAACCATGAGCGAGCCGTGCGAAAAGTCATCGACCGGCTCTTGCCGCTGAATCTGGAAATCATCATGGTCGACGACGGCAGCTCCAAAGCCTGCGCACAGGTTCTGGACGCTCTGGCTCAAGAGTACGGAAGCCTCCTGCATCTGATGCACCTGGCACAAAACGGCGGCAAGGGAGCGGCCTGCATTGCTGGATTTCGCAAAGCACAGGAGCTTGGCTTTACGCATGCGCTGCAAGTTGATGCCGATGCGCAGCACGACCTGGGAGCTGCAGCTGGCTTTCTTCGTGCAGCGCAAGATCATCCGCAGGCTCTTGTCTGCGCCTATCCCGAGTACGACTCCTCTGCTCCAGCAGCCCGCCGCTGGGGGCACAAAGTGACCAACTTTTGGGTGGCGCTCAACACCTGGGGCCGGGGGCCGGACGATGCATTGTGCGGCTTTCGGGTCTATCCCCTGAGCGAGACAATTTCGGTCATCAATCATTGCCGCATCGGACTGCGCATGGACTTTGATCTGGACATTGTCGTTCGACTCGCCTGGGCTGGAGTGCCGTGCATCAATCTGCCCGTCGGCGTCACCTACCCTGAGGGAGGCCTGTCTCACTTCAAAGGACTCAAAGACAATTGCAGCATCAGTCTCACGCACGCCAAGCACTGCACTTTGATGATTCTTGACGTGCTGCGGCTGCGCCGTCTCTGGCGCCTGCCAACGCCTCCCGAGGCCCGCCAATGAATGAACAGAAGCACTGGTCGCAGGAGCAGGAAAACACAAGCACCCTGGGCATTCGCGTGCTTTTAGGCATCTTTCGGCTGGGCGGCCGCGCTCTTTTTCATCTTTCGCTTTGGCCGGTCGTCGTTTTCTTCTGGCTGACAGTTTCGCGCTCGCGCAACGCAAGCAGAGCCTACCTGCAGCAAATGGCGCGCTTTACCGGCACCTCCGCGCCGTTTTTGGGAAGCCTGCGGCATTTGATGCGGTTTTCCGACACGATCCTAGACAAGATTCTTGCCGTTTCGGGCTCTTTTGGTCCGCAAGACCTCAATGTCGTCAATGCAGATGAAATTCTCAACGACGCCAGAGGCGGCATCATCGTGACGGCGCATACGGGATGCGTCGAGCTCTGTCAGGTAATGTCCGAGACTCAGCAAGCACGCCGCCGCCTTCATGTTCTCGTTCATACCGTACACGCCGTACGCTTTAACAACCTGATTAGAAAGATCAACCCGCAGTTCGCCGTCAATCATATCGAAGTCACCAGCATCGGTCCGCAAACCGCCGTAGAACTGTCAAGCTTCATTGAACGCGGCGACTGGATCGTCATAGTCGCCGACCGCACGCCCATCGGATCATCAAGCACGATCAATATTTCTTTCCTAGGGAAAAAAGCGCCTTTTGCCGCCGGCCCGTTCATTCTTGCGCATGTACTGGAATGCCCCGCCTGGAGCATGATCTGCACGCGCGAAACATCCCCAGCGTCCCGAGCACGCTACCGCGTAGAATTTTCGAAAATCTCAGAACCGCGTCCCGTCAGCCGTCATGAGAGAAATGCCGCCATTGCGGAAATGGCTGAGCGCTGGGTCAAAACGCTTGAACGCGCGCTGACGGCCTCTCCGCTGGATTGGTTTAATTTTTTCGACTTTTGGCATCCGGCCGCCCCAAAGGCAGCCATCGTGCACCGAAAAGAGCATTGAGCGCGACGCCTCACACAGTACAATACCTGCATTCAGCCGAATCGAAGGTTCCGGCACTCGTATTGTTTCGTGTAAGGAGAACTCTCTCATGCTGATTAAAGCTCCCACTCTGGTTGAAGGCATGCGCATGCCTTTGACGCACACGCTCGAAGGCGGCAACCGCTCCCCTGAACTGCTCTGGGATGATGTCCCCAACGGCACCAAATCCTTTGCTGTTACCTGCTTCGACCCTGATGCACCCACAGGCGCGGGCTGGTGGCACTGGGTGGTCATCGATCTGCCGGCAAATCTGCGCCGGCTCGAAGAGGGTGCAAAGCTTCCTGCGGGAGCACGCGGCATCACCAACGATTTCGGCATCAAGGAGTATGGCGGCGCCCGTCCTCCCAAAGGACACGGCATGCATCGCTATGTCTTTACTGTTTGGGCTCTGCCGGTCGAGAAACTCGACGTGCCCGACAGCGCCTCGCCGGCCGTCATCGGTTTCAACCTCAACGCCATGGCTCTGGCCAGCGCCAAGATTACAGTCACATGTGTAACTGAATAAGCACGATTTTTTTCGTGCAGCTCTGCCTCGAAAGCGGCCTTTTCCCCAAAAGCGCCGCTTTCGATTTTTTTCCCAGCTCCCATGCGCAAAGCCGCCTTTTGTGCGGCCTTCTGCGAGCACAAATGCTTGCAATTTCTTATTTTCAGCCGATTGCGGCACCCTCTGAGCTCCCTTACAATGTTTTCTCAGCTAAAGTCTCGTACTGATTTGGACACAACGGAAACCCAATGTCTTGTACGTTGTCGTTCGTACAGCCCAATGGTGTGGACCAGTTAAAAAGGATTCCTCTTACATGCATCAAGAATTACTGGCGTCCAAGCACATCCTTGTCGTGGGCGACTCCATGCTCGACCGCTACTGGTTTGGCGACGCCCATCGCATCTCTCCCGAGGCACCCGTTCCCATCGTTCGAATTCAGCGCTGCGATGAACGTCTCGGCGGAGCCGCCAATGTTGCTCTCAACATCCGCAGTCTCGGCATTCGTGCCAGCCTCATGACCGTCATTGGAAACGACGAGCCCGGCCACATTCTGGCAGACCTTTTGGAAAAGGCCGGCATTGGAACCATGCTGCACGTCGACGCCTCCTTGTCGACCACCGTCAAGCTGCGCATCGTCGCCCGCCAACAGCAGATGCTCAGAGCCGACTTTGAAAACCATCCCAACAATGAAGTGCTCGCCGCTTTGTTGGGCGATTACGAAACCACAATCGCCAGCGTAGATGCGGTGATTCTCTCGGATTACGGCAAAGGCGGGCTTGATCACATCAAGCAGATGATCTCCGAAGCTCGCCGCCACCGCAAGCCGGTTCTGATTGATCCCAAAGGCGACGACTACGAGCGCTACCGCGGCGCAACCGTCATCACGCCCAATCGAGCAGAGCTCGCTCTTGTCGTCGGCAACTGGAAAAATGAAGAAGAGCTGCGCATCAAGGCGCAAAACCTTAGAGCACACCTTGAACTTGACGCGTTGCTGCTCACGCGTAGCGAAGAGGGCATGACGCTTTATACCGCCGACGGCGAACTCACGGTACCCGCACAGGCGCGCGAAGTATTTGACGTTTCCGGCGCCGGCGACACCGTCATTGCCGTGATGGCCTCCATGCTTGCCGCCGGACTTTCCATTCAGCAAGCCGTACACATCGCCAACCGTGCCGGAGGCATTGTCGTAGGCAAGCTCGGCACAGCATCCGTGAGCTATGCAGAACTTTTTGGAGAATAATTGAATGACCATCCTAGTGACCGGCGCCGCAGGCTTCATCGGCTGCAACAACGTGCTTGCACTCAACCGCCAGGGCATCAACGACGTAGTTGCCGTCGACAACCTTGCCAAGGCAGAAAAATTTTTGAATCTCGCCAAGTGCCGCATCAGTGATTATTTCGACAAGGTCGACTTCATCGAACGCGTGCGCAAGGGCACTGCCCCAGTGCCCGAAGCGATTTTTCATCAGGGCGCCTGCTCGGACACCATGCAGACCGACGGCCGCTACATGATGCAAAACAACTATCGCTACACGCTTGAGCTCTTTGAGTGGGCCCAAGAACTGCGCATCCCCTTCATCTACGCCAGCTCTGCAGCCACCTACGGTGCAAGCACCACCTTTGTTGAGTCAATTGAAAATGAAGGTCCTTTGAATGTTTACGGCTACTCGAAGTACCTTTTCGACCAAGTGCTGCGCGCCCGGATGCATTCTTTAAAGGCCCCTGTCGTGGGATTGCGCTACTTCAACGTCTATGGACCTCACGAGCAGCACAAGGGCCGCATGGCTTCCGTTGCCTTTCATCAGTATTTTCAGTTTAAGAAAGAAGGCCGCGTCAAGCTCTTTGAAGGCTGCCAAGGATATGCCAACGGCGCTCAGATGCGCGATTTCGTCTATGTTGACGACGTTGTCGACGTTGCCATGCACTTCATGACTGCGGGCATCTCCGGCATCTTCAACTGCGGCACAGGACGTGCGCAGCCCTTCAACGACGTGGCTCTCACCGTGGTCAATTCCTTGTCCGGGGAGAACCATACGCTCAAAGAGGCAGTCGACGCAGGGCTGATCGAATATATTGCCTTCCCAGAAGCGCTGAAAGGAAAATATCAGTCCTTCACGCAAGCCGATCTCACCAAGCTGCGCGAAGCCGGCTGCGAGGTTTCCTTTAAGTCCGTGCAGGAAGGCACCGCCAAGTACATGCACTACTTGAGCAATGCCTATCCGACGGGCGAACTTCTCTAGCGTCAATGCTTCGCGCCGATGCGCTCTGCAGTCTGGCCTTGAAGGAGTTCTGCGCGAATTTTTATGAAAAAAGCTGCCTTTTTAGACCGCGACGGCGTGATCAACATTGATCACGCCTACGTGCACCGATTTGAAGACTTTGAATTTATTCCCGGCGTGCTTCAAGCTGCCCGCAAGCTTGTTGATGCGGGTTTTGCACTCATCATTGTCACCAATCAGTCCGGCATCGGCCGCGGATACTACACGCAGGCCGATTTCTTAGCGCTTGATGCCCGCGTGCGGAAGGTTTTTGCAGACGCCGGCGCTCCTATTACCGACGTTTATTTTTGTCCGCACCATCCAAGCAAGGCGCTCTCCCCCTGGCGTTGTGAGTGCAGCTGCCGAAAACCCGCTCCCGGCATGATCCTCAAAGCCATCAAAGAACACGACATCGACCCTGCCACTTCCGTCATGTTTGGCGACAAGCAAAGCGACATGCAGGCAGCTCAGGCCGCCGGCATCGGCGTACGCGTTCTGCTCGGTACTGATGCCAAGACGGATCCCCTTCCCGTGGAGCAGGCCACGCACCACGCCCGAAGCCTTTTGTCCGCCGTCACGGGGCCTGTCGCATTTTTGCTCGATTGACGCCATCTCCTGATTGAGACGGCGATCTTGCGGCCTGTTCTACAAATTGACGAAGGCCGCTTTTCTTACCTGTCGCCCTTGCGGCGAATCGTCAAGAACGCCGTCGCTGCGATCAAGCCTGCACAAACATAGAAAAGCGACACAGCGCTGACCGCCGCGAGAATTGTTCCGTAGGCCATCGGCAAGGCAAAATGCATGAAATTGGTGAGTGTTGCTCGAATGCCGAAAGCTTCAGCAACCCGGCCGACAGGCGCATGATTCTGCAGAATGCTCAAGATGCTCGGACTTGCCATGCCAAGGCCAAAACCCAGAACAACGGCTATCACCAAAAGCGGGCCCATCGTGCTGAAGTTGGGAAACAAGAAGTAGCCGAGAGCCGTCACAACCAAACAAAACGTCAAGCACTGCCAGTCGCTCACGATGCGCGACAATCTCGACTGAGCAAACAGCACGACGAAATTGGCGGCATAAAAAACGCCGACAAGCCATCCGATATTCGATGCTGAAAGTCCCACCAGATTGCCGTAGACGGGGAACATAAAAGTTTCCAGGTCCCATGCCATGGAAACCACGCCGGAAATGACCAAAATGCGAAGCATCAGAGGATTTTTAAGCAAATCCAGAGAATGCTTTGGCCTTTGCCTCGGCTGCGGCAGACGAATGCTTTTGAGCAGCCGCGTGGTCAGCACATAAACGCAAAATCCGGCTGTCGCAAACCCCGCCGACACCCAATACGCCTGCACAAAGCCGAAAGCATCCACTACATGGCCCGCAATGACGGGAGCACTCAGCCCGGCAGCAGAGTTTCCCATCGTCAGCCAGGCAAAAAACTTGGTTCGCGTGTCAGGAGTGGAAACGGCGCCGACGAGATAATTCGAACCAATGGCCAGCACCATGGAGCCCAAGCCGTTGGCGACGGCACAAAAGTACAACGGCCACAGCCCCAGCGCAGCAGGCCGAATCAGCGAGGGAACGACGGCTCCGGCAAAAAAGCAGGCAGCCGTCACGAGCATCGGCTTGTGGTATCCCGCACGATCTATCCAGCGACCGCATGGAATTGCAAGAAAAACTGGGAAAAAGCACAGCAGCGCAAAAAGAATGCCGACATCGCCCGAGCTTGCTCCGTTTGCCAATGCATCCAAACTTGCGAGCACCCTCAACGACATGAAGGTACAGTTTAGGAGCATGACAAATGCGATGATGCGAAAAACCATTTCAATTTCCAAAAAATGATTCGAGCACAACTCAGCAATGCTGTCCACGACTACGCCGCAGGCACCAGCATCTAAAGTTGATCCTACTCCTGCCGCAGGATTTTTTCGCCTTCTCAAACGCTCAAAAGCAAAAGAGCCCGCACAACGGCAGGCTCTTTTTGAGTGATGCAAAATTTACGACGACTTTACTTTGCGTCCTTATTTATGATGACAGCCGGCTTTCCTTCCTGCTTTTTCTTGAACCTCTGCGCAAAGATCCATCCCAAAGCAATCACAAGAAGCGCCCCTGCAACGGCAGCGGGATAGTGATAGCTGGCAGCTTCAGGGAACCGTGAAACCACTGCACCGTCGGTCGTCACCAATCCGCCGGCAATCCAGCCTAAAAGGCCGCCGCCGATCCAAACGATGATCGGGAAGCGATCGATCAAGCGAAGCACGATCTGGCTGCCGAACACAATAAAAGGAACAGAAACGAGCAGACCAAAAATCACCAGCAAGGTCTGATGATCGTCGTGAGCCTGCTGAGCCGCACCGGCAATGGCAATCACGTTGTCAAGACTCATCACGAAATCTGCGACGATGATGGTTTTAATTGCCCCAAGAAGCTTGGCTGAACCTTCGATTTTGTTGTGCTCATCTTCGTTTTCCGGAACCAGCAGCTTGACGCCGATCCAGATAAGCAGCGCCGCTCCCACCACCTTAAGGAAGGGCAGATCAAGCAGCATCACGGCAAATGTAATCAGAACTACACGCAGGATAATCGCGCCTGCCGTACCCCAAAAGACCCCTTTGTTGCGCTGCTCGTGCGGCAAATTGCGGCAAGCCAAGGCAATTACCACTGCGTTGTCGCCGCCGAGCAAAATGTCAATCATGATGATCTGACCGACCGCTCCCCAGTGTAAATTGACCAGCAAATCCCAAAGCCATTCCACGGATTGTTCTCCTCAAGAATCCTAAAAAACTGCAGCTGCTCCTGCCATTGTCGTTTCGAAGCCCAGACAGAAGCAGATCGGCTTGATTTTAACGAAAACAAAGATGCTGTTGCACGCGCGAACCCGCTATAAAACCGATGCCAGCAGCGCGCCGATCTCAGCCGGATTTTTTGTCGTGCGGATACCGCAGGACTCAAGCACGCTGAGCTTAGCCTCTGCCGTCCCTCGATTTCCCTCGACGATAGCGCCGGCATGCCCCATGCGGCGCCCCGCCGGAGCGGTCACGCCGGCAATAAAGCCGACCACGGGCTTGGTCATGTTGTCGCGCGCCCATTCGGCAGCAATTTCTTCATCACTGCCACCTATTTCACCAATCATCACGACGGCATCTGTTTCGGGATCGTCATTAAACATCCGCAGCACATCGATGTGCTTTAACCCATTGATCGGATCACCTCCGATGCCGACAGCCGTCGACTGTCCAAGACCGAGTTCAGTCAACTGCGCCACCGCTTCATAAGTCAGCGTTCCCGACCTGCTCACGACGCCGATGCGCCCCTTGCGGCAGATGTGCCCGGGCATGATGCCTATCTTCATCTCGTCGGGCGTAATAAGCCCGGGGCAATTGGGGCCCAGCAGCAGCGTGCGGCTTCCCATGTCGCGCATCGTATTTTTCACGCGCACCATATCAAGCACAGGAATGCCTTCGGTAATGCACACCACAAGATCAAGCTCGGCACGCACCGCCTCCAAAATAGCATCCGCAGCTCCAGCGGGCGGCACATAAATGACCGAAACATTGGCGCCGGTCGCCTCCTTGGCTTCAGCAACGGAAGCAAAAATCGGAATGCCGTCCATTTCGGTTCCGGCCTTGCGGGGGTTGACGCCTGCTACAAACTGATCCGCATTGGCATAGGCGCGGCACGCGCGCGTATGAAAGGCACCCGTCTTGCCGGTCATGCCCTGCGTCATCACGCGCGTCAAGGAATTGACAAGAATGCTCATGTGCACGCTCCCTTAAGCTTTTGCGCCAGCCGTTCGGCTGGCCTCAATGACCTTCTGCGCCGCTTCAGACATGCTTGCCGCAGGAATAATCGACAGGCCGCTTTCCTTCAAAATTCGGCGGCCCGTCTCTTCATTGGTGCCGTTCATGCGCACGACCAGCGGCACTGAGAGCTTGACTGCATGACAGGCTGCAACGACCCCCTCCGCAATCGTGTCGCATCGCATGATGCCGCCGAAAATATTGATGAGAATCGCCTTCACTTTGGGATTGCTGAGCATGATCTCAAAGGCCGCCGTCACTTTTTCTACCGATGCGCCCCCGCCAACATCGAGAAAGTTAGCGGGTTCAGCTCCGTAGAGCTTAATGGTGTCCATTGTGGCCATCGCAAGTCCCGCCCCATTCACCATGCAGGCGATGTCGCCGTCAAGAGCGATGTAGCTCAACCCGGCAGACTTTGCCTGGGTTTCAAACGGATCCTCTTCACTGAAATCTCTGAGCCCCTCGAGCCCCGGATGCCGATAAAGCGCATTGTCGTCAAGGCTCATCTTGGCATCGAGCGCAACGATCGTGCCGTCACGCAGCACCGCCATGGGATTGGTCTCAAGCAGACTGGCGTCGTACTTCACAAAGGCCTCGTAGAGCTTTTGCAGGAAGTCTGCTGCCGCTTCAATCAAATCACCGGCAAAGCCAAGAGTCTTTGCCATTGCAGTCAGCGCCTCTCGTGAAAGCCCTTTGACAGGATCAATGAAAAGCTTCACGATGGCCTCAGGATGCTCCTTGGCAACCTCTTCAATTTCCACGCCGCCCATGGCACTTGCCATAAGGCAGACGGTCTGCGTGACGCGGTCAACGAGCACGGCAGCATAAAGTTCAGCTGCAATGTCTGCTCCTTGCTCAACATAGAGGCGCTCAACTTTTTTCCCTTGCGGACCGGTCTGCCGGTTAACGATCACCATGCCCAGAATTTCTGAGGCTGCCTGCCGGACCTCGTCAAGACTGCGAGCTATTTTGATGCCCCCCGCCTTGCCGCGGCCGCCGGCATGAATCTGAGCCTTGACCACCCATGTCGAGCCGCCAAGCTCTGCGGCCGCTGCAACAGCCTCATCAACGCTTAAGGCCGGAAGTCCGCGAGGGATGGCAACTCCCGCCTCCCTCAGCAGCGTCTTGGCCTGATACTCATGAATCTTCATGCATGCTTCAAGCGTGCAGTCAGGAAAATCCTCCCAACAGCACGCCTGCTCCCCTATGTTGTTTTTGATTTGTCTGCGAACGCGCTTCTTTTTTTAAATGTACTCTGCACGTCCGCTGCTTCTGAAAAGTTCTTTATTTTTATCTGATTGCTGGCTTTTTAGCAACCAAATCAGCCGAAAATTCCCCCCAAAGCAACAACAAGCACGAAAAGAGGCGACACGATGCCGATAAGAATTCGTGCGGCCTTGAGGTAGACCTCGGAAATATTGTTGGCCGTCATCAACTGCTTTTTCGTTGTCGGCCACGCAATCCATGCAGCGGCAATTGCAATGCCGAATGTCGACAGCGGCATGCCGATATTGGATGTGAGATAGTCAAGAAGGTCAAACACCGTCTTTCCAAAGAGCTTGACATCAGACCAGCTGCCAAACGAGAGATTGGCCAAGAATCCGACAATTGCAGCTCCCGCCAATGAAACTCCAATCGACTGAGTGCGGGACAGCTTGCTTTCTTGACACAAAAGCGCCGTGCATGCTTCAAGCATGGATACAGATGACGTCAGCGCGGCAACCAAAAGGCAGACATAAAAGAACACGGCAAACAGCTGCCCCAGCGGCATTTTGGAGAAAATCGCCGGCATCGTCACAAACGTCAGCCCAGGACCCGCCGTTGGGTCCAGCCCAAAGGCAAACACTGCCGGCATCACCATCAGGCCGCCCAAAATCGAAGACAAAATCGCCAGCAGAGCCACCCAGCCGACAGCACCTGTCAAATTGGCCTTCTCCGAAAGATAGGAGCCATATGTAATCATGGTTCCAGCACCAAGCGACAGCGAGAAGAAGCAAAAACCCATTGCATTAAAAAGAGCCTCGCCATTGAAGTTTTCAAATTTCGGAGCGAAAAGAAACTTCACGCCTTCCCAGCCGCCGGGCAGCGTTACTCCTCGAACAATGAGCACGACCATCAGAATGAACAACGCCGGCATCAGCACTTTGGCTACGCGCTCAATTCCTGACTTGACGCCTCGCAGAACAACCACGCCAGTCAAAGCCAAAAAGGCCAGCAAAAGCCCATATGACTGCACGCCATCGGATACAAAAGCGCCGAAATTGGCATTGAGCACCTTCGCGTCAGCAACAAGCCCATAGCCGATTGCTGCGTTCCAAATATATTTCAAACACCAGCCGCCGACGATTGAATAAAAGGAAAGAATCAGAAACACCGTAAAAACGCCGATGCCGCCGAAGACGCCCCAAGGACGGCCGCAGACATTACTGAGCGACCCGACTGCCCCTCGTCTTCCCGCGCGCCCCATGGAAAATTCTGCAAGCAAAAGCGCAACGCCTACGGTGAGCGTAAAAAAGATGTAGGGAAGCATGAAAACTGCTCCCCCATAATTTCCCGCCATGTACGGGAACTTCCAAATTGCGCCAAGTCCAACGGCCGAACCCGCGGACGCCAAAATAAAGCCAAGCCGAGATCCCCAGCTACTCTGATTATTTAAAGCCATGAGTGAGTTGTCTTCTTTTATCCGCCGCTTGATGAAAAAGAAATCGACGGCGATCTGTTTTTGCAATGCCTGTGTGCTTATATCCCGACAGTTTTTCAGCCTTGCCGGCAAACACCACGGCCAATGATAACAACAAAGCCGCCGGAAGGCGGCTTTGCATCTCAAACTGCCGGCATGAGAAAACTTCCAAAGACAGCCGGCTATGCGTCTTGCTCATCGGCACTGACCAGCTTGGAAACAACATCAAAATCAAACCCACGGGAGGCCAGGTAGCGAACTTGTCTATCGCGCTCCCTGCGGTCGGCGGGCGGCTTTCCAAACTTTCTCTGCCACAACGTGCGAGCGCGCTCGAATTCGTCTCCGGCTTGCTCTAGACTTTCCGAAATTGTTTCCGAATCAACGCCCATCATGGCCAGCTCTCCGGCAAGCCTTCGGTTTCCGTAACGCGCGGCTCGCGTTCTGACACGGCTTTGTGCGTAACGCGCGTTGCTCAGGTAGCCCTTGCTTTCGAGCGTATTGAGCACCTCTTCAACATCGGCGGCCGACTCATCTTCACCGCACGAGCGAAGCAGCTTTCGACGCAGTTCGCTTCTGCTGTACTCGCGTCTGGACAAGGCATCAACGCCCCGCATGATGAGCGTACGGGGCTTGGGATCGTAAGGCATAGGCTGAGCTGTCAGTCAAAAAGCTCATCGGGCTCAATCACCGAGTCGTCGAGGATATCAGGCTCTTGCGTCGCCGCAGCTGATTTAGAGGACTTCTTTGCTGCCGCTTTGGGTGATTTCTCTTTAATTTCCGGGGCTGACGAACCTGCCGGAGCGGCCGGCTGCGCATTCTCGCTAAGCGAAGTCGGACGGTTTTTCATTCCCTTGAGTGCGCGAATCTTATTTTCAATTTCAAGTGCCATTTCGGGATGCGTTTTGAGATACTCTCGCGCATTATCCTTGCCTTGACCGATGCGGGTGCCCTCATAGGAATACCATGCCCCGCTCTTGTCGACGACGTCCAGTTCTGAGCCGATGTCAAGCAGCTCGCCCTCACGCGAAATGCCTTCGCCGTACAGGATGTCGAAAATCGTTTCCTTAAATGGAGGCGCAACTTTGTTTTTGACGACCTTCACCTTGGTCTCCGCACCATAAATTTCATCGCCTTTTTTCAGGCTTCCCTTGCGCCGAATGTCAATGCGAACGGAGCTGTAGAACTTCAGCGCATTGCCGCCCGTGGTCACCTCCGGGCTGCCATAGGTGATGCCGATCTTCATGCGAATTTGATTGATGAAGATCACAAGCGTTTTGGTTTTGGTAATTGAAGCCGTCAGTTTTCTCAGAGCCTGGCTCATCAGCCGGGCCTGAAGGCCAGGCAGCGCTTCACCCATTTCTCCTTCAATCTCGCTCTTGGGCGTCAGGGCCGCCACCGAGTCAATCACAATGAGATCCACAGAGCCGGACCGAACCAAAGCATCCGTAATTTCTAGAGCCTGCTCGCCCGTATCGGGCTGCGACAAAAGCAGTTCGTCGAGATTAACGCCAAGCTTTTGAGCGTATCCAACGTCAAGTGCGTGCTCGGCGTCAATAAATGCACAAGTGCCTCCAAGCTTTTGCATCTCGGCAATCACATGCAGCGTCAGCGTCGTCTTGCCGGAACTTTCCGGACCAAAAATTTCAACCACGCGTCCACGCGGCAGTCCTCCAACGCCAAGCGCCAAGTCAATGCCAAGCGATCCGGTGCTGACGACTTCCACGTCCTCCGCACGGTTTGCATCGCTCATGCGCATGATGGAGCCTTTGCCGAATTCTTTTTCAATGTACGTGAGCGCTGCAGCAAGGGCCTTCTTGCGTTCTTCAGCATCATTGATGCGCTCTACGCGGGTATCCTGCGAAGAAGACTTCTTTTTTTCGGTTGCCATAGATCGATTCCTTAATTCACAATAGATTTTTTCTATTTAAATGACATCTGGCAGTTTCTCTTCGGAGAAGGTGGATCAATCTTTTATACCTTCGTTAGGATATTGATCCAGGATGCCAATAACACAGCGCCATATAGAAGCACTGCTTTTTATCTGATAATCGTCATCATGCCTGAAAATTAAAAAAAAGGCGAACTTTTTCCATGTCTAAATTGTTAGAGTTAACCCTAACAATTTAGACAATTTTTCTTGCTTCTCTTTCTCTTTTCTCTATTAGCCGTTTGTTTCTCATGCCGCTTTCTGAGAAATTTAAAAAAATTTCTTTCATTTCCCTTGACAAGATGAAATGAGTCAGACATAATTCCGATCTCGGTTGATCGTCGTTCCTCTGAGAACTAGGGCTGACCGCCTTACAGAAGGGGGTCGTTAGCTCAGTCGGTAGAGCAGCGGACTTTTAATCCGTTGGTCGTGAGTTCGAATCTCGCACGACCCACCAGAACGATAACAATCGACATGGGAGCGTAGCTCAGTTGGTAGAGCAGCGGACTCTTAATCCGTCGGTCCAGAGTTCGAGTCTCTGCGCTCCCACCATATTTCAGCCCGTAGCAAGAAATCTTGCTGCGGGCTTTTATTTTGCGATGTGCGCTCACGGCTAAAATGTCTCATCGTTGAGATTTTCATCGTCCTGCCCTCATGCATTTACTTCTGCGAGCTCTGCCGTTGATGCTTTTCTCCACTGCCTGCTGGGCACAGGACTCTAGCGCCTGCCAAGCCCAGATTGAAGGCGTGCTCAAAGCCTCCCACCCCGTCTCGGCCCGCTTCATCATGCACAAAAAGCTGCCCGGCATCACAAAACCGCTCGAGAGCCGCGGACGAGTTCTCGTCATCCCCGGGCAAGGGCTCATTTGGGAAGTTTCCTTTCCCTATTCTTCAACAATCGTTTTTGGCCCTGCCAAAATCGGACGCACGGACGAAACGGGAAGATATTCTGTGTCTGATTCTCCCCATGCCGCCCAGATACTCGACGCCATCGCAAATTTTGATCTTGCTTCCGCTCGCAGCAGTTTCTTTATTTCCTGCACAGTCAAAGACGAAAAGGCAAAGGCTGTTGTTTCCCCAAAAAGCAAAACTTACGCAGATTTTCTTTCCGAGGCCGTTATCGAAGTCAGCAACGTCCTAACGAGATTATCGTTTGCTCAACCCTCGGGATCTTTGTCTCATATCTCTTTTACTGATCATGAAATTCCTGCGGTCGTCTCGAGCACCGATGCAGAACTTCTCAAGAGCGTGCAATGACAACCTTACATGCACGAATTTTCTCGATCCTCTGGCTTGTGATTTTTGCTGTGATCACAACCGCCGGCTTTATCCGTTGGGGACCTGAAACTGTTCGCACCGACATCGAGGACTTGCTGCCGAAGCAAGCGCTTGAAACTCGCGCTGGTACAGTCCTTTCACACATCGCCAAAAGCTCCGCTCAAGACGTTTGGATTCTGGTGCTTCACCCCGATCGTACCCAAGCGAAAAAAGCTGTTGACCAAATCCGCAGAAGCCTTGAGACGGCAGGCTTCAAACCTTTTGATCCTGCCGCAGGCCTTGATCCTGCGGCCGTGCATAGAGCGCTTTTCCCTTACCGTGAAAACTTTCTCACGGACAAGGACCGCGCCTGGCTTGAAAGTGCCGACGACAAAGCTCTTTTGGCGCGAGCCATGCGCATTCTCTACCGTCCCATCGCCCCCAACAGCTGGAGAGCCGTCGACGATCCGTTGGGACTTTTCGAAAATTGGATTGCCTCTCAATCCTCCGTCGATAGATTTACGATTGTCGACGGCCGCACAGCGGTCCTCGACGACGAAAAGCACCTTTGGTTTATTCTCCAGCTCAAAAGCGAAAGCGCCGTATCCGCCGTCGACGGTCAAAAATTAACGCAGGCTATCGCGCAAGCCCAAACCGCCGCCAAAGCTGCAACTGACGACAACCTCAAAGTGATCAGTGCCGGAATTCCTCTAATGAGCGAAGAGATCGCGCATCAGGCCAGTTCCGAGGCAACCTTTATCGGTACGATCTCCGCTTTGGTCATTGCCGCACTCGTCTTGGTGTTTTTTGCTCGACTCGTCCCTTTGATGCAAACACTTGCAGTTCTCGGCATATCCATCGTTTTTGCCGCTGCCTGCGTGGTTGCTCTCTTCGGAGAAATTCATGCAATCACGATTGTTTTCGGAGCGACGCTGCTGGGCATTTGCGTCGACTACGTGTTTCACTTGCTATGCGCAGTCTCAAACAACATCGCGGGACTTTATGCCAGAGAGCGCCTATTCCGGCCGCTTCTAGCCTCGTTGCTGTCGACCATCGCAAGCTATCTGATCATGCTCATCACGCCGATGCCCGGACTGCGTCAAGTCAGCGTCTTTTGCATTGCTGGGCTCACCTGTACCTTTGTCGTCGTCATGCTCTGGATGGCCCCCTTTGTTCCAGCCATGAGCCCCTCTCGCTTTTCGAGAGCTTTTGCAAACTTTTTTTCAAAACTGCCTGCTTTGCGCACGACTCAGTCAAAAATCGTGCTTTTGACATTTATTTTCGCCGCGGCAGCCAGCGGTCTTGTTCAACTTTCCACCACGAACGAACTTCGATTGATCAGCGGCGTAGACAAAGAACTTCTTTCAAAACAAGCTGCACTCAACGCGATTCTGAATCCGGCAAGCCCTGCTCAATTTTTTGTTGTTGAAGGCTCATCCGGGTGCGATGTTCTTTCTAAAACAGCCGCACTGAAAATTCGCTTGGACGAATTGAAAAGTCAGGGCATCACGATGCTTGCAGCTTCGCGCTTTCTTGAGTCCTGCGAAAAACAAAAAGAAAACCGTCTGCTGGCAAGCCGAGCAAACGCCAGAGCACTAGAGCTGCTGAGCGCCGCGACAAACGAAAAAATCACAGCTTCTTTCACCTCTCAGGATGTCCTATCGGTACAAACATGGCAAAAGAGCGTGCCTGAGGCTTTGTCACGCACCTGGATCAATTCTCGTCAGGCAATTGTTCTTTTGGCAGGAGTCAATCAGGACAATGTTTCCGAACTATCGAAAATCGCTGATGGTCTTGCAAACGTTTCCTTCGTTGACACCACGGCCAATATTGCTCAAAGCCTTGCCTACTTCAGAGACCGCGTATTGGAAGTTCTGTGCTGGGCTGCGGGCATCGTCGGCCTTGTCCTTGTCGTCGTGTTTCGCCGTTCTGTCGTGCATCTGTGGACCCCCTGCATCGCCGGCATCTTCCTGACGCTCGGAACGCTTGGATGGCTAAACATCCCCTTATCGCTGTTTTCTGTTCTGCCGTTGATTCTTGTTCTGGGATTGGGCGTTGACTATGCCATTCTTCTTAACGACGAAAAAAGCTCCTCTTCGGCTGGAAATTCCGTCTTTCTAGCAGCCTCGAGTACTTTGCTCGCATTCGGCCTGCTGGCATTTTCCTCAACGCCGGCGTTGCACATTTTCGGCCTGACCCTTGCCATTGCCTTGGGCTGGGTGCTTGTGCTTACCGTCATTCTTCGCAAACGGCAGTGACGGCCTTTGTGCGCGGCGAATTCTGGCGAGATGCCTGCAGCTTTGCTTCGAAGGCCTGCATGCAAAAACGCCTGCCTTGGTCACCAACAACCTCAGCAGGCGTCAAAATGCCCATGCCGCAAATTTCTTTATTCTTCGTCTGAATCGTCGAACGCGGGAGGATTCTTGCGGCCGAATACCTTCACGCAGATAATGCCTGCTTCGTAGAGCACCACCAATGGCACAGCCAGCAGCAATTGCGAGAGCACATCGGGCGGCGTAAAGATAGCCGCAAGCACAAATGCGCCTACGATCACGAATGGTCGTGCCTTAACAAGTTTTTCCTTCGTCGCGAGCCCAACATAGTTGAGCACCATAACGAGGATCGGCACCTCGAAGGTGATGCCGAAAGCAAAAAACATGGTCAGCACGAAGCTGAAGTAGCTGTCGATATCCGGAGCAAAATTCACCGACTCGGGAGAAAAGCCTGCAATGAACTTAAACACCATCCCGAACACGATGAAGTAGCAATAAGCCATGCCGACGCCAAACATCGTCACGCCCGAGACGATCACAGGCAACGCCAAGCGCTTCTCTCGGCGGTAGAGTGCGGGAGCAACATAAGCCCAGAGCTGATAGAGCACAAACGGAAGCGCAATCACAAAGGCAACGAAAAGCGTGACCTTTAGGGGAACCATAAACGGCGCCACCACCCCCGTTGCCAACAGCTTCACGCCTTGCGGCAAGGCCACCATCAAAGGTTTTGACAGGAAGTCAAATATCTCCTTCATGAAAGGCGACAGGCACGCAAAGATGACCAGCACGGCAATCGCGGCGCGCACCGTGCGATTGCGCAGTTCAATCAAATGGGCAACGAGCGGCTGCTCGTTGGCGGGATCCTCCGGACCTTCCAGCTCTTGGGGTTTGTCTGCCATCTTGCTTAATAGAAATTGAAACCGTGTTAACGGTAGATACGCACGCGATTGGATCGGGCACGCGCTGCATACTTGCGATTGGTTCCGCCCAGCTGCGGCGAACGATCTCCAAGCTCAGCCTTCAGACGCTCAAGCTGTTCGGCGAGTTCATCAATCGACGGTCCGCACTTGTAGCGACGATCAAAAGTTGTCTTCTTTGACTCGTCGTCGTTTTCGGCTTCATCGCTTCCGTACCAGCCATAAAAGTCGTCCACACTCGATGCAGTTTCGCTCGCATTGTCGGCTATTGCTGAGTCCTTCGCGGAGTCGAAAGCAGATGCAAGCCCATCAGAAGCGTCTGACTTGGCTTCCAAATCTGCCGTGATCGGCGACTTAGTTGCCTCGTTGAACTCTTTGGTCATCTCTCCAGCAGCAGCGTTGACATCGCTCTGCAGATCCTTGACGCTCTTCTCGATTTCCTCTGCCTCGCCCTTGATGGTCTTGGTGAGGTTGTCGGCAACGCCTTGTGCTTCTTCCTGAATTTTCTTGAGCTCAGAGAGTTCGGCTTCACGCTCGATGTCGCTTTTGACCTGCTGAACCATGCGCTGAGCCTTGCCAAGCCACTGGCCGGCAGTGCGTGCAACAACAGGCAGGCGCTCAGGACCGAGCACCACCAGCGCCACGATGCCGATCATGACCAGTTCAGAAAATCCGAAATCAAACATATCGCTCTAAGACACAGCAAAAACCTGCAGACGCACCCTCTCTTTATTTAAGAGGCCGCACCTGCTTCAATTCAGGCGCACGCAGCGCAAAACATCTCTGAGGATGCCCAATTCTTTTTGAGCATCCTCAAAAAAGATTATTAAGCCTCAGTCTTTTCCTTGGCCTTTACGTCGACAGGCTGCTGATCGGCGGCAGACTGCTGAGCGACCTGCTTAGGAGCCTCTGCAGTCTTCTTGTCGGCTTCATCGCCTTCCTTCATTCCTTCTTTGAATCCCTTGATGGCGCCGCCGAGATCCTTGCCCATGTTCTTGAGCTTGCCCGTACCAAAAACGAGGACAACGATGGCAAGAACAATCAGCCAGTGCCAAATAGAAAGAGAACCCATTGCTAACTCCTAGGTGACTTCGGGTAAAAATTTTGACTTCTCGGACGCGTTACTTCCAGGGCTGAGGTCCGCCAAGCACATGAATGTGCAGATGCGGAACTTCTTGACCGCCGTCGCGTCCAGTATTAATGACGGTTCTAAAGCCGTTCTCGCAGCCTTCCTGCTTCGCAAGAACGGGCACGAGGTTGATCATTTTACCCAAGAGCGCGGCATCTTCGGGTTTTGCAGCTGCCAAAGATTCAATATGCGCCTTGGGAATAATCAAAAAATGGACTGGAGCCTTGGGATTGATGTCGCGAAACGCCAACACCTCGTCATCCTCGTAAACTTTTCCGCAGCCGATTTCTCCGCGGGCAATCTTGCAGAAAATACAATCGTCCAACTGCATAGCTCTAACTCCTTTTGATCACTTGCTTCTGGAGAGCTTTTCAGCAATGCCGCTCATTCCTTCGCGACGCTCAAGTTCAGCAATCACCTGCTCGGGCCGCAAGTTGAAATGTGCAAGCATCACCATCGTGTGAAACCATAAGTCGGCCGTCTCATAAATGATGTCTTTTGGGCTGGCATCCTTAGCGGCCATAATACACTCGGCGGCTTCTTCACCGACCTTTTTGAGAATGCCGTCTGGAGCCCTGGAAAAGAGCTTGGCAACGTAGCTTGAGGCGGGGTCGGCACCCTTTCGCGAGGCAATGACATCGGCAATATCTCCAAGCACTCGACTGACGTCGTGATCGGGCATTGCCAGAGAAACTTTTTCGTGTTCAGCAGACATCTCTTGCGAAGACTCCTTTTTCAGCCATCGCATTTTAACTGAGCCAACCCGCGTTTTGCGCAAAAAAAATTTCCCGTGCCAAGACTTGCCTAGCACGGGAACATGAATGCTGGTGGCGCATCACGGACTCGAACCGCGGACACAAGGATTATGATTCCTCTGCTCTAACCGACTGAGCTAATGCGCCGAATTGAGTTTAGAATTATTCCACCTATTTTTTATTCTGTCAAGTTTTTTCTAAAACAATTCAATCGACAGCCGTCTTGACAAACAGGGCCAGCAGATCGTGCACGCCGTACAAGCGAGCAAGCGACATCATTTTTTCAGGAACGCCGATCAGCACCGGATCAGCTCCTTGTTCCTGCACAACACGCAGCCATGCCAGCACGACCGCCACCGCAGATGAGTCCAGCGTCTTGACATTGGATAAATCAAGCACAGCATCCCGACTTCTCGCTGCGCTCAAAACTTCTTTCTTAACGGCCGCCGCATTGCCGCGCGTGATTTTTTGTTCACTTACCTGCATTATCTGCGCCCTGAGCTGCCTGCTCGTTTTTCTCGCGCATCGTCTTGATCAGACCTTCGATGCCCGATTGATTGGCTACGCTTGCAAACTGCGTACGGTAGTTGTTTACAAGCCAGATGCCTTCAACGTCCACGTCAATGATGCGCCAATTTCCGTCGACTTTCTTCAATCGATAATTGATGCGCGTATCCGGCTTGCCGGGAGACACCAGCAGCGTGCGGACCACTGCATCCGTTGCCGTGGGCTTGACGCGATTTGGAGCAAGCTTGACGGTTTGATCCTTGACTGTAGCCAAAGCACCTGAATACACCCGAATAAGCTGCTCTCTAAACAAATCCTGCAGCTGCTGGCGCTGCTGAGGCGTCGCCTGGCGCCACTTAGGCCCCACAGCGGTACGGGTCATGCGCAAAAAGTCCACGACAGGCATGATCTTTTCATCGACAAACTTTCGAACGCGCTGGGGATCAGCCGCAGCCAGCTCACGGTCGCCGCGGATTGCATTGAGAATATCGTTGCTGATGTCGAGCACCCACTGTTCGGGATCACCGGTTGCATCTCCGACAGGTGCAGCAACAACCGCAGGCATGCACTGGAAAACCAAAAATCCCGCAACCGCGGCTTGCACTAAATTACGGCGAGAAATCATCTTTTTCTCCTAAACCTTGTAATTATTGGGCTGAAGCTTTAGGTGCAGCGTCGCCTTCCTCATCCTCAAACTCGTCCTCAAGGAACTCCAGCGGAGGATTGCCGTCATAGACGGCATTATTTCTAGCCGACAGATAGGCCTCTCGCGCCATCAGATACGGATCAACCGCCCCATCCAGAAGATCTGTTGCAGGCAGCATTCTCTCTCTGAAGTCAACCACTTTGAGTCCCCACATTCCCCAGTTGAGCCAATCATTGTCGGCATAGGTCATCGGTTCACTAAAGTAGCCGACAACCAGGCCGGCGGAATCCCGCACTGTCGATGGACCAACAAAAGGAATGACGAAATACGGACCATTGCCCACGCCCCAAACTGCCAGCGTCTGTCCAAAATCTTCCGCTCTCTCGGGCTGATTGGCGGCAGTGCCCGCCACATCGAAAAGTCCGCCTACGCCAAGCGTGGAATTGATCATCAGACGAAAAAGCGATGCAAGCGCTCCCTCGCCCTTGCCCTGCAGCGAATTATTAAGAATGTTGGCTGGTTCTCCCAGATTGACAAACACGTTGCCAACGCTGTCGCGCACGACTTCCGGCACCGCCCATTGGTAACCCTTGGCTATCGGCCGCAGCACATACGAGTCAAGCTTCTGATTGAACGCAAAGCTCGAGCGATTGAATTTTTCCCACGGATCCTTGGGGTCGCTTCCCGCCCCTTCGGGCACCTGTGCACAGCCAGCAAGCAAAAGCGCTGCGGCCACACCCGCTGCGAACCTTGTTGCCATCCGGCGCATGTCGATCATCTTTATTCTCCCTTATTTGGTATGCATAAGCATAGCAACGCTGTCTGCTGTCCCAGTCTCTTATTCACCAGCGCCTTTCTCAGCAAACTGGTAGAGGAACTGGCTGATGAGATTTTCCAGCACAAGCGCCGACTGCGTCATCTCAATACGGCTGCCAGCCTTGAGGTTTCCGTCTTCACCTCCCGGAGAAATGCCGATGTATTGCTCTCCGAGAAGTCCAGAGGTCAAAATCTTCGCCGAACTATCAACCGGGAACTTGTACTGCTCGTCCAAATCCATCACCACCTTGGCTTGGAAAGTCTGAGGATCAAAGCCGATTGACTTGACTCTGCCCACAACAACTCCCGCACTTTTTACAGGTGCTCGAGCCTTGAGGCCGCCGATGTCGTCAAAATTTGCCGAGACCTCATATGTATGCGAATTGAAGCTGAAATTGCCCAGGTTGGCTGCCTGCATGGAAACAAAGAGCAGTGCAACAAAGCCCATTAGCACAAACAGCCCGACGAGAAATTCCAAAGTTTTGCGTTCCATGATGTTTTTCTCTTTCTCGCGTTAAATACCAGAAAACATAAATGCCGTCATGATGAAGTCAAGTCCGAGCACCATCAGCGAACTGATCACAACCGTACGTGTGGTCGCCCGCGACACGCCGTCTGGCGTTGGGCGGGCGCTGTAGCCTTGGAACAAAGCAATGAGCCCCACAGCTACGCCAAAGACAACCGACTTCACGACGCCGTTCAAGACATCTGTATAAAAGTCAACCCCGCCCTGCATCTGAGACCAAAACGCTCCGTTGTCCGTCCCGATGAGTCCAACGCCTACCACCCAGGCGCCGATAATGCCCATCGTCGAAAAAATCATCGCCAGCACCGGCATGGAAATCATCACGCCGGCAAAACGCGGAGCCATGATGCGCCGCACGGGATCCACCCCCATCATTTCCATGGCGGCGAGCTGCTCGCCTGCGCGCATCAATCCAATTTCAGCCGTCAAAGACGTTCCGGCGCGGCCTGCAAACAAAAGCGCCGTCACCACAGGTCCCAGCTCTCGCATCAAGGCAAGCGCCACCAACACGCCCAAAGCCTGCTCGCTGCCGTAGCGCACCAAAATATAGTACCCCTGCAGTCCCAGCACGAAACCTACGAACAAACCGGAAACAGAAATAATCACCAGCGAATAGTTGCCGATGAAGTGTACCTGCTGAACAATCAGAAAAAAGCGCGCAAAAGAAGCCGGCAGCTGTCTGAAGACAGCCAAGGAAAACAGCGTCAGCTGGCCTATTGCGCGAATCTGGCGGATTGCATAGCGGCCGAGTCCAGAGATGATTCCAAACAAAAATCCACTCATTTTGCGCGTACTCCGAATTCCTTTTCGATCGGCTCGGCCGGGTAATGAAACCGCACCGGACCATCGGGCTGCGCATCAAGAAACTGCCGCACGTACGGATCGGTCGATGCTGAAAGCTCGGCAGGCGTTCCCTGAGCCGAGATGCGCCCCGCATTGACCATATAAACATAATCCGCAATGGCAAAAGTTTCTGCCACATCGTGCGTGACGATGATGGCCGTAGCGCCCAGGGCGTCATTGAGATTGCGGATCAACTTGGCCGTTACGCCCATCGAAATAGGATCAAGCCCGGCAAACGGCTCGTCATACATGATGAGATCCGGATCGAGCGCAATCGCTCGCGCGAGCGCCACGCGACGCGCCATGCCGCCAGAAATCGCCGAAGGCATGAGCTTGGCAGCCCCTCTGAGTCCCACGGCGTCAAGCTTCATAAGAACCAGATCGCGGATCGTTTCCTCATCAAGGTCAGTCTGCTCGCGCAACGGAAAGGCTACATTGTCAAAGACAGACAAATCAGTAAAGAGAGCCCCGAACTGAAACAGCATCCCCATGCGCCGGCGAATGGCATACAGCCTCTTGATGTCCGCCGTATGGATCTCTTCGCCGTCAAAAATAATTCTCCCCTTCTGGGGCGTAATGAGCCCGCCGATCAGCTTCAGAAGCGTTGTCTTGCCCATCCCTGAGCCGCCCATAATGGCAACAACTTGTCCGCGTCCGAATTTGAGCGTGACATCGTCAAGGATCACACGGGCTCCGTAGCCAAACGTGACTTCCTGAATTTCAAGAAAAGCTTCGGACAAAGACATAAAAACACTCAATCATTAAACTGAATGATTGTTCAGAAAAGAAAAGTATCGGATATTATGACATGCCTAGCCGAGAGCTGCGTTAAATGAGCGCTTGCTGAGGGGCAAAACGAACACATCGTGAAATACCTAGCTCCTTGAGCCGCTCATCATCCGGAGCTATTACCTTGAAGCAGGCGGCAAGCTCGGCCGGACAATCTTCAGCCCGACGTGTTTTGAGATTGATGTAGTTCCACTCAGTAGCAGCCACGCAGCAAAGCTTTCCCGCGCCGTTTTTCATCGCATACCTTCGCAAACTAGCATGACCGGCCAAGCTTTGCACCCAGGTATAAACGGTTACAGTATCTCCCAGCTTGCACGGACGCAAATACTCCACCCAATGTTCATGTGCAACCCAAGCCCCATCACCCTCATGAAAATAACGCTCGCTTGACCAGCCGCTTTGAGCGGAAGCCTCTCGGGCGCTTTGCTCCATCCAGCGCAGGTACACGCGGTTGTTGACGTGCTCAAGCTCGTCAATATCTTCTGCTTGAACAACGAACGTCTTGACGACGATCTCTGAGATCATTTTCTGCTGCTTCTCCATTATTCCGCTGTTTGCTCAGCGCTCGTCCGAACGGCAGGCGTTCCCTGCACGGCATCGACTGCCGCCAAAGGATCCACCACTCCCATGTGGGCGCACATTGCCGCGCTCACCTGGCGGCACAATTCATGGCGGTTTTCGCCGTGCAAAGGTTTAAGAATCGTGGCTTGAACCCAGAAGTTCTTTGTATTGAGGATGCTCCAAACACATTCAAAAAGTCCAATGCTTCCTGTGTAGGCCGCTCTCGTCGTCACCTCGCTGCCGCTGCGATAGCGCAAAACAATCGGCACGACCGGAGCATGCGTCTTGACGGCCGCCTCCATTAAATTCCCGTGCAACCGCAGCAGTCCCTTGCCGTCAGAAGTTGTTCCCTCAGGAAAAAGCAGCAGGTTGCGCCCTTCCTTGAGCGCCTGCTGCATTTTGCTGCCGACTCCAAGCAGCGCCCGCTTGTTGCCTCTTTCAATAAACACCGTGCCAACAGCACGTGCAATGCGTCCGAACACCGGCCAGCGGGCGATTTCAGCCTTGGCAATAAACGAAGAAGGAGCAATGGCATTCAGAACAAAAATATCAAGCACCGATACATGGTTTGCACACAAAAGCCTGCCTCCTATATCGGGCGTTATGCCGCAATCCTGAGCCCGCTGATCCTCAAGCTGCCCCTCAATGACCAATTTCACGCCAAGCCAGTCGATAAGTCTCCGCGCCCAGCGGCGAATCACGCGTCCTCGCGTTTGCGGACTTGAAAAAGGAAGAACAAATGTGATGATGCCCAGGCAGCAAATCACATAGACAAAAATGGAGCTAAAGCGCGCCGCAGCCCAAAGCTTGTGCATCAGTCGTTTTCCTTTGTTTGCTTTTCGGCGTTGTCGATTTCAATTTTTTCATTTTGGGCCGGTCGGACGGGTTCGCCCTCATCAAACCATTGCTGCAAAATGACGGCAGCCGCCGCATCATCAATGTTTCCGTCTGCATGCGCGTCTTCGACAACCACGGAAGAGTAGCGTTCGTCAACCACATTGACCGGAACATTAAATCTCCCCTCCAACTGCCGAGCAAAGCGCAACGCGCGTACCGTCAATTCATGCGCTGTCCCGTCGGGATGGCGCGGCAGTCCAACTACGCAGAGTTCAGGCTGCCACTGCTCAATGAGCGCACCTACCCCCGTCCATTTGGCCTTATTGGTGCGCCCATCCAGTATCGACAACGGACGAGCCGACTTGGTCACCCCGTTGCCAAGGCTTACGCCGATGCGCACAAGGCCAAAATCAAATCCAAGGACAATGCCTGAGGCCATGTCTTTTTTCCTTATCGATCACCACGAGCTTGCCTCAGACATGCGTTCACGCATGCCCAGCCATGTTTGTGGCAAACGGACTATCGGTTGACAAAAGCTTGGATTCATCAAGCCCGGCCAACGTCAGTGCAGTACTGTAGCGACTCTCGAGCGGCTCATTGAAAATCACCCGCGCCAGAGCATCGCTCTCAATCCATGCTCCGTCACGAATTTCTTCCTCAAGCTGCCCGGCCGCCCAGGTAGCGCAGCCAATTGCCATGTAATAGCGCTCTGGTCCAGTTCCCTCAGCAATCGCACGCACAATATCCTGGGAAATAGACACCTCAATTTGATTATCGCTGTAGATCGACACATCCCAATTGCGATTTCCTAACGGTTGGTGCAGCACATAGCCATGCGTGACGTTCATCGGTCCTCCCCAGCCGATGGGAGTTGAGGCTGTCACTTCATTCGTCGGCAGCTTAAGCTGCTCGCAAACGTCGCTCATCGTCAGGCCGCCTGCCCGATTGACGACAAGTCCAATAGCCCCTACATGCGGGCTGTGCTTGGGGATGAAGATCACGGTTTTTTTAAACCGGGGATCTTCCATCGTCGGCGAAGCAATTAAAAACTTTCCGGTGTATTTGCCGGTCAGTTCATTGTTCATATCTTGTCCTTTCTGCATACATTGCGCATGCACATGCTTTGTGCAGCGTCTCGTCTTGATTTTAGATGTGCGGGCGGCAAAAGATTTTTTCAAGCTTTGCCGATTTGTGTCCTTTTCTTCCAGGATTGCCTGCACTCATTGCGTTTTGTCATGCGCGGCAAAAAAATTCGCGCTACAGTTCTCGGCTCAAAAACTCCGCAGAGCTCATGCTGCGCTGTTGCTTTCGATTGTTTTTGTGCTGTCAAACTTCAGGAATTCATCATGGTCGAAAATGTTTTAGAAAAGCTTTGCGCAAAGTTTGATGCGGGCGGCGCCCGCTACCGCGTCCTGCATCATCCTGCGGGCGACCGTTCCAGCGCTTCTGTCTGCGAAGTGCGTGGCACTGAACTTGGTCAGGGAGCCAAGGCTCTCGTGTGCATGGCAAAGGGAGGCGGCATCAAGCAGTACGTCCTCGCCGTGCTTCCTGCCGATCAGCAAGCCGACTTGAAAAAACTGGCCAAAACCCTTGGCGCCAACCGTGCTGGTCTATGCAGCCCGCAAGAAGTCATGGATCTCACCGGCTGCGTGCTCGGAGCTGTTCCTCCTGTTGCTTTCGATGAACGGCTTTTAAACGTAGCCGATCCTACGCTCTTTACTCGATACGAAGAAATTGCCTTCAACGCGGGAGCACGGGATGTCTCGATCATCATCAACACTGAAGATTTTCATCGCATTGTTGCCCCGCGAGAAATTGATTTTCTGAAAAAAGAAGAATGATTTTGCCGTCCTAGGCACCTCTTTCGATTTCTTTCTTAGCTATTTATTCATTTGCCATGGAACACTTGGATTTCTCTTACGTTCTGAGCTCGACGCTGACACCGATTACCTTGATTTCAGGCGTCGGCCTGCTGCTGATGACGATGTCAGCCCGCTATGCACATACGACTGATCGTCTTCGTCAGCTTCTAAAAGCACTCGAAATGACTGCCGACCCCGGCAAGCAGCTCAGTGCTTCGATCCGGCTTCTTTTCCAGCGTGCCACGCTCTTGCGCAAAGCCATTTTGCTCGTTGTTCTGTCTGCGGCCTGCTCCGGTCTGCTGGTGTTGACCTGCACTGTCGAAGCAATGTTTGGCAATCAGCTTGAAACCCTCAAACATCTCTTCTTGTTGTGTTCGGTTGGCCTGATCGTCGTTTCTACGTTTTACTTTGCACTTGAAGTGAACATTTCTCTTAAGGCTTTGGAAATCACGATTCCTCGCGACGAGCACAACAAATAATCTGCCTTTGGATCAAAAAACACCCGCCCTGCTGAATTTCTTGCGGGCGGGTGTATGCGAACGTTGGACAAAGCCGTCCGCACGTGAGCTGCAGTTTTACTGCTGCGGCTTTTCGGTCTCGGTCACAACGGATGCGGCTGCCGCTGCTTCAACAATTTTTTTGTCTTCCTTCGCCTGAACCTTAGGTTTTCTGCCGCGACGGGCTGCTCCAGCCGGCTTTGCCGCTTCAGTCTTCTTGCTTCTGGTCTTTCTAACCGTCTCCTTTGCAGCTGCCTTCGCCTTGCCTTCTGAAGCAAGCTGCTGGTCAGCCTGCTTGACGGCCTGCGTTTGCTCAGAAAGCGCATTGGCCTTTTGATCGGCTGTCTGCACTGCCTTGTCGACGGTTTGCTGCGCCGCCTCCTGCTTGACAGCCTGCAGCTCGTCAGCCAATGCCGGCGCGTTCTCCGCAGAAACAGGGCTTGCCGCCTGCTTGCTCGACGCTGCACCTGCTGAGCCAGAGGCTTTTTTTCTAGTCTTCGTCGGCAGCAGTACCTTCTTTTGAAGCGAGGCTGGAAGTTTCGCATTCCTCTGCTTGCGGGGACGCAGCGGCTTGTCAAGCATCTCCTGATGCGCCTTGGCATCTGCCTCCAGCAGTCTTTGCACAAGCAGTCTCTTTGCATCCGGATTCTGGACGAGGAATTGGCACATGCCTGCCTTTCGGAAAGCACAAGTCTTGACCTCGGGGTACTCATTTTCAATCAGTGCGCGAACATCCTTGAGCGTGCGCCCTTCAAGAATGCTCTCGGCTGAAGACCGCACAGTGAGCTTCTCATCATGCACTGATTCGCCCCAATCGAGCGTACCCCTCGGTCGTTTAGGCGCGAAGTGCTTTCTTGTACGGCTCGGAACACCCAAGCTTTTGCGAGGACGTCCAACCCGCCGTTTCTGCGGAACCGCAGCAGCGATTGTTTCACCGCCAACGGCAGCTTTAGCTGAAGCTTCGCTAGGCTTTCTTTTTTGGGTTTCTGCAACAGAGGCTGCAGTCTGAACCTCTGACTGAACCTTTGCCGCGAGCTTTTCTGCGCGCAGAGTCTGGCTGGTCTCAGGCTTTTCTTCAAGGCCTTTCTCAGCCGGGCGGTGAACCGACTGATGTGTCGTCCATGGATAGTCGAGAGCCTTGCGGCTTTGCTTCATGCGCTTGGCCGAAAGCCATTCAAAAAAAGCCCTTATTTTTTGAAAAAACATCGGTTCACTCCGGCTGAAAAGACAACAAACACCTTCCCGTCCAACGGCTCAGGCGTGCCCGAAAAAGTGTACACCGCCAGTTAGATTCTTTGAGCAATCCGTAGCATTCTCAATTCGCTATGCCGATGCAATCTCGTTTCCATGTTTCTCAGTTGCAACACTTCCGATGTTGATTCCACTCATCGAGCCAATCATGCCCCGCCCTTTCAGGAAGCATGACCTTCACTCTTAATCCCCGACAGGCAAATTTGTGTGCAAATGCATAAGCTGCAGCCTGCCCGGCGTATTTTTCGTCGTTGTCTCCGAAAACATTGATTTGTTCTATGCCTGCAGGAAGCTTTGCGAGCGAAGCCATATTCGTGCTTCCGAGTGTTGCCCATACTGGCATGGAAAACATCAAGGCTGCGCCAAGAGCTGTTTCCACTCCCTCCGCTATTCCTATGATTCCGTTGTCTGGAAAGCCTCCAAGTCTGACAACACCGCCGGCTGAGGAGCCTCTCATGAGTTTTTTCGGTGTTTTTACGTTTGCCTTGATGCCTTGCGGTTCTAAATAGGTACGATGCAGATTGATGATGACGCCGTCGGCATCGGTAAGCCTCGAAAGCATTACGGGCAGCACGCGCGAAGGCTCATCCTTTGCGGTGTACTCAAGTCCATCATGCGTGCGGATTTCTGGATATGCCGCAGCAGGCTCCAATCCTCTTGAAATCAAGTACTTCCACACTGGATCGCCCTCTCTGACAGGGTGCGCCTGCGACCAAATTTCGAGCATTTCTTCACGTTCGGCCTGTTCGACGGATCGCTCAGCGCTTTGTGTCTGTACGCACTCGGTCCTTGCTGGCTGTTCGATGCCGCAAAAACGCTCGACCAGCTGCAGCGATTCAAAAAAACTGCATTGAAGAAACTTAGCGATCAAATCAAAGCCGTCGCCTGGTCCGCAGCCGCGGCAAAAGTAATTTCCGACGCCAAATTTGTCGTCAAACCTAAACCTATCTCTTCCGCCGCAAACAGGGCACGGACGCGAAGAACCATCAACCAGCTGGGCAGGAATGCCGCAAGAGACAAAAATATCGCGCCAGCGACCTCTAGCCCGTTCCATGGCAGTGTTGCGGCGCGATTTCCAATAGGAAAAATTCAAACTTAGACCTTTCTTTTCTTATTCTTTTTTATAGAAAAACTCATGCTGCATTGCCTGTCAGCAACTTAAAAATCCAACGAATCGCCGTCCTGCAGAATCCACGGATCAATCGTTACTTCCATTGAACGCAGCACGCCGCTTTCGTCAAACTGCGGCCAGACAGCCATATAAAAGCCCCCCTTGTCCAGGAAGCGGTACATCCATGCATGTTCGTTGACAAGAGGGAAATTGTACTTTTCAGCACATTTGCCCCAAAAAGCCCAGATATCAGCCTCGGTCCACTTGCCGATCTGCGGAACATCAAAGTACTTGCGCTGCAGACCCTGCTCACGCTCGACCAACTTTCCTGAGTCATCAAAGAAAAGCCACCAGACCTGCTGTCCGTAAGGCTGCGAAGAGTAAGTCCAGCGCTCTGTACCATTGGGCATTTCAGTTTTGGCCTGAGGCTCTCCGAGATACGCCTCGACTTCCTGAACCGTCTCTCCCATATCCACGAGCTGAGGGTGAGCACATCCACCCAAAACGACGGCAACTCCCAGCCACACCGCCATCTTCAATGTCTGCATAAACGTCATGCTTTTCTCCTCAAGTCGGACGACGCTGTCGAAACATCCGCAGCAAAAAAGACCACGCAGACCTACTCCTCTGGTCCTTTAGAGCTTGTCGAGATGATGTTCAACAGCAAAAACTGCAGCCTGCACCCGGCTCTTGATGTTGAGCTTTCTGAGCACGCTCTGGACGTGCACCTTCACCGTGGACTCAGCCAAATCCAAGGCGCGGGCAATTTCTTTGTTGCTCACTCCGCGGGCAAGCCAGGCAAGCGTCTGTCTCTCGCGCGGCGTAAGAGATTCAATGTCGGGAGCAACTGCCGCACTGTGATAGCTGTCGCGCCGCAGCTTCATGACAAGCTTGTTGGTCATCTCTGGCGAGATAACCGAGTCTCCAGCCACGGCATGACGGATGCTCTGAAGCAGGAACGCAGCATCAATCTTTTTGAGCAAATATCCACGTGCTCCCAACCGCATGCACTCGGCCAAATCGTCCCCGTCCTCACTCACCGTCAACATCAAAACGGCCATCTGAGGAGCAACCGCCAAAATCTGCGCAAGCGCCTCTCGCCCATTCATCGTGGGCATGTCAAGATCCAGAAGCACAATATCGGGGTTGATCTGCTCAACCAGCTTGACGCCTTCAAGGCCATCGGCCGCCTCGCCCACAACCTCAAAATCCTCCTGACGAGACAAAAGCGCCTTCAGGCCGCTGCGAAAGAGCGTGTGATCGTCTACAAGAACAATGCGGATCTTTTTCTGAGTGTTGTCAGCTTCCTGCATTTTATTTTTCCATTTCGTTTAAGAGGCCAGGGCGCTCTTACTGTCTTTAATAAATGCGAGCTTAGCGCATTTTCCGCTAATGCGGCAGACTTTGGGACTCAAGTTGGCAAAAAAGGCGGAAACGCTCCAGGCATTTACAGCCTGCGCAGATCCGCCCTTTTGGCCTACTTCACTAGATTCGCGGCTTGTCGCCTATTTTCTAGTCATGCATTAGGCATGACCTTCTTCATTGGCTGCCGCAGGTGCTTCAGCTTGCTTCTTGGCCTGCTGAGCCAGACGCTGCTGATAGAGTGCCTCAAAGTTCACCTCGGGCAGATGAACAGTCGGAAGTCCGGTACGATTGATCAGGTCTGCGAGATTTGCGCGCAGATAGGGATAGATCATGCTTGGGCAAAGCACGTTGACGATGTGGCGAACGCCGTCTTCGGGAATATTGCGGATGTCAAAGATGGCTGCCTGCTTGCCCTCGGCAAGAAACATCGTGCTCTCCTTTGTACCCACTGTAATAGTGCCGCGGACAACGACTTCATACGCATTGGGAACATTGAGGGCGCGCTGAGACACCTCAAACTGAATGTCCACATTAGGCTGCTCGGAGGGAGCCTGCATGAAAATTTCAGGAGCATGCGGCATCTCCAGCGATGCATCCTTGAGATAGCAGCGCACCATCTGAAAAGACGGCTCTGCCTGCTGCTGATTCTGCTCGGGGTTCTGAGCGTTCTGATTTTCTTCTGCCATTGTTCTTTCCGTTGAAAAAAGCGCCGCTCGGCATCAAGCTCTAGTGCGGCATTGATGAATAAACTTTTTCTCTATCAGCGCGTAAATGGAAGCCCAGCCCGACGCCAAGCGTCAAGCCCGCCCTGAAGAATATAGGTCTCCTTGAAACCAAGGCCGCGCAGCAAAGGCGACGCCAGACGCGCATGGCGCCCATTGTTGTCGACCAGCAGCACGGGCTTGTCTTTCTTGAGGCGCTCGAACTCGTACTGAATACGGTCAGCCGGAATATTGATCGAGTTAGCAAGCGCCTCTTTCTTGAACTCTTTCGGATCGCGCAAATCCACGATCTGAGCACCTTTATGATTGATGAGCTGCGTAGCTTGCGTATTGTCAACCTGTGTTCCAAATCGGCGTTTCATAACATAAGGAGCCGACAGGACGCAGATGCAGACCAAAATAATGGCCAGCAGCAAAATGTTCTCAAGCAGAAATTGAGTCACGTCTGTATCCGTTTCTTTTTCAATGGTTAGCACTCGTCCACACGCATGCTGGAGTGAACCTGAGCATTATAGAATGTTGGGATTGATTGCTCTTTTTTCAACCATTGCAATATTTTTACTCCGACTTTTTCTCCAGATCTCAGATCTTGCGAAAATTCCGGAGATTGTTCAGCTTTTTTTCGCCGCCTCTCTGCGTCCATGTTCCTTCGTTTTGCAAAGCTATGCTGTCTGAGTGCCGCGCTTGCGGTCGTGCTTGCGCAAGTGCCCGCAGCCGAAGCGGCCGCTGCCCGCACAAGCTCAACGAAGGAACGCTCAAACCTGCAGAACGAACAGCGTTCCATCAAGGGACAAATCTCTACCATCAAAAAAGACATCGCAAAGAAAGAGGCTCGCGTCGACAGCGCAAACAAAGAACTGCGGGCTTCGGAAAAAGCAATCTCCGACAGCAACCGCACGCTCAAAGAGCTTGGCGAGAAAAAATCAGCCGTTGAAAACCAACTTGCCGACCTCAAACGTGAAGCCGACATCGTCGGCATGCACGTCACCGAGGCTGAAGATCTTGTTGCCGTCATTTCTCAGGCACAGTTTCTCAACACCCGGCGTCATCCCTGGCAGGCCGCCTTGACCGGCGGCAACCCCAATGACATTTCTCGAATGTCGGCCATTTTGCGCTACATGGCTCGTGAGCAGGACCGAACGATTGAAAGATTGGCCAATCGCCGCAAAAACATTGAAGTGGTGACGGCCAAAACCAATGCTACCCAGAAAGAACTTTCTCGCATTGAAGCTGACGAACAGAAAAACCGTCAAAACCTTGAAAAAGAAAAGTCTCGTCGTGAAAGCGCCATCAACGAGTTGAAAAAAGAACTCAACACACAGCGCGAACGGTATGAACAGCTGGTGAAGAATGATCGGCAGCTCACGCAGCTCATTGCCAACATCGACAAACAAATTGCAGCCGCAGCGGCCAAGGAACGCGCCCGCAAGGCCGCTCTTGCCAAAGCCGAAAAGCAAAAACAGCAGGCCAAGCAGAAAAAAACTCAGAAAGCGAAGCCGACTCAAACTGCAAAACGCGATCCTCGCCGCACCACTGTTGCTCCCGCGACCGGCAATTTTGGAAAAATGCGCGGCAAGCTGCTCATGCCGACCAAAGGAAAAGTCGTCGCACGCTTTGGGCAGAAACGAGAAGGCGCCGCTGCCGATCTTGCTTGGCGCGGTCTGCTGATCAGCGCAAAAATGGGACAGGATGTGGTTGCCACTGCCGGCGGAACGGTCGTTTTTGCCGATTGGATGCGCGGATTCGGAAATCTTTTGATCCTTGACCACGGATCCAACTATCTTTCAGTTTATGCCAACAACGAATCGCTTTTTAAGTCCGTGGGAGACTCCGTCAGACAAGGCGATACGATTGCAAGCGTCGGACGGTCAGGTGGCGAGGACTCCCCTGGCTTATACTTCGAACTCCGATACAAAGGCAAGCCCTTTGATCCTGCCCGCTGGCTGAAGAAATAACCTTCCGGCATTGTGGCATGCCCTGACGCATGCGCCATGCATTTTCTGGACTTTTTGAAAACCATTCAACATGAGCATCCTCTCGCGCTCCTTATCGATTGCCGCCGCAGGCATGTGTGCCGGCATTGTTCTGACGACCGGTCTGCAGGCTTTTGCCGCTCAGAACGAAAAAGCTGGTCTGCCTCTCGAGGACATTGAACTTTTTGCTGATGTCTACGGATCCATCAAGAACTTCTATGTTGATGAGGTTTCAGATTCCAAACTCTTGGAAAATGCCATCAAGGGCATGGTAGAAGGGCTCGACCCGCACAGCTCTTTTTTGGACTTCAACGAATTCAAGGACATGCAGGAGAGCACCTCTGGAGAATTCGGCGGACTAGGACTTGAAGTGACGAAAGATCCCTCCGGCGTTCGAGTTGTCTCTCCTATCGACGACACTCCGGCAACACGTGCGGGCGTCATGGCAGGCGACCTCATTATCAAAATCGATGGTAAAGCCACGGCAGACTTGAGCCTCAATGAAAATGTCAAGCTTATGCGCGGAAAGCCAAAAACCTCCATCGTACTTACCATCGCCCGCAAAGGAGAGGCGAAGCCTCTTGTTGTCAAGCTCGTGCGCGACATCATCAAGGTAAAGTCGGTCAAGTTCAAAGAACTCAGCCACAATCTGGGTTATATCCGCATTTCACAATTCCAGGAGCACACCGGCGAAGACATTGCTCAAGCGCTGATCAAGCTCAATCAAAAAAATCACCTCAAGGGACTGGTGCTTGACCTGCGCAACAACCCCGGCGGTCTTTTGAATGCAGCCATCGGTGTTTCTGCCGCCTTTCTGCCGGCCGACAGCCTCGTCGTTTCCACGCGAGGCCGCAACCCCCAGGAAGAAAGGAAGTTCTCGGCCGCCTACAAGGATTACTCCACTTCCAATTCCGGCAAAGACTATATTGCCGATTTGCCAGCGGTGACCAAAACCGTCCCGATTGTCGTACTCATCAATCCTGCCTCAGCCTCTGCCTCTGAAATCGTTGCCGGCGCCCTGCAGGACCACAAGCGCGCCACCATCATGGGCACTCGCTCTTTCGGCAAAGGCAGCGTGCAGACGATTCTTCCCCTTCGCATGAAGCGTGATGAGACCACCGGCGTCAAGATCACGACTGCGCGCTACTACACGCCGTCCGGCCGCACGATTCAGGCAAAAGGCATTACGCCGGATATAGCAGTCGACGATACGCCTGAAGGAAACTATCCCTCTTTCACGATACGCGAATCCGACCTTGCCCATCACATTGAAGTCGCCGACAAGGACAAAAAGCAGCCCTCGGATGCAAAAAAAGACAAAGAGATCAAAGACGAGCCTCTTGAGGAAGAAGAAGTCAAAATGCCCTCTCTTCGCTACATGTTCGGAGACGAGAAGGACTTCCCGCTGCAGCAGGCCCAAGCATTCCTTCTCGGCAAGGATGTGGTGACGCACGATGAAACTCAAGCCAAGCTCAAGGCTGAGCGAGAAAAGGCGAAAAAGGAGCAGAGCAGCAATAAAAACGCAACCAACTCCAAATAACCGGTGACCTGCGATACTCCCTTGTCCGTCATTGACCTCAAAGCAGCACGCGGCAGCCGCCATGCGCTGCTGCGTGAGGTCGGTCAGTCGGGCCAACATCGCATCGAAGCCTTGCGAGTGCTCATTCTCGGTGCAGGAGGCGTTGGCTGTCCCGCAGCCTTGTACCTTGCCGAAGCCGGGATTGCTCACATTACCATCGCAGATTCGGATAAGGTCGAAGCCTCCAATCTTGCACGGCAGACCCTGCATACCGCTGAGCGCATCGGCACCAATAAGGCTCAAAGCGCAAAAATCGAACTCGCTCGCCTCGCGCCGGCCGTAGACGTCTGCGCAATACCTGAATGGGTCGACGAAGAAAAAATTGCCTTTCTGGCCCAAACTTGCGACATCGTGATTGATTGCACGGACAATTTCAAAACCAGACATGCCGCCAATCGCGCTGCTTTGCGCTGCCGCAAGCCCTTGATTACTGCATCGGCAATACGCTACAGCGTACAGACTGCCTTTTTTGACTTCTCGCAGAAAGATTCTCCGTGCTACGCATGCGCCTTCCCCGAAGACGATGAGCTCGACGTCAAGGCCTCAGCCGTCGGAATACTCTCCCCCGTTGCCGGCATCGCCGGCATGATCGCCGCCGAAGAAGCTTTGAAATGGACTGCCGGCCTGAAGACTCTGGCAGGAAGCCTTCTCGTCCTTGATACGCTTACATGGGAGATGCAGCGCATTCATCTCGCCAGAATGCCCAACTGCCGCAGCTGCGGCTGCCGCGCAGATCGCCTCTAGTGGAGCTGTCCCCAATAAAGCGTAACGGCCGACTCTTCGCCAAATGTACGGCCCGCAACCAGGTACAGCGGCCCCAACCAGCTGTCGACTGCGACATAAACACTCCCTGCACGCTTCCACTGCCGATCAAGTTGCCACCCCTGCGATGGATCCCCTTCATCAAAAGCTCGACCGAACTCAAAACTTGCCCCTAGGTAAACAGGCATGCCAAAAAGGTCGACATGCCGGCTCACGTCATGATAGAGCATGGCTCTGGCGAGATTTACTCGATTTCCCGCGTACCGTCCATAAGGGGATCCTGACAGATTGAAGACGCCGCCAATATTGAAGTTTCCCGCCTGCGGCGCTCTCGCGTAGCGTCCAGACAACAGAAGCGTTGTTCTGTCTCCCAGCTTCAACGGCTTCCAGATGTTGACGTCGTAGGAAACTCCGTCAATGACATCCATATGCTGCGCATCAGGCGAAAGCGCCCTTCTGACGGAGGCATCAAGCAACAGTCCTTTGGTCGGAAAACTCGCATGGTCAAGCGTGTCGACTTCGAAAGAAACTTCTGTGTAGTAGGCCTGCGCCTTGGCTTGCATGCCGATCAAACTTATTTCTGTTTTGGTGCGGGTGTCCAGCCAGCCTCCGCCAGCCTTGATGCGTCCGAAGCGGCCCATGTCGTAGCCCAAGTAAAGTCCGGCATCAAAGCTCTCGTTTCTAAAACGAGCGAGCGAGTTTCCAGATTGATCATAGAGCTCAAACGGCTCCCACTTATAGTTGACCTGCGGCATCAGAAAAAATTTGCTCGCAGCCCCAAGCGGCTGGTGCCATTGGCTGACAATGCGCTTGACTTCTCCCAGCTGCAGCAAATTATTCCAACTTGCGCCCCAAGAATTGAGCCAACTCCAAGAATGCGAAAGAATGACGTTAAACGTATTCGCTTCCTGGAAGTTGCTTTGCAGATTTCCTCCGAAACGAAGGACTGAATAACCGTAGTCTTTCTCCTGCGGTTCAAAAACAAGAACTTCAGTATTGTAAGGGCCAGGCTCAAACCTAAAGGGAACTCTTTGGAAGTCTCCTGTCGCCCAGATTTCTCTGGCCGCCTCAGCGACTTCTTCATTTTGAACCTCGCCCTGCGCGTTGATGTCAATATCTGAAAGCACCCGCTTTGCATTAACAACCTTCAGACCATCAATACGTACTCCTGAAAGCTTATGAGAATGCACGCGGCGCATTTCCTTTGCTCTAGCCTGCTGCCAAGCGCGATACTGCTCTTGTGAAACAGAAAAAACTTCAAGATCTTTTTTTCTGGCAATAGCTGCCTGATATCCTCGCTCGATGATCTCAGCCGAGCGCATAAAATCTCCGGAATTAAAGCCGGAAAGATCGGGAGCAATGTAAATGTCTGTCTGCTGAAGTTCTTTTAAGGAAGCCTGTACGTTTTGTTCTGTCAGCAGATTCACCACCTGCCCCATTATCCCCACCACGCTGTCCAGACTTTTCCGTTTGCTCAGGGGCGTGCCCACATTGATTGCCACAACAACCTCAGCCCCCATGCTGCGCGCCTGTCCAACGGGAAGATTGTCCACCAAGCCGCCGTCTACAAGAAGCCGACCGCCGTATTCAACCGGCGCATATGCTCCCGGCACCGACATTGAAGCGCGCATTGCCTGAGAAAGCGTCACGCCCTTTTGCAGCACGACCCTTGCCCCGCTCTCAAGATCCGTCGCAAGCGCCGCAAAAGGAATGGAAAGCTGGGATAGATCATTGACCGAATTGACTGGTTCCGTGACGCGCTGCAGAAAAATATCCAATTCCTGAGAAGGAACAAACTGAGCAGGAAATTTCACTCCTTGGGCAGACACCCCGATTTCTCGCCTGCCGACGCCTTCTCTATCCTCTTCTTTGCGATGCCAAGATAGTTTTTCCCGATCAGCGCTTGGAGCAAACATACGCGGCCAGTTGACTGAAAGCGTAATGTCGCGAATCTCGTCAGCACTGTAGCCGGCCGCAAAACCTCCCCCTACCATTGATCCCATGCTGGTACCGGCAATGACATCAAACGGTATGCGCATTTCTTCCAGAGCCTTGAGCACTCCAATGTGCGCAAAGCCTCGGGCTCCGCCGCCAGAAAGCACCAACCCCAGCCGCGGCCTCACATCGGGCTGCGCCTTGCTCTGAATGCTTTGAGAACTCCAGCTCAAAGACGTTAGGCAAAGCAGGACAAAAGTCGTGACAACTGCGCGCAACATGTGTAGAAGGATCGTTTTAACGAACAAAAACTCTTTTGAGTTTAGCTTTTTTACAGCACTGCGTCATTGCGCAGGGCTGATCAATTCTCGAACTTGGCACCAAAAAAAGAGTCCTTTGACAAAGAAAAATTTTTCATCGTTCGGCCGGTTGCTCTAAAATTTGCTGTTCTGTGGTCTTTAAGGCAGACTGACCTCTTAATTCGTTTTGACTTGTGAAAAAGGATCGCCTCCGATGCCGATGATTGAAATTAAGAACGTGAGCAAGTGGTATGGCTCATTTCAGGTTCTGAAAAACTGCAACACTTCCGTTGAAAAGGGTGAAGTGGTGGTGGTGTGCGGCCCTTCGGGCTCTGGCAAATCGACGCTCATCAAGACGGTCAATGCTCTCGAGCCGTTCCAGCAAGGTGAAATCCTCATCAACGGCATCAACGTCGGAGACCCCAAAACGGATCTGCCCAAACTGCGTTCGCACGTCGGCATGGTCTTTCAGCACTTTGAGCTTTTCCCGCATCTGTCGATTACTGACAATCTGACGCTTGCGCAAATGAAGGTTCTCGGCCGCAGCCGCGAAGAAGCCACTGAACGCGGTCTTTCCCTTTTGGATCGCGTCGGCCTGCTCAAACATGCTTCCAAGTACCCGGGTCAACTTTCCGGCGGTCAGCAGCAGCGCGTTGCCATTGCCCGCGCTTTGGCAATGGACCCGGTCTGCATGCTCTTTGACGAACCGACATCAGCTCTTGACCCTGAAATGATCAATGAAGTGCTCGATGTCATGGTGGAACTTGCTCGCGAAGGCATGACGATGATGGTCGTTACGCACGAAATGGGCTTTGCCCGCAAGGTGGCCGACCGCGTGGTCTTTATGGAGGCCGGCGAAATCCTTGAAGATGCAAAGAAGGAAGAATTCTTTGACTCGCCCCGCTCGGAACGCGCTCAGAAATTCCTCTCGAAGATTCTCTCGCACTGATTTTTCTGCTGGCCTCTGCTGCCAGCAGACGCAGGCCTCAAAAAAGCGGAAAGTTCGATTTTGTTTCGATCTTTCCGCTTCTTTTTTCTTTTATCGTCTTTCAACAACCCACATGGCAATGGATGCAAAGACAAGCATGATTGTTGACGGCAGCAGCGCCACCACCATCGGATGCCACGTATTGAGAATGCCCATGAACGAGAAAATATTATTAAGGGCGTAGAAGGATATGCCGATCATCAACCCTACAAAGATGCGAATGGACACGCCGCCGCTTCTGACATTGAGATAGGCAAAAGGCATAGCCACAGCGAGCATCACAAAAATGGCAATCGGGTAAAAAATCTTCGACCAGAGCGCCACTTCATAGCGCTCCGTCGTCTGCCGCGTTTCCTCCAAATGCGCAATGTAGCTCCACAGATCCGCTATGCCCATGCGTTCTGGCTTAATTGTCAAAACACCCAAAATATCAGGCCGCATGTCTGACACCAGCAAAACATCAGCGCCGCGCCTAAACGTACTGGCCTCAACCATCGGGTTTTCATCACGCGTCACTCGCGGAAGGGTCTCGACTGTGGCATCCTTCAGATGCCAGCCCGAGTTTGGAATGTAGTTGGCCTCAGGCGCGTGCAAGATGCGAACGAGCTCGCCCTTGTCATTGAACTCGAAGACGCGCCACGCTCCCGTGCGACTGTCTTCGCCGGCGATCAGATTGTGCACATTGACAAAACGCATCGTTACATCCCCGGCCGCGCCGGACTCAACCGTATCCTTGACCCATACGCCTGATGCGTAGCCGCGCGCGGTCAGCGTGCGGTCAAACAGTATTGTGCGCATCTCGCCTCGCATCTTGTCCGCAGCCGGCGTCACCCACTCGCCGAGTGCGTACGTCGCGGCAATCAGAACCGAGGCCGGAACCATGAGCATGACGGCCAGCCTTAGGGGCGACAAGCCGGAGATGCGCAGAATCGTAAACTCTGAATTCGCTGCCCAGCGGCTCATCGTATAAACAGCCCCGAGCAGCGCCGCTATCGGCATCACCTCATAAAGGCGAGACGGAAGCTTTAAGACCGTCAAAAACAGCGCCATGCTGAAGTCATAGCGGTTGCCGATGTTTTTTGCCTGCCCCACAAGATCAAAAAAAGCAATCAGAGCCACGAGGGATATCAGCACAAATCCCGTCGAAATCAAAATTTCCTTGGCCAGATGCCGCGTTACGACTCTCATTTGCGGCCTCCGAAAATCTTGTACGGCAGCTCGATCAATGACAGGGGCAGCCAGCGCTGCATCCAGACGCGCCGCACAAAAAGAAGCGCCGTCAGAATGAATACGGCTCCGTTGAGGCCGGCCAGCGCAACGAACCACGGCACACGCTCAGTCTTAACCCAAGTCTCGGCCATTGAGATGCCGTTGAGATAAAGAATGAATATCAGCACCGCCAGCAACAGACTCAAGCTCTTGCCTGCTCTGGGATTCGTATACGACAGCGGGATTGCCAAAAGAGCCAGGTTGAACGCGGCCAAGGGCCAACACAAGCGCCAGACCAACTCAGCCTTTGCTACCGGCGTATCAAGCCTCAGCAGTCTGTCGAGCGGAAGCTCTTCAACATCACGGCTGGCGTAGGCCTGATCCGCCTTGCTCTCAAGTCTGAGTTCGTAGTTGTCAAAATCGACAACGCGCCACGCGGCATCAGCTTTTTCACTGGTGTCATAACGTCGGCCGTTTTTGAGCACAACGTAGCGAATGCCGTTTTCATTAACGCGAATTTCTCCCGAATCCGCCTTGAGAATCGTCTCGCCGCGTCCGCTTCTTTGACTCATGAAGACATTCTTGATCCGGGTGCCGTCTTCGCTGACTTCTTCAATGAAAAAAACACGCGCTCCCCCCTCTGTTTCAATAAAGCGTCCAGGGGAAATCCGATTGACATCGTCGCGCTGTTCAAATTGCTGCGACGTTCGTTCAATCTGCGCCTTTGCCCAAGGGGTAACAACAAGCGATATCAGAGCAACGAGCACGATCATCGGCAGCGAGAAGCGCAGCACCGGTGAAATCCATCTGAGCAGACTCAGCCCGCCGGAGCTGAACCACACCACCATTTCGCTGTCCTGCCAGCTGCGGATCATGACCATCAAAATGGCGATGAAGATTGACAACGCCAGCAGAGCCGGAAGGTTGGTAAGCGAGGAGTAAACCATCAGTTCAAACACAGACCGCGAATCCACGCTGCCGCCGGCCGCCTGACCAAGAATGGTCACCAACCCCACCGTCAGCACAATGGAAAAAAGCACCGTAAAGACGCCTCCGGCGCTGCTGGCTAACTCATTGACTAGCAATCGTCTGAAAATCATGGCGTCGGGACTTTTGTGCCAAAGCTGGAAAAACTGATGAAAGAAAGCATCTGGTTATTCTAAACGCGCCCGAGGCAAATCAGCTTCGGACGCGCATAGAAGAAATCACTATTTTTTCCGTACATCAGTGAGTGCTGATATCGGCCTGATACTCTCGCTTCTTATTGCCGAGCATATGCAGCGTCACCGTCGCCGCCACAAGAGCCACAAAGGCTGTCCCCATCGAAAGCACGAGACTGCCGCCGGAAATGCCGGCCACCAGATACCCCAAGCCAGCACAAACGGCCACCAGCACGGCATAAGGAATCTGTGTTGAAACATGCTCCATATGGCTGCACTGGGCTCCCGCAGAAGACAAAATCGTCGTATCGGAAATGGGGGAGCAGTGGTCGCCGAATACTGATCCTGCCAGAGTTGCCGACAGCACCACGACCGTCAGTGCCGGATCGAGCGCTTGAATAATCGGCACGACAATCGGAATCAGAATGCCGAATGTTCCCCAGGCCGTACCCATCGAAAAAGACAAAAATGCGGCAATCGCAAACACGATCACGGGCAGGAACATGGCGCTCATGCCTGAGCTCGTCACAAGCTGCTGCATGAACTGCGGCGTCGAGAGCAGATCGCGGCACACACCCGACAAAGTCCATGCCAGGATAAGAATGATGTTTGCCGGCAGCATCAGCTTCATGCCTTCCACCGATCCAGAGAAAAAATCTCCGAAGCTCATGAGCTTGCGAGGCACATACATGAGCAGCGCCACAATCAGAGCGCCGAACGAAGCAAACACAAGCGAGATAGATGCAGAAGAATTTCCAATGGCAGCCTGAAAGCCATGGAACTTCGGATCAGCTCCCCAGTAGCCGCCCGTATACATCAGCGCCAAGACGGCAAAAAGCATCAACGCCAGCAACGGCACGAGCATATCCCAAATTGTGCCTCTCGGGTTGTATTTGAGCTCTTCGGCCTCTGCTGCCGGCCCCTCGGTTGCAATGCCTTGGGCTGCACGCAGTTCCGAACGGCGCATCGGCCCAAAGTCGAGGTTGGTCGTGCAAAGGAAAAAGACCAGGAAGAGCGACAGCAAAGCATAGAAGTTCCAGGGAATCGTCGCCACAAACGCCCCAATGTCGCTGTCAAAGGCTCCCGTATCCTTGAGGCTTGATCCGACTGCCGCAGCCCAGGACGAGATGGGAGCAATGATGCACACGGGAGCCGCCGTGCTGTCGATAATGTAGGCAAGCTTGGCGCGGCTGACCTTGTAGAAGTCAGTGATCGGGCGCATCACCGTGCCTACGGTCAGGCAGTTGAAATAGTCGTCAATGAAAATGGCGATGCCCAGCCCGCTTGTCGAAAGCAGTGATGAGCGGCGCCCTTTAATGACCTTGGTCGAAGCCTTCCCATAGGCAACCGTGCCGCCGGAAAGACTAATCAAATAAACCAGAGCGCCCAACAATGAGCAGAAGATCAGAATATTGAAGTCCACCTTCTTGGCCATCAATGAAAAGGCCGTCTCCATGGTGCCCATCAGAATGTTGGCATTGGTCCCGCAGGCGTATATGAGCGTTCCGGTAAAGATGCCCACCAGCAGCGAGGAGAAAACTTCCTTGGTCAACAGAGCCAGACCGATGGCAACAATCGGCGGCAGAATAGACCACCACTCAGCAGCATAAGGTTGCATTGTGTTTCCCTTCGTGTTCAGATATCGAAAAACCTCTAAAAAAACAGTCTCTCAACACCCGAATTTAATTGAATTTAGTTTTGTGATTCAGATTTGTCTTGATTCCGGATCAACTGATCCAGTCCTGCGCCGATTCTCAGACGCACCGCCTTGCGCTGAAGCTCTTCGAGCGTTTCCGCACGTTGTGCATCAACGATGATGCCCCCCTCGATCGGGCAGAGCTTTTGACACTGCGGAGAATCGTAAAACCCCACGCATTCAGTGCAGCGGCCGGGACGAATTTGATAGTGCTCCGCACCAAAAAATATCGCCTGATTAGGGCACTCGGGTTCGCAGACGTCGCAGTTGATGCACTCGTCGGTAATGATCAACGACACGGTTTTATTTTCCTTGTCTCGAAATATATTTTCATCCGTCAGCCGGCCCGATTCATAGAAAATTTCTTTTCGAGCAGCTGTTTGGTCAGAGGCGAGACAAATTTCGAGACGTCGCCTCCCATGGATGCAATTTCACGCACAAAACTGCCGCTCACGAACTGATACGGCAACGCCGGCATCAAAAACACCGTCTCCACCTCGGAAGCCAGTTCGCGGTTCATGCCGGCAAGCTGAAATTCATATTCGAAATCGCTCACCGCGCGCACGCCGCGCACAATCACTCGGGCACCTTGTTCATGCACGAAATCACACAAGAGCCCTTCGTAGCCCATCACCGTTACGCCTGGTTTGCCGCGCACGAGCTCTCGGGCGAGATCAAGTCTTTCCTCGAGCGTAAAAAGCGGCTTTTTGCGCTCGCTCTTGGCAACCGCCACGATCACGCGCCCAAAAAGCGACAGGGCCCGATCAAGCACGTCTTCATGCCCAAGAGTCATCGGGTCAAATGTGCCCGGATAGACAGCCAAAACCATTGTCGTAAAGAAACATGGAAAACGAAGGAAATGGCTATTTTAGCAACCACCCCGCCGGCAAAGAAAATTTGCACCTTCTATGCTTCTACAATTCCTGTTCCGTCCTGCTTCTTCCGTCGATGCGAATCGGCATTTCTGCCTGCCCGCACCCTTTAAAATTCCGATCTCTTGTTTTTTCTCTCTTTTATGGCCAAAAGACGCACTTACGGACAAACTTGGTGGGGCGCAGCCTGGCTCAAAGCCCTCAGCGGCGTTCCTGATGAAAACCGTCTCGGCCGAGGACGCGCGTACTACCAGTCAGGGAAAGTCTTCAACGTAGAGTTTGACAAAACGACGCTGACTCTCTCGGCTCTTGTCGAGGGAAGCGCCTACGCGCCTTACGAGGTAAGGTTTCGCTTTACCCCCATTGAAGCAGATCGCCGCAGCAAGCTCATCGCTGCCGTTGCCGGCGCACCATCTCTAGCCGCGCAAATCATTGACGGAGAATTGCCCGCGCAGCTTCTTGACATCTGCAACTCATTCAAAATCAACCTTTTCCCTTCGCATTGGACTGATCTGCACCCTGACTGCAGCTGTCCGGACGTGTCGCCCTTTTGCAAACACCTTGCCGCCCTTTTTTATTTGCTGCTCGATCAAATCGACCGCGACCCTTTTTTTGTGTTTCTCACGCGCGGCATTGATCTGCAGGAAGAAATGAAAAAACGCGGGGTCGATCTTCGCAGCATCGAACAAGAACGCCCCAAGCTGCCTTTTGAATTTCTCAAAGATGCCGCCAAAGGTCTGTCCGCGCCAGAAACGCTCAGCGAAGAACAAGCCCTGAAGGTATTGAGAAACATCGACTTTACAGAGCTGCCGAACATGTCGGAAACGCTTGCGGCACTGTTGCCGGAGAAATTCCGTCCTTTCTCCAAAGAAAGCATGCGCAGCCAACTGCGCGTTCTGCTGCATCGGGCTGCCCGCATGACAAAGGCAAAGTCGGCTTTGATCGAAAGCGACCAGCCTGAAGAAATTCGTCGAGCGCTGCTTGTGAACACCGGCTTTGATGACAAGGCTTGGGGCAAACATGCCCTCGTGCACCCTGCAGCCGGCATTGTTGCTGGCGCAGAGACGGCTTGCTTTACAAGAGTCATCTACAAGAAGCCCCGGGCGCGCACGGCAAGCTGCGAACAGCGCCAAGAATCCCGTCGCGGCGCCCTTGCCCGATGCCTTCTTGCCGCTGCTGCGCTTGCCGTCGAGCAGATGCCGGCACAGGTTGAATGCTTTCAAGCGCTTGCCAAGGGGGCTCTGGCGCTTTTGTCAGCAGAGGCGCTCGCGCCTATTCCCATCATTGCTCGACGCGACGCCGATCTCTGTCCCCGCCTTTGGTGGACGCCGATGGTGCACGAACCGCAAACATCCCGCTTGATTGAGGATCTAGCCCGCGGCATCAGCCCCTGGGCAGCTTCATTGATAGATCCAACCATCGACTTCAATACCGAAGATCCTCGTTTTGCGCAGCATGCGGTTCTCTTTGTGCTTTCTGCCATCATCAACAGCTTCATTGCCGATGCTGCCGAAAACATCGATCCTGAACCTCAATATCTTTTGGCATCCTGTCAGAGCGTCTCTGAACTCGACGGCCGTACGCCGCAAAGCTTCACACAAGCTTTCACACGCTATTTCCGTGCCTTTCTCTTAAGCGACGGCTACCCGTGGAGGCCCGTTCTCACCGCACGCACGCATCCCGACGGCGTCAAAATCAATTTCGGCATTCTCGGCAGACAAGCTGCAGGCAAAAATCCCGGCGATGCTCTACAGCAAAATGCTGACGCGTCAATGCCGCCGAGCGCACAAACGTCTCAAAACACCGTAAAGGACGGCTTGTTCTACGACCAGCTTAAGCCCGTCATGCTCAAGACTCTTTTAACTTCTCCAGCATTTGCGGGTGAACGTCTTGCCGCTGTCAATGTACTCAAGACTTTGGCAGAGGCCTGTCCTGTTCTGACGCAAATTCTGCAAACCAAAGGCCGGCCGGTCACGCTGAATGCAAGGCAGCTTAAGGAGTTTCTGTTTGACGCCGCGCCCGTGCTGACGGCGTTGGGCGTCATACTCATGCTGCCGCAGTCGCTAAGACGCGTGCTGACTCCCCGACTTGTAGCCTCGGTCGGAACAGGCAAAACAAAGAGCGATGCTCTGCTCGCCAAAGATGCTCTTTCAAAATTCGAATGGAAAGCCGCCCTCGGAGATCGGGAGCTATCTGCCGAAGAAATGCAAAAACTTGTAGAGCACGCCGGAGAAGTCGTGCGCTTGGACAATGATTTTGTTTATCTTGATCCCGAAGCTCTGGCAAGGCTTGTCCGCACCCTCAGAGAGCAGCCGCAGCCCTCATACTTAGAAAAAGTGCGTGCAGCATTTATCGGCGAATTTGACGGCTGCGAAGTGCGTCTTTCCGCAGATGTTTTGAAACAACTGCAAAAATTAAACACCGTCGCCGACATTGCTCCTCCTGCGGGCTTGCATGCCTCTCTGCGTCCCTATCAGCAGCGAGGCTACGCTTGGCTCATGAAAAATCTGAGGCTTGGCCTTGGAGCTTTGATTGCCGACGACATGGGACTGGGCAAAACGCTTCAGGTCATTGCAGCCGTCACAGCCCTAAAGGAAAGCCGGGAACTAGACCAAAACAAGGTGCTTGTCGTCGTACCCACGACGCTTCTTGCAAATTGGGCGCGTGAGATCAAGAAGTTCTCCCCCGGTCTGACAACAGACATCTATCACAGTCCCAACCGCTTCCTGCCCCCAAAGCAGAAGGCCCCCGACATAACGCTCACAACCTACGGCACCGTACGCCGCGACGCGCAGCTCTTGGCTGACTACGGCTGGCGCCTGTTGATTCTTGATGAAGCGCAGGCAATCAAAAATGCAGCTTCTTCGCAGAGCATGGCCGTGCGCTCGCTCAGAATTGCACAAACGATTGCCATGACCGGCACTCCGGTAGAAAACCGTCTGATGGAGTACTGGTCAATTTTCGACGTCGTGCAGCCGCACCTGTTGGGGTCAGCTCGCGACTTTCAGAACACCTTTGCCGCTCCTATTGAAGCAGCTCACGACCAGCATGCCGCACAGGCTTTTCGTCGTCTCACGGCGCCTTTCATGCTGCGCCGCCTCAAAAGCGACAAGTCGATCATTGCCGACTTGCCCGAGCGCAGCAGCATGGATTTGTTCACTACGCTCACGCCCGAACAAGCCGGGCTTTACCAAAAAACACTCAATGCTGCGATGCTCCGCATTGAGAAGATAGAACTTGAAGCCAGGCAAGCCGACGACGCCAAGCGCGGCGTTGCCCGCATCATCCGCCGTGGTGCCGTGCTCAAGCTCATCACGGCACTCAAGCAAATTTGCAACTCTCCTTCTCAATATCTCAAAAGCAAAGCTCCGAGACCTGATTCAGGCAAAGGAGCCGCACTGCTCGATACGCTCGAGCGCTGCCACGAAGCCAATCGGAAGGTTCTGATTTTCACACAGTACCGGGAGATGGGCGAACGACTCCAAACTTGGATACAAATTGCAGCAGGCGAAAGCGTTGACTTCCTTCACGGCGGCGTGCCAGCTTCCAAGCGTCAAGAAATGGTCGACCGCTTCCAGACAGATCGCAGCGTCCGCACGCTTATCGTCTCGCTCAAAGCCGGCGGAACGGGCCTAAACCTCACGGCTGCCTCGGCCGTCATTCACTATGATCTTTGGTGGAATCCTGCTGTCGAAGCTCAGGCTACCGATCGAGCCTACCGCATCGGGCAGCGGCGAGACGTCATCGTCTATCGCTTTGTCACATCCGGCACCTTCGAGGAGCGCATCAACGAACTGCTATCCTCTAAAAAGGATCTGGCCGACATGACTGTTTCTGCGGGCGAGACATGGATCGGCGACCTGCCGGCAGACGAACTCAGAACACTCTTTAGCCTTGAGAACCAAATCCCGCAGCTGGGCTAGAAACAGTTTTAGCTGCACATCACTGCGGCAGTTTTCGTTTTTTGGTTATCCCTGCTTGGGACGCGCCCTTGCCGTCAAACGGTAGAACACCGCGCCGGCCTTGCCGCTTCTGACTGTCTCAAGCCCCATGTCCGCGAGCGCCTGCTCGTCAAAATCCCTATCCGATTCCAAGTACACCAGCCCCTGCGGCTTGAGGCGCATTAAAGCAGCCGCAGCTGCCGGCTTGTGCAGGTCTGCCGCAAAGGGAGGATCAATGAATATCACGTCAAAGAGCTGCTCGCTTTTGCTCAGCCAGGACAACGCATCGGCCTGCACAACCTGCACAACATCTCCCGCCCCCAGCTTCTCAACAACAGCCCTCAGCTGCTCGCATCCCCGGCGATCAAGCTCAATGCTGACCACGAGTTCGGCTCCGCGGCTTGCCGCCTCCAGTCCCAATGCGCCGGACCCGGCGAACATGTCGCAGCAGGAAATCCCTGTCAGACCGCCCAGCAAATGGTTGAGCCAATCAAACACTGTCTCACGAACGCGTTCCGGCGTCGGTCTCAGCCCGGGGCGATTTCCAACAGCAAGCGGCGTGCGCTTATAAATGCCTCCTACAATGCGCACTGCGCCCCTTGACTGAGATCTGGTTGGTAAACTAGCGGGATGACCTTTTTTCTCCGATTGTCTGCAGCATCTGGCTGCGTCGGTTTTTAAATTTTTGTTTTTTCTGGCCATGGGATTTTTTTCGCGGTTAAAAGAAGGCCTAGCGCGCACGCGCGTAAATTTGGTCGGCCTGTTTTCTGGCGGTGTCGTCGATGAAGATTTCTTCGAAGAACTCGAAGAGTCTCTCATTGCTGCTGATATAGGTTATCGGCCGACTACCCTTATCCTACAGCGTCTGCGCGATACGGTGAAGCTCAAGGGGCTCAAAGAACGCGAAGAGGTTCGCCTGGCCCTGCGCGATGAAATCGAGCGCATGCTTGCCCCTGCTCAAAAGCCTCTTGATCTTGATGCCGCCAAACCGCTGGTCATCATGATGGCCGGGGTCAACGGCGCCGGCAAAACGACAACCATCGGAAAAATAGCCAAATGGCTGGCTGCGCGCGACAAAAAAGTTCTTTTGGCAGCAGCCGACACTTTTCGTGCTGCGGCTCGAGAACAACTCGCGGTATGGGGAGAACGCAACAAGATTGAAGTCGTTTCGCAAAACGGCGGAGATCCGGCTGCCGTGGTTTTTGACGCCGTCAGTGCAGGCATTGCGCGCGGCATGGACGTGGTGATCGCCGATACGGCTGGGCGGCTGCCTACACAAAGCAACCTCATGGAGGAGCTCGGACGCATCCGCCGCTCTCAGGCCAAGGCCATGCCCGGCGCTCCGCATGAGGTTATTCTTGTTGTGGACGGGACCAACGGCCAAAATGCACTCACGCAGGTTAAAACGTTTGACGCCTACGCGGGCCTGACGGGACTGATCGTCACAAAACTTGACGGAACGGCAAAGGGCGGCGTGCTGCTGGCCATTACAGCAGAAAGAGGCGACAAGCCGCTGCCGATTTATTTTGTCGGCGTCGGCGAGCAAATCGACGATCTGCAGCCTTTCGACGCGCACGCCTTCGCAAGCGCTCTCGTCGGGTTGGATGCATAGTTGCGCTGCAGCACTGCTAAATTACTGATACTTGTTTCAAGCATTCTTTTTTTGATTGAATCATGACGACGGAAAATACTTTCAGCAACGGCCAGCTGCTTGGTGCAGTCGACCTTGGCAGCAACAGCTTTCGCGTAGAAGTTGGTCGTGTGGACGGCGAACGCATCGTGACAGAAAGTTATTGGAAGGAAACGGTGCGCCTGGCCGGCGGTCTTGACGAAGACGGCGCTTTTACCCCTGAGTGCCAGCGCCGTGCACTTGATGCGCTCAGCCGCTTCCGCGAAAAGCTTGAAGGCATTCCTGAGACAAACATTCGAGCCGTCGGCACGCAAGCGCTTCGCGTTGCCAAAAATTCAGCAGAATTTCTGCCCAAGGCAGAAGAAGCCCTTGGGCATCCCATTGAAATCATTGCCGGCCGTGAAGAGGCTCGTCTGGTTTTTTCCGGATGCGCGCATACGCTGCCTCCCTCATCTGAAAAACGCCTGGTCGTCGACATTGGCGGAGCCTCAACAGAGCTCATTGTCGGCTGCGGATTCATCGCCAAGGAATGCGAGTCTTTCCATGTCGGCTGCGTCAACACGTCGCTGGAATTCTTCCCCGGAGGAAAAATCACTGCGCGCGCACTGAAAAACGCTCAGCTCTCTGCACAAGCAGAATTCGAAGAAGCCCATCAAATCTTCAGCCAGCGCAATTGGGACGCGGCCTACGGCAGCGCCGGCACGATCGGTGCCGTAGCAGACATCGGGCAGGCTTCCGGCCTGACCAACGGTACAGTTACTCCTGCACTCTTAAAAGAACTTCGCCGAGAGCTGGTCAGTGCCGGCGATGTGAAGAAGCTGCGCTTCCCTGGTCTTAAAGAAGATCGCCGCGAAGTCATTGCCGGCGGCCTGGCTGTGCTGAGTGCAGTTTTCGACTCATTCAAGATAAAGGAAATGCGGCCTGCTTCAGGGGCGTTGCGCGTCGGTCTGCTCTACGACATGCTTGGCCGCCAAGAGCAGCGCGATGCGCGCGACGGAACGGTTGCCTCGCTCACAAAGCGCTCAGGCGTCGACAAGCAGCAGGCTGCGCGCGTTGCAGCTCTTGCAGACAAATTCTTCACGGAACTGGATTCTTCCGAAAGCTCGCATCCCGCACGCAAGCTTCTGCAGTGGTCTGCCATGCTGCATGAAACGGGCCGCCTCATCAGCCCCAGCGGCTACCACCGCCACAGTCAGTACATTTTGATGAATTCGGATCTTCCCGGTTTTTCAAAATATGATCAGAGCGTAATGGGCACCCTCGTGCTGGCTCAGAGGGGGAACCTCAGAAAAGTCGAAGCTTCGCTTGCAAATCCCACGCTGGCCCGCATGATTCTTGCCTTGCGCCTTGCCGTGATATTCGCGCATGCCCGCCGCACCGTGCACTTGCCGCGCTTCAAGCTGACAGAAAGCAAAGATCGCGACATCACCGTATTTTCTCTGAGCGTTGATCCTCAATGGCTGCAGCGGCATCCGTTGACCGGCTATTTGCTTGAACAGGAGTCAATCATTTGGTCTCGCGTCGGCTTTTACTTTGAACTGATTTAGTTGCAGCACATCCTCAAAGCAAGAATTTTTCAACTTCGATTATGACTTCAGGCGTCAACGTTCCTCTCATTGAGCTCATCAACGCCGGCATTGAAGACCGCAACGGCGTTCGTCAGATCAACGGGATCACCTTCAACGTGACCCGAGGGGAGTTTGTCTGTCTGCAGGGGCCTACGGGCTCGGGCAAGTCGCTGGCGCTCAATATGATCGCCGGCATCAAGCGCCCGAGCTTTGGCCAAATCTTTGTCGCAGGCGACTGCATCAACGACTTCACAGAACGGCAAATGCTTTTTGTTCGCCGCTCCATGGGCATCATGATCCAGGAGTGCCTGCTGCTTGAAGACAGAACGATTGCTGAAAACATCATGCTTCCCGCTCTTGCGTCCGAGGAGTCATACGGAGAAGCTCGCGCGAGGGCTGATCGTGCCATGAAGGAGTGCGGAATAGAAGATCTTGCAGCCAAATATCCCGCTGCGCTGTCTGCCGGACAAAAACAAATTGCGTGTTTGGCTCGCGCCATTGTCAACCGCCCTGTCGTGGTTCTGGCCGATGAGCCCTGCGCGCACCTCGACATCGACAATGCTCAGCATCTGATGGATCTGCTGGGCAATGTCTCGCTCACCGGCGTTTCTGTCATCGTCGCCTCGCACATCGAGCTTTATCCCAACACTGCGGCCTGTCGGCCGATTATGCTCAACGGCTAGAAAAGAGGGGAATCCATGAGCTTTGTCAGCAGCCGAGTCTGGGCATGCCGTCAAACGGCCAGGGCTATTTTTCAATACAAGGGTCTTTTTGGAATGGCGCTCAGCCTTGCCGGGCTTGCGCTTACGATTCCTTTTTTTCTCGGTACGCTTGCTCTTTCACTGTCCAATCCGATTTTCGATGTGCCCACCCACACCGAAATGACGATTTTTGCAGATCGAAGTGCCGGAAAGGCTTCTGTTGAAAAGCTCTCCCAGAGCATCAAGGAGCTGTCGATTATCGATGACGTGCGCGTCATGGATAAAAAGGAAGCCCTCGAACTGGTCAATAAAACTCTGGGCCTCAAGGGAGAAGTTTCTCAGAACAACCCGCTGCCCGACATTGTGATCGCCACGGCCGTCAACGGCGCCACAACCGAGGAGCTCGAAGAGTGTGCTGAGAGCATTCGCAAAATGGACAATGTTGACACTGTTGCCTACGATGACCGCTGGACAAAGCACTTAGCCTCCCTCTATCAGGCTTTGAGCGTCATGCTCATGATTCTAGGCACCGTAGTCTTTTTGCTTGTGCTGCTTGTCATTTTCGCTTCAGTACGCCTCACCACGAATGCTCAGCGCGATGAGATCCGTGCTCTTTATCTCTTCGGCGCCACACAAGCCTTCATTCGCCGTCCGTATTGCTGGCGAGGCGTGCTCACGCTGATGCTGGCGGCTGTGGTTTCGCTGGGCATTACTGCGCTGGGCATTCACCTGCTTGCAAAGCCCATTGCGGACTTTGCATCTCTGTACGGGGTGACGATAGTGCTGAAAATGCCGGCGGCCGACTGGTGCATCCTGTATGTTGCCGCCGCCTCCATCCTCGGGGGGCTGGTAGGCTCCTTTGCTGCTTCAGACGCCATTGCCAGAGTTCACGCGCAGCCGCAGTAAAAGGTTTTGCTTTGCGCCTAATTCCAAGCATGTTGGCGATACAATAAGGGCCGTCCGCATCTGTCAGGCGGCTGATGAACAACAATTTTCATTTCTTTTGCAGTTCCTTTCGCTTTGACCAACCGCATGCACGAAGATCAGGACATCATTGATGTCGAGGATGACAATCTTGAAGATACCGATGTCATTGATGCGCAAGACTCTCCCACTGTAACCTGCCGGGCGCTCAAAACCCGTCCGGCCTCGGCCGGCGCTGTTGTTCCCTACCAGCCCGCGAGGCTGCCTGCCGTCATTCCGCAGCTCGGCGATCTCGAAGCCTACATCAGAGCCGCCAACTTGGCGCCCATACTTTCCGCCGAAGAAGAGCACGATCTTGCCGTTCGTCTGCGCGACGCTGGAGACCTCAGCGCGGCGCAGCAGCTGGTGTTGAGCCACCTACGTCTGGTCGTTTCGGTTGCCCGCGGCTATCTTGGCTACGGCCTGCCCTACGCCGATCTGATTCAAGAAGGCAACATCGGGCTGATGAAGGCCATCAAACACTTCGATCCTGACCGCGGCGTCAGATTGATGACCTTTTCCGTGCACTGGATTCGATCCGAAATTCAGGAATACGTCGTGCGCAACTGGCGTTTGGTAAAGCTGGCGACAACAAAAAACCAGCGCAAGCTCTTTTTCAACCTGCGCCAAATGAAGGACAGCGACAAAACTCTCACCACGGAAGAGACCCAGCGCATTGCCCAAACGCTTGACGTCAAGCCTGAAGAAGTCCGAGAAATGGAGGCTCGCATGTCGGGCGGCGACACCTCCATCGACGGCCGCGGCGATGCGGATGAGGATTCAGCCAGTCCATCCATGGCTCCCATCGACTGGCTTTCTCGAGAAGAAGACGAACCCGAAACCATTCTTGAAGAAAAAAGCCGAGAAGAAATGGCCCGAGAGCAGCTTAAAAAAGCAATCAATGCGCTCGACGCCCGCAGCCAGCATGTCATTCGCTCTCGCTGGCTCAATGAGGACTCTCAAGGAAACAATGTGCCAAAAACTCTGCAGGAGCTTGCCGATGAACTTGGCGTTTCCGCAGAGCGCATACGGCAAATAGAGAAAAAAGCCTTGAGCAAGATGCGCGATGCTCTGCTTGCAAGCAAAGAAGATATCGGTTAATCCGCAAAAGCAGATTTAAAATACGCGCTGCGTGCCGCCACAAGATTTTGCGGCACTGTTTTTTTAGGCCGCCATGTTTCACGTCGTACTTGTTCATCCAGAGATTCCCCCCAACACGGGCAATGCCATTCGTCTGTGCGCAAACACCGGCTGCACGCTGCATTTGATCGAACCGCTGGGATTTTCCATTGACGACAAGCACTTGATTCGCGCAGGGCTCGATTACCACGAGTTCACGACGCTCAAAACGTACCCCGACTGGGAAACGTTTTTATCTCAGGAGTCGCCCAAACGCGAGCGCATGTTTGCAATGACGACGAAAGGCTCATCCATCTTTTCAAGCATGCGCTTTGAGCCAGGCGATTGGCTTGTCTTCGGCTGTGAAACAAAAGGCCTGCCCGATGCTATACGCGAACAATTCCCTCAAGAACGACGCATCCGACTTCCGATGATGCCCAAAAACAGATCCCTGAACTTGAGCAACGCCGTTGCCGTCACGGTTTTTGAGGCATGGCGGCAAAACGGCTACCAGGGAGGCGTTTAGACGCCGACCAATTGCTTTTTAACGAGCATGACCAGATTGTCTCGGTGTATGGCCTCAGGAAGCGGCGCGTAGCCCAAAATCGCTCCAAGCTCTTCGGTATGTCGCCCCTGAATGCGGCGCAGCTCTGAGGAAGAATAATTCACAAGTCCTCTAGCAAGTTCTGTGCCTTCAGGCGTCAAACAGCTCACCACGTCGCCTCTGACGAATTCGCCGATAACAGCCCGAATACCCACAGGCAAAAGACTTGTCTTATGGTCCAGCAGCGCCCTGGCCGCCCCCTCATCGAGCAGCAGCGATCCTTGGCTTCTGAGCTGATCGGCAAGCCACATTGCCCGTGCATGCAATGGCGCATGGGTGGCATTGAGCTGCGTGCCGATGAGCTCTCCTGCACAAAGACGCACCAGAACATTTTCTTCCCGCCCGGAAGCAATCACAGTCGCCGCCCCGCTTCGCGCCGCACGCTTGGCGGCAAGCACCTTGGTGATCATGCCTCCCTTTGACAGAGAGCTGGCCGCACCTCCTGCCATCTGTTCAATAGCAGGATCTCCCGCCGTCGCAACCGCAATAAACTTTGCCTGCGGATCCTTTCTCGGATCTGCTGAATAAAGCCCCTTCTGGTCCGTGAGAATCACCAGCACGTCTGCTTCAATCAAATTCGTCACAAGCGAGGCAAGGGTATCGTTGTCGCCTACTTTGATTTCATCGGTAACAACCGTATCGTTTTCATTAATGATGGGAACAACGCCCAGAGACAAGAGCTCTGCGACCGTATCGCGTGCATTGAGATAACGCTCGCGATTGGACAAGTCGGCATGCGTCAGAAGAATTTGCGCCGTCTTGATGCCGTGCTTGGCAAAACTCGTTTCATAAGCCTGCACAAGCCCCATTTGCCCCACAGCCGCAGCCGCCTGCACTTCACAGATGCGCGAAGGCCGCTTCTCCCAGCCTAGACGCAGCACCCCTTCGGCAACTGCCCCCGAACTGACCAATATCACCTGCTTGCCGTCGTGCTGCAATGCCGAAATCTGGGTTGCCCATTTTTCGATAGCTTCACGGTCAAGACCGCGTCCGTCATTTGTCACCAACGCGCTGCCCACCTTGACCACTACGCGCCGCGCGCTCGCCACTGCACTTTGCATCATCTTGTCACCTTGAAAAAAAGGACGAGCGAAAGTCTCTTCGCCGCCCTTTTAATTTTTACTGATTTTCCTGGTCGTTTTCGCGGTCTGCGCTAAAGCGCACATCTTCCAGAGCATCGCTGCGCGCATTGAACTGCTGACGACTTTGTTCGAGCTCCTGGGCAATGGCCTTGATGAGCTCGGTCGTTCCCTCGCGCGTAGCTGCACTCATGACGAATATGGGCCGCTCTGCCCCCAACTCCCGTCGATAAGTCTCGATGAGCGTTGCTCTGTCTTGCTCGGGCACCAGATCAATCTTGTTGAGCACGATCCAGCGGGGTTTTTCCTCAAGCTCTTCGTCAAACTTCCCAAGTTCCTCGACAAGCGCCTTGGCCTGCGCAATCGGGTCTGCCGACTCATCCATCGGCGCACAGTCAATAATGTGCAGCAAAAGGCTGGTGCGCGACAAATGTCTCAAGAAAAGATGCCCAAGTCCTGCACCTTCGCTGGCGCCCTCAATCAGGCCAGGGATATCTGCAACAACAAAACTCTGCTCAGGTCCGACCCGAACCACGCCAAGGTGCGGATGCAGAGTCGTGAAGGGGTAGTCGGCAATCTTGGGACGCGCATTGGAAACCGCCGTAATGAAAGTAGACTTTCCTGCATTGGGAAGCCCAAGAAGTCCGACATCGGCCAGTACTTTCAGCTCCAGCTTGAGCTGTCGGTACTGCCCAGGCTCTCCAGGCGTAAACTGCCGCGGCGCGCGGTTGACGCTCGTCTTGAAATGCAGATTTCCCAGACCGCCTTTGCCGCCGGCAGCCAAAAGCTTCTTATCGCCGTGATGCGTCAAATCCGCCACGGTCTCGCCTGTTGTCTCATCAACAATGAGCGTTCCCACCGGCATGCGCAGCACAATATCCTCTCCGCCGGCACCGAAGCAGTCGGCACCCCGGCCGTTTTCTCCATTTGGCGCAAAGAACTTGCGCGTGTAGCGATAATCGACAAGCGTATTGATGTTGCGGTCAGCGATTGCATAAACGCTCCCGCCGCGACCGCCGTCACCGCCGTCAGGCCCCCCTTTGGGAATAAATTTTTCACGGCGAAAACTCGCCGCTCCATTGCCGCCCTTTCCGCCCTGGACTTCAATGCGGGCCTCATCAACGAATTTCACGTCGTGCTCCTCCAAAAAAAAACGCGCTGCGAAAATTATTCTGCCATATTGACGCGAAAAGCCCTGCACGAGAGAATTCCCGTCCAGGGCTTGGGATAGTTTGGCTCAGTCGGCACCACCGACTGATGCGGCCTTAATTAGCCGGCAACCGGAACAACCTTGACGTACTGATTGTTCTTCGGTCCCTTCACTTCAAAGGTCACGACGCCGTCGACCTTTGCAAAGAGGGTGTGATCACGGCCCATGCCGACGTTGTCGCCGGGATGGAACTGCGTGCCGCGCTGACGCACGATGATGCCGCCGGCGTTGATCATTGCATTGCCAAAAACCTTGACGCCCAGACGCTTGGCCTGAGAATCGCGACCGTTGCGGGTGGAACCGCCACCTTTCTTGTGTGCCATTTGTTTTTCTTCCTAATAGCTGACGTTTCTCAATTAAGCCTGGATCTTGGTGATCTTGAGCTCGGTGTAGTTCTGGCGATGGCCGGCGCTCTTCATGGAGTGCTTGCGGCGGCGGAACTTGAAAATACGAACCTTGTCGTGACGGCCATGGTGGGTGACGGTAGCCGTCACGCTGGCGCCTTCAACCAAAGGAGTGCCGACCTTGAGGCCTTCTTCGGTGCTCACGAGCAGCACTTCGTTGAGAACGACCTCAGCACCTTCTTCGGCGTCAATCGTTTCAACCTTGAGGAATTCACCTTCGGCAACGCGATACTGCTTGCCGCCGGTCTTGATAATTGCGTACATGGATAGATAACCTCGCCGTTTCGCTCCCGGACTCAACCGGTTGACGAAACCTTTTTTTATTAACCAAATGCATGCAGTGCTTTGTTTTTCAACAAAAAGACACGCACGCACCTCTTTCCTTGCGTAGGAAAGAGCGTGATTATGTCACGCAGAGTCCTTCATGTCAATGAGAGGACATATTTTTTCCTGAAAAAACAAGACTCAACCTGTGTTTTCCACAGCTCTGGCCATTGTTCTGATCTTCAGAACCCATAACGGCTTCTAAAGCGCCTGGCCTCTCGTCCTCTCAGACAGTCTTTAACGGTCTCCGTCACAAGAGGCTCCAGCTCTTTGGCAAGCGCCGCATCAAGCACTCCTATGCGAAGACGCCTGAACAGAAAATCCTGTGCCGTGCACACGCCAGACGTAAAGACCTCCACCCCAATCAGCGTGCGCAGTCTTTCCTTTTCGGCCGGCGTACGGGGCGCTCCGTTTTGCAGGAGATCTCGCTGCAGCGACTCAAGTTCCAAGCGATTCTGCACGACCAGCGGCAAAGAACGCGTCATGCAGCCGCACATCGGCACCAGCCGCATCTGCTGAGCGGTTTTCAAAGCAAGCTCGGCCATGGCGCGATAACTCGTCCACTTGCCGCCGACGACAGTGAGCATATTTCCAAACTCGGGCACGACGGCATACGAACGCGTCATATTGGCCGTTCCCTCATTGAGCCCAGTGCGTTTGGAGTTGAAAAGAGGTCTGAGGCCGGCAAAACTCGCCTTGACGTCCTCGCGCCGGATTTGCCGCGTGAGGTACTTGTTGGCGTTGTCAATCAGAAAATCAATCTCATCGGATGTCGGCTGCGGATCAAAAGGCGCCTGGCCCTGCTCTATGTCCGTAGTGCCGACGAGCAGCCGGCCCTGCCAGGGGATGCAGAAAAGCACGCGTCCGTCGCTTGTCTTCGGCACCACCATCGCATTGCCCGTCGGCATAAAGGAGCGGTCCAGCACAATATGCGTGCCGCGCGAAATGCGCACCAGAGGCGAAACCTCCACATCGACCATCCTGCGTACCGAATCCACCCAAACACCCGCGCAGTTCATCACCACCTTGCCGGAGATGTTCAACTTCACATTCTTGATCTTGTCGTGCACTGTCAGGCTGGTAATGCGCCGGCCATCGTGCTCCATGCTGCAGACGGCAGCATGGTTGAGCACTGCGGCTCCCGCCTTGACGGCAGTACGCAACAGCGCCATGGCAAGACCTGCATCGTCGAACTGCGCATCAGAATACGAAAGCGCCGCCTTGAGCCCTTTGCGGGCAATCCCGGGAAGCTGCCCGAGCGCACCCATGCGCCCGCTCAGCGTGACGCCGTGCATGCCCTTGCCTCCGGACGACAGCAGACTGTAGAGTCCCAATCCCGCTCCGTACCAAAGCGCCTGCGCATAGCTGTAGCAAGGCACGACGAAGCTCTGAGGGCGCACCAGCTGCGGAGCGTTTTGCAGCAGCAAACGTCTTTCAAAAAGCGCTTCCTTGATCAGCGGCCAGTTCCGAGGATTGGACAGGTACCGCACGCCGCCGTGGATAAGCTTGGTTGAGCGTGAAGACGTGCCGGCGCAAAAGTCCTGCGCGTCGAGCACGGCCACCGAAAGCCCTCGGCTTGCCGCATCAACGGCAATTCCCAGACCAGTCGCGCCGGCGCCAATGATGACGACGTCAAAAACCTGGCCGGCTTTCAAACGCGTGCGCATATCTACACGGCGCCAAAACTGCTGCTTCGTAATCATGTTCAAAAAGCCCGTAGTGAACCTGCTGTTGTGCTTCAAGCACCCGCTAGTTTAGCTGATGGTCCTGTCCATCTCGCTTAAGCGTCGCTGCGAGATTCTTCCTGATTTTCCTTTTCTGCCTCAAGCTCAGAGTTCTCGAGCTTGGACTGCTCGGGCACTTCGAGCGCCTCCTCCGAGGCCTGCATTTTCTCAGCTTCGGCTTCAGAGCCCGCAGCAGGGGCTTCGGCTTCCTGAGGAGCCTTTACAAGAGCGGCAAGCGCAACAACCTGACGCAATGCACGGTTGACGTCTTCGGCCGTCTTAAAGTATTTGGCCACATCCGCATCCAGCCGCACGGTTGCCGTCTGCACAAAAGCGTTGCGTTCGGCAAAACGACGCGTTTCTACAGCTTTGGCGCGAGGACCGGATCGAGTTGCAGAATCAAACCGCGACGGTCCTTGCCCTTCAAACCTCTTGAATCCGGGCTTGCCGGAAAAGCGAGGACGATCACCAAAGGCGGGACGACCCTCATAATCCCGATGATCGCGGCGATCAAACTGCTGGCGTTCTCCGCGACCAGAAAAGCGGTCAAACGGGCGCTCTGCACCTCTGTCGCCAAACCGCTCTCCAAAATTCTGACGATCTCCGAAGCGACGCTCACGACGCGGCGGTTTCTCATTGAAGCGATCAAAAGCCATTTCTTATCCTTATTAAAAAACTGCGGCTCCGAACCAAAAGGCGCAAAGCCCGCTTTATTGTTTCAATGCGTCTTGAGTTCAGCAAGACGCTTTATGCTCAGTGTTGTCCGGAGTGTTTCTGCGAACATCAGGCTCCGAAAAATTTTAATTTTTTCCCATTAAAACAGTGATTTGACCGCTTTGCGGGAAATTCTCTGCGACTTTTCAACGCACAGAGGCTAAACTTTGTTCAAGGAAAGCAAGTTTTCCTTATTCCTGCCAACAACAAAAAGAGAGGTTTCTATATGCTGCAGGTCATCTTTCATGGCGTCGATCGCTCCCCGGCCGCCGAGGCCGACATTACGGACCGCTTTGAAGCCCTCAAACGTTTTGACAACTCCATGACCGACTGCAAGGCAACCATCACCAAGGTTGGTCATCAGGGTTTGGGCGAATTCAGCGTCAAGCTCGACATTGTCGTCGGCGGGGGCCGCACTGTCGTAGCCTCCGAAAATGATCCTGACGCCATGTGCGCCATCAACAAAGTGTTCGACACCGTGCGCCGCATGGTCAAGGACGAAAACGACAAGCGTCATCAGCGTTGATTCCGCTGTCAGCGTCTGTTGAATCAAACCGCCGATTTTTCGGCGGTTTTTTATGCCTCCGTTTTTTTTTGAAATTTTCGCCGGATACGAAAAAGCCCGCCGGTCCTCTCTGACTCGCGCGGGCTAATTCTGATGGCGTCCCTAAGCGGATTCGAACCGCTGTACCAACCGTGAAAGGGTTGTGTCCTAGGCCTCTAGACGATAGGGACCTTGAATCTTGGTGGAGGTAAGCGGGATCGAACCGCTGACCTCTTGCATGCCATGCAAGCGCTCTCCCAGCTGAGCTATACCCCCGAAGGAGTCGTAACTATACACGGCTTTGTATCAGTTTGCAAGTTTTTCAGCAAAAAAGTTCTTGTTTTTTTTCTTTTTTTGCCGTCTGCATCCGCAACTCATTGATTTTAAAGAAAAGTTTTTTTGCACCTCTTCGCTACACTGCATGCACTGCTCGCACGAAGGCTTCTTCTTTTCAAATTGGTGCTTTGCTGATATCTTGTGCTTGTCTGCACTCACAGCTCGTTCTCTGGCGAAAGGATCAATCCGCCCCTAAAAAAACAAGCTCGCAGAAGCGTCAGCCGGCCGCTTGACAGCCTGAGCGCTCACTTCTAGAAAGCTGCCGCCAAAAGCAGCGATTAGTGAAAAAGCGCGAAATTTGACCAACAAAATAATGAAAGGAAGCGCAGTTTTTCTATGAGCACGCATTTGCCTCGCCCCAGCTTTGAAAACAAAATCGTCAACGCATCCGATCTGGCGCGTCGCCGCGCAGAACTTCCCGGGCCCGTTGTCATGACCAACGGCGTCTTCGACATCCTGCACCGCGGCCACGTCACGTATCTTGCCCAGGCGCGCGCGCTCGGCGGCAGCCTCATCGTCGCCGTCAATTCCGACTCATCGGTCAAAATGCTGGGAAAGGGAGACGACCGCCCCATCAACAAGCAGGAAGACCGTGCAGCAGTTCTCGCCGCACTGCAATCCGTCGATCTCGTGGTCATCTTCAACGACAAAGTACCGCTTGCGGTCATTGAAGCCGCGCGCCCCGACATTTATGTCAAAGGCGGTGACTACCGCGTTGAAGACCTTCCCGAAGCAAAGCTTGTCGCCACTTGGGGCGCCAAAACCATCACGATTGCCTTTGAGCACGAGCGCTCAACGACGGCTCTCCTTGATAAAGTCAGGAAAACCGCCGTGCAGAGCGCCTGATGCGCAGCCAAGGCGGTCAAAGGCAGGCTCGATCCGCTCTCATGAGAGAATTCCCAAACGAGGCTGCGCGCCGCTTTCTTGCTTCACGGCAATCGATTTAGAGCAAGAACGCCTCGCCCGAGCCGTAAGGACGCCTTCCTTTTGCGCTGTCTGCCAAAGCGCTCTTGCACACGAAGAAACGGCTGTGAAAACTTCTTTTCACAGTCGCGTCTTTATTCGAAAAAGAATGCTTTAGATGTCGTAACCGGCAAGTCTTGCGTAGTGCGCCGTTGCCGTCAGGAATCCCTGCTTGCTGCCGCAGTCAAACCTGCGGCCTTCAAAACGATGCGCAAAAGTCTTTCCCTGAGGCAGGAGCGCGGCGATCGCATCCGTCAGCTGAATTTCGCCGCCCACGCCTCTTTCAACATGTTCGAGCGCATCAAAAATTTCAGGCTCGAGAACATAGCGACCAATCACTGCCAGATCCGAAGGTGCGCTTTCCGGCGCCGGCTTTTCCACAATGCCGCGTACGCAGCTTGTGGGCAGCATTTCGTTGTCGACATCTACAATGCCGTACTTGTTGGTCTGATCATGAGGAACATCCTGCACGGCAAGCACGCTGCCGCCTTTCATGGCTGCGCGGGCGTCAATGAGCTGTCCCAGAGCCGTGCGCCCGGTGGAATAGATCAGATCATCAGCCAAAATCACTCCGAACGGCTCATCGCCGACAACAGGACGGGCGCACAAAACGGCATGCCCCAACCCCAGCGGTTCCGGCTGACGGATGTAGATAAAGTTCACGCCGGCCGGCGTAATGGAGTGCACAAGGTCAAGAAGCTCCGTTTTTCCCTTGGCCGCCAAATCGCTTTCAAGTTCCGGACTCTTGTCAAAGTGGTCCTCAATCGAGCGCTTGTAGCGGCCGGTAATGAAGATCATGTCGGTGACGCCTGCTGCGGCAGCCTCCTCCACAGCGTATTGAATCAGCGGCTTGTCGACCACCGGCAGCATTTCCTTGGGCATGGCCTTGGTTGCCGGAAGAAAACGTGTGCCGAGTCCGGCAACAGGAAAAACAACCTTGCGTACAGGCTTCATAAATTCTTCTAACCGGATCCTCGGCACAAAACGATCGGTGTGTTTTGCGCGGAAAAATCCGCTCCTACAAAAAGATTTCAATTCAATCATTCTTGCAGCAGGTCCAAGAAGTCATGAGCTTTCTTTGCCTGCTGACGGCCCTAATGCTAAACGAAATTTTCTCAAGTTCGAAATTCATGTCACGATCCTTAACCAACTTTCAGCCCGCCTGGCGATGCTCGTGGTTTTTCAAGGCAGACTACAGACTACAATGACCGAACTTTGCCGAGGCGCTCTTTTCTTTGAAAGCTGTCGGCACGAACAAAATTCTGAATTTCATCCCAAATGCAAAACGACCTTTACGCCGTCGGCGACATTCAGGGCTGTCTTGAGAGCCTCGAAGGACTTTTAGAGCAGATCCCCGCCGAGGCACGCATCATTTTTGTAGGCGACATCGTCAACCGCGGCCCGCAGTCACTTCAAACTCTGCGCCTGGTGCGAGAGATGTGCCTGCAGGGCCGCGCACTCGGCATCGTGCTCGGCAATCATGACCTGCACCTGCTGTCGGTTGCCGCCGGCTCGGGAAAGATGCACCGCAAGGACACCATTGAAGATATTCTCAAAGCCTCCGACTGCAACGAACTTCTCGACTGGCTGCGCTGCCAGCCGCTTTTGATTGAAACTGACTCGACAATTTTTACTCATGCCGGCATCCCGCCGCAGTGGACTCTTGAGCAGGCCCGCTCGTACGCACAGGAGGTTCATGAAGAACTCTCCGGCAGGGATTGGAAAAAATACCTTCAGGACATGTACGGCAACGAAGATAAAGTTGCCGCAGCCAAATCCTCTGCCCGCATGCGCGGCATTCTCAACGGGTTTACGCGCATGCGCTTTGTCGATGCTCAGGGACGACTTGACTTTGGCCCTAAAATGAGTCCGATCGATGCTCCGCGAAACTGCATTCCGTGGTTTGATTGTCCGCGCAAAATTCACAAGCGCATCTGCTTCGGGCATTGGTCCACGCTGGGGCTGCTCATTCGATCTGATGTCATTGCCATCGACACGGGCTGTCTCTGGGGAGGATCGCTCACCGCCATCAGACTGCGCGACGGGCGCATCTTCAGCGAGCAATGTCCGCAATGGGCTCCTCCCGGATGCTGATTTGTTTTTCTTCTTTGTTACCAAACCCAACCTAAGTGCCCCTCCTACCGAATGAAGACGCAGACACAAAACGACGATCTCAGAGCCAAAGGCACCGTCATTGAGATTCGCGGCGCCTCCCAGAACAATCTCAAACACCTCGATTTGGACATTGAGCCGGGCACAATGACTGTGGTCACAGGTCCGTCCGGTTCTGGGAAAAGCTCCCTTGCATTCGATACGCTCTACGCCGAGGGGCAGCGCCGCTACGTCGAGACCTTCAGTCCCTACGCACGGCAATTTCTGGACCGCTGCGACCGCCCCAAGGTTGACCGCATTGACGGCGTTCCTCCCGCCATCGCCATCAACCAAAACAACACGGTCAGGACCTCGCGCTCGACGGTCGGAACAATGACCGAACTCAACGACTACCTGAAGCTTCTATTTGCCCGAGACTCGCACCTTTTCTGCGGCAATTGCGGCACTGAAGTCAAGGAAATGTCGCCCGAACAGATGTTCGAGGAGCTCCAGCACTGGGCCGCTCCCTTGGGCGATCCGCGCATTGCCGTATGCTTTACGCTCGCTGTTCCCCGCTCTTTGGATATTGAAATTGCGCGCTCCGGCCTCAGCGCTCAAGGCTTTAGTCATATCGTCAAGGAGCAAGTTTGCGAAAAAGAAACACGCCTGACCGTGGCCGCTGACCGCTTCAGACTTTCAAAGTGTTCCGCCGCGCGCGGTGTTGAAGCTTTTGAAAAGGCTCTGGCGCAGACGCGCACAGGCGTCGTTACGGTTGCTGCGCAAGACGCTCAGGGAAATGCCTGTGAACGCTTCTTTGCGGCAGGCCTGACCTGTCCCAAATGTCTGCGCACATACGCCGCTCCAACGCCCGCGCGATTCAGCTTCAATTCTCCGGTCGGCGCCTGTGAGAACTGTCGCGGCTTTGGTCGCGTGATCGGTCTGGACTTGGGGCTTGTGATCCCCGATGAGACGCTTAGCCTTGCCATGGGCGCCGTCAAGCCTTGGCAGGGATCCGGCGCATCGAGTCAGTGTCAGAAGGACTTGATGCGCTTTGCGCAGCGCGACCACATTCGCACCAATGTTCCTTGGAAGGAACTCACGAGCGAAGAAAAAAACTGGGTCATCAACGGCGAGCCCGGATGGAACGGGAACTGGGAAAAACAGTGGTACGGCATTCGCGCCTTTTTTGCTTATCTCGAAAGCAAGTCCTACAAAATGCACGTGCGCGTCATGCTCTCGCGCTTTCGCAGCTACAACGAATGCCCCGTCTGCAAGGGAGCTCGCCTCAAGTCCGAAAGCCTGTTCTGGCGCGCCGGATCAAAAGCCGCCTCCGATGCCGCCCTCACTTCCGGGCAAGGCGCCTACAAGCGCTTTATTCCCGCCGGCATGGGCAAGATTGCCGCAGAGCGCATCAATGAGCTGCCCGGCCTCACCATTCCTGACTTGATGGAGCTACCCGTCGTGCGGCTGCAGGGCTTTTTTCAATCCATGAAAAAAGAAGCCCGAGACGAAGCCTCCCTTCTTGTCATTGAAGAAATTCTCACGCGTTTGAACTACCTTGTTGATGTCGGTCTGGGCTACCTGACCCTCGGCCGGCAAAGCCGCACGCTCTCGGGCGGCGAAGTTCAGCGCGTCAATCTCACCACGGCGCTCGGAACAAACCTTGTCGACACGCTCTTTGTGCTGGACGAACCCTCTGTCGGCCTGCATCCTCGCGACATGGACCGCGTCAACAGCATCATGCGCAGATTGAAAAATGCAGGCAATACGCTTGTCGTGGTCGAACATGACCCGCAGGTGATGCTCTCGGCCGACCGCATCATCGACATGGGACCGGGATCAGGAGCCGCAGGCGGCAGCATCGTCTATGACGGTCCTGCACAAAACATTCGCTCTGCCCAAACGCTCACCGGGCTATATTTGAGCGGACGCCTCTGCGTTGACTCCCCCATCGGACATGTTCGTCCAGAGCAATTTCACCATTGGCTCACGCTCAAAGGCGCCAGCGAGCACAACCTCAAGCACGTTGACTTTCGCATTCCCGCAGCCGCCATGACTGCCGTCACAGGCGTCTCAGGCTCAGGCAAATCCACTCTGGTGGGCGACGTGCTCGTGCCGGCGCTCGAACGCAAATTTTCTCGTCCCGCAACGCCTGGGGCTTTTGACAGCATCGAGGGCTGGCAGCATTTTTCCGACGTCGTCTACGTTGATCAGTCGCCCATCGGAAAAAGTTCCCGATCAAATCCTGTCTTATACGTCGGCGCCTTTACGCGCATCAGGGAACTTTTTGCCGCCACTGCAGCAGCAGCCGAACGGGGATACAACGCCGGCACCTTCAGCTTCAATTCCGGCACCGGTCGATGCCCCACGTGTCTAGGCGCAGGATTTGAACGCGTTGAGATGCAATTTTTAAGCGACGTGCTTCTCGAGTGCCCTGACTGCGGCGGCCGCCGCTACCGGCCGGAGACTCTTGAAATTACGATTAATTTTGCCGGCCGCGGTGAAAAAAACATCGCCGACGTTCTTGACATGACCGTCAATGAGGCCATGTCCTACTTCCAGGGCGACGCCGTCATTATTTCTCGTCTTCGTCCTTTGGCCGAAGTTGGTTTAGGCTACGTGCTGCTCGGTCAAAGCGTCTCGACGCTTTCAGGCGGCGAAGCGCAGCGCCTGAAGCTTGCCGAAATTCTTGCCGAACGCGACCCACGCCGCGCCGGCTTCGGCAAGCTCTATGTTTTTGACGAACCAACGACGGGACTGCACTTTGACGATGTCGAGAAGCTGCTGCGCGCTCTGCGACGCCTTGTTTCACGCGGCAACACGGTTCTTGTCGTCGAACATAATCTCGACATCATTTCGGCCAGCGACTGGATCGTTGACTTAGGCCCTGAAGGAGGCGATGAGGGCGGAGAAATTGTTGCTGTCGGAACGCCTCAGCAGCTCGCGCAGGAACAAAAGACCTACACAGGCAAGGCTCTGGCTGCCTACAAGGACGTCAGCGGAGCGCAGGGCGGCGACATGTCGGGAATTTTTGCTCAGGCCTGCAGCGAGTCTTCTTCGCCCGCTCACGGCCGCTCCATGCAGAGCGTCTGGCGAAATGCCCGCGCCGGCGACATGGGCATTTTCGGCGCTCGCGAGCACAATCTGAAAAACATCAACGTCGTCATCCCCAAAAAAGAACTGACTGTGGTAACGGGCGTTTCGGGCTCCGGCAAATCCACTCTAGCCTTCGGCATCATTTTTTCCGAAGGGCAAAGACGCTATCTTGACAGTCTCAACGCCTACGCGCGTTCCATTACGCAGCCGCAGCCCCGTGCCGATGTCGAAGCTGTTACCGGCATTGCCCCCACCGTAGCCATTGAACAGCGCACCAGCCGAGGCGGGCGCAAGTCAACAGTGGCAACGCTCACTGAGATTCAGCATTTTCTGCGTCTTTTATACGTCAAGCTCGGCATTCAGCACTGTCCGGTTTGCGGAATGCAAGTCTCCAGCCGCTCCAAGGAGGCGATCATTGCCGACATCATGAGCCAGTACAAGGGGCAAACCATCACCATCGCCGCTCCTGTCGTCGTCGCCCGAAAAGGCATTTATGCAGATCTCGCGCAATGGGCTTTGGAGACGCTGGGCATTGAGCACCTTCGCGTAGACAGCGTCTGGCAGAGCACTCGACGCTTCCCCAAACTGGCTCGCTATAAAGAACACACCATCGAGCTGCCTGCGGCAACAATCGAAGTTGCTCCCACACAGGAACGCGAACTGACGCAGGCCGTTGAAAAGGCCCTGCTTCACGGCCACGGCGTCATCACGCTGCTGACGGGGTCCTTTGCCTTAACCGAAGCAGCATCGCAGGCTGCGCCTCAAGCAATCATTCTTTCAACCAAGCGCGCTTGTCCGCACTGCATGACGAGCTTCCCTGAGCCCGATCCTCGCCTTTTTTCTTACAACAGCAAAATCGGCTGGTGCCCGACCTGCTTTGGCACAGGCCGGCTGATCAAAGGCTTTGATGCCGAACAAACAGGTGAAGAGCGAGCTTGGGAGGATGAAGAAGGAACCATTTGCCCTGAGTGCGGCGGCGCTCGCTTAAATTCTGTAGCCCGAGCGGTTCTCTTTGAGGGGCGGTCCATTTGCGAAACCACGGCCATGTCCGTCGACGAGTGTCTTTGCGCCATGCGCGCCGTCAAACTCACAGGACGCAGCGCCGCCATTGGCTCAGATGCCCTCAAAGAAATCATTTCCCGCCTTGAATTTCTGCAGAAAGTCGGTCTAGGCTATCTGGCTCTTGATCGCGACGCCCCGAGCCTCTCAGGAGGAGAGGCACAGCGCATTCGACTGGCCTCGCAGCTTGGGAGCAGCCTGCAGGGCGTGTGCTACGTGCTTGATGAACCAACCATCGGACTGCATCCCAGGGACAATGAACGGCTCATCAGCACTTTGGCCAAGCTCAAGCAAAAAGGCAACACCGTCGTTGTCGTCGAGCACGACGAAGAAATGATCCGCCGCGCCGACCACATCGTCGACATTGGTCCCGGGGCCGGCAGCCGAGGCGGAGAACTGATTGCCGAAGGCTCGCTTGAAGACATCGAGGCAACCCCGGCAAGCGTCACCGGCCGCATGCTCAGGCACCCTCTGCCGCACACAGGCCGTGCGCGGCGCCGCGTTGACTCGAATACGCATTTTCTGACGCTTGTCAATGCGAATCTGCACAACCTCAAAAACATCACGGCTCGCTTTCCGCTTGGGCGCCTTATTGTTCTGACCGGCGTTTCTGGTTCCGGAAAATCAACGCTTGCGCGCGACGTGCTGCTTTCTGAACTTAAAAAAGCCGTTGACGAAAAGCTTGCCGATGCCGCTCCTGGAATTTTGTGCGAGCGCATTGAAGGGGCCGGCGCCGTCTCACGCGTGCTGGAGGTCGACCAAAGTCCCATCGGCAAAACCCCGCGTTCATGTCCGGCAACGTACGTCGGCTTTTTCAACCACATCCGTGATCTGTATGCCGCTACAAATGAAGCGCAGGCGCGCGGCTACGGCGCCACTCGCTTTTCCTTCAACACCCCCGAGGGGCGCTGCCCAGCATGCGAAGGTCAGGGAGAAATTACACTAGAAATGAGCTTTCTGCCCGATGTTAAAGTCCTTTGTGACGTCTGCCGAGGCATGCGCTTTGACGATGAAACGCTTTCGGTGAAATGGCAGGGCAAAAGCATTGGAGAGGTGCTTAATCTTTCTGTCGACGACGCCCTTGAGGTATTTTCTTCAAGTCCGAGGATTGCCAAGCCCCTGGCCTTGCTTCAAGCAGTGGGGCTGGGTTATCTCAAACTCGGCCAGCCCTCTTCGACGCTCTCGGGCGGCGAAGCGCAGCGCATCAAGCTTGTCACCGAACTTGCCAAGGCCGACTCGCCGGCAAAAACCCGCCGCTCAGCAAACACGTTCTACATTCTCGACGAGCCCACCGTCGGCCTGCACATGGCTGATGTTGAAAAGCTTATCGGCGTGCTGCACCGCCTCGTTGATGCCGGCAACACGGTGCTTGTTGTCGAACACAATCTGGACGTCATGGCTGAGGCCGACTGGCTCATTGATCTGGGCCCCGAAGGAGGCCCGAACGGGGGACGCATCATGTTTGAAGGAGAACCGATCAGCGCTTCGAACCTGGACACTCCCACCGGAAAAGCTCTCAAAAGCTTTCTCGGCACGCGCCCTGAAGCCGGCGGCAGCCTGTCTTTGTAGAAAAAAATTTCGAATGCTTCGAGGTCCAATCTTTCATGCACAACAATAAAACTGAAGACGTCAAATTTTTCGTTGTCGGCGGCGCCGTACGCGATGCCTTGCTGCGCAAGGAAGGCAAGCACATTCCGACGGGCGATCGGGACTGGGTCGTCACAGGCGCCACGCCGCAATGGATGTTTGATCACGGCTTTATTTCCGTGGGCGCAGACTTCCCCGTCTTTCTGCATCCGCAGACGCATGAAGAGTATGCGCTTGCCCGCACTGAAAGAAAGACCGCACGGGGCTACCACGGCTTTCAGTTCTACGCAAGTCCTGATGTTTCACTCGAAGACGACCTCAGACGACGAGATTTGACCATCAACGCCATGGCTCGGTCCTCCGACGGCGTGCTCATTGATCCCTGGGGAGGCCAAAGCGATCTGAGGGCGCGCATTTTGCGGCATGTCAGCCCTGCTTTTGCCGAAGATCCCGTGCGTATTCTCCGCCTGGCGCGCTTTGCGGCAAAGTTCCCCGAGTTCTCGGTAGCACCAGAGACGATGCGGCTTGCCCGTCGAATGGTCAATGAGGGAGAGGTCGATGCCCTGGTCGCAGAGCGCGTCTGGAAGGAAATTTCGCGCGGCCTTTGCGAAAAGTCTCCGGTCCGCATGATTGACGTGCTTGAGGAGTGCGGCTTTTGGCACAGATGTCTCGCAGGCGTGCCTGTCGACGAAGAAAAAAAGAAGTCTCTTGAACGAGCGGCAGCCGATGGGCTCGGACTGGATGTCCGCGCCGCGCTGTTATTCGCAAAGGCCCAGCCTGCTGCTAAACAAGTTCTGGAAACCTTGCGGGCCGGCAAGCAGACGATTTCTCTAGCCGACTTGTTCGAGCGCGAACAAGCCGCCGCAAGAAGCGCCCGCACAGCCGCAGATTTTGCTTCTTTATTTGAAAAATGCGACTGTCTTCGCAGACCTCAGCGGTTTGAAGACTTTTTAAATGCTCTGCACGCAGCGCACCCTGCCTGCGGCAAAGAACAGTTTCTTGTTCTGGCTCAGGCCTGGCGCTCAGTCGATGCCGGCGCCGTCGTCCGCAAGCTCGAAAAAAAAGGCGACATTGCCTCAGCCATACGCCTCGAGCGCCTGTCGGCTCTGCAGGCCCTGCTCGTCGAGGGCCCATGCTCCCTGAATGTGCCGCTACAGCAGCCTGCCGATCAAGTAGGCCCCCAAAACAATGAGAACCGTACTGGCCAGAGGAATGCTGATGCGGCGGCCTCGGATCGTGAAGTTGATGTCTCCGGGCAGCCTGCCGAGCCCAAACTTTGAAAGCCACGGCACAGCAGTCATCAGCACCATCAAAGAGATAAGAATCGTTAAAATCCAGCGCATTGCCGCATTGTAAAAGAAAAACCACTCGAGACGAAGATGCTGCTTTGCTGCAGACGATCTTCGTTTTTCTTTGTCTACGGCCCTTGAGCCGGACTATTTCCTATGCCCTCTATTTTTGAAATGCTGGCCTTGCACTGCCGCAAAATTACGCTCAACGACTATCGTACAAAGATGCGCATCGGCGCATACGATCACGAACGTCTAGGAACGCAGCCCGTGTCCGTTACTGCTGAGGTTTGGGTCAAATTGAGCTTTGGCCAGGAGCATCGTCTCTCAGACGTCTACGACTATGCCGCCATCGCACAGATCATTGAGCGCACGGCCTCAGCCGGACATATTGATCTGCAGGAAGACTTCGCCGATCGGATCATCAGCGCCTTGATGAAGGATCCGCGAGTAGCCGCCGTGCGTGTGCGCACCGCAAAGCCGATGGCCTGCGAGGCCGCAGAATCTGTTGCAGTGGAAACCTTCCGCCTTCAGCCCTTAAACCAACAACATCCGTAAAGCACATCTAACGGAGTACAGAACGGAGGCGGCGCTTATTCCCCAGCACGAATGCCGGGAGCTGCGCGCCGAATTTATATGACGGAAAATCCCGAAACGCCGCAGCAGCAGACTCCCTCACGCTTAAACATCGCGAGGGAACAGGCTGTCAAGTTCATTGAAGTCGCCCCAGGGCGGCACATCCCAGCATCGACAGCCATCCGCAAGCTCGAAAAGCGCATCGTCCGTCTAACCGCTCAAGCAATTACCGACTACGGCATGATCAACGACGGCGACAAGGTGATGGTCGCCATGAGCGGAGGAAAGGACAGCTATGCGTTGCTTGATGCGCTGCTCAAGCTCAAGGCTCGCGCTCCGATTCATTTTGACATTTTGGCCGTTCATGTTGATCAAGGCATCCCGGGCAGTCCCACCGAAAAGCTCATTGAGTGGCTCAAGACGCGAGGCGTTGCCTTTCACATTGAACATCAGGATACGCACGCCGTCATTGAGCGGCTTATTCCCTCGGGAAAAAACGTCTGCTCGCTTTGCGCCCGCCTAAGAAGAGGCATTCTGTATCGCATCGCGCCTGAGCTCGGCTGCAACAAAATTGCCTTAGGACACCAAATGGACGATGTGGTCTCGACGCTGCTGCTCAATCTTTTTTACGGCGGCGGCATTAAAGCCATGCCTCCGGTCCTAAGAAGCAACGACAGGCGCAACATCGTCATTCGTCCGTTGATTTATCTGCGCGAATACGAACTGTCCAAATGGGCTCAAGCCTGCGGCTATCCTCTCTTTCCAAAAGATTTGTGCGGTGCGGCCGAAAACCTTCAGCGCAAAGAAATCAAGCAGATGATGGCCGCTTGGGACAAAAAATACGACAGCCGCATCTACAACATTTTTAAAAGCACTACGCGCGTTGCGAGCTCACAGCTTGCCGACAAGGCGCTCTACGATTTTTCGCAATTCCGGCGACTGGCCTCTGATGCCGCCATAGATGCTGATGAGGCGCAATCCTGAAAAAATTCAGGAGTTTCTTTCTTTTTGTCTAGCGTCGTGCGCGCTTTTGCGTCAAAATTGCGGTGTCGCTTTACCTTTACGGTGACGTTCCTGTGTCGGGAACTCACACGCTGGAGGGGTTTGCGCATCGCAAGCCATGCACCAAAACAAACCAACGGGAGACATTCCATGTCCATCAAGAAGCTTTTGATGGCTGCGGCCTGTGCCGTAACCATGATTTCCGGAACTGCCGCAGCAGCCGAGCCGGTGGAGTATACGGTCGGCACAGGCGCGACCTATCGTCCTTTTGAATTCCAAAACCCCGACAAGGAAATCGTGGGCTTTGACGTCGACCTGATGAAGGAGATCGCCAAGGCTCAAGGCTTCAAAGTGAAATTCGTCAATACGCTCTGGGGCGTCATTTTTGAATCGGTACGCAACGGCGACCGCGACATCATCATGAGCGGCATCACGATTACGCCTGCACGCCAGGAGTCCGTTGACTTCAGCTATCCGTACTTTGCTGCTCATCAGCTGATTCTCACCCAGAAAAATCTGACCGTGAAGTCGATCAGCGACCTCAAGGACAAAAACGTAGCCGTTGTTGCCAATTCCGCCGGCGACATCGTCTGCAGCAAGGCCTTCGGCAAGGCAAGCCGCAACATCAAGCGCTTTGACAACACGCCGCTCGCTCTTGAAGAGCTCTCGGCCGGAGGCGTTGATGCCGCCGTCGGCGACGTCGGCGTTTTTGCCTACTATTCCATGCAGAACCCCGACAAGGCTTTCAACCAGGCACGCGATCCCAACTTCGAAGACCAATACTTCGGCATCGCTGTTCGCAAGGGCAACACCAAGCTGCTCAACGAGATCAATGAAGGTCTCAAGAAAGTCGTCAAGAGCGGCGCTTATGCCAAGGTCTACGCAAAATGGTTCGGTGAGAAGACTCCCGTGCCGAAGCTTCCGATTCCCGAATAACCACCGTATCGGCGCACTTGCGGGCGCAAGGCTTCTCCTTGCGCCCTTTTGATGCATGCTTTGCAGCGCCGACACCTTCTCTGCGACAGGATTTTCCCAATGTCTGCTTTTCGCTTTGATGTCCTGGGCGAGTACATGCCGTTGTTCATGGAAGGCCTGGGGATGACTGTGCAGCTGACGATCTCGAGCGTCGTTTGCGGCGTCATGCTCGGCATGCTTCTGGGCATGGCCCGCATGGCCGAGGCCCGGCACAATCCTTGGAAAAACATTCTCTACTACGGCGTACGCTGGCCTGTAACGATCTGGGTGAGCTTTTTCCGAGGCACGCCGCTCTTTGTGCAGATTTTCCTCATGTACTTCGCCGTACTGCCCATTTTCGTGCACCCTGTTGACGGTCTGCTGATCGATGGTCAGCTTGCCAGAGACATCCGAAGCAACTACGGTGCGTTTCTGGCCGGCTTTGTCGCCATCAGCCTCAACGCCGGCGCCTATATGAGCGAAGTTTTCCGCGCCGGCATCCAGTCTCTGGACAAAGGTCAGAGCGAGGCGGCGCGTTCCGTTGGAATGAGCTGGTGGCAGTGCATGCGCCACATTATCATGCCGCAGGCTTTCCGCCGCATGCTTCCGGCGCTTGGCAACAACGCCATCGCCATTTTGAAGGACTCCTCGCTTGTATCGGCCATTGGTCTTACAGAACTTGCCTATGCTGCACGCACTGTGGCAGGAGCCTCGGCCCGTTACTGGGAACCCTATCTCACCATTTCGGTCATGTACTGGGTGATGACGCTCGGTCTTGCCTGGCTCATTCGCATTCTTGAACAGCGCCTCGGCAAGGGAGACGACAGATGACAAACGATGTAATGATCAGCATCTCGGCCCTGCGCAAAAGCTTCGGCGACCTGCAGGTGCTCAAAGGCATTGACATTGATGTGCACCGCGGCGAAAAGGTTGTCGTGCTCGGGCCCTCGGGATCGGGCAAATCGACGATGCTGCGCTGCATCAATGCGCTGGAAGTCCCCGACAGCGGAACGATTACCGTTGACGGAATTGAAGTCACCAACCGGCACACCAATCTCAATCGCCTGCGCGAACATTTGGGCATGGTGTTTCAGCGCTTCAATCTTTGGCCTCACAAAACCGTTCTCGAAAACGTCATGCTGGGTCAAATGGTTGTGAGCGGCCGCTCACGAGAAGAAGCCAAAGCAAAAGCCCTGCAGATGCTTGAGCGCGTCGGCCTTGCCTCCAAGGCCGACGACTATCCTGTCCGCCTCTCGGGCGGCCAGCAGCAGCGCGTGGGCATTGCCCGTGCTCTTGCCATGGATCCCAAGGCAATTCTTTTTGACGAACCCACTTCAGCGCTTGACCCTGAACTCGTCGGCGAAGTGCTCGCTGTTATGAAAAGCCTGGCCGATGAAGGCATGACCATGGTTGTCGTCACGCATGAAATCGGATTTGCCCGAGAGGTTGCCGATCGCGTGGTCTTCATGGACGGAGGCGTCATCGTTGAACAGGGACGTCCCGAAGATGTGTTGGTCAACCCCAAAGAAGAGCGCACGCGCGCATTCCTAAAGCGCGTGCTTTAGCGTGTTTGCCGCGCGTCTTTAATTTGCTCGAGCCAATGGTCAAATGCATGACCATTGGCTCATGTTTTCAGGCGCTTGATTCGATGACTTGTCCTGCGCCGCGAGCTTTTGCAAAGCTTTGTGTCTTTGTCCCGAAGAGCGGCCCGTACACTTTTATAATCGGGCACCTGTTCTGATTATTTTTTCATTTGCTTTCTGCCGACTGCTGCATGCTGTTCATGCTGCCGGCATTTTTGTGCATCGTGATCACTAGAAAAAGAACTTCTTCGCGCTCCTTTTCCTGGTTCAAGCTTTTTGGCTGGATCTTTGGTCTTGGTGCAGCCGGAGCGGCGGCAGCCATTTCTGTATTTCTCATCGTTTTCGCGGTCATGTACTCCAAGCTGCCCGCGATCGATTCGCTCACCGACTATCGGCCCAAAGTGCCCCTGCGCGTGTATTCGGCCGAAGGCACGCTGATTGGCGAGTTTGGCGAAGAGCGTCGCGCCTTCGTTCACCTAAATGAAATCCCCGGCTTTGTGAAGTACGCCATTCTTGCCGCAGAAGACAATGGCTTTTATGAGCACTCGGGCATTGAGTTTGCCGGCATCGCGCGTGCTGCCATTGCCAACCTCATCACAGGACGCCGAGGTCAGGGCGGCTCGACGATCACGATGCAGGTAGCCCGCAATTTCTTTCTGTCTTCGGAGCGCACGTACACAAGAAAGCTCTACGAAATTGCGATGGCCTACAAGATTGAGCGTCATCTGACGAAAGACGAAATCCTTGAGGTTTATCTCAATCAAATTTATCTTGGACAGCGCTCCTACGGCTTTGCCGCTGCCGCGCGCACCTACTTTGGAAAAACGCTCAACGAGCTCTCCATTGGCGAAGCTGCGACGATTGCCGGGCTGCCCGTGGCTCCCTCTACCTACAATCCGATCGTCAATCCGCAGCGTGCGACCATGCGCAAAAACTACGTGCTTCGCCGCATGCATGAATTGGGCTACATTGACGAACAGACCTATCAGACCGAGCTCAGCGCTCCGCTTGTCACCGGACGCCGCTCGATTGCCTTAACGGGCAGCAATGCCTCCCCGGCCAAAACGGTGCACGCGGAGTACGCCGCCGAAATGGCGCGCCGGCTGATGTACGACATCTTCAAAGAAGAAACCTATACCCGAGGGCTCAACGTCTACACCACCATTCACGACACCGATCAACGCGCCGCCTGGGAAAGCGTCAGAAGCCACCTTGTTGCTTATGACCGCAAATACCGCTACCGCGGTCCGAGCGGCCGCATCGACATCTCAGACCCGCAAAGCGCCGAAGAACACATCCGTCTGGCCATTCGCAAAGCGCCCGAGTCGCCCAATTTTGAGCCTGCCGTCGTCACCGAGCTCACAGCAAAAACTTTCAAGGCAAAGATGCTCGACGGCAAAGCTCTCGTCGAGATTGAACTCGACAAAGAAAGCCGCAAATTTGCAGGCCGCTACCTGACCGACAAAGTCAAGGACAAAAAACTGGTGCCGGGATCCATCATCCGCGTCTCTCGCGTCAAAGACGGCTGGACGCTGGCACAGATCCCCGAAGTGCAGGCCGGCTTCATCGGCGTTGACTTCGACACCGGTGCCGTGCGCTCGCTCGTAGGAGGCTTTGACTTCTATCTGAACATGTTCAACCATGTGACGCAGGCGCTGCGTCAACCCGGCTCGTCATTTAAACCCTTTATCTATTCGGCAGCGCTCGACAAAGGCTTCAACCCGGGCACCATCATCAACGATGCCCCGATCTTCATTGATCCCCGCCTGACTGGCGGCGAACTTTGGGAGCCCCGAAACGACGACAACCGCTTTGACGGCCCAATGACGCTTGCAACGGCCTTGAAGAAGTCTAAAAACCTGGTCTCCATTCGCGTCATGCAGGCTATCGGAGCGCGCTACGCTCAAGAGTACGTCTCCAAGTTCGGCTTCCCGCCTGAGAGAACGCCTGCGCAGCTCACAACAGCTCTGGGCGCCGGCTCAACAACACCTTGGGAAATGGCTGGGGCATTCTCGGTTTTTGCCAATGGCGGCTACCGCGTCAAACCCTACCTGATTGAGCGCGTGACGGACGCCGATGGAAAGGTGATCATGCGCGCCCACAACCCGAAGGCAGGCAACGAATCCATCCGTGCCATCGATGAGCGCAACGCCTTCATCATGCATACGCTGCTGGCCGGCGTCACGCGCGAAGGCACTGCCAGACGCGCCTACCGTGCGCTGCAGCGCAGCGACATGGGCGGCAAGACGGGAACATCAAATAATTTCTGCGATGCTTGGTTTGCGGGCTATGCCGGAAAAGTAGCCGCCGTCGGCTGGGTCGGATACGATCAGATGCGTACGCTCGGAAACAATGAATACGGCGGCGGCTTGGTGCTGCCGATTTGGATCGACTACATGAAGACGATTCTCAAGGATGAGCCGATATACCGGCGTCGTCAGCCTTCGAGCGTCGTGCTCATCAACGGCACCTACTACTACGCCGACAGCATCGATCAAACCGTCAAGGATGTTCCGCTTGACGGCAAGATCAAAGATAAAAACATCGATCGCGACATTCTGCGCGACCAGATCTTTTAGCAAGGCCGGGGCAGCCAGACTGCCCCGGAAGCTTTTCAAATGATGCTTGCTTTGCTAGCGGCTTCTGAGCTCGACAGACTGACCGCAGACGCCGCTTACTGTTTCCGAAAGCGCCTTCCAGAAATCCTCTGCAGTGCGCGTGCAGAGCCACTGTCCCTGCTGCAAGGAAAAATGCAGGCCTCCTCGCCGACTGGCGAGCCACATTTGCTGCGTCGGGCCATGGCGGTTGACGACAACTTGCTCGCCGTTGTCAAACTCAATATTCATCACATTGCCCGAACGGTCGACATCGGCATCGAGTCCTGAGCGCTCCAGCGCATCTTCAATATCGTCCATCAAAGCTTCGGTTGCCTCAATAAATTGCGTTTCGTTCATAATTCGGTTCTGACCCTTGTGCTGAAAATTCTTTTGTTCGGAGTCCTTCACCCATGCTGCGCACAGTCCTCGCAATTGTATGCCTGATGTCTCTAACCGCCTGCGGTCTCAAAGGACCGCTTTATCTGCCGGAACGCGCTCCGCAGCCTGCTTCACCCATGGCTACCCCTGTGCCAACATCTCCCTTTGCTGAAGACGGCGCCCAAGGGGAAAGCGACGCGCAGAATTCTTCCTCGCAAACTCCCTCGCCGCTGCAGGATTCTGCGAACAGCTCCCTTGAGTCGAGCACCATGCTTGCACCGTCCCCATAGTTTTTTATTCTTTCCGATCTCGTTTATTGCTGAACATCATGAGCGACGTTATCCCCGGCATTCCCGGCTTTAGTTTTCGCAACGGTTCTCTTTTTTGCGAAGACATTTCAGCGGCAGACCTTGCCGAACGCTTTCAGACGCCCCTTTATATCTATTCGCGCGCTGCGCTCGAGCACAACATCGCCGACTGGAAACGCGGCATTGAAGGCACGCCGCACCGCGTCTTTTATGCCATGAAGGCCAATGGCAATCTTGCTCTGCTTGACCTGTTTGCAAGAGCTGGCCTGGGCTTTGACATTGTCAGTGCCGGAGAGCTTGCGCGCGCTCTTGCCGTGGGCGCCAAGGGTGAGGACATTGTGTATTCAGGCGTCGGCAAAAGCATCTCCGACATCAAAGCGGCTCTTGAGGCCGATGTCTGCTGCTTTAACGTAGAAAGCCTTTCTGAACTTGACCGCATCAACAAGGTCGCTCTCGACATGGGGAAAAAAGCCCGCATCTCCCTGCGCGTCAATCCCGATGTCGATGCTAAAACTCACCCCTATATTTCAACTGGCTTAAAAAACAACAAATTCGGCATAGCCTTCGACAGCGCCGTCGAAGCCTATAAAAAGGCTTCCCGCATGCCGGGGCTGGAAGTTTCCGGCATCGACTGCCATATCGGCAGCCAGATCACTGAACTAGAACCCTTTGTTCATGCTGCGCACAAAGTGCTCGACCTCGTTGAGGCTCTGGCCGATGCCGGCATTGAGCTTGACCATGTTGATTTCGGCGGAGGCCTAGGCGTACGCTATGCCGATGAACAACCGCCCTCAGCGCAAGAGCTCATCAACGCTATGGCGCAATGCACCCGCGAACGCGGATTCGGCCATCTGCCGCTTTTCTTTGAACCCGGCCGATCACTGGTTGCCCAAACCGGCATGCTTTTGATGCGCGTGGAATATCTCAAGCCCACCGCAGCAAAAAACTTCTGCATCGTCGACGCGGCCATGACCGATATGATCCGCCCGACGCTCTATCAAGCCCAAATGGGGCTCGTCAATTGCACCGAACGCACCGATCAGAATCCTTTGGTCTACGACATCGTTGGGCCTGTCTGTGAAAGCGGAGATTTTCTTGCCAAAAACAGAACCCTTGCCGTTTGCGAAGGTGATGTGCTGTCCATGCTCGGCGCAGGTGCCTACGGCATGTCGATGGCAAACAATTACAACGCACGCAGCCGTGCCGCTGAGGTTCTTGTTGATGAGGACAAAGCCTGGGTGATTCGCCGCCGTGAAACCATTGAAGATCAAATGGCACTCGAAACTCTGCTGCCAAAGATATAGAAAATCGTTTCTATCCAAGCTTTTTGCACTCATTGCAGGTAGACTTGATCAACGCTGGGCTTCCCTGAAAAACCCAGCGTTTTTCGTGTTTGCGCAAGTCTGTTCTTTGCTTTTTTATATTTTCATGCAAGCCTGCATTCAGGCCTCTCCGGAGCTTCCCTAGCCATGCATATCGACAACGACATCAAACTGGACTTCAAAGATGTTCTGATTCGACCCAAGCGCTCAACGCTGACGAGCCGCAGTCAGGTGGACATTACCCGAGAGATCAAATTCCGCTGGTCAAGCGAACTCTTCAAAAACATTCCCATCATCGCGGCGAATATGGACACCACGGGCACCTTTGAGATGGCTCGCGTGCTTGGTCGGCACAAGATGATGACGGCCCTGCACAAACACTACTCAGCTCAAGCCTATATTGATTTCTTCAAATCACTGGAAGTCAAAAGCGATGCCTTCTATTCGCTGGGCATTGGCGAGGCTGAATTCGAACAATTCAAATCGGTCATGGCTGCAGCCCCCGGCGCCATCCGCTATGTCTGCATTGATGTCGCCAATGGCTACACGGAGGCCTTCGTCAGCTTCGTCAAGAAAATGCGCGAAACGTTCCCTGACATCGTCATCATGGCCGGCAACGTTGTGACTGGGGACATGACCGAAGAGCTCGTACTTGCCGGGGCCGATATCGTCAAAGTCGGCATTGGTCCCGGATCCGTGTGCACCACGCGAAAAATGACAGGCGTTGGGTACCCGCAGCTTTCTGCCATCATTGAATGCGCAGATGCTGCTCACGGCCTCGGCGGCCGCATCTGCGCCGACGGCGGCTGCACGCGCCCTGGAGATGTGGCCAAAGCTTTCGGGGGCGGCGCCGACTTCGTCATGCTCGGCGGCATGTTTGCAGGCCACAATGAAAGCGGCGGCGAAGTAATCGAAAAAGACGGTAAAAAAATGCGTGCCTTCTATGGCATGAGCTCCAAGGCAGCAATGGATAAATACTCCGGCGGAGTAGCCGAGTACCGGGCAGCGGAGGGAAAAATCGTTTATATCGAGGATCGCGGGCCTGTTGATCAGACCTGCCGCGACATCTTGGGCGGAGTCAGAAGCGCCTGTACCTATGTCGGCGCAAGAAGACTCAAAGAGCTCACGATGCGCACAACGTTCGTGCGCGTTACGCAGCAGCTCAATGAGGTCTTTGGAAAGTCCTGATCGTCCAAGCGGCGCATCAAAAAAATCCCGTCGGGGCGCTGCGGCTCCAACGGGAAAAGCTTCCTTGTTCAGGAAGATTGAGATGACGCCGCTAATGGTAATCAAGATTTGCCTCGGACGACTGCATGAATTTGCAAATTTTGGCTTTTCAGTTGTAAATAGAAGCAACAAAAAATCCCTTTTAAAACAAAGCTGTAAGCTTCGCTTAAGCATCAAGCCGCCTTGCCCGTCAATCCCGATTTTTGTGCGTGCCGGCAGCCGCTCATGCGCCTGATTGTCCCAACACCCAGGAAGCGGTAACATCAACTCCAGTTCCTGATTTTTTCTCTTCGACTGCCATGGGCCGCTTCTGCCTTCACAACCGACTTCTTGATGCCTTTGCCGCATGTGCGCGCTCGGGCAGCTTCACACAAGCCGCCCAGCAGCTTTTTATTTCCCCCACAGCGCTCATCAAACAAATCAACCAGCTTGAAGACGGCCTGGGCGTCAAACTCTTTTTACGCACTCCCAAGGGTTTAGTGCTGACATAAGCCGGCAGCCGGCTGCTGCAGACTGCTGCCGGCTTGATTCGCCACTCCAGCCGCGTACTCGAAGACATCCGCTCCCTGGGAAATCTGCGCAAGCGAGAAATCAATGTCGGCACCTCTTTGGTTTTTTCCGGCGACTACATCGTAAGGCTCTAGCTGAGCATGCGCTCAAAATTTCCCGACGTGCAGCTGCTTCTGATCCCATTTGAAATACCCGAGAACAGGCTGACCTCATTCTTTCATCCTTGGGCGAACGCGTCGATGTGCTCGCCGGCATGTTTGACGAGCGCTTCTTTGAGCACTATCACTGCAGCGGCATGGTGCTTGAGCGCATTCCGATTGGCTGCAGCATTCCGATCAGTCATCCTCTGTCCGGCCGCAAGCAAATTTCGCTGCACGATCTGCGCGGACAAACTGTCTATATATGCGAATACGGCCTTTTGGAAGACTTTGATGCTGCTTTTGACGTCCTTAAAGCTCATTGTCCACAAAGCACGCTTGTCCCATTTAATTTTCTCGATTTCGAAGTCTTCGCCCAAGCAGAAAAGGATAAGGCTGTCATCATCAACGTACAGCACTGGGCAGAGGCGCATCCTCTGTTTAAATCATGCGCAATCGACTGGCCGCTGACAGCTCGTTTCGGCCTGATCTTTGCCAAGCACCCTTCTGCATCCCTGCAGCTTTTCCTTGATTGTTTGCCACGTCCGCAACCGCAAGCGTGAACTTTTTGTTCACGCCTATCAACCAAAATCCTCTTCCTTTTGCAGGCTTTAAACCATAAACTGCCCACCAAAACTTCTGTTTTCAACAACCTCTTTTATGAGGAACAAAATGGCAGTCATGATGAAAGCTGCAGTGCTTACAGGCCCGAATGAGATTACCGTCAAAACCGTTCCTGTCCCAGAAATGAAGACTGGCGACATCAAAATCAAAGTTTCAGCCTGCGGTGTCTGCGGTTCAGACATCCATATGTGGAAAACCGGCAAGGGCTGGAATCCGAATCACAAAGGCGACTTCTGGATGGGGCATGAATTCTGCGGCGTAGTGACTGATGCCGGCACAAGCGGCTTCAAGCCCGGCGAGCGCGTCGTATTCTGGGCCAATCTCTATTGCGGACAGTGCGACATGTGCCGTTCGGGACAAGAGCATCTTTGCCTTGACGTCAACGGCACCAACTACATTGGTTTTGTCTGCAACGGCGCATATGCCGAACAATTTGTCGGCAAAGCCTTCAACGCGTATCGACTCCCTGATTCCGTTAGCGATGTCGATGCCGCTCTTATTGATCCCTTAATGGTGACTTATCACGCAGTTCTGCGTTCCGGTCTGAAACTTCACGACAAAGTGCTTGTCGTCGGCGACGGCATTATCGGGCTGATGATAGCTTCGTTGGCAAAGCGTGCCGGGGCCAGCGTTGTTGCCCTCTCCAAAATCAACGACAGACGCTTGTACAAAGCTAAAGAAATCGGCGACATTGATCTGTACTTCGACGGCAACGATCCTGAGCGTGCCCAGATGATGCAGAAGGCTTCTGGCGGCGGCTTTGACATTGCATTCGAAGTTGTTGGCGCCTCGAGCGCGCTCTCGACTTGCATCGACGGCGTCAAGGCCGGCGGCAAGGTCGTCATGATCGGCAATTCGATCGAACCGACAGTGGCTTTTGAATTGAATCGTGCGGTCCTGCACGAGATCACCCTCATCGGCAGCGTTTCCTGCACCGAAAAGGAATTCAGAGAAACAATCGATTTGATTGCCAAAAAAACAATCAAACCTGAGCGCTATGTTACCGATATCGTGGGACTTGATGATCTGCAAAAATCTTTCGAACGCCTGGTGTCGCCCACGGATCCCGCATTAAAGATCGTTGTGAAGCCATAACACTGTTCTCGCCTCGCCCGCCATGCAATCCCTCGGCGGGCGATTTGCTCAGAGCTCGCTTCAAGCGACATGGCTGAATATTTTTTTAGCGGTCTGCCATCCTGCTGTGGGCTGCTCAGTAAAGCTGGACGCTGTAAATCGCCGCCAACGACCTTCTACATAGCTCATCATAGTCTCGGCATGCATGGCAATATCAGCCTCAAGAGGCAGTTCATGCGCCAAGATTGCAAGCTTCAGCGAGTTGCGCACAGACGTCTGGGCATCATGAATCACCTTGCGCACCAAAGCAAAAACCTCATCGCCGGCATCTACAATTGCCTCTCCCGTCAGCATGCGGGTAATGCCGGGATTGCTCGAAGAAAACAAGAGCAAGACCTCTATCTTGAGAAGCGACTTCTCAACTCCTGAAATTGATTCTTTAGCATCAATTTCTGAAAACATCGCACCAAAGGCCTGCGAACAAAATTCCACAAGCCCAACGATCATCTCTGCTTTGCTCTTGAAATGACGGTACAAGCATGCTTCTGAAATCCCTGCCTCTGCAGCAATTTCGCGAGTAGACAACCGGCGCATCTTTTCCTCGCCCAGCAATCTTGCTATGGCCTCGAGAATTTCCTGTCGACGGATTTTTCCGGATTTGCGCTCACGTACGCGCACCGCTTCGGTTTTTGGTACTGAATCCACTTCGCTTCCCGACATTTCCTCTAGAGAACACGGCTTGGTCACTCGAATCTGCCGGCCCATTCCCTACTGTTGCGCTCAGAACTGTGCAGGAGTCATTTTACGCATTTGCAATTGCAAGCTGCCTTACAGCGGATTTCGAAATTTGAACGAAAACTAAAAATTAACCCCCGGCTGAGCAAACAACCGGGGGCTTTGAAATGGAGAGCCTGGCAGTGACCTACTTTCACTGGAAATACAACCA
>CALXQS010000001.1 GCA_944390715.1 uncultured Duodenibacillus sp. | reverse complement strand
ATGCGAACTTTGCCGCTCTTGGTGGAGACGGTTTTCTCCCCGTAGCCGTTGCGGCTATTGGCCGTGGCCTCAGGCTCCAGCGAAGCCTGCCTAACTTCCTCTTTGAGAAAGTGGTTCATTTCGCCCTACATGGCACGTTCTAGAAACGCTTTCATGAAGAGCTTGCTGTAGTTCACGACCTCTTCTTGAGTCGTTGCATTCAGGCCGCTCTGCGCAACCATTGCTTCGATCGCCGCGTAGGTAGGGTCTTTGGGTTTGGAAGGTTTGCGTCCCATGGGGGTTCCTCATTACGTTTGTTGAAGAATACCCATTTACACGAAAAAACGGACAGTCTCCAAAAATCTCCAAAGCACATTAGGTTTTTTGTACAATCCAGATCATTGCCAATACATTGATTTCAAATAGTTTTTATCTTTTTCAACTCTATTTCAAAAAATCAATGATGCGTGTTTGGCTCTTAGGATTTACGAATAACCTGCTCAAAAATGTTTTAAGAAATAAGCAAAATCTGAAAAAATACGTAAAATCGGCGTTTTCGTGTGTCTACGGAAAAATCTGAGTCGGTCGTCTCTTCTTTGCCGGCTTGGAAAATTCTCTTCTTTTCTCTTCACTTTTCCAAAAGAACAAGGAACTTCAGAGTCCTGATCGAAGAGAACAGCAGAACCGTCACAAGATCACGCGTTTGAGCCGATATCTTCGTGTCTTGTTTATCAGGAAGATACCGGCCGCATTCCTCAGCAAACAGGAGATCCGTCAAGATGACTGGAAAGATTCTCAAAATCAAGACCTTTAATCCGCCGGCCGATGCCCGCGGGGAAAATGGTCCGGATTTTGTCGGCGTCATCCGCAAGGGTGAACTGCGCGGCATTATCAAAATCAACGAAGACCTGTGCGAGGCCTGCGACACCTGCCGCAAGGTCTGCCCGGTCGGCGCCATTGAAGGCAAACTCGGCGCCAAACACAAGATCAACGACCAGCGCTGCCTGACTTGCGGCCAATGCTTGATTTCGTGCCCGTTCAATGCCATCGAGCAAATGTCTTTTGTCGACGAAGTCGAAAAGATGCTTGCTGACAAGAGCAACATCGTCGTGGCTCATCCCTCGCCCGCCGTTCGCGTGTCGATTGCCGAAGAGTTCGGCGGCAAGCCCGGCGACATCACCACCGATCAGATGATGAACGCCTTCGAGAAGGCTGGCTTCAAGACCTACGACGTCAACAGCTCTGCCGACCAGACCATCATGGAAGAAGGCACGGAGTTCGTTCGCAAGATTCAGTACTGGGTGCTCGGCAAGCGCGGCCCCGAATTCGAACGCGCCTCGCACCACCCGCTGCCTCACTTCACGTCCTGCTGCCCGGCGTGGGTGCGCAATTGCGAAACCTTCCACGCAGACTTCATCCCGCATCTGTCGACGGCCAAGTCTCCGATTCAAATGGGCGGCGTTCTCGCTAAGGTTTGGGCTCCGCAGTTCCTCTACAACTGCGATCCTCGCAAGGTCAAAGTTGTTGCTGTGACTCCCTGCACTGCCAAGATCCTTGAAGCCTCGCGTCCGGAAATGGACACCGCATGGCGCTATCACATCAAGCAGAACAACATTCCTGCCGATACGCCTCGCTTCCCCGACATCGACGCTGTTTTGACGGCTCGCGACATCGCTGAACTGCTGCGCCGCAAGGGCATCAACCCGCTCGAGCTCCCGAAGGAACGCAAGCGTGAAAATCTTGACGTCTACACGGGTGCCGGCACCATCTTCGGCGCCTCCGGCGGCGTGATGGAAGCCGCTCTGCGTACGGCGTATCGCGTGCTGATGGGCAAGGAACTTGATCAGGCTGACATCCTCCCGGTTCGCGGCAAGGATCACAGCTACGTCGAGGCCAAGATTCCGCTGGCACTGCCTGAACTCAACGGCAAGACCTTTGAACTGCGCGTCTGCGTGGTCAACGGTGCAGGTCAGTCGCTCAAGTACGTGCTCGACACCCTTCGCGGCGATCCCAACCGCTGGCATTTCATTGAAGTCATGAACTGCCCGGGCGGATGCGTCAACGGCGGTGGACAGCCTGTCCGCACTGACGGCACCGGCTGGCTCAACCCGCTCTTCCCGTTGCCCGTGGAAATCTAAACCATTAGCCCAAAAGGATTGAATCATGTCTCGAAACTATCAGTTCGAAGAACGCCCGGCCGGCGTTATCCTTGGCCGCCGCGGTCTGTTCAAGGTCGTGGGCTTGTGCGCGGTTGCTGCCGGCGCGACCGGTTGGGCAGTCAACGACTTGATTGCTAACCGCAACTCCGTTCTGCTTGCCCGTCAGGAAGGTCTTTACAAAGACGACAAGCTTTGCCAAAAGATGAACCTGACGCGTTCGCACGAAAATCCCGTTGTGCGCAAGATCTACGTGGATCTTAAGGCCGCCCCCATGGACGACACCATGTACGGTCTGCTGCACACTCACTACTCCCAGCGCACGCAGCTGGCTCTGGCCCATCACTAATGGAGGGATGCCAACATGTCCAACAGCAATGACCGCATCCTGCGATTTCATATCGCCGACAAGGTGTTTCACAGCCTCAATGCCATTCTCTGGTTTGCGCTCGTGATCACCGGTGCAATCGTCTACCTCGCCGATTGTGAAAATGCCACTGGCGAAATGCTTATGTCCTGGCACCTCGGCCTCGGCATTGTCTTCACGCTTAATTTGGTCGGATATCTGCTTTTTGCTCCCGAACGTTTCGCGCTGATGATCAACGCCTGCCTGATCTGGGATAAGAACACGATCATGTGGTTCCGCAATTTCGGCGGTTACCCGCGCCGTTTCTTCCATATCCCGTTCGGTCCCGTTGAAGTGCCCCCGCAGGGCCGCTACAACGCCGGCCAGAAGGCTTCCTACCTGCTCTTTACAGCTGCCATCGTGATGCTCATCGTCACCGGCTGGCTGCTGTGGGTGTTTGGTCCTGCCATCGGCAAGGGTGCCTTTGTGACGATGTTCTACCTGCACGTTTGGGGCTCTCTGCTCATTACCGTGCTCGTGGTCTGCGCTCACATTCCGCTTGCCCTGCTTTCGATGTCTCACTTCCTGGGCATCTGGCGCATCGGCACCGGCGACATCAGCTGGGAAGCTGCTGAGCACCACTCGCCCGTGTGGCTCGAAAAGGATGTCGTGCGCACCAACATCGAGAAATAACTTTTGCAAAACCGAAGGTCTGCGCTGCATGAGCTAGTTCTGCAGCGGCCTTCAATGCAAAAATGACGGTTCAGTGCCCGCTGCAGGAAATGATTCCTGTCGCGGGCATTTTTCTTGGCAGAGCTCGCATAAAATGTCAGCGCTCTTTTTGCCTTATTTTTTCTCACAGCCATGAGCACGATTCCCATCAACTCATCCAGTCGTCTGGAAACCCCCAAGGGACTGCGCCTGTATATCGGACTTTTCGGCCGCCGCAATGCCGGAAAATCCTCCCTGGTCAACGCCTTGACCGGTCAGCAAATTTCCATCGTAAGCGATGTCGCTGGCACAACAACCGACCCCGTTGAAAAGGCCTATGAGCTTGCCGGCGTCGGGCCGATCGTCTTCATCGATACCGCTGGCGTCGATGATGTCGGCGATCTCGGCAAACTTCGTACGGCTCGATCATACTCAGTGCTGGCATGGATGGATCTTGCTTTGATTGTCTGCGACGCCGCAGGCCTTACCAATTGCGAGCGTTCTCTTATCGCTCGAGCAGCACAAGACAAAATTCCAGCCATCATCGTCCTCAATAAAACAGACTGCTATGCAAATGAATGCCTGACAGCCACGCGCACTGAAGCTGCGGCAAGCGGATTTCCGGTGATTGAAGTCTCGGCGCTTTCCTGTGAGGGCATTGACAGTCTGCGAGGGGCCATCAAGCAGGTTCTTGCCGACAAAACCCAGCCTGACCGTCCGCTTTTAGGGGATCTGGTCAAACCCGGCGACACCATCGTTCTTGTCACTCCGATAGATACAGGAGCTCCAAAGGGCCGTTTGATCCTTCCTCAAGTTCAGGCCATACGCGAAATACTTGATGCCGACGCCAGATGTCTTGTGGTGCGAGAAAATCGAGTTGCAGAGGCCATAGCCAACGAAAGAACGACTCCGGCCTTCGTCGTCACTGACAGTCAGGTCGTGCGTTCCGTCATTGAGCAGACGCCAGCCTCAATTCCCGTAACGACCTTCTCCATCCAGATGGCCTACAGCAAGAGCGACTTGACGGAAATGGCTCGCGGAGCAGCCATGCTTGATTTTTTGAAGCCCGGCGACAAGGTCATGATTTGCGAAACGTGCTCTCATCACCCGCAGCCCGACGACATCGGCCGTAAAAAACTGCCGCGCTGGCTCGAAAAGAAAATCGGCGGGCCGCTAGACATTGATGTCGTTGTAGGGAAAGACTTCCCGAGCGATTTGACGCCCTACAAGCTCATTTTGCAGTGCGGCGGCTGCGTCGTAACCCGCCGTCATATGCTCTCCCGCCTGCAGGCAGCTTCCGCTCAAGGCGTCCCAATGACCAATTACGGCGTAGCCATTAGCCATCTGCAGGGAGTTCTCGCTCGTGCTTTGGAACTGCATCCGCAAGCCAAGCAGGCATTTGACCAAGCACATGCCGAACTGCAAAAGCGATTTGGCTCGTATTGATCCTTTTTAGCCAATGTCCGTCATGAAGCCCTTTGCCGAGCTTTTACAGCAAACAGATTTTTCCGATGCAGACCTTTTGCGTCTTTTAAAGACTTCTGATCCCCTTGAATGCCAGGCACTCTACGCAGAGGCATTCAAGCGCACGACGCAAGTGCACGGCAATGTCATTTATTTTCGCGGTCTTATCGAAATCAGCAATATCTGCACTTACGACTGCCGCTATTGCGGCATTCGCAAAGGCAATCTTGCCGCACGCCGCTATACGCTCAGCATTGACGAAATCCTTGAGGCTGCACGCTATGCCTTAAAGGCCGGCTACGGATCTGTGGCTTTGCAAAGCGGCGAACGCGACGATCCTAAATTTATTGATTTCATCGAAGAAGTTTGTGCTGCCATCCACGACATGAGCGTCAGGGAATTCGGCATCGCCGAGGGCTGCGGCATGACTCTTTCCTTTGGCGAGCAGTCTCTGGAAACGTACGAGCGCTGGGCTGCTGCCGCAGGAAACCGCAATGCACTTCGCTACCTGCTGAGAATTGAAACGAGCAATCAAAAGCTCTTTTCACACCTGCACTCCGGTCAGGGCAGAGCACAGAAAACTTATGCTGCGCGCCTTCAGGCGCTGTCTGACCTGCGAAGCACGGGATACCAAGTTGGTACGGGCGTCATGATCGGCATCCCGGGACAATCAGAAGAAGATCTTGTGCGCGACATTTTGACATTCAAAGAGCTCGATGTTGACATGCTCGGCATGGGTCCCTATCTCGTCAGCCAAGGAGGCGCCATGGTCGAAGAAGGCATGATGCACAAAGACGCCTTGCTTCGACTGACCCGCAACATGCTCTCGACCACTCGCCTTGCGTTGCCTACCGTCAACATCGCTGCGACAACTGCTCTGGAAACCTTGGAATCAGGAGCCCGCACTTTAGGCGTATTGTCCGGCTGCAACGTAATGATGCCCAACGTCACCCCGCAGCGAACGCGTGCAAGCTACCAGCTCTACGACAACAAGCAAGGAACAGAGTCCGACCCCGACAGCAACGTGCAGCTTGAAGCAGAGCTCATCGCGAACACGGGCCGCGCGATCGGCCGCCATCTCTTTGGGTCTTCCGTTCACTTCCGTTCGCGTCAGAAAACGAAAAAAACTAAAGCCGCAGACGCCCGGCCGTAATCTCAGCACAGACCTGCGCCGCATCATCAAAGACGCAATCAAATCCGTGAGCTTTGGCCCAAGCCTCAATCGGAATGCCCTCGTTGTAGCCGGTCTTCACGAGCACGGCGCGAACGTGCGCAGCTCGCGCAGCAAGCGCGTCATTGGCCGAATCGCCGACCATGACGGTATATTGCGGATCAACCTCAACTTTGGAGCAGGCAAGCGCAATCATATCCGGCGCAGGCTTCGGGTGAGGCGTATCATCGCCGCATACCAGCGCATCAAAAAGAGTAGCAATATCATTGCGCTCCAAGAATTGCTCAGTCATTGAACGCAGCTTGTTTGTCACAAGAACAACCTTAAAGCCTTTTGCCTTCAAAAGGCCGACGCCTTCAAGCGCTCCTGCATAAAAACTTGCCGGCATGTCGAGCTCGCTCATGATTTTGGCGTATTCCCGCATCATGAGCGACACCGTCTGGTCGGTGGGAAAAATCCCCCTTGCGTCGCAAACGCGTTCAATGAGAACCCGCACCCCTTTGCCGACCATGCGGCTCACTTCCTCAACAGAGAAAGGACGCAGCCTCACCACCTTCATGAGACCGTTGACGCCTGCGGTGAGTTCCGGAGCCGAATCGACAAGCGTTCCATCCAAATCGAAAAAAACTGCTCGAATCATTTTTCACTTCTGTCGGTTGCCGTTTTGTTCGGAAAACTCAAGCACCATATCGTTCCAGACCATGCCGCCGTGCACGGATGCCGACCTTCCCAGCAGTCGAAAGCCCTGTTTCTCATACCATCCGATCATGTGGTCTTTGCAGGTGAGAACGCAACCCTGCCGGCCTTGACTGCGCGCTGCGGCAATGAGAGCATGCATCAGCTTATGGCCAATGCCCTGACCGCGAAACTGAGGCAATACGTTGATCCCATAGACTACCTGCCACATTCCCTTTGGATCATGATACGAAGCATCAGCGTACATCTCGTCGCTGATCGTGCGCGTATTGATCACCGCACCGTCAATAAAGCCAACAACTTTTCCCTCGGTCTCGCACAGCCAGAAATGATCAGCAAACCGTTCAAGCCGATCCTTAAATCGACTCTGATCGGCAGCTTCTGCCGGCGCAAAGCAAATCGACTCAATACTGGAAATCGTCTCCAAGTCTGCCGGCGTTGCCGTACGGATCGTGCAGCTCTTATTCAAACTTCTGCCCCTGTTCGCGCGTTGTTCTGAATTCCACCTGCGGCCAGTGTTTCTGCGTAGTCATCAGGTTGTAGATGGATGTCGCCATGTAGCAGAGATTGCCCTCGCTGTCGCGGGCCAAGCGATTGGCCTGCTCATCGCAAAAATCTTTCTTTGTCTTCTCATCAGGGAAGACAAGCCAACGGGCAGTCGAAACATCAGTGGCTTCATAAATGGCATCAACCTTGTATTCGGTTGCCAGTCTTTGGGCCACGATTTCAAACTGCAGCTGTCCTACGGCTCCCAACATCAGATTGCCGAATTCACCCTCAAAAACTTGGATGGCGCCCTCTTCTCCAAGCTCTTTTAACCCTTGGTGCAGCTGTTTTCCCTTGAGAGGATCTCGCGCGCGGGCCGAGCGGAACAGTTCGGGCGCAAAATATGGAATGCCGGTAAAGCCCAGCTTCTCACCTTCGGTAAGAGTATCTCCGATATGAAGCTGGCCGTGATTGTAGATGCCGATGATGTCCCCGGCATAAGCATCCTGCATATGCACGCGTTCATTTGCCATGAAGGTAAGCGCATTGGCAATCTTCATTTCGCGCCCTTCACGGATATGCTGCACTTTCATGCCGGGCGTATAGCTTCCTGAACAAACGCGGAAGAAGGCAATGCGGTCACGATGCCGCGGATCCATATTGGCTTGAATTTTGAAGACAAACCCCGTAAACGGCTCTTCATATGGATTCACAAAGCGCGAGCTCGCGTCGCGCGGCTGCGGCTCCGGAGCCCAATCGATGAGAGCCTGCAGAACATCCTTGACGCCGAAATTATTTACGCCCGAGCCGAAAAACACCGGACTTTGTTCACCTTTGAGAAATTTCTCAAGGGAAAAAGGCTCCGTCGCGCCTTCGACCAATTCAATGGCCTCGCGCACGGGTCCGATTTCCATGGGAAACAGCGCATCAAGTCTTGGGTTGTCCAGCCCTTCAATGAGCTCCTCATCCTGCGCAATCTTCTCAGTGCCCGGCGTAAATCGTACAAGGTGATTGTGCAGCAGAGAGAAAACACCTCTGAACGTTTTTCCCATACCGATGGGCCACGTAATAGGCACGCACTGCAGCTTGAGGACTGACTCGATTTCTCCGAGCAAGTCGAGCGGATCTCGAACTTCTCGGTCAAGTTTGTTGATGAAGGTAATGATGGGCGTATTGCGCATGCGGCAAACATTGAGCAGCTTGATGGTCTGGGCTTCTACGCCCTTTGCTGCATCTATGACCATCACGGCAGCATCGACAGCCGTCAGCACGCGATAGGTATCCTCGGAGAAGTCCTCGTGCCCTGGAGTATCGAGCAGATTGATGATGTGATCCTGATACTCAAACTGCATGACGGAGCTCGTCACCGAAATGCCGCGCTGCTTTTCGACCTCCATCCAGTCGCTTGTTGCATGACGCGCTGCCTTTCGTCCTTTAACCGCACCGGCCATTTGAATCGCGCCGCCAAAAAGCAGCAGCTTTTCTGTAAGCGTGGTCTTACCCGCATCAGGGTGAGAAATAATGGCAAATGTTCGGCGTCGTTTGACTTCTCGTTGGATAGCTTGCTTGGACATGTGTGAATCAACAAAAACTGGCAGTCTCTTGTCTGTCAGGTAAGAAAAACATCGGCAGCAGAAAACAAGACCCTCAACAAAAAATTTCTCGCTGCTGCGGCATTATTCGGCAAAAGTCGTCTTGTACATCAACGCTCTAGCGCGGATCTTCGGGGCTTGGCAAGGGGCGTATTTTCGCCTATTTTTCTGCTTCCTGCCAAACGTTTTCTACACCACTGAAAACGTCTTTACAATGGCCTGTGCTGTCGGCAGCTGACTCAAACAACAACTGTATAAAGGCCGAACGAACCTTTCATCGTCGTCCAGGGACTTGACGCGTACCTTTTTTCATTCGCGGTTGCCGCAGTCAACAAACTTCTGGAGAATTTCTTATGGGCTACTTTCCCAAATGGAGACTCAAGACCGACGGCATCATCGGTCCGGATGAAAGACTTCCTGCCTCGCAAATGGCCGCACTTGGCGTTCAGCACGTCGTGGCTATGTTTGGCTCAACAATCCTTGCACCGCTGCTCATGGGCTTTGACCCAAATGTCGCCGTATTGATGAGCGGCATCGGCACACTCATCTTCTTTCTGATTGTCGGAGGCCGGGTACCGAGCTACCTCGGAAGCTCGTTTGCCTTCATCGGAGTCGTCATCGCTGCCACGGGCTACGCAGCCGGTTCCGGGCTCAACGCAAACATCAGCATTGCCTTGGGAGGAATCATCGCCTGCGGCATCATTTATTGCCTCATCGGTCTGATTGTTATGTACACGGGAGTCGAATGGGTTGAAAAACTCATGCCCCCAGTCGTTACCGGCGCAGTGGTCGCCGTCATTGGTCTAAACCTTGCCCCGACGGCTGTAAAAAGCGTTGGGACAACCAATTTCGATGCCTGGATGGCTCTTGTCACCGTATTGTGCGTGGGCGGCGTCGCCGTCTACACGCGCGGCTTGCTTCAGAAGCTGCTGATTCTGGCAGGTCTTTCCATGGCCTATTTCATCTACTTTGTGCTGGCCAATCTCCTTGGCTACGGCAAGCCGATTGATTTTGCGACGGTTGCTGCTGCCGACTGGCTAGGACTGCCGGTGTTTCATGCGCCGGTTTTCAATATTGATGCGATTTTTCTCATCGTCCCTGTAGTCATCATCCTTGTTGCTGAAAACCTCGGACACGTGAAGGCGGTGACCGCCATGACGGGACGCAACCTTGATCCCTATATGGGGCGGGCATTCTTAGGCGACGGCGTAGCTACGATTGTGGCAGCCAGCGTCGGCGGCACGGGCGTAACAACCTACGGTGAAAACATCGGCGTCATGGCCGCCAACCGCGTCTACTCCACGTTGCTTTTCGTCATTGCCGCCGTTTTTGCCATCATTCTTGGTTTTTCTCCTAAATTCGGCGCAGTCATTCAAACGATTCCTCAGCCAATTTTAGGCGGCACCTCTATCGTCGTCTTTGGTCTCATCGCTGTGGCAGGCGCCCGCATCTGGGTTGTAAATCAAGTCGATTTCGGCAAGAACCGTAATTTGATCGTTGCTGCCGTCACAATGATTCTGGGCGGCGGAGACTTCTCTCTGACCGTTTTCGGCTTTACGTTTGGAGGCATCGGTACGGCAACATTCGGCGCCATCATCCTCAACGCCATCATGAGCTTCGGCGAACGGCGATGATTTCGGCCGTCGCCGAGGCCAGCAAAAACCGGCGCATTGAGACCCAAGAGGCATCAATGCGCCGGACTCAAGCAAACAGCCTGTTTACGGCTCTATCTTCAAACGCGCTTTTGCAGCACAGGCTCCGTGACGTCTTTTACGCCCAAAAGCACCAAGGCAGTCAGAAACGCCAGCTGAGGCCCTAGGTAGCCATCCTTAGGGTCGTACCATTCTTTGACGTTGTGGTTGAACCCTTCGGCGCCGCCTCCGCCGAGCGTCGTCGCGGGCACGCCGCAATTAATGGCGATATTGTGGTCGGTCGAAGCCACATCGTATTTCTTGAGCTCGATGCCGAGCTTTTGCATTGCAGCGCGCGCAGCCTGCAGCACGCTGGCTTCGTCGGACTGCTGTCCGCCCGGGCGATGTCCAATCGGTTCAAGTCTGAGTTTGACCACATTGTCGCCCTGTGCGCCCCAGCGGGCATTCTCCTCCCGGCATGCCTGTTCAAAAAGAGGCAGCATCTGAGCTTCGATTTCGTCGAGTTCTTTTGCCCCGGCGCTTCTCATATCGAGTTCCATCTCGCAGTGCGCCGCAATTGAATTGACCGTTGTGCCGCCTGCAATCGTGCCGCAGGTAAACGTCGTGCGAGGGTCCGCACACGGCACGACATCAGAAATTTTGGCAATGGCTCTGCCCATGGCATGAATGGCTGAGGGCAGTCCGAAGTTTTTCCAGGAATGTCCGCCAGGACCGTCAAAATGCACGCGATAGCGCTTAGAGCCGGTAGCTGCGGAAAGCACTCGGTGAACATCCACGCCGTCGACTGAAATAAACCCATCGATAGGCAGCCCGGACTTGTGGAAAAGATACTTGGAGCCGCGCAGATCGCCGTTGCCTTCTTCGCCCACCGTGCAGACGAAATACAGGTCGCCGACGGTTTCGATCTTATGCTCCTGAAGCGTTCTCAACACCTGCAGAATCACTGCCAGTCCGCGGGCGTCGTCACTGATGCCCGGAGCATGGTAAACGCCGTTTTCTTCACGCACTTTTACATCAGTTCCGGCAGGAAAAACCGTATCTTGATGCGCCGCAAGCACTAGAAGCGGACCATTGCCGGTTCCCTTGCGCACGGCAATGACATTTCCCTCAGGATCCATCGAAACCTCTTGAAGCCCTAGAGCCTTGAAGCGCTCCATCAGATCCAAGCCGCGCGTTTTTTCATGAAACGGCGGCGCTTCAATTTCGGTGATGGCGATCTGATCAGACAAAGTCTTCTTTTCGTCGCGCTTGATGGCTTGGAGTGAAGCCTGCACAACAGGAAGATCAAAAAGAGTCGCGGCACGTCCAGCAACATGTTCGAGCACCGGCGCAAGCTGCTTTGGATCGGTCATTGTTTTCTCCTAAAAAACTTTCCTAGTAGAGAAATTTATCTGATTCAACGGCTGTCTGGGTCGGCAGACATGCGCAATTTACCGAAGCTTCAGTTTTGCAAAGGCCGCTGCCATAGCACCTGTTGGCGCAGAGGCCCTTTCTTTTTTCCTCGTCTGCAAACCTCCTCGCATCCCGCGAGCCTCTCGGGAGATCATTGCTGCTTCCGCTCCCTTTGCCTGCGCGCGCATGGAAAGACTAATGCGGCGGCGTGCAGCATCGACATCTAATACACGAACTTTGACGATGTCCCCAACCTTGACCACCTCGCGCGGATCATTGACAAACCGATTGGCAAGCTCCGAAACATGCACCAATCCGTCCTGATGCACACCAATATCAACGAAGGCGCCGAAAGCCGCCACATTGCTCACCACACCTTCGAGCACCATGCCGGGCACAAGGTCTCCGATCTCATGGACGACATCAGAAAACTTTGCCGTTTTAAATTCCGGGCGAGGATCGCGGCCGGGCTTTTCGAGTTCACGCAAAATATCCTGAACTGTGGGAATGCCGAACTGCTCATCGGTGAAATCTCCAGCCTTTAGCTTAGAGAGCACTGCCCGATTGCCGATCAGTTCATTGACGGCAAGACCTGTCTTTTGCACGATGCGCTCCACAACGGGATAGGATTCCGGATGCACGGCAGAGGCATCAAGCGGATTCTCGCCGCCTGGAATTCTCAAAAAACCCGCAGCCTGCTCGAATGTCTTGGGCCCCAGACGCGGTACAGACAAAAGTACGGTTCTATCGGAGAATGCTCCGTGTGCGTCGCGATAGGCCACAATGGCCTTGGCCTGGGTAGCGGTAAGTCCGGCCACACGCTGCAGGAGCGCTGCCGAGGCCGTATTGACGTCCACTCCCACAGCGTTGACGCAGTCTTCAACCACAGCATCGAGCTTGCGCGCGAGTTCGCTTTGATTGACGTCGTGCTGATACTGCCCTACGCCGATTGCCTTGGGATCGATCTTGACGAGTTCGGCAAGCGGATCCTGCAAACGGCGCGCAATGGAAACGGCTCCGCGATAGCTGACATCCAAATCCGGAAGTTCTGCGGCAGCTGCCGCCGAGGCCGAGTACACCGATGCTCCAGCCTCACTCACCACAACTTTCGTAAGCCCCAGCTCCGGATGCTCGGCTAAAAGCTCTCCGGCAAGTTTGTCTGTCTCGCGGCTAGCTGTGCCGTTGCCGATGGAAAGCAGCGCTGCTCCATGACGTTTGGCCAGCTCATAGAGCTTTCTCTTGGCCCCCTCCCAATCCCGATGCGGTTCATGCGGGTAAACCACGCACGTCTCGAGCACTGCACCGGTGTCGGAAATCACTGCGACCTTTACGCCCGTACGAATGCCGGGATCCAGCCCGATGACTGCTTTATGCCCTGCAGGGGCTGCCAGCAGCAAATCCTTTAGATTCGTCCCAAAGACGCCAATCGCTTCTGTTTGAGCCTTTTCCCGAACTCGAGCAAAAAGTTCGCTTTCCAACGTTGCCAGACACTTGACGCGCCAAGTCCAGCGCACTACCCCGGCAAGCCACTGATCTGCCGCCCTGCCGAGATTCTCAATGCGGAGAAAGCCGGCAATCCGTTGCTGACAGGGATGAACCGGCAGTGCCTCTTCTTCTTCCGAAAGGAGCATTTTGAGCGTCAATACTCCTTCCTGACGTCCTCGAAATACAGCCAGAGCCCGGTGCGACGGAATCTCGCTCATCGCCTCTCTGTAGTGAAAATAGTCTCGATACTTAGCTGCCTGTTCGCTGTTTTCCACTTCAGGCAAGACGCTTGAGACAAGATCCGCATGGTTCCAGAGAAATTCACGCAGCATTTCCAGCATGTCGGCATTCTCTGCAAACCGTTCTGCCAAAATGTCCCTCGCACCGTTGAGCGCCGCTTTCACATCGGCGACTCCTTTTTCTGCATTGATGTATTTGTTCGCTTCTTGCTGAGGATCGAGCGCAGGATCGGTTATCAGAGCTTCTGCCAGCGGTTCAAGTCCTGCCTCTTTAGCAATCTGTGCACGCGTACGGCGCTTAGGCTTATAAGGCAGATACAAGTCCTCAAGACGCTGTTTGGCATCGGCTTCCTCAATCTGCTTTTTGAGATCTTCAGTGAGTTTTCCCGAGTCCGCAAGCGACTTGAGAATCGCAGTGCGTCGTTCTTCGAGTTCTCTCCCGTAAATAAGCTGCTCTTCAAGCATGCGTAGCTGCGTATCGTCAAGCCCTCCTGTTGCTTCTTTTCGATAGCGAGCAATAAACGGCACCGTCGCGCCGTCATCAAGAAGAGCCACAGCAGCGGCAACCTGCTCGACGCGTGCATTGACGGCCTTAGCAATGTTTCGGGCAATACGTGCCTCGACGGCAGAGGAAAATTCTTCTGTCATGAATCTCTGAAAACGAAAAACGGTTAATGATTTTGAATAGGTGCAGCAGTTGCTCAGTCTTTGAGCGCCTCAATCAATTGAGCCACAACCCGCTGATCCTTGGCAAGCCACGCTTTTTTGCGCAGTTCCTGCATCATGTGCGGCATGCCCTCGCCCTCAACTGGCGTTTCAAAGTAGCAAAAACGAAGCTCAAGAGCGCCGTTCTCTTCGCAATGCACCGTGATGTCCAGACGCGACTCAGGAATCGGACCGCTGGCACTGACAAGCGTTGTAAGGCGCACCGGGGGCTCGAGCTCAACCACATCACACACCACAAGGGATCCGCCGAAATCAAGTTCGCGCGAAAACCTTCTGCGTTCGTCATCACTCGAGCAGCTTTCGACGCGACTTTCCTGCATCGAATCGACATACTCATGCGGGTGCAGGGCAAAATCTTCGATTCCTGCCCAAAGCTTTTCTACGGTCAGCCCATCGGCTGCATGTTCGGACAAATCAATGACGTGTTCAAAAACTTTCTGCATTGTCAAATTTCGTCGTTTTTAGCTGCGCGCGCTTTCTCAAGGATTTCTCGGAGCCGACGTGCCCGCTGGGCAGGCACGCTTTTTGAGCGCGCGTCATTGTAGAGGCGTTTGCAGCGAACCCCGGCGCCTTAATGGCGCAACGCGGCTGAGCGCCGAGTGCCGCTTTGAAGCCTGGATTCTAACCATTGACTGTAGCGGCTCATGATCAGGCTGCAGAAGAAGTAGATGGCTGCCACGAAAATATACCCTTCGCGGAAAAAGTCGCGCCATGCAGCGTCACCCAGAGCAAGCTGCAGACTTCCTGTAAGGTCGAACATGGACACTACGGTCACAAGCGACGTATCCATGAACATGGACAGGAGATTGTTCACGAAAGAAGGAATGATCGCGACCAGAGCCTGAGGCAATATCACATAAACATACTTTTGAAACGCAGACAAACCTAAAGAATCGGCAGCAAGATACTGTCCCTGTCTGATGGTCTGCAATCCTCCGCGCACGGTTTCGGCCATGTAGGCAGCCTGAAAAAGGATAATGCCTCCGGCAACGCGCCAAAACGGATCAATGCGAACGCCGCTGGGCAGAAGCAACGGAAAGATAAAGCTTGCAACAAACAAAACCGTGATAAGCGGCACGCCGCGCACAAGCTCAATATAGCCGGTACTCAACAGCTTGACGACGGGCAGCGAACTGCGTCGCCCCAGAGCAAGCACGATGCCGATCGGCGTGGACACCCCGATGCCGAGCAGCGTCAGAATCACTGTCAACGGGAAGCCTCCCCAGCTGTCCGTTGCGACGAATTCGAGCCCCCAAAAACCGCCGTACATCAAGCCGAAGAAAATCAGCAGCGCTGCTGCCCAGCCCCACAATGCGATTTTTGCTCCCACCCGCGTCCACATGCGCGGCCAGGCCGAAACGATCAGCATGGCAACAATGGCAAAAGTTGCCAGCGCAGGCCGCCATTGATCTTCATATGGGTACCGCCCGAACAGGATCAGCCGCCACTTTTCAGCGACAAAGCCCCAGCACGCGCCGCGCGCTTGGTAGCAGGCATCATGATCTGCACGAAAAACCGCGCTCAGAATTCCCCAGTCAACAAGGTAAAAGGCCGCTACAGCCAATAAAAATACGGATACAACGGTAATGCCCGTTGCTGAGTTTGAATAGAAAAACCGCGCACGGATTCGATCGAAAACAGTGGGCTGCATAACTTTCATGCTCCTTTTCGTCGTTCGCATCAGCGCGGGGCGCGCATCACGCGCGCATTGAGCGTATTCATCAGAAGACTGATGATGAGATTAAGGAAAAGATACACGGCCATGATGATGACGATCACTTCAAGCGCCTGTCCCGTGATATTGATTGAAGAGTTGCCCACAGCAACGATATCCGGATAACCAATCACGACAGCGAGCGATGAATTTTTCGTCAAATTCATAAATTGACTGGTCAGCGGCGGAATAGCCAGCCGCATCGATTGGGGAAAAACGATGTAGCTGATGGTCTGCACCTTCGTCAGCCCCAAAGCCATGCCTGCATCCCACTGCCCGCCGCTTACCGCGAGCACGCCTGCACGAACAATTTCAGCAATGGCTGCCGAAGTAAACGTCGTCAATCCCAGCCAAAGCGCCAAAAACTCTGGCGACAACGCCGATCCGCCCTCCGTCATGAAGCCGGAAACAACGGGCTTGCTCCAGCCCCCAACAACACCGAACAGACACCAGACGAGAATCATCACAACCGCCCCGCCCCCGAGACCGATGAGCGCGGCGACGAGATCCGTCACACGCCGCCTCCATATTTCCCGAATCAGGCAGGCTGCCAGCACGCCAGAAATGACCGCTGCCAAAAGAGCCAGCGTCGTCTGCTGCGGCACTGCGATGTAAAGGCCAGCCTTGGAAAGCAGAGCCCAGCTGCCGAAACGAACAGGTTCAGTGCTCATCGGCAAAAGCTCGGTGATGAGCATGTAGATCGCAAAAAGCTGAATAATAAGCGGAATATTGCGATAGAACTCAACATGGGCTGTGCCCAGCAAGCGCAGGATCGGATGCGAAGCCAGCCGCATCAAGCCGACGAGCACGCCCAGAATCAGTGCCGAGATTGAAGCAAAAAAAGCCACGCGCACCGTATTGAGTACGCCGTTGGCAAAAGCCTTCAGCACAGAATCTGTTGAAGTAAAGGGAATCAGCGCTTCGCCAATGTCAAAGCCGGCCGAATTCTGCAAAAAACCAAACCCGCTGCGAATATTGCGCTCTTCCAGATTGGCCCCGATATTGTTGGCAAGCAGCCAAATGCAACCTACCAGCACAGCAAGCACAAACGCCTGCATCGTCCACTGCGTCAGACGCCGCGACTTTTCCCTGCGGCGAAAAGCCTCGTCGCCCTGCATGTGGGATGTTCGTTCAGTCTGCGGCATATAACGTTTTTCTCCTTGGTTCTGCTTCCCGGAAAGGCAATAAAGGGTTGCTAATTATAAGACGAGCCGATTTTGCATTTTGCAACTGCGCCATAGCGAAAGAAAGCGCCCCAAGAGCCGGCTTCTTCCAGGCTCTCAGGCCGCTTTCCTTTCACGCGCTCTCTTCAGAACGCACGCACGGCGCATTCTGAAAAATTTTCAGCGAATGAGTGCTTCCTCAATCAACGAATCGGCATGGCGTACATCAAGCCGCCGTTCGTCCACAAATTATTGAGGCCGCGCGGCAAATTCAGAGGAGTATCGGGGCCGAAATTAGCCGTCCAGCTCTCACCATAGTTGCCGACCTGCTTAATGATGCGATACGACCAGTCCTTATCCAACCCAAGCAGCTTGCCCGTATCGTCTCCCGTTCCCACAAGGCGCATCACTTGCGGACTCTTGCTGGTAGAGCGCATCTGATCAACATTGGCCTTCGTGACGCCATTTTCTTCAGCCTCGACCATCGTATAGAACGACCAGCGAACGATCTGGAACCATTCATCATCGCCGCGGCGTACGGACGGGCCGAGCGGCTCCTTGGAAATGGTCTCAGGAAGAATAACGAAATCACCAGGATTGCGGGCACGCGTACGTGCGCCGGCAAGGTCGCTCATATCGGTCGTATAAACCTGGCAGCGGCCAGAAAGAAAAGCGCTTTGCGTGGCCTCGGTCGTATCAAACATCACCGGCTTGTACTTCATCTTGTTGGCAGCAAAATAATCAGCCAACGTCTGCACAGAGCTCGTGCCGGACTGCAGGCAAACCGTGGCGCCGTTGAGCTGCTTGGCACTCTTGACGCCAAGCTTCTTGGGGACCATGAAACCCTGACCATCGTAGTAGCTAACAGCTGCAAACACGGCCCCCATGGAAGCATCGCGGGTCAGCGTCCACGTTGTGTTTCTCACCAACAGATCGACTTCTCCAGACTGCAAAGCTGTAAAACGCTGCGGTGAAGAAAGAGGCACAAACTTCGTTTTGGTCGAATCCCCTAGAACCGCCGCTGCCACAGCGCGGCAAATATCTACGTCAAGGCCCTTCCATTCCCCCTTGCTATCGGCATTCGAGAATCCCGGCGCTGCCGTATTGACGCCGCATACAACGTGGCCGCGCGCTTTGACGGCATCAAGCACGGGACCGGCTTGAACGGCAGAAATCGACAAAACGGCAAGAGAGGCTGCCACCCCCAGAGCTTTGATGTTCATTTGCAAATTCTCCTTGCTGGCGCCGCCTGGTTGCACAAAAATAATTTAAGGCGCCGACATTGCTTTAACTTAACTGCTCAGTCTATCGAATCAAGCCTTAACTCCCAAAATAAAAGTGCAGCACCGAAGCCTGCTCTTAGCATTAATCAAGGGCTCTGAGCAGTTTCTCCAAGAAAAACAGATGTCGATCCGGCTGCCGGCGCATATGTCAGACTCGCTTGATCGACCTGCAGAAACTGCATTTGAAAAAGAGCCGAAAAACACTCTGCTAAAATCCCAAAGTTGTTGTTTTTTAAGGATTTTTATGTCTGGTTCTTCGCAGATTTTGTGTTTGTTGCTTTTGGTTTTGTTGGGCGGCTTTTTTTCTTTTGCCGAAATCAGCCTGGCTGCAGCAAATAAGATTCGGTTGAGCGCCATGGCCGAAGACGGCATCAAAGGCGCCCAGACTGCTTTGCGCATCAAAACCAATCCTGGACGCTACTTTTCCGTCATTCAAATCTGCACCAACATGGTGGCAATTCTTGGTGGCATCGTGGGCGAGTCTATTTTCTCCCCTTATTTCGCCTTTGCTTATCGCTACATCATGCCGCCTGCAATTGCTGACAATGCAGGCTTCATCACTTCATTTCTGATCATCACGCTGGCTTTTGTCATTTTCTCGGACTTGCTGCCCAAGCGGCTCTCTATGAACAATCCTGAGAAAAATGCCATTTTCTGCGTGCGCCCAATGGGATTCCTAAGCAAAATTCTTGGGCCCCTCGTTTGGATTCTTGAAGGAATTTCCAATGGCCTGATGCGTCTTTTGGGCATCCCGCTCAAGCCGCGCGACAAGATCACAACCAACGACATACTGGCTTCCGTGATTGCTGGCGGCAATGCCGGCGTCATCGCCCCGGGAGAACAGGCCGTCATTGAAAACGTCTTTAATCTTGAGAATCGTCCTGTCACGACGGCCATGACCGCACGAGAATCTGTTGTCTACGTCACTATTGATCAGGATGAACAGAGCGTGCGCAAGACCATCAACAAAAACACCCACCATCATATTCTGGTCTGCAACGAAGACATTGATCATGTGATCGGCTGCATTGACAGCAAGGACATCCTTCACCGTCTGCTGGACGGCAAATCCATATCCGTCACTGAACAAGGCCTCATCAAGCCAGTTCAGTTCGTTCCCGATACTTTGACCCTATCGGAAATACTGGAAGTCTTTCAGCGGTCACGAGAGGATTTTGCAGTCGTCATCAATGAATATGCGCTAGTGGTCGGCGTACTCACACTGGAAGATGTCATGAGTACCGTGATGGGAGATCTGGTTCTGACGCCCGAAGAGTCGCAAATCGTGGAAAGAGATGAGAACAGCTGGCTCGTTGACGGTGCCACTCCGACGGTAGATCTTGTCTACACACTTGAACTTGACGAACTGCCGGACTCGCAAAACTACGAAACCGTCGCCGGCTTCATGATGTACATGTTGCGAAAAATCCCAAAGCGGACCGACCGCATCGATTGGAGCGGATACCGCTTCGAAGTCATTGACGTTGATGCAAACAAGGTCGACCAGGTGCTGGTCACCCGCCTCAAGGGCTCCGAGCCGCCGAAGGCCGCGCTCGATGCAAGGCCGTCTTGAGGCCGCTTTCAAGAACAGACGCCCGCAGATCGGCACGACTTGCGGGCGTCTTCTTATTGCGGCTTTGAAAAAGCTCTAAAAACTCACACGATCAAGCCGCTGTTTTCTTAGCTGTCGCACGGCGCACAGCCGCTTTTTTCACTGTTGTGCCGGCAGCTTCTGCTTCCCGTTGCTGAAACTCAAAGCCGATTTTTCCCGTCTTTTTGTCAAGCACCAGATATGCCTTGAATTTACGGCCGTTGCGATTTGAGACAAACCCCTGAAGAAGATCGGACTTGCCTTCGTTCAGAATTTTTTCAATCTGCTCTCTGTCAACAGACTGCTTCAAAATAATGCGCCCGCAACGGAAATCGCACGTGCGCGTTCCCGCGGCGTGCTCACAGACGTAGCTTGTCGGAGCTTCAAGCACCCGTCCTCCGCACTTTGGACACTTGCCAACAACCGGATATTGGCTTAAGTCGACCTCTTCGCCTGAATTTTCCGATGCATCGCCGAAATCAAAAGCAAGCTTAAACTCATCATTGAGCTTTAATACGGCGGAAAATGGTCTTCCCATCTTGCTGATAAAGCCAGTCAGCGGACCGATCTGACCATTGCGCAGCAGCTCTTCGACCTCTTCAACCTCAAACGTTCGGCCGCCAGGATGTTTAGGCAGACTGAAGTCGCATCCCTGTCGCGTACAGGCGTAACGGCGGTAATTTTCCACGACTTCGCCGCCGCACTTCGGACAGCGAGCCTTAAGATGCGCAGGATTCTCAATCGGCACCGTATTGCCTTCATACGTCTTGGCCGAGTCAACGATGCGAGTGGTCATCTCACGAATTTCTCGCATAAAAGCTTCCCGCGTAAGCTTTCCCTTCTCAATTTGGCTGAGCTTGTACTCCCACTCGCCGGTAAGTTTCGGATCCGAAAGCACGCCGATGCCGAGCCCTGAAATCAACGCAAACAACTGCTGAGCCTTCGCCGTAGGACGCAATTCGCGCCCCTCGCGCTGCATGTAGTGCTGATCAATCAGATTTTCAATGATCGCTGCACGCGTGGCCGGCGTTCCCAGTCCCTTTTCAGCCATTGCATCGCGAAGCTCTTCATCATTGACAAGCTTGCCTGCTCCCTCCATAGCCGAAAGCAAGGTTGCTTCCGTATAACGCACAGGCGGCTTGGTCTGAAGCTTTGCCGCAGCAATGGCTGTTGTCTGAGCCGTTTTTTCACCATTGAGCGCCACCAGCATCTCCGCGCCGTCACCAGCTGTTGATCGACCGTAAATTTCCAGCCAGCCCGCAAAGGCAAGCACCTTGCCCTCCGTTTTAAAATGATCTGCGCCGACTTTAGAGATGCGCGTCGTCACGTCGTACTGGGCAGCAGGGTAAAACACCGCCATAAACCGTTTGACGACAAGGTCGTAGACCTTGTGCTCAGCTTCCGAGAGTACCGTCTTCACGGGCTGCAGCGTTGGGATGATGGCGAAGTGGTCGCTGATTTTGGAGTTGTCGAAAATGCGCCGACTGGGTTTTACCCAGCGGCTGGAAAGAATTTTCTGAGCAAACGGCTCGTAGGCATCGCTCGCCGAAAGCATCGAGAGCGTCTGCTCGACCGTCGAAAGATAATCTTCGGGCAGTGCGCGCGAATCCGTGCGAGGATAAGTCAGCACCTTATGCTTTTCATAAAGCGCCTGTGCAATTGCCAGCGTCGTCTTGGCCGAAAAGCCGAATTTAGTATTCGCCTCGCGCTGCAGGCTGGTGAGATCAAAAAGCTGAGGAGAAAGCTGCGTCGTGCGCTTGCTTGTCTCTGTCACCTCTGCCGTTTTTCCCTTGCAGCGGCTGACGATGTCGTCGGCCATCTTGCCATCGAAAATTCGCTCGGCTCGAAGCTCCGGCTTGAGCGCATCTTTTTTAAATGCAGGATCAAACCAACGCCCTTCATAACTTCCTTGCGCAACCGCGAACTGGGCTTTAACTTCCCAATAGTCTCGAGGCTTGAAAGCTCGAATTTCATTTTCCCGGCGCACGACAATGGCCAATGTAGGCGTCTGCACGCGGCCCACAGTTGTCAAAAAGAACCCGCCGTCAAGACTATTGAAGGCTGTCATGGCGCGCGTTCCGTTGATGCCGACCAGCCAATCAGCCTCCGAACGGCTTTTTGCTGCTGCAGCCAGCGTCTGCATTTCTTCATCAGTGCGCAGATGATCAAACGCTTCGCGTATGGCAGCCGGCGTCATTGACTGCAGCCACAACCGCTTGATCGGCTGTTTGGCCTTGGTCGCCTGCATGATGTACCGAAAAATCAGCTCGCCTTCACGTCCCGCGTCGCATGCATTGATGATTTCACCGATATCTTTGCGCCGGATCAGTTTTGCGAGATTTTTGAGCTTCTCTCCGCTTTTGGCAATCGGCTTCAAATCAAATGTTGGCGGAAGCACGGGCAAATGTGCAAATGTCCATTTCCCTCGCTTGACTTCGTATTTCTCCGGGCAAGCAAGTTCGAGCAGATGACCGAGCGCATTTGCAACGACGTACTGTTCGCCTTCGTAGTAGTCGCCCGTTTTTTTCATTCCGCCCAGCACTCGAGCAATATCTGTAGCCACCGAAGGTTTTTCCGCAATGATCAGAGTCTTCATTTTTTGATTTTTAAGTATTTTTCTGCAGAAATGAAGCGCACGAACAACCGTGTTCATGCGCCTTTCTTTTTTCAGCATAACCGCAGGCCGCATCTTTTGACAAGAGGCGCACATGCTCGCAGTTGTCAGCCTGTTGCGTTTTGCGCCGCTTCAAAGGCCCAAATCATGGATGCTTTCCACAAGTCCGGCACCTTCCCGCAGCAGTTTGTGATTGCCCTTGTAGAGAGCGCAGTGTATCGAGCCCGGAATTGTATAGACGTCTTTTGCTGATTCTGCTGCCGCCTGCGCCATCTTTAGCGCTTCAGATCTGATTTCTGCCTGTACGACGACGAGCGCGCTGCTCATCAACATGCAGACTGTCCGCTGCAGCGCTGCATTTTCCGGCGTGAAGCTCGTTCCCGGCGCAAAAGGCGAAACAACAAGTCCGATGTCTGCAATCTGGTGAAAAAGATCTCTGCATTCACGCGGGTACAGTCTGTCTGGACCTGTCGACTGTACCGCGATCACCGAACCGCCGGAAGCCGCCGCAGCTGCTGCTGCCTCACGATCAATCCCAGCCTCAAGACCCGTTACCAAAACCTCTCGCCGTGCGATAGCCTCGCCGAAGGCGGCGGCATTCAATTTTCCTTCTGCGTCTGGATGCTGTGTGCCGATCAGGTAAAAACGACGCCGAGCAAGCAGCTCTCGTCTGCCCCTGAGGTAAAGCACGGCAGGAGAGTCGTCAGAGACAAGGAGCTCTCTCGGATAATCGGGATCGCTCCATGTCACAACATCTGAACCCTCAACCGCGGCAAGCCATCGGCAAACCTCGTCAAACTCTTTGTACTTGTCTTGGGAAAAAAGTCTTTGAGAAGCTTCTTTTCCTACGATTTCGCCCACCTTGCGTCTGCCGGCACGTACAATGTCGTCCAACGAACCATAGACTTCCGTCAGCCGTCTCAGTCCCTCGAGGCCGATTTCATTGGCGCACAGCATTAGCTGCAGCCACTTAAGTTCCTGCTGTGATTTACGGTGCACTTTTTGCTGGATTACAAAGATTTTGTCGCCTGACGGCAATTGTCTATTCACGATATTTTATTTTGAGCCGCCCCCGAGAGCGATGATCATCTCATCGGACACGCGCGTTTTTGCATTGCTGCGCATGGCGACTCGTTTGGAGATGTACCGTGGCTTTGCTGCCTATTGTTCAATATCCGGATCCCCGTTTGGCCCAGAAAGCCGTGCCTGTCGAACAGTTTGATGAAAAACTGGCCAAACTTGCCGCCGACATGGCTGAGACCATGTACGCCGCCCCCGGCGTGGGTCTTGCCGCCAACCAAGTCGGCGAGCTCATCCGAATGGTTGTCATTGACATTTCGGAGGAAAAAAACGACCTTAAGGTTTTAGTCAATCCGTTCATTGAAGCAAGCTCTGGAGAACTTGTCGAGTGCGAGGAAGGCTGTCTGTCTTTGCCAGGCATTTACGAAAAGGTCAAGCGTCCCTCTCACGTCAAGATCAAGTATCAAAACCTTCAGGGCGAACACTGCGAACTTGAGTGCGATGAGCTCATGAGCGTGTGTGCTCAACACGAACTTGATCACTTAGACGGCGTCGTGTTCATCGATCATCTGAGCATGCTCAAAAAGCAGCGTGCCGCAACCAAGCTAGCCAAGCTGCGCAAGGAAAAAGCGCGCGCAGCCAAACGTGCAGACGCAGAGTAGCGCCGCACCTCAGCGCAGAGCATGGCTGTAGCAATGCTCTGCAATTGCCTCGGTGATCATATCCAGCCGCTGCTGCGGCAGATCATGCCCCATGCCTTCAACCGGCAGCATCTGCGCACCCTCAATGCAGGAGGCAATTTCCTTTCCTGCTCGAAACGGCAGAAGCGGATCGGCCGTGCCGTGAATCACCAGCGTCGGCGTGACAAGCTGTCTGAGCTGATTTCTGCGATCTCCGCTTGCAAGAATTGCCATCAGCTGCCGCGAACGGCATTCTTCGGTGATGCCGTTTTCGCGCGTCACCTTGATGATCCCGTCAAAAAACGAATCGTCGTAGATTTCGCCCTGCGTGCCGATTACCCCCATCACAAAACGAAAATAGTTGCGCAAAGATTCATCATCGGTGCCTTCAGGCTGCTTTTGCAGCAGCGCACGGATAGCCGAAAGGTTTCCCAGGCCAGTACGGGGATTGCCGGTTGCCGTCGAAATGCAAGTCAGCGACAGCGTTCGATGAGGCGCACGCGCTGCAAACACCTGCGCAATCATTCCGCCTAAAGATACGCCCGCAATATGCGCACGCTTGATGTTGAGAGCATGCATCAGATCTTCGACATCGCGAGCCATATCTTCGAGCCGATACTCGGCCGTCACTGTTCCTCCCACAACGTAGCGCACAATGCTTGTCAGAAGCTTGGCCGTCGTTACCTGCTCGGTGTAGACCGGACTAGCACCGCTGTCTCTGTTGTCGGGAGCAATCAGATACAAGCCCTTTTGGACGAGTCTTTCAAGAAAACCGCGCGGCCAGCCTGCCGCAGGCAGTCCCAGTCCCATCAACAAAATGACGGGAGGCATACGAGGGTCGCCGTATGTGTGGTAGCTCAATAAACCGCGATCTGTAGACATAGTCCTTTCTCTAGGAGAGCAGCAATTTTTCGTCATCCGGCCAAACATCTTTTTAATCGGTTGGCCGCCGTTATTGTATCGAGACCCGCAGCAGCCCGATAAAATTGCACTCAACCTTGTCGTTTTCATCGAGGCTTTCCGAGGACAAAAACATTATGCGCATCGCTTTTGCAGGAACACCGCCTTTTGCTGCCGCCGCACTCCAGGCTCTGCTTGAGGCAGGCCATGAGATCGTTCTGGTTCTTACTCAACCCGATCGGCCCAGCGGCCGCGGCATGAAGCTCAAAGCATCCGCCGTCAAAGAGTTGGCTCTCGCTCACGGCCTTCGGGTGATCACCCCTGAAACACTCTCCGTCAAGCGCAACCCTGAAACGGCCGAAGCAGCATTGTCTGAACTTCAAGCCTGCGGCGCAGAACTTTTGGTTGTTGCCGCCTACGGGCTCATTTTGCCTCAACGCGCCCTGGACGCTGCAGCCGGCATAGGTGCTGACGGCTCCATTAAAAGTCTGAACATCCATGCTTCGCTATTGCCTCGCTGGCGCGGCGCGGCCCCTATTCAGCGCGCGATTATGGCTGGAGACGCCAGCACAGGCGTGACGCTCATGAAAATGGAGGCCGGTCTTGACACGGGTCCCATGATCTGTCGCGCGTCCACCCCCATCTCAGACACAGACACCGCGCAAAGCCTCACCGAGCGACTGGCAAAAATTGGAGCAGACCTGGTTGTTGATGCTCTGGAACATGCTTCAGAACTAACCTGCACAGCCCAACCAGAAGACGGCGTTACCTACGCAGAAAAAATTCTTAAATCCGAAAGTCCCGTCGACTGGACGATGAGCGCAGAGGAAATTGACCGCAGACTGCGTGCATTTACCCCGTTCCCCTACATGACAGCCTGCTTTGGCGAAGAAGTCTTCAAACTGCGGGCAGCTCGTCCGGTCGCTGGTCACGGAACTCCTGGCGAAGTGCTCAGCACAAACAAAACACTTGTCGTTGCCTGCGGTTCGGGAGCGCTTGAATGCACAAAACTGCAAAAAGCCGGCAAACCCGAAATGCCTGCCGCTTCTTTTTTGCAATGCTTTCCGCTCAAACCGGGCGATGTGTTGGCCTAATCCTAAATGACTGAACATACGACCAAAACTTCAGCAGCGCTGGCGCGCGCCATCGTGCTCGCAGCAACGGCCAGAAGCCTCATGAATGCCGGCGCTTCTCTTGAAAAAGCGCTTGAAGCCTCGTGCCGCGACGTCACGCCCCAGGAAAAAGCCGCCTGCCAGGCTCTCGTCTATACGGCTACGCGCCGGCACATGCTTGCGCAGACCGTCCTCTCAATGCTCGCTCAACGCCCGCCCGAGGCGCAGGTAAAAGCCATTTTGCTTGTATCTCTTGCGGAACTTTACGAGTCGCCGCAAAAGTCTTACGTCATCTGCAATGAAGCAGTGAAGGCCGTCAAAAGCATCAATGTTCGAGCCGCAGGCTTTGCCAATGCCTGCTTGAGGCGCTTTACACGCGAGCGCGACTCGTTATGCGCCAAAGCCCTTAAGCATGAGGAAGTTCGTTTCAATGCTCCTGCCTGGTGGATTGAAAAACTGCGCGCAGCATTGGGCTCTGACAAGGCAGACAAAATGATGGCTCTAGCGCAAAAGCGCCCTCCGATGACCGTACGCGTCAATCGCAGGAAAACAACGGTAGACGACTGGCGTGCTCTGGCGCAAACTGCCGGCCTGCGCACTGTGCCTCTAGGGCATTCTGCCGTCATGCTTGAAAGTCCGGTGCCTGTGTCTGAGCTTCCGGGCTTCGCTGAAGGTCTTGTCAGCGTTCAAGACGCCGGCGCGCAGCTGGCAGCACAGTTTCTTTCCCCTCAAAACGGCCAAAGAATTCTCGATGCGTGCGCTGCGCCCGGAGGAAAAACCGCTCACCTGCTGGAGCTGGCTGACTGCAGCGTCACTGCTTTGGAGGTTGATTCGACACGCTGCGGACGCATTCATGAAAATCTTGTCCGTCTGGGACTGCAAGCCGATGTACGCACAAGCGACGCTGCCGACATCTCCTGCTGGTACGACGGCAATCCTTTTGATTCAATTCTGCTTGATGCGCCCTGCACAGCAAGCGGCATTGTCAGACGGCATCCGGACATCGTCTTTTCCCGCCGCCCCAGCGACATCAATGAGCTCGCAAAACAACAAAAAAGACTTCTTGAAGCACTTTGGCCGCTTGTAAAGTTTGGCGGAAAACTTCTCTATGTCGTATGCTCGGTGTTTGAGGAAGAAGGACAGAATCAGATCAAAAACTTTTTGTCCCGGCATCCGGAAGCCAAGCTGGCGCCTGTCGCCGAGCATGCTCCCTTGATGCTGACTCTGGCCGCAAGCGAGAACGATCAAGAGTCATTTCCCGGCATTGCTCCCGTTCACGACGGCTTTTTTTACGCGCTTTTGCTAAAACACTGATTTTGTTGCTGAACCGATGATGATTTCCCGCCGAACACTTTGCGCCGCAGCCGCCGCCGCTCCATTCGCGACGTGGCCGTTTGCGTACGCGCACGCCGCCGGCGATGGAATTGAACTCATGCAGGCGCAAGTGCAAAAGCGCTCCGACGGCATTTATCTTACGGCCCACTGGGAATTTGATCTGGCCATTACTCTTATCGAAAGTCTGCGGCGTGGCATTGCTCTTTATTTTGTCTGTGAAGCACGGCTGCAGAAAAAGCGCTGGTACTGGCTTGACAAGGATTTGGTTGAGACGGAGCTCGTGCAGCGCGTGAGCTTCAGCCCTCTTGCCCGCAATTACCGTCTGTCTTTCGGCGGACTTTCCCGTACCTTCGACTCTCTCGATCAAGTTCTGCCGCTTGTGCGGATCATCCGCGACTGGCGCATCGCCGATGCCTCTGTTGCAGCTGATGCAGATGATGTCGAGGTCGAAGTTCGCATGCGGCTTGATGCTTCGCGTTTGCCCAAACCGCTGCAGGTGACGATCGGCGGGAACTCCGACTGGGACCTTGACAGCGACTGGATTCCCGTGCGCATCACCAAGCCTCTAGCCTAAAAACGGGCCTCGTCATGCTCAACTGGCTACGGATCGTCTTTTTCTCGGCCATTGCACTCGGCGCTGGACTATTGATAACACTCGCAGCCGGCGGCTCGAACTCTGCGGATTTCGAACGCTATTTTCCGGTGCTGCTTGTCATCAATATTTTCGCAACACTTACTCTGTTTGCTTTCGTCGTTGCCGTCACGTACCGAATGGTCAAGCGCTTCAAAAAAGGCGTATTCGGCTCAAAAATGACAGCCAGCCTGGCCTTGATGATGTCGGCAACCGCCATTCTGCCCTGCTTGCTCATCTACATGGTGTCAAATCAATTCATTGGTCGCTCGATCGATTCCTGGTTTGACGTTCGCATTGAGCAAGCGCTTGATTCCGGCGTTACTTTTTCAAGCGAAATCATTGACCGCGAGCAGAAAAATCTACGACAGACCGCGCTGCGCATTGCATCGATCATCAACGCCACCTCGCAGGCTGATCGAGGGGTCGCGCTCGACAGAATGCGCGAGACGACCAATGCCGCCTCAGCGATCGTCTTTTCGCCTACCGGAGAAATTCTGCTGAGCTCTTTTTCTCCGACGGCCTCTACCATTATTGATCGCCCTACCGTTGAACAGCTTGACAAGGCTGCAGTCAACAACGGCATTTACATGCTCGAAGGCGATCAGCTTGAGTCCGACGACTTGCTTCGCATTCGTGCTTTGGTGCCTCTTGAGATGTCCACAAGCCTCAAGCCGTCGAGCTTTCTGCAGCTCTCGCAGCTAATTCCTCGCGAATTGGCCGGACACACCTTTGATCTCATCCAGGGCTATCGCAACTACCAAGAACTGGTACTGGCCCGCTCAGGCTTGAGGAACATCTACGGCGTCACGCTCACTTTGACGATGGTGCTTGCGGTTCTCGGGGCGGTGGCTCTTGCTCTGACATTTGCCAGAAACATATCTGCGCCCGTCATGCAGCTTGCCAAAGGCACGTGCAAAGTGGCCGAAGGCGACCTGCGTCCAATCAAAGAGTTCGCCGGAAAGAGCGAAATCAACGCACTTACGCAATCCTTCAATGTCATGATTGCTCAAGTAGCAGAAGCCCGAGCCACCATTGAAAAACAGAAAAAGCAAGCCGAACAAGCCCGCGCCAACCTTGAGCTTATTCTCGACAACCTTTCATCGGGCGTCATCGTTACCGACGATCGTCTTACGGTAAAGCTGACGAACGCTTCCGCTGCCGGCATCTTGGGCGTGACCAATCTTGCCAGCGGGGTTCCTCTCACTTCCGTTGTTTCCGAGTTCGCCCGTGCGCTTACCGATGAAATCCAGCTTGCAGACAAGGGAAAAGACATCCGCTTTGAGCTTGAACTGCCGAAGCACGGCATGGATGCCTCCATTTTCCTCTTCATTCGCGCGGCACGTCTCGATACCGGCGCCAGTCGTCGAGGCTGGGTGATTGTCTTTGATGACATTTCCGCCGTGCTTGAGGCCCAGCGAGCCGTCGCTTGGGGAGAGGTCGCAAGACGTCTGGCTCACGAAATTAAAAATCCCCTGACGCCGATTCGTCTTGCTACCGAACGGCTGGAAATGAAGCTTGCCGACAAACTCAGTGAAAAAGATGCCTCGCTGCTGCACCGCACAAGCCGCACCATTATCACGCAAGTCGACGCCATGAAGCAGATGGTCAACGATTTTCGTGATTATGCAAAACTGCCGGTAGCTGTTCTCGAACCCATGGATTTGAACAATTTCTTCCGCGAGCTCGAGGACTTCTACTGCACTGCCGGCACGCCGCTTTCCATGGCGCTTGAGCAGGGCCTGCCCAAGATTGCCGGCGACGCCGGTCAGCTGAGGCAAGTGCTGCACAACATCATCAGCAACGCCATAGACGCAACGGCAGGACAAGAAAGCGTTGAAATTCGGCTTTCGAGCACAGGGGTACGTCGTCCCGACGGCAAAGTCGAAGCCATTCGAGTTGTTCTTGAGGACAACGGCCCGGGATTTTCGCCCAACATTCTGGCGCGAGCCTTTGAGCCGTACACAACCACCAAGCCTACAGGCACGGGACTTGGGCTGCCTATGGTCAAGAAAATTATCGAAGAGCACCATGCCCGCATCACTCTCGGCAACCGCACAGATCTTAAGGGAGATGTACTCGGCGCCCAGATTGTCATCGTTTTTCCATGTTTAGAGCCTAAAATCGAGGATCCGTCATCCGTTGTACAAAATTCCTGATATGTTAGGATGCTTGTTTGAGACGGTTGCCGAAAGCTTAGCTTTGAGCACTCGCAAAAGGACGCAAGAACCCTATGGCCAAAATTCTGATTGTCGACGATGAAATAGGCATACGAGAACTACTTTCCGAGATTCTCGACGAGGAAGGCTACACGGTGTATGCCGCGGAAAACGCCGAAGCCGCACGCGTTCTGATGTCGCAGGAGCAGTTCGATTTGATTCTTCTCGACATTTGGATGCCGGACACGGACGGCATTACGCTTCTCAAAGAATGGGGTGTGCGCAAAATGCTCAACTGTCCGGTCATTATGATGAGCGGTCACGGAACCATCGAAACAGCGGTTGAAGCCACAAAATTCGGAGCTTTGGCATTTCTGGAAAAACCTATTTCCATGCAAAAGCTCCTTGATTCCGTTCGCCACGGCCTCGACGTCAAAAATCGCATCAGCGCCTTTTCCAAGTATCAGCCGGCTGCCGTACAAGTTCAGCCGACTCAGCCCGTGAATTTTGACGCCCAGGAAAAGCAAGAAGAGATGCCCAAGCTCGTGGTTCCCGGCGCCGACATGGTGATTGACTTCAGCAAAACGCTGCGGGAGGTTCGGGAAACGACGGAAAAAGCTTATTTGCTGGCGCTGATGCGCCATGAGTCCTACCAAATGACGCGCGTTGCACGCCATGCTGGGCTTGAAAGAACGCACCTTTACAGAAAACTCAAGGCACTCAACATGGAAATCGTGCGTCATCCCCAGCACAAAGACGGCGAGGAATCCGACGTGCAAAATTAATCAGCCGCCGCACTCCGAGCATTGATCAACCTGATTTTTCGGCTCTCGAAAGCCTCTTTGAGAGCCGCGTTGTATGCAGATTCTCATTATTGGTGCTGGCCGTATCGGCCGTTCGGTCGCCGAATCTTTAGTTGATGAAGCCAACGACATCACAGTCGTTGACACCGATCCTGCACGCATTGAAGAACTGCAAGACAGACTTGATCTGCGGGGCATTGTCGGCAGCGCCACTTCTCCAAGCGTTCTGCGTCAGGCCGGTGCCGAAGATGCCGACATGATTGTGGCTGTAACGGCAAGCGATGAAACCAACATGGCCGTCTGTCTGCTTGCTTCGAGACTGTTCAACATTCCCACCCGCATTGCTCGCGTGCGCAACAGTGAGCTCAGACAGTACCCTCGCCTGATGGCCGAAGAAGGTTTTCAGATTACCAGCTCCATCTGGCCCGAAGAAGCACTCACAGAATCAATTCTGCGGTTGATCGAATTTCCTGAAGCGCTGCAGATTATTGACTTTGCCGAAGGGCGAGCCATGCTCTTTAGCGTGCGCACCGTTGCCGGCAGTCCTCTGGTCGGACGACCGGCAGGAGATCTGGCTGTGCATTTGCCCAGGGTACCAGCCCGCATTATTGCCGTCTTTCGCCGCAACCGCCGACTGGATCTGACTGAAGACACGGTGATTGAAAGCGGAGACGAGGTCATTGCTCTTGCCCCCGGCCGAGATGTTCGCCGCGTGATTTCGGAACTTCGCCACCACGAGAAATCGATCCGCCGCATTATTGTCGGCGGGGATATCCCCCTTGCGCTTCAGCTCGCGCACAAGCTCAATGGTCCTGATTCGCGCCGAAACTACGAAATCAACATTCTGGATACGGATCGAGACCTGTGCAAAAAACTTGCTTCCGAGGCTCCGAAAAATACGCTTTTCATCGAAGGCTCCATCATTGACGAAGAAGTGCTTGAAAGTGCAGGAATTGATCGATGCGACCTTTTTATTGCCCTAAGCCGTCATGATGAAACCAACATCATGGGCTCGCTTCTTGCCAAGAAGATGGGGGCGCGTCGCGTCATCGCACTTACCGACAGTGCAACTTTCAGCAACCTGATGCAAGGCTCGCAAATCGACATCACTGTTTCTGTCACGCAGGCAACAATCGGAGAACTGCTTCGACACGTACGACATGGCGACGTTCAAGCAGCCTATTCGTTGCGACGCGGCGTAGCTGAGGCACTTGAAATTGTCGCGCACGGCAACAAAAAGAGCTCCAAAGTCGTCGGCAAGCGCATTGGTGAACTCGCGTTGCCTGAAGGCGTATCGATCGCAGCCGTTGTGCGCGAAGACCCGTCAACATTGGAACCGGAAGTCTTTATCGCAACACCCAATCTCACTATTGAATCTGAAGACAGCGTCATCGTCTTTGTTCCCAACAAACGCACCATCCCTCAAGTCGAAAAGCTCTTTGCCGTCGACGTGGGCTTCTTCTAACGTTGCCTTCTGAATCATGCTTCACTCCCTGCGCTACATTCTTTTTCCTGTTTTAAACATCACCGCGCCGGTGCTGATTTCCTTTGCCTTCATCATGCTGCTGCCTTACATGGTGTCGGTTGGCTACCGAGATGGCGCCGAAGACGGCTTTTTGACAGGCGCTTTCGTCTGCTTTATCACCGGCATTTTCTTTTTAGTTCTCACCCGCAAGGATCGGCGGGAACTGATGCCGCGAGACGGTTTTCTGCTGGCAACATTCATCTGGGTCGCCATCCCGCTCTTTGCCAGCATCCCGCTCTATCTGGGCATTCCCGGCATTAACTTCACCTACGCCTTCTTCGAGGCCATGAGCGGCACGACGACAACATGCGCCTCTGTACTTGAAAACCTGGACAAACTGCCTGAATCCATCAATTTCTGGCGCTGCTTTTTGAGCTGGCTCGGGGGAATGGGAATCCTAGTTCTTGCTGTTGCCATCTTGCCTGCGCTGGGCGTTGGCGGCTCGCAGATCTTCAAGGCAGAATTTTCCGGCCCCATGAAAGAGGCTCGTCTGACGCCTCGCATTGCTGATACTGCCAAGGGGTTGTGGTCTATTTACCTTTGTCTGAGTCTTGCCTGCGCTTTTGCTTTTCGCCTTGCCGGCATGAGCACCTTCGACAGCATACTGCACGCTTTCTCTACAGTCAGTCTCGGCGGATTCTCTTCGCACGACGCGAGCTACGGCTACTGGAACAGCATTGACATTGAAATGATCGGCATGTTCTTCATGACCATCTGCGGCATCAGCTTCTCATTGCATTTCGTAGCCTGGCGCGCCAAATCTCCCCTTGGCTACCTGCGCAGTCTTGAATGCCGCGCATGGCTGCTGACTGTTCTCATCATGGTGGCAATAGTCACGGCCATTCTCTACGACAGAGGCATTTACGACGATCCTCTGACAGCGCTTCGCTACGCTGCCTTCAATACCATCAGCATCATCTCCACTTCAGGCTTTGCGACGGCAGACTTCAGCCTGTGGCCGGCAGCTGCTCCCATGCTGATGTTTTGCGTGGCCTGCTTCGCCACTTGCGGAGGGAGCACCGGAGGCGGCATGAAGATGATGCGCGCCATCATCCTGTTTCGTCAGGCTACGCGCCAATTCACTCTAACGCTTTATCCAAAAGCCGTCGAACCACTTCGCATCGGCGACACCGTTGTAAATAATTCCGTGATCTTTTCGGCCCTCTCATTTATGGTGCTCTGGCTTGGCGTCTCTGTTTTCGTCACGCTCGTACTGATGATCACGGGCCTTGATTTGATGAGCGCCATCTCAACAACCGTTGCCTGCATCACCAACCTCGGACCAGGACTTGGCATCGTCGGCCCGTACTCAAACTTCTCCGTTCTCTCGGATGCCCAGCTTTGGCTGTGCACCTTCTTAATGCTGATCGGCCGACTTGAACTTGTAACAGTCTTCGTTCTTTTTACCCGCACCTTCTGGCGCTTCTAAGCACACGGTCAATAAGGCACGCCCCACATAACCTTGACTTGTTTTTTTTGAGCCGCGCGCAGCATTTCAAGCAACGGAAAGACGCGCATGGCAAAACTCACGCGCTCTTTGGCTTTTTTATTTTCCTCTTCTTCCTGCTCTTCTTCTTCAAAAGATTTAAAAACTCGTCGTCCGGCGAGTTCACGCTCGCGTTCGCGCTTCTTGATAGATTCCAGCAAAACTTTCTCTCGGGCAACTTCCGCCTCGAGCTTTTCAATGATGGCAGCTTGATACTCAGGCAGCCAGCAGCCTGATTCGGCATAAGGCCTGTCGATCACCTTGCAGACTGACGCAAAAGTTTCCGGCATCATAAAAAAACCACCGGCCGCAGGGGACCTGAACTCCAACAATGACATGCTTTTCCTCCCTTTTTGCTTATTGATTGTCATTTCAGAAGTGTTTCCGAAATGAATACACATTCACTCTGCCCAGCTCCAGCCTCCTCGCCGGTCATGTAGACTTCGGAACATCGGAATTCATCTGACCTACACCGTGTCTACATCCATCTTCATTATCGCTCATGATCCTTTGGCAAGCGCCCTGAAAAACTGTGCTATGCACGTCTACAGCTACGACAATCGCACAGGCGGCCGCATTGAAGCCTGCGACGTGCCTGCCGATGCCGACGCCGAAGAGACGGCCGCCGACATTCGCAGTCGGCTTGACGCAAGCGGTAGACCTGCCATTATTTTCACCGACATTGTCGGCGCTACTCCTTCCAATATTGCTGAATCGCTTGCCGGAACTCAGGATGTTGTCATCTCTGGCGTTAACCTGCCGATGGTTTTGACGGCGCTGTGCCATATTGATGAACCGGTCGAGACGCTTGCCGACATGATCCGTCGAGCCGGCATTGTCAGCATCAATCCTGAAATTGCGTAATCTTCATTCACCACGGCTCTTTTTCATGACTTCCCGCACCGTCACCATTGCCAACAAACTCGGTCTGCATGCCCGGCCGGCTGCATTGTTGACCAAAACCGCCAATTTGTTTGAATGCTCCGTCACCATCCAAAAAGGGACAAAGGCTGTTGATGCAAAGTCTATTCTGGCAGTGATGACGCTTGCTGCCAAGTGCGGAGATGAGCTCACAATCACAACGCAGGGCCGCAGCGATGCTGCTGCTCTTGAGGCCATTTGCGCGCTTTTTCAGTCCAAATTCGGAGAGGACGAATAATCCATGCCCGAAGAAGTCGAAAAAGTCCTCGCAGATGCCGCTCCCGAAGAAGTACAGCAAGAAGCATCCGCTCGTATTGAGTCTTTCTCCCTTGCAGGAACAAAGGTCTGCAGCGGCGTAGCTTTTGGCTACGCACAGCAGCTTGGCGAGGGCGAACTTGAAGTCCCTCATTTTTCAATCGAAAAGGCTCAGACGCGTGCAGAATTTACGCGCCTGCGCGCAGCAATCAATACCGTCGCAAAAGAACTCACAGAACTGCTTGAAAACTCCTCCCATGGCGATGCTCCTCCTGAGGCCATTGCATTCATCGAAATGCACTGCCAGATCCTTAAGGATGAATCGCTCATCACGGATACGCAGGACATTATTCGCGATCGTCTGATTAATGCCGAATGGGCCCTCTCGATTAAGCTTGAAGATCTGCGTCGAGCCTTTGAAGAACTCGATGACGACTATCTGGCCGAACGCGTCGAAGACATTGCACAGGTTGTTGAGCGCGTGCAGCGCGTGCTGACAGGCCGCAGACGCCCTGCCGACACCGTTACGCAAGCCATGCGCGACAGTGCCGTGATCCTTGTAGCTGAAGACTTGAGTCCGGCAGACGTTTTAATTCTTAAACGGCGTCGCGACATCTCCATCACCGGATTGGTGATTGAAAATGGGTCGCTTACCTCGCATACGGCCATCTTGGCGCGTTCGCTTGAAATTCCAACCCTTGTTCATGTTACCGGAGCCAGAGAGCGAATCGAAAACGACGATGTGCTCTTGCTTGATGCTGATCGAGGTCTTCTTATCGTCAACCCAGAAACCGAGCTGCTGCCGAGAATCTCAAATCGAATCCAGCAGCTGAAGGCTGTACGCGCAAGACTCAAGGAACTCAAAAGCACGCCGGCAGCTACAGCCGACGGCGAAGTTTTGCATTTGTTTGCCAATATCGCTCTGCCTGAAGATGTGCGCGATGCCGTCAACAACGGCGCCGACGGCATTGGCTTGTTTCGTTCTGAATTTCTCTTCATGAACCGGCCCGTACTCCCAAGCGAAGACGAGCAATACGAAACCTATCGCCGCGTCGTACGTTCCATGAAGGGCAAACCCGTCACAATCCGAACAGCCGATCTCGGCGGCGACAAGATGCCTTCCAACCAAGCTCTCGAAAGCATTGGCTATGATGCGGGATCTGCTGTCGTCAACCCCGCGCTCGGTCAACGCGCCATTCGCTTTTCGCTCGGGTTCCCCGAACTTTTTCTGACGCAGCTGCGCGCCATTTTGCGCGCAGCCTGTGACGGAAACGTGCGCATTCTCATCCCAATGCTTTCGCGCGTATCCGAAATTCAGATTGTGACCGAGTACCTAAAAAAAGCCCAGCAGGAGCTCAAGGACCGCGGCGTACCGTATGCACAAAAAGTCTCTTTAGGCGGCATGATTGAAGTTCCTGCCGTTGCCATTTCGCTCCCAATTTTTTTGCGCAAACTCGATTTCGTCAGCATCGGTACAAATGACTTGATTCAGTACATGCTTGCCGTTGATCGAGAAGACGCCTCTGTGAGTCAAATCTACGATCCCATGCACCCGGCCGTACTTTCAATTCTCTCGAAAACCATCTCAACAGCCAATCGAGCCGGCAAGGAAATCAGCGTATGCGGCGAGGTTGCCGCCGACCCGATTTACGCCAAGCTTTTGCTGGGCATGGGGCTGAGAAACTTCTCCATGGATTGTGCCCGACTCTTGCCTTTGAAAGAAAAGCTCTTAACTTACAGTGCAGCTCAGGCTGCCGACCTGATAAAGCGGCTTCGTCGATGCGACACCTGCTCGAGCGTGCGCAACATCGTGCATGAACATCTTCTTGCCTGCGGCGACCCGCAGGCCAAAGAGCTTGCCGCCTGTCTTGTCTATCCCATGCCGCAGGCCAAATCGGCCGCCGCCTGATATTCGTTCATAAGGATTTCACCACCATGACTCGCGCGCTAACGCTTGAAGACATTGATCGTCTCGGAGAGCTGCTTGCATCCATCCCCGAACCTTTTGTTCCGATGGAGCCGGACACGCTCGACGGCTACCTAACCGCCATCGCGCTCTTAAGGCATCCGCCGCGCATTGAAGACTGGATCGGATTGGTCTTTGACATTGAAGGGCGCACTCGAGCAAGCCTTGCCAGTGAAGAAATGCAGCACGAGTTAAGAAAGCTCGTGCTTGCACGCGGGGCTGAAATAGAACAGCTGATCCTCACGCAAAAACCGATTGATCCGATCATTTTCGAAGATGAACCGGAAAATCCGGACGATCCCTTTGATGCGCTGCATCCCTTTGCCGACGGGTTTGCTTTGGCATGCTCAAACTGGCCGGAACTTATGAAGAACACTTCCAAGGCTGTTCAAGCAGCTCTTGTCGGAGTGCTCCGCTACGAATCCCCCGATGAAAACACGCCGGATGACGAGCAGGAAGTTGCCGCCTCCATTGAAGAGGACATGGCTTTCGCCGATCTTGATGAAGCCTTGGCGGATCTGACCGCCTGCGTGCAGGAGATTGCCGAGGTCACGCGGGCAGAGGACATCGAGCGCATGCAGAGCACGACAAAAAAAGCAGCGGCCCGCAAGCCGCCGCGTCGTCGCTGAAAATTCCTCTTCAGCGCTGTCGCTGCGATCCGCCGCCGGCTGGTTCAGACGGCAGCTTTCGCCTGACATAAGAGGCCGCTGCCACCAAAAAAAGAACAGGAATGCCCAAGCAGGCCGTCGCAGTGAAAAAGCCGTTGTAGCCGAGTGATTCGACTGCGGCTCCTGAAAAACCTGCTAGAAACTTCGGCAGCGCCAGCATGACAGAGGAAAAAAGCGCGTACTGCGTTGCCGAATAGGCTACATTCGTCAAGCCGGAGAGGTAGGCGAGAAAAGCTACCGAAGCGATGCCTGCAGCCAGATTGTCTGCGCTGACCGTGAAGACAAGAAACAGCATGTCATGGCCGCGCAATGCAAGCACAGCAAATAAAAGATTGGTAGCGGCAGAAAGAACTGCTCCAAGAAAAAGGGTGCGCATCACACCGATGCGCACGGCCACAATGCCTCCCACAAAAGCACCAAGAAGCGTCATGACAACGCCGAATACTTTGCTGACGGCGGCAACCTCCTGCTTGCTGAAGCCCAAATCAGCGTAAAAAGGATTGGCCATGACTCCCATAACCACATCGCTGATTCGGTAGGTTGCGATCAATAGCAAAATCACCAAAGCCCACCAGCCAAAGCGCTTGAAAAAATCAAGAAAAGGCAAAAAAACCGCTGAGTAAATCCATGCAGCCAGACCATGCGCAGATGCTCTTTTTCTTACTTCTGTCGGTTTTGGCGGTTCCGGACTCATGAGTACGGCAACCGGACCGACCAAAGCACTGGCGGCCATGACGAGATACGCTGTGCGCCACCCTCCCAGCATCGATTCTTCAGCCGCAGCTGCAACAGCCAACGCTCCGGCACCAGCCCAAATCATTGCCAGCCTGTAGCCTGTTTGGTAAGTTGCCAAAAACGCAGCCTGCTCTTTTTCCGAACCGCTTTCAATGCGGTACGCATCAAGCGCCACATCCTGCGTCGCACCGCTAAAAGCAGTTGCTACGGCAAGCGCAGCCATCACAGGCAAATGCGAAGCAGGATCGGTCATCGCCATGCCCGCAAGACTGGCAATAAGCATGGTCTGCGCTGCAATAAGCCAAGCTCGGCGCCGCCCCAGACGGCGCGTAAGGACAGGAATCGGAAGTCTGTCGACAAGCGGCGCCCATACCCACTTGAGAGCCCAGCACAATCCTGCCCAACTCATAAAGCCGATGGTTTTCAAATCGACTCCCGACTCTCGCATCCAAAAAGAAAGGGTGCCGAAAACCAGCAAAAGGGGCAGACCAGAGGAAAAACCTAAAAAGAACATCCGCACAGCTATCGGATGTCGGTAAATTCCAAGCGAGCGCTTGAGCGTCTGCCATTTATTCTGCCAAACCACGATTGGTCTCCCGATCTATCAGATCACCTCTGAGGGAGACGACACCCAGCGCCATTTCCCGGGCTCAAGGTCCGCAGGAAGAGCAAGCTTGCCGAAGCTGATGCGCTCGAGCGCTTCGACACGATTTCCAGCCGCGGCGATCATGCGCTTGACTTGATGATACTTGCCGCTTGTTATCGTCATTTCGAGCACGTTGTCACTCTTTTTAGCCACGTTTGTCGCCATTAACGGCATTTTTTCGTCAACAAGAAGAACGCCTTGCTCCAGTCTTTGGACAATTGACTCCGAAACCGGATGCTTGCACGCGACTCGATAACGCTTTCCAACATGTCGTTTAGGGTGCGTGAGACGGTGCAAAAGCGCACCATCATCAGTCAGCAACAACAACCCCGTTGTGTCGGCATCCAGCCTGCCTACAGGCTGCAAGCCGCGCCGACGCAGCGGCGCAGGCAAAAGCGTCATGACGCTTGGATGGTGCGTAGGCTTTTGAGAGCACTCATAGCCCGCAGGTTTATTCATGACGATAAGCGCCTTTTCGTAATAAGGCCAAATTTCTCCATCAACAGAGAAAAGTAGCCCCTCTTCATTTATTTCGGCGTCAGGATCCCTGAGCACCTCTGAACGAAATGCCGCACGACCAAGCGAAATCAAGCCGCGGCATTCATGTCGAGTTCCGAACCCTTGCGTAAAAAGAATCTGCTCGAGCCGCATATTTAGCCGTCCGTATTGAAATCAATGACAAGTGGTGCGTGATCTGAGAACTTCTCCTCTTTATAAATGAACGCCTTGATTGCCTGCGCTGCTATGCCCGCAGTGCCGAACATGTAGTCGATGCGCCATCCGACATTTTTAGCCCTTGCCTGCCCTCGCTGGCTCCACCAGGTATATTGCTCAGGCCTTGGATCCAGTTCTCGAAAAACATCATGCCAGCCGTCTTTTTCTAAAAAATCACTCACCCACTGCCTTTCTTGAGGCAGAAAGCCGGAGTGCGTCAGGTTTCCCTTCCAATTTTTAATATCAATTTCCTTGTGCGCAATGTTGACGTCCCCGCATACAAGAATTTCTCGTCCCGACAAACGAAGTTCACGCAAATGATCCCTAAAAGCGTCTAAAAATCGATATTTCGCCGCTTGTCGATCATCTCCCGACGTCCCGGAAGGAAAATAGACGGAAATAATTGACAACTTTTCGAAGTCAGCTCGAACATAGCGTCCTTCATTGTCAAACTCCTCAATGCCAAAACCCGTCTGCACGCTCTGAGGCTTCAGCCGAGACCATAGCCCGCAGCCGGAATACCCACGCTTTTGCGCGCAGTGCATCCAGCACTCATAGCCTTTGCGTTCGCGCACTTCGGGCTTAAGATCTGCTTGCTGAGCTTTGAGCTCTTGAACGCACAACACATCCGCGCCCTGGGCCTCAAACCAGTTCCAAAAACCTTTGTCGGCGGCAGAACGAATCCCATTGGCGTTAAAAGTCACGACGCGAAGCACTTTTTCCAACTCCCTAGAAAATTTGCAAATGTCCTAAAATTTTAGCTTCAGTGCGCCTCAAGCTCGGTGGCTTCGAGGTGCTGCGCGCCAACAATTTTTGTCTTCTTTTTTATCCATCATGTCCTCGAATCAAGCCCAATTCATCGAATTTGCCCTGACGGCAAATGTTCTGCGTTTTGGTGAATTCAAAACAAAGGCAGGCCGCATGAGCCCATACTTCTTCAATGCCGGACTTTTCAACACCGGCAGCCTTCTTGACCGCCTCGGAGCGTTTTATGCGCAGGCGCTGCTGGAAGCAAAAAAAGCAGGCCGCATCGAATTCGACATGCTCTTTGGTCCGGCCTATAAAGGCATCCCGCTGGTCGCCACGGTCGCCATGAATCTCGCCCGCTTGGGATGCGATGTTCCTTGGGCTTTCAACCGCAAGGAAGTCAAGGACCATGGTGAGGGCGGCACGGTCATCGGCTCTCCTCTGAAAGGACGCGTCGTCATCATTGACGACGTCATTAGCGCGGGTACTTCTGTTCGCGAATCGGTCAGTCTCATCCGCGCCGCAGGCGCAACGCCCAGCGGCGTGCTGATTGCTCTGGACCGCCAGGAACGAGGCGGCAATGCCGAGGTCATGACGGAAACTTCTGCCGTACAGGATGTTGAAAAGACATTCTCCATGCCCGTCGTCAGCATTGCCAACTTAAACGATCTGTTGGAATTTATGGATCAGGACTCGCCCGCTGCTCAGGCTGCACGCCCCTATCGCGAAGCCGTCGCCGCATACCGTGCTAAATACGGAGCCTAAGAGCTTCCCAGCTGAAAAGCTGCGCTCACCTACGTGAGCCAATCAAAAGAAGGCTGCGGAATCTCCATCTATTGCGGAAGTCCGCAGCTTCTTTCTGCCTTCTTCGACGAAACGGTCATATTTGCCAAGCGGTGCGGAGGGCAAACAAAGCAATATGCTTACAGCCGCCCAACCGACAACAGGCATGACGGCCAACAGCATCCACCACCCGCTGTATCCAGCATCATGCAGCCGCCTGCGCGTTAGCCTCACCACTGGCGCAATGGAAAAGAAGAAAAAGACCAGCCACCCATGAAGAAAGACCTTCATGTAGAGCCCGTCAGGCTCAACCTGCAGTCTGAATCCGATCTCAAAAGGCAAGACGAACGCTGCTGCGTATATCACAGCATATGCGGCCATTGTCAGCCAAAAGTTTTGTCGTTTTACGCGTCCGAGCTTTGTACGGTCAAAAAGCAGAACTTGACCGCAAAGATACGCTAGTGCGTCTTTCATGCCAAAAAAAGAGAGCCGCAAGCCCTGCCGTTTATTCTGCAGAGCTGTTGGCTCTCTTTTGTCACCCCGTCAACATCGTCTATCCCTGCAGTTTGCGGGAGAGAATTTCGTTGACCTGCTTGGGATTAGCTTTGCCTCGCGTTGCCTTCATAGCCTGTCCCACGAGCGCATTGAAGGCTTTCTGTTTGCCTGCCTTGAACTCTTCGATCATCTTGGGATTGTTCTTGAGGACGTCATCAATGATGCCTTCAAGAGCAGAAGCATCCGAAATCTGCTTCAAGCCTTCCCGTTCGATCAAGGCATCAACACCCTCTGTCGCCCCCTCCCAAATGAGTGAAAAGATGCGCTTGGCTCCCTTGGCATTGATCGTGCCGTCAGCAAGCCTCTTGAGGATATCTGCAAGCACGGCTGCCGACACAGGGGCCTCGGCATAAGTCATGCCCTCAGCTGCATTCACGCTGGCCGCTACTTCTCCCATTACCCAATTGGCTGCAATCTTCTTGTCTGGAGCGCTCTTGCTCACAGCGCAGAAGTAGTCGGCAACATCACGACTTGAAGTGAGCACGTCGGCGTCATACTCCGACAAACCGTATTCACGCATGAAGCGCTCGCGCATCTGCGCAGGCAGCTCAGGCATGCTGGCTGCCACCTGCTCCTTCCATTGGGAAGAAATAATGCACGGCAGCAAGTCTGGATCCGGGAAATAGCGATAATCCATGGAATCTTCCTTGGTTCGCATTTCTCGTGTTTCACCATTGTCAGGATCGTACAGACGCGTAGCCTGCACAATCTTGCCGCCGGCCTCAATCACTTCGATCTGACGACGCACCTCATAGTCGATTGCTTCCTGCAAAAACTTGAAGGAGTTGAGGTTCTTAATTTCACAGCGCGTGCCGAACTTGGTCTCGCCCATAGGACGCACCGACACATTGGCATCGCAGCGGAAGTTTCCTTCCTGCATGTTGCCGTGCGAAATGCCAAGCCAGACCACCAAAGCGTGCAAAGCCTTGGCATAGCCGACAGCTTCAGCCGAACTTCTGAGTTCCGGCTCGGTCACAATCTCCAGCAAAGGTGTTCCAGCACGGTTCAAGTCGATGCCAGACTTGCGCGGCTGAACGCCGTGATTGCTCTTTCCTGCATCTTCTTCAAGGTGTGCGCGCGTGAGATTGATGGTTTTCATGTAGGGCTCGCCGTCCTTGGGCTCGACCCTGAAGCTCACCTGCCCTCCTTTGACCACGGGCAGATCAAACTGACTGATCTGATACCCCTTGGGCAAATCAGGGTAGAAATAGTTTTTCCGGTCAAAAACCGACTTTTCGGCAACCTCCGCGCCTATGGCCAGACCGAAGCGAATAGCACGCTCCACGGCACCGCGGTTCAACACAGGCAACGCTCCCGGCAAGGCCAGATCAATGTAACAGGCCTGCGTATTGGGCTGCGCCCCAAAAGCCGTAGATGCCCCCGAAAAGATCTTAGAGTCCGTCGACAGCTGAACATGCGTCTCCAGACCAATCACTACTTCCCACTGCATAACTCTGTCTTCACACTCTCTTAAAAACCATGGGGATGGCGCTTATGCCAATCGGTAACCTGCTGCCAGGCGTGAGCCACGCCCAGCATGCGGGCCTCGGCAAAGCGAGGGCAAGTAATCTGAACACCGATCGGACGACCGTTGGAGTGCATGCCGCAGGGCATGCTCATGCACGGCAATCCAGCAAGCGAAGCCGGAACCGTATAGAGGTCGCTCATATAGGCCGACACTGGATCACTCTTGGAGCCAAAATCGTATGCCGTCGTCGTCGTCACCGGGCTTACGATGGCATCGACCTTCTCAAAGGCCGCATCAAACTCCTGCGCAATCAGACGGCGAACCTTCTGAGCCTTGATGTAGTAGGCGTCATAGTAGCCGTGCGAGAGCACGTAGGTTCCAATCAAAATGCGCCTCTTTGGTTCCGCACCGAAGCCTTCGTTGCGGCTCTTTTTGATCATATCCTGAATGTCGGTGTAGTTCTTTGCCCGGTAGCCGTAGCGAACTCCATCAAAGCGCGACAAGTTCGAGCTCGCCTCGGCACAAGCCACGACGTAGTAGACCGAAACGCCAAGACCAGCGTTGGGCAGCTCGATATCGACAATTTCGGCACCTTGGCGGCGATACTCCTCAATGACGTTTTCGACCGCCGCTGCAACTTCGCCGTCGAGCTCATTTGTAAACCATGCACGGGGCACGCCCAAACGCATGCCCTTGACCCCCTTGTTGAGATCACGAGCAAAATCTTCGGCGGGCATGTTCTCACTCGTCGAATCCCATGGTTCGTAGCCCACCATCTCACCCAGCACCCATGCAATGTCCTCTGCCGTATGGGCCATAAGTCCGGCCGTATCAAGCGAGCTGGCAAAGGCAATCATGCCCAGTCGGCTGGGACGGCCATACGTCGGCTTGACGCCGGTTACGCCGGTAAAAGATGCTGGTTCACGGATAGAGCCGCCGGTGTCTGTGGCCGTAGCTATAGGCGCCAGACCTGCCGCCACGCAGGACGAAGACCCGCCGGAACTGCCACCTGGAACGGCGTTGGGATCCCAAGGGTTGTACACCTTGCCGTAGGCGGAATTTTCGTTGGCCGACCCCATGGCAAATTCATCGCAGTTGAGTTTGCCAAGCGTCACTAAGCCAGCAGCGCGCAGCTTGTTGACAACCGTAGCGTCAAACGGACTCATATAGCCCTCAAGCATTTTGCTGGCTGCTGTTGATGCCCATTTGCGAGTGACGAAAATATCCTTGTGTGCAATCGGGATGCCGGTCAATCGACCTGCCTTTCCCTCAGCAATAAGTTGATCCGCGGCTCGAGCCTCTGCCAAAGTTTCCTCTGGACGGACATCCAAAAAGCAGTTGAGATCCTTGTGCTTTTCAATGCGGCCGAGGTATTCGCGGGCAAGCTCCTCTGCGCTGACCTTACGCGCTGCGAGCGCTCGGGACAGCTCCACAACAGTATGAAAAGTAGTTTCAGACATTTTTCTTGTGCCTATTTCAGTTGCTCGCGCAGTTATTCAATGACCTGAGGCACGAGGAACATGCCGTCATACTCTTCGGGAGCGTTCTTCATGTTTTCTTCACGGTCATCGCCAAACACAACAACATCGTCACGCTGACGCTGAACGCCGTCATGCGGATGCATCATCGGCTCGACGCCCTCGGTATCCACAGCCTGAATGCGCTCGATCATCTTAAAAATATCATTGAGTTCGACCTGCATTTTCTGCGCCTGCTCATCATCAATATCAATGTGAGCAAGCTCTGCAATGCGGCGAACGTCGTCCATTCCAAGGGACATAACTCAGTACCTGCAAAATGCAAAACAAAACAAAGCTGAAAATTTAGCGCCTTTCTTGATTTTTATGGAGACTTTTCTAGGAAAAGTTTCAATTTTCTCGCCTCTTGCAGTACTTTTCTGAAGCATACGCAATAGTTCCTTGCGCTATAGTAGGAAAACTTGGCTCCAGCGTCGCCGTGCATCTGTTGTTTTGTCCAGGCGGCATCTTTTCCGATTCACTGATTTTGACAAGCTATTGAATCCATGCGCTATCTTTTGTCTCTGGCCGTCTGCGCGGTGCTTGCCGGCTGCTCTCTTGGTTCGAGCGAAGGCGGCTATTTTGACAACGACGGCCCGCCGTCTGCTCTAGGCCACCTCAAGGCTTTGGGATCCGATGAAATTACCATCAAAGTCGAACAACCTCATAAGTGGGCCAACCGCCCCTACACTGTCATGGGAAAACGCTATGTTCCCGTGACAGGCGACAAACCGATGAATCAAGTCGGCGAAGCCAGCTGGTACGGCAAGCAGTTCCATGGAAAAAAAACCTCCACGGGCGAAATCTACGACATGTATGAGCTGTCAGCCGCACACCCGACCATGGAACTTCCGAGCTATGCCCGCGTCACCAACCTGAAAAACGGGCGTTCCGTCATCGTGCGCGTCAATGACCGCGGACCATTTCTGCGCGGACGCATCATTGATTTGAGCTACGCCGCAGCCGTACGTCTCGGCTACCAGAAAGAGGGCACCACACGTGTTCGGGTTGAGCGCATCACGAGAAAAGATATTGCCGCCGGGCGCATTCCTTCGACCAATTCGTCCGATGCCACCCTGGTTGCCGCTGCTGTCGTCTCAAGCATTGCCGAACGCTCTTCAAGCTCACGCTCCAATACTTGGACAAGTTCGCAGAAAAGCTCTTCGGGCAGCACCTCGACAACCGCGACTTCAAGCACGGCTTCTCGCTCTAATTCATACTCAACTTCACCTGCACGGCAAACGACTGCTGCAAGGCCCGTCTCCCAAACTCAGACGCACGTACCTGCCGCAGCTGCCGCTCAACCAGCTCAACGCACACCTGTCACGGCTCAATCCGAACAAATTGATGAGATGAACGCAGTCGTTGCCGAAACGACCGACCCCGGAGAACCCGCCGTCAGCATCAGCCTGACCGTCGAGGAAACTGGCACAGATGAAGCCGCGGCAATTGAGAACTACCACGCCGCTCAGGCTTCACAAGCGCCCGCCCCCAACGCCGCCGACTCAGCCGATCCCATCAGTGCGATCGTGGCCGAACAAAACGCCATTGACGCCCAAAAAGCCCAGTCAAACGACACAGCTGCCGTCATGACCGGATGGACCGTGCAGTTAGGCGCCTTTGGCGTTGCCGACAATGCAAAGGCTGCAGCCGCCCATGCCGAAATGATGTTCTCTCAGCAACAGGTTGCCTTCGGCTCCGTGCGCGTCATTGATACAGGCACTGTCTATCGAGTTGTAGTGGGAAATGCCCCTTCTCGGCAGGAAGCTATTGCTCTGGCACGGCGCGTAAGCACTGCTCTCGGCGCTAGCGCATACGCCATTGCCGAGCCTGTTCCCAAGCAACTTCCCTGACACAGGAAAAGACAAAAAGTGAATCCCGTTATTGAAGAGACCGTTGAAAGGCTTTGGCGCACGGATGCGCTCGAAGCACTTTCAGAATTCATCAAGCTGCCGGCCAAATCCGTTGGATTTGATCCCTGCTGGGAGCAAAACGGCTTTCTGCTAAAAGCCTGCGAAGATGCCGCCCGGTGGGGAAAAAAACTTTTCCCTGATGGAATTTTCGAAGTTCTTCGGCAGCATGGCCGCTCGCCTGCACTTTTCTTTGAGATTCCCGCCACAAGCAGCGAAACAACCTCAAGCGTCTTCTTCTACGGCCACTTCGACAAACAGCCCGAAGGTTCAGGCTGGAGCAACGGCCGCTCGGCGTTTGAGCCATCGCTTGAGGGAGAGCGCCTCTACGGACGAGGCGCAGCCGATGACGGCTACAACTTTTACGCAGCGCTTACGGCCCTAGCCGCACTTGATCGCTCAGGCACGCCGCGGGCACGGGCTGTGGGCTTATACGAGACTGCTGAAGAGTGCGAGTCAGTTGATTTCGAGCACTGGATGAAAATTGCGGCCCCCCGTCTCGGCCGCGTTGGACTGGTTGTCGTCATGGACGGCACATGCTGCGACTATGACCGCTTGTGGAATTCGACGAGCTTTCGCGGCGCCGCAGCACTCACGTTGACAGTACGCGTACTTGAGCATGGCGTACATTCGGGCGTTGCAAGCGGCATCGTGCCGGATTCGTTTGCCATAGCGCGTTCGCTCCTCGAACGCATTGAGTGCTCCCAAACAGGCGAAATGCCCGCGCCAGAACTCAACACCGAAATCCCATCAGAACGCATTGAGCAGATGCGTCGCTGTGCGGCTATTCTCGGCCAGGCAATCTTTGCCGATTTTCCTTGGAGCGGCACGACGCACGCAAAAACAAATGATCCTTTCGAAGCCCTGGTGCTTCGCGGTTGGAAGCCTCAGCTTTGCGTCATCGGAGCCAGCGGTTTGCCAGCACTGCAAGATGCCGGCAATGTCCTTCGTTCTGAAACAAGTTTGCGGCTTTCGGTACGCTTACCGCCTGGAGTTGATGAGAAAAAAGCTCTTGACGGACTTGCCTCTGAACTCACTCGTGATCCCCCCTTTGGCTGCACCGTGACGATCTCAGACGCAGGATATGGTCCAGGATGGAATGCTCCAGCTCAAAAATCTTGGTTTGCGCAGGCTTTTGACGCAGCAAGCCTTGAGTGCTTTGGAAATCTTGGGGCCTGCAGCTGCGAGGGAGCCTCCATTCCCATTCTCAGCCTGATGGAAAGTTTTTTCGGACAGCAAGCACAGTACCTTGTCACAGGCGTTTTAGGCCCACATTCCAACGCCCACGGACCTGATGAAATGCTCAACCTCGCCTATCTCAAAAAACTTACATGCGCCGTTGCCGGCATCATTGCCGCAATGCAAGAGTAGGAGAAACGAATCATGCGCAGAGACTTGGTCGTTCAGGTCATCGTCGACTACGGCGATTTTTGGGAAAATTTTGCCACCCCGTTTGAGGCTGAAAGCTTCATCAACAGCTACCTCGACGAATATGACTTGCCGCAAGCCGTCTGGCTCGAGGATATGCGGGGCAACGTCAAATGGGGCTACGACCTGATTGAGGACGAGGCAGGAATATACCGACTCGTTGATCAGCCGGTTCGCAACCCTGGACATTTGATCCGAACCCCATCCAACTAAATCAGGCCGGCAGCATTGCCGCTGCCGGCCTGATCAAGACGCCGCCGCAAGAGAAGCCGAACAAAATATTCGACCCCTCAAACTTCTTAACTCAAGAAGAACTTGCAGGCAGGATTGTCCGTCTCTTCCCAGTATCTGTAGCCGAGAGCATGCAGGAACTCCTTGAAAAGCTGATCATCTTCCGGGGGAACCTGGATGCCGACGAAAATACGGCCGAAGTCGGCTCCGTTGTTGCGGTAGTGGAAAAGCGAGATGTTCCACTGCGGAGCCAAAGAAGTTAAAAACTTCATCAGAGAACCCGGGCGCTCGGGGAATTCAAAACGAAGCAAATGCTCGTTGGTGGCAAGCTTGCTGTGTCCGCCGATCATGTGGCGCAGATGAAGCTTTGCGAGCTCATCATGCGTGAGGTTCAATGTCGGAAAGCCTGAATTCTCAAAAACATGCACCAGCTCATCAGCGTCGTGAGAATTTGCCGTCTGAATGCCGACGAAGATATATGCCTTCTCCTGATCACTGATGCGGTAATTGAACTCGGTCACGCTGCGGCTGCCGACAAGTTTGCACAGACGCCTAAACGAACCTCTCTCCTCGGGAATCGTAACAGCGAAGATCGCCTCGCGCTGCTCGCCGTACTCTGCACGCTCAGAAACAAAGCGCAGACGATCAAAATTCATATTCGCGCCGGAAGTAATGGCAATGAGCGTTTTATTCACCGCCTTTTCACGACGCGCCCAAGCTTTGAGTCCAGCTAAAGAAAGCGCTCCGGAAGGCTCGACGATTGTTCGCGTATCTTCAAACACATCCTTGATGGCAGCACAAATCTCATCACTGTCAACAAGAATGATGTCGTCAAGATTTTCTCGGCACAACATCAACGTTTCGTCGCCAACGCGCTTGACGGCAGTTCCATCAGAGAAAAGCCCGACGTCTTCGAGAGTAATGTTTTCGCCTGCATCAAGCGAACGCTTCATGGCATCGGAGTCCTTGGTTTCCACTCCGATCACTTTGATTTCCGGATAAATTGCCTTGATGTACGTGGCGACGCCCGCAGCAAGACCGCCTCCTCCGATCTGAACGAAAATGGCATCGGGCCGCGTGCGATCTCCGGGCTGATATTGGCGAAGAATTTCCATGCCGATTGTTCCCTGCCCCGCAATCACATACGGATCATCAAAGGGATGCACAAAGCTCAACCCCTCTTCCTGCTGCATCTTCTCAGCATGCTGCGCAGCATCAGAAAAGCTCTCGCCGACCAGCACCACCTCGCCGCCAAGATTGCGCACTGCTTCAACCTTAAGCGCCGGAGCCGTTACAGGCATCACAATGACCGCCCTGCAGCCCAATCTGCGGGCTGCCAGCGCCACACCTTGCGCATGATTTCCGGCAGAGGCGCAAATTACGCCCCGAGCACGTTCTTCAGCCGTTAAATGCACCATCTTGTTGAAAGCGCCCCTAAGCTTGAACGAGAACACCGGCTGAGTGTCTTCGCGCTTTAAAAGCACCTTGTTGCCAATGCGCTTGGAGAGCTTCTTTGCCTCATCCAAGGGCGTTTCATGAGCCACGTCGTAGACGCGTGCAGTAAGCACGCGACGCAGGTATGCCTGGCGATTTTGTTCAGTTGTCGATGCCATTTTCTTTTCCTTGCTCCAAACCGAGGAACTGGAGCGTTATTCATGTTGTTGGGGAAGTTCTTAAATATACGAGCATTTAGGGATCTTGGGAGCCGAAAAAAATCTCAAAATCCATGAACAAATCCTCTCATCAAACAAAGCAAGACTGCTTTTCCGCAAATCTTGAAAAAATTTTTGCTCGCAGTCATCTGAAATTTCTGAAAGACAAGCGCCGGCAATTCGCAATCAGAGATCTGAAAATGTCCGCTTATTCCCAGGCAACAGCTAGCCATTTATGTATCAAACAGCTTCCAATCACGGCAAAGGCGATCTTGCTGCATTCACAGCGCAGAGCACCATGCTCCTCACCAATAAGGCTAGCGGCGTGGTTTTGGACTTTCCCTCTAGAGTCTCGCTGTTTTATCCGGTTGGCGACACTGTGGACTGCCAGGTCAAAAGAAGCAATCGTTGTCCGATACGCTTCGTGTTGACCTGGCAATATGCAAACGCAACAATTGCTTTTGTTCTCATCAACGCCATGGCGGCATGTCCGTTGTCCCCATAAGGTAAAGATCCACGGCTCGTGCGCACCGCCGGCCTTCACTCATGGCGCGCACCACGAGAGACTGTCCGCTTCTGGCATCTCCGCAAGCAAAAACTCCATCAACGGACGTTGCAAACGGATGCTCTCCCGTCTCGATCTGCGCTTGAGCGTTTCCACGAGCGTCTGTTTGCACGCCAAACGCATCAAGCAAAGACGGCACGGCATGCAGAAACCCCATGGCAATAAAAACACGACCAACAGCAATTTCAAATCGAGAATTTGAAACCTCTTTTGAGATCCTGCGCCCATGCTCATCGACACTCCAATCAAGCTTGACGCACTCAATGCCGCGGACCTCTCCATTGTCGTTCAGAAGAATCCGCTTAGTGGCCGTACTCCAAAGCCTCTCGCATCCCTCCTGCTGAGAGGTCGATGTGCGCAGCTTATAAGGCCAATCAGGCCAGGTCAGTTCTTTATCTTCTTTTTCTGGCGGGCAAGGGCTGATGTCAATTTGGTAAATTTTTCCAGCACCCTGGCGTCTGGCAATGCCCACACAATCGCTGCCCGTATCGCCTCCGCCGATAATGGCAACATCGCACCCCTTAGCCGACACCGGAGCTTGCCTAATCTCTCCGGCAAGCACCTTGTTTTTCCCCTGCAAAAGCTCCAATGCAAAATGTGTTCCCTTGCCCTGGCGCCCTTCAACGGAGAGATCTCGCGGCACTTCTGCCCCACAGGCAAGCACTACAGCATCAAAATTTCTGCGCAGCTCATCGGCTTCGATCACCTTGCATGCATCGCTGTGCACCCCTAAAGGAAACTTCTCAACAGCCACCGCCGTTGCCAGTTCAAATTTCACGCCTTCTGCCTGCATCTGCTCAATGCGACGGTCAACAAGCTCTTTGGCAAGCTTAAAGTCAGGGATGCCATAGCGCAGCAGTCCTCCGGCACGTGCATTTTTTTCATACACCACAACATCGTGCCCCGCCCGCGCAAGAAGCTGTGCACAAGCCAAACCCGCCGGCCCGGAACCGACCACAGCCACGCGTTTTGCTGTTTTTTGCTGTGCGACCGCCGGCCTCACCCAACCCGAAAGCCAAGCACGGTCGATAATGGCTCTCTCGACCGTTTTAATGCCTACGGCAGCATCTTCCAAGTAATACTGCGTGCAGCCAGCCTCGCAAATTGCCGGACAGACACGACTGGTGAACTCCGGGAAACTGTTTGTTGCATTCAAGCACTCCCAGGCAGCTCTCCATTTCCCGTCGCGCACCAATCGGTTGAAGTCCACTGGGCGATTATGAAGGGGGCAGCTGGCGGAACAAAAAGGCGTTCCGCAATGCAGACAACGCCGCACCTGTACTTGAATCTGTTCATCGGTGAGCGCAATCGTAAAGTCCTTGAAATGCTTGATGCGCTCCTGAATGCTTTGATGACCGAATTCGATGCGCTGCGCTTTGGCCGGCTCGAGATTTTGTCTTGTCATGGAATCATCTCCTTCTTAAATAAGCCCAGCCTTGACTAAAAGCGCCTGCTTATACTGCAGCGGCATGACTTTGACAAAATGAGACCGCACGTTTTGCCAATGTTCGAGCAGCTCTTCGGCCAGCTTTGAACCAGTAAGCCGTGCATGCTTAGAAATGAGATCCTTTAAAAGTTCCTCATCGGTTCGCCCAGCATGCCAGCATCGAGGATCGCTCGTGCGCTTTTGGTCCTCACTGCTCATGACGCGCTCAAGAGCGACCATCGCAGTATTGCAATGCGACTCAAAATCTCCTTGTGCATCAAAGACAAAAGCCACGCCGCCCGACATGCCGGAGGCAAAGTTGCGCCCCGTTTCTCCAAGAACGACGACGGTTCCTCCCGTCATGTATTCGCAGCCATGATCGCCCGTTCCCTCTACAACGGCATTTGCGCCTGACAGCCGAACTGCAAAGCGCTCGCCCACGACGCCGTTAAAAAAAGCCTCTCCGCTGGTGGCGCCGTAAAGCATCGTATTGCCTGCGATGATGTTTTGCTCCGCTTTGCCATGAAAATCTTTGTTGGCACGCACGATGATGCACCCGCCTGAAAGCCCTTTGCCAACGTAGTCATTTGCGTCGCCTTCGAGCTCAAGCGTCATACCCGCAACGGCAAAGGCACCGAAAGACTGTCCTGCCGTCCCCTTAAAAAGCAGATGAATCGTTCCTTCAGGCAACCCCTTGGCGCCATGCTGCCGCACGATGGCATGTGCGATTTGCGTTCCTACAGTTCGATCCACATTGCTGATGGGAAGCTCCAGCCGCACTTGCCGTGCCGAGACAATGCTCGAGGAAATCTCATGCAGAATGCGTGCATCCAGACTTTTTTCGAGTTCATGGTTTTGCGAGGCACTGTGGCGAACGAGCTGAGAGGGAACCTGCGGTCTGTAAAGAAGTTTTGAAAGCTCAATGCCCTGAGCCTTCCAATTGCGTACATCCTCTCGCTGCGCCAGAAGATCGCTTCTGCCGATCAAGTCCTCAAAGCGGCAGATGCCAAGCTCGGCCATGATTTCACGCACTTCCTCTGCCACAAAGAAAAAGTAGTTCACAACGCTCGACGGCTTTCCCTTAAAGCGCTTTCTCAACTCAGGATCCTGCGTAGCGATGCCGACTGGACATGTATTGAGATGGCACTGCCTCATCATCAAGCAGCCTTCAACTACCAAAGGCGCCGTAGCAAAACCGAATTCATCGGCACCCAGCAAGGCGCCAATGACGACATCACGGCCCGTTTTGATCTGCCCGTCAACCTGCAAAACGACCCGCTCTCTCAAGTTGTTGATCACGAGCGTCTGCTGCGTCTCTGAAAGGCCCATCTCCCAGGCACTTCCTGCATGCTTGATCGAAGATATCGGACTGGCTCCGGTGCCTCCGTCATGCCCTGAAATGACGATGTGATCAGCCTTGGCTTTTGCCACGCCAGCCGCAACCGTTCCTACTCCAGACTCACTGACAAGCTTCACAGAAATATCGGCCGAGCTGTTTGCACTTTTTAGATCGTGGATAAGCTGTGCGAGATCCTCAATCGAGTAGATGTCATGGTGCGGTGGCGGGGAAATAAGTCCCACGCCTGGCACTGAGCAGCGCAGCTCGGCAATGTATTCAGACACTTTATGTCCAGGAAGCTGACCTCCTTCACCAGGTTTGGCTCCCTGCGCCATTTTGATTTGAATCTGGTCAGCACTGGCAAGATATTGTTCTGTGACGCCGAACCGACCGCTTGCGACCTGCTTGATGCGCGACCGCAGACTGTCTCCTTCTTCGAGCTCAATATCGGCCACAATGCGCTCTTTTCCGAGAATATCGGCAAGCTTCATGCCTTTTTTCACGGGTGAACGGCCTGTTTTGAGCTCCTGCTCATAACGCCGAGGATCCTCGCCTCCTTCGCCTGTGTTGCTCTTGCCGCCGATTCGATTCATCGCTACAGCCAACGTGGCGTGCGCCTCAGCTGAAATGGACCCCATGCTCATCGCGCCCGTTGCAAAACGGCGCACAATTTCCTTTGCTGGTTCAACCTTTTCTATCGGTACCGGCGTACAAACTTCCGTCTTAAACCGCAGCAGGCCTCGCAGCGTCATTTGACGACGGCTCTGATCGTTGATGATGCGGGCGTATTCCTTGTAGGTTTGATAATTCTTCTGACGAGATGCCCGCTGAAGCTTTACGATCGCCTCCGGCGTCCACATGTGTTCCTCACCGTCGGAACGCCAGGCATATTCTCCCCCTGTCGGCAGTTCCCCCTTTGGCGCCATCCTCTCGGCGTACGCCGCTTGATGTCTGTCAACGGCCTCCTGCATGACTTCAAAAAGCCCGATGCCTTCAATCTTGCTTGACGTGCCGTGAAAATACTGATTCACAAAATCGCTCTTTAAGCCGATTGCCTCAAAAATGCGCGCTCCGCGATAGCTCATGACGGTGCAAATTCCCATCTTGGCCATCACCTTGGTGAGTCCTTTTCCAACAGCCTTCACATAATGCGAAACGGCTTCATCGGGAGACACCCCGCTCAATGGTGCAAGCTTGCGGATAGTGGCAAGAGTCAGATACGGATGCACAGCCTCGGCGCCATAGCCAAGCAAAAGCGCGAAGTCATGCGTTTCAAATACTGCTCCTGAGTTGACGACCAGCCCTACGTTCGTCCGCACCCCCTCATGAATGAGATGCTGGTGCAAAGCGCTGACAGCCAGCAGCACTGGAACAGCGACGCGGTCTCGGCAGACTTTCTCATCACTGACAATCAGGATGTTGTAGCCCTCGCCGATAGCATCAACAGCCTGAGCACAAAGGCTTGCCAGATGAGCTTCAACTCCGTCAGCCCCCCATGAAGCGGGATAGGTGATGTCAATTTCACAGCTTTTAAATTTGCCGGCCGTATGCTCATCAATTGAGCGAAGTTTGGCCATGTCGTCGTCTACAAGCACCGGCTGCAAAATTTCGATGCGTCTCGGGGGATTGACATTATTGACATCAAGCAGGTTGGGCTTAGGACCAATAAAGCTCACCAAACTGGTCACAAGTTCTTCACGAATCGGATCAATAGGAGGATTGGTTACCTGAGCAAAAAGCTGCTTGAAATACGAAAAAAACGACTTGTTCTGCTTTGAAAGTACGGGAAGAGAAACGTCATTTCCCATCGATCCCGTAGGCTCAACCCCTTTGACGGCCATCGGCATTAAAACAACATCAACGTCTTCCTGCGTCATGCCGAAAATTCGCTGCAGCTCAGCCAGACGCTCTTCACCAATAGTACCAAGGATGCTTTCTTGTTCCTCTTTTTGCGTATTCGTAAGATCAGCAAGTCTCAAGTTAAGTCGCTCGACCCATTCGCGGTACGGCTTATCGAGAGCCACCTGATTTTTAATTTCATCATCGCCGATAATGCGTCCCTGAACCGTATCAATCAAAAGCATTTTGCCCGGTTCAATACGCCACTTGCGTCGAATGCGACTTTCCGGAATCGGCAGCACTCCCACTTCCGAGGCAAGCACGACGGTATCGTCGTCGGTGACGATGTAGCGAGCCGGGCGCAGCCCGTTTCTATCGAGCATGGCGCCTATTTGCGCGCCATTGGTGAAGACAAGCGCAGCAGGTCCGTCCCAAGCCTCCATCATCGGCGCATGGTACGCATAAAAAGCCTGCCTGTCGGGATCCATCGTTGATGATTTTTCCCACGCTTCAGGCACAAGCATCATCATGGCCTGCGGCAGAGAATAGCCGGCCATCACCAAAAGCTCTACAGCATTATCAAGACTTGCCGTATCCGACTGCCCTTCGTAGATAAGCGGAACAAGCTTTTTGACATCATCGCCCAAAACAGCAGATTTCCATACGTTTTCACGAGCACAGATCCAGTTGTAGTTTCCTTTGACCGTATTGATTTCCCCGTTGTGCGCGACATATCGGTATGGGTGAGCGAGAGCCCAAGCAGGAAACGTATTGGTTGAAAAACGCTGGTGTACGACAGCGATGGCGCTCTTGCAGGCAGGATTCAGCAAGTCTTTGTAATAGCGTCCAACCTGATCGGCCAGCAAAAGCCCTTTGTAGACCACAGTGCGAGTACTCATGGAGGGCACAAAGTATTCGGCTCCATGCTTGAGATTTAATGAGCGGATGCGGTGTGAGGCACTTTTGCGAATCACGTACAGCTTTCTTTCGAGCGCATCCTGCACCATGACATCCGGTCCGCGTCCGATAAATATCTGCCGTACCACGGGCTCCGACTCACGCACAACAGGGCTCATCTGCATAGCAGTGTCGACAGGAACATCTCGCCAGCCGAGCAAGACCTGTCCCTCTTTTTTTACCATGCGCTCAAGTTCCTGCTCGCAGGCTTGCCGCGAAGCTGGCTCACGAGGCAAAAAAATCATGCCTACCCCATAGTCGCCGGGAGCCGGCAGCGCAATTCCCTGCTTTGACAGTTCCTCACGATAAAAGCTGTCTGGAATTTGAATGAGAATGCCGGCGCCGTCACCAAAAAGCGGATCAGCTCCAACGGCACCACGGTGATCCAGATTGCGCAAAATCAACAGCGCATCCTCAATCACTTTGTGAGAAACTTTTCCCTTTATGTTGGCTACAAAACCAACGCCGCAAGCATCTTTTTCAGCTTCAGGGCAATAGAGCCCCCTTGCGGCAGCTTCTTGCCGCATGGCTTGAAGACTTGCCATAACGTCGTCTCCCTAAATTTTTTCTTATTCAACAATTTTTCACGCCGCAGCCTAGGCTGCCAGAGAGGAACATGCGGGCTCAGAGGGGCAAGCCCTGTATTTTTTGTTTTCCTCGACACGCTGCCGCGCGAGCTTATTAATCTATCGAACATTTTCCAGAACAAGGTTCTCAAAGCGGCTTACGCCAGCAATAACTTCAGATCCACTGATTTAATCTAAACGGAGTATGGGTTTTGCCCTAGTGGAAGTAAAATCAAAAATGGCATTCTTTGCGGTCGTTGATCACTATTTTCGAACCCTTTTCTGACTTCGGTTTTGAGACCCTGCTCATGGACAACACGACACCTCACAACATCGAACCAAACGCCGTCTCTGGACAAAATAAAAATTTTCCTGAGCGTATCCGAGAAATTCCCTACAACTACACTTCCTACTCGGATCGTGAGATTGTGATCCGTCTGCTCGGAGAAAAGGCATGGAACCTTTTGCTCGAACTCAGAGGCGAACGCCGCACTGGTCGCAGCTCTCGCATGCTTTACGAAGTGCTGGGCGACATTTGGGTCGTGTACCGCAATCCCTATCTTCAGGAAGATCTGCTAATCAATGCAGAGCGCCGCAAACTGCTCTTGGAAGCCCTGGAGCATCGTTTAAAAGAAATTGACAAACGCCGAGACCTGCAGCATCCCGAACGAGACGCAAAAGTTGTGCAGCTGCTGAGCATGGCCTACAAGGCGGTTAGAAAATTTGAGGCTAGTTTCCCGCGAATCAAGGCGCTGCGAGCAAAAGTCTCCAAAACGCTCAAGCACTGCACAAACGAGGACAACATTCACTTTGATCCTTTTATGCGTGCGGCGCATGTCACCGATGCCACGGATTTGCGCATTGAATATCCGTTCGTCGTCATCACGCCCGGCAGTGAGTCGGAAATTCCCGCGCTGGTGCGTGCATGCACCTCTCTAGGGTTGGTCATCATTCCGCGTGGCGGCGGTACCGGTTATACGGGCGGCGCCGTGCCCATGAGTGAAATGAGCGCGGTTATCAACACTGAAAAACTTGACCATATTAGTCGCCCATATCTTACAAAGCTTCCAGAAGTTAATCGGAACGTCTACGTCATTCATACAGGAGCCGGAGCAGTCACCCGTCGCGTAACCGAAGCGGCAGCACTTGACGGACTTGTCTTTTCTGTTGACCCTGCCAGCGCTGACAGTTCAACAATCGGCGGCAACATTGCAGAAAACTCAGGCGGCAAAAAAGCCGTTCTTTGGGGAACGGCCGTCGACAATCTGGCAAGCTACCGCATGGTCACCGCTGATGGCAATTGGCTTGAAGTTGAAAGACTTAATCACAACCTGGGCAAGATCCATAAGCAAGATCTTGTTCGCTGGAAGCTGACGGTCAAGGACGGAAAATCGGCCGATCCTTCAAGTGCTCGAGTTCTAAGCGAGCGCATCATCGAAATGCCGGGGTCCATTTTTAGAAAAAAAGGGCTCGGCAAAGACGTGACCAACAAGTATTTGGGAGGTCTGCCCGCTGTACAAAAAGAAGGAACCGATGGTCTGATCACATCGGCGACGTGGATTTTGCACCGCATGCCCAAATACACGCGTACGGTCTGTCTGGAATTCTTCGGTGCCGCCAAGCTCGCGGGGCCCGCCATTGTCGACATCACTCGCTTTTTGGACACGCATCCTCAAGGGTGCATGTTGGCTGGTCTGGAACACCTTGACGACCGCTATCTGCACGCCGTGAACTACCCAGTTAAAAGCGCCCGAAGCGACTATCCCAAAATGGTTCTCGTCGGAGATATCGTTTCGGACAATTTGAGCGCTCTTGAGCGGATCACTGCCGAAGTAGTAAAAATGTGCATATCACGCGCAGACTGCGAAGGCTTCATTGCCAGAACAGATGAGGAGCGTTTCCGCTTCTGGCACGAGAGAAGCCGCACGGCCGCCATCAGTGCGCATACCAATGCCTTTAAGCTCAATGAAGACGTCGTCATTCCGCTTGACAAAATCGGCGACTATACGCTTGCCTGCGAGCGCTTCAACATCTGCTGCTCGATTGAAAACAAATTGGAGATGCTTGAAGCTGTCGACGATTATTTGAGCGGCTACATATCCCTAGGCAAGCCGTCAATGACCGCGGGAGTCGCCAAGGAAACGCTGCTTGCCGATTCTGTCCCGGCTGCCAGGCATCTTCTCGCAGATGTGCGCAAGCACTGGCTCTACACTCTCAATAATCTTGATAAACCCTTTGAGTCTGCAGCCGTCGAAAATACTTCACTTGCCAAGCTCATCACTCCCAAACTCAAAAGGAAATACGCTGGATGCACGCTCTTTGACATTGTCTACGATCGAGAATTGCGCATTTCGTGGAAAAAAGAAGTCCGCAGCGAACTCTTTCGCATTTTCTCCGGCGACGTATTTGAAAAGGTACGTACAGAAATCGATTCCATTCACGACCGAGTACTGCGCGGGCGTGTTTTCATCGCTCTGCATATGCATGCCGGAGATGGCAACGTACACACAAACATTCCGCTCAACTCAGATAATTACTCCATGATGCAAAAGGGCGTTGCTGCCGTGCGAATGGTCATGGAAAAGGCCATTGAACTCGGCGGCGCCATCAGCGGAGAACACGGCATCGGTCTGACGAAAATAGAGTTCCTAGATAAATCTCTACTTGCCGACTACCACACCTATGTGCACAGCATGGACCCAAGCCGCGTTTTCAATCGAGGCAAACTTGAAGCCGACATCAATTTAAGACGCATCTATACGCCCAGCTTCAATTTGCTCGGCGCTGAATCTCTCATCATGCAGCAAACGCAGGTCAAGGCCATCAGCGATGCCATTAAAAACTGCCTGCGTTGCGGAAAATGCAAATCAAAGTGCACGACGCATGTGCCGCGGGCGAGTCTCTTGTATTCTCCAAGAAATAAAATCCTTGCCACAAGCCTGCTGATTGAATCCATTCTCTATGAAAGCCAAACCCGCAGAGGTTTGTCCAAGCTTCACCTTCAGGCACTAGAGGATCTCGGCGAACACTGCACTCTTTGCATGAAGTGCCGTACGCCGTGTCCGGTCAAAATCAATTTTGGCGAAGTCACGATTTTGATTCGAAACCTGCTTCATCGCATGGGCGAGCTCGGCACGCCGGCTGCTAAAGCAGCAGGCATGAAGTTTTTAGAGATAACCAGCAATGGAGCAGTAGAAGCAACTAGAAAAGGCCTTGTACAGTGGGGCTTCAAGGCGCAGAGAATCGCCAGCGACCTCCTGTCGCCCGTTTCCAAAGCCGCTCTGCAGCATCCAAAAAGCACGATAGGCAAACCGGGAATGGTCGAATACACGGTTTCGCTTGTCAACCGCAAGCTTCCTTCTCCGAGGCTGCCGCACACGATGCGAGCCATCCTTGGATTGAACGATCAGTCGACAGCGCCTATTATTCGCAAGCCTTCTGCAGTGGATGCCGAAGCCGTGTTTTATTTCCCTGGCTGCGGCAACGAACGCCTTTATCCGGAAGTGAGTCTGGCCGTGCTCGCACTTTTGTACGATATCGGCGTACAGACGGTTCTTCCGCCAAAGTTCTTGTGCTGCGGTTATCCGCAGATCGGATCTGGAGAGCACGAGTTGGCAGAAAAAATCGTGACCAACAATCGTGTGCTTTTCCATCGCCTGGCCAATACTCTCAACTATCTTGACATTAAAACTGTCCTCGTCTCCTGCGGAACCTGCATGAAGCAGCTCAAGGAATATCACTTCGAGGAAATTTTCCCGGGCTGCCGCTTGCTGGACATACATGATTACCTGCTTGAAAAAGGGATCTCTGTTACAGGATCTGACAACGTTCGGTATCTCTTTCATGATCCTTGCCATACCCCATTTGCTGCTCCGGCCCCTGTAAAAACGGTCAATGAGCTTGTACACCCAGCAGATGGTTCTCAAATTCTTCTCACCGATCGATGCTGCGGAGAATCAGGTACGTTTGCTGTTGCCCGACCTGATATTGCCACGCAGGTGCGCTTCAGAAAAGAGGAAGATATTGCTAAAAACAAGAATCGGCTCTGTGCTGGCGGATTTTACGGCTCAGTCAAAATTCTCACGGCTTGCCCCGGCTGTCTGCAGGGCTTAAGCCGCTACAACGGCTCATCCGGCACCAAAGCAGAATTTTTAGCTGTCGAAATGGCTCACTTAAGACTCGGAGATGCGTGGTTGTCCAGCTTCGTTGCCAAGGCTCTTGATGAAGGCGGCATTGAAAAAGTACTTGTTTGACGAAAGTGATGAAAAAGGAGGCGGCGCGCGCCTTGCACAACTGCATAAGCCGGCGCGCTGAGATCTCATGAATTGTGAACTTTGTACAGCACACCACCCTCGTGAAATCTGGCGCGATGATCTCGTATACGTTATTGATGCCTCGAACGAAGCATTGCCTTGCTTCATTCGCGTCATAAGCACTCAGCACAAAGCCGAAATGACGGACTTGTCGGAAGATGAACGTGCCTATATTTTTAGAATTCTCATGCTCATAGAAAAAAACATGAGAGAAATCGTTTGTCCGGACAAAATCAACCTGGCCAGTTTGGGCAATATGGTTCCGCACGTGCACTGGCACATCATCAGTCGTTGGAAGGATGATGCTTTTTTCCCTGACTCAATTTGGTCGGCAAAGCATCAGGAAATGCCGCTTGAACACTTCAAGCATAGAAAATCTGCGGCAGAACGTCTGCTGAAAATTCTTCCCAAACAACTCGACGCCCTGCGGAACAATCAGACAGCATCTGCTTGCTAATAACCGTAGTACGCACAACTCTTGAGCTTTGTTTCCGGGTGCTTTTTCCATATGGAAAACAGCCTCTCTCTTTCGCTGTCGGTAAGCCCACGAAAAACCAGATCCACTTGACTGGAAGGCTCTCCGAGCCTGTTGGTGACACGCAGTCCCTTGACGTCAGGCGCCTTGCCCGAAACCAAGTATTCTTGAGCTGCTTTGCGGCTTTCAAAAGCCTTTATCTCAACCCCGAAAGCAAGATCGCCCCGAATGATCGGCCTGACGCTTTTAAAGCCTTGCTGTCGAAACTGCTTTACAAACGCACGCACCGCAACTTCGTTGACGTAGGGGCCTAAGTAGACTATGTAGCGGTCAGGCAGAAATCGATCAGAAATTTGCATTTTCTGCGTCAGCCGCTGCTTTTCAAGCGTTCCTTCCAGTTTTCTAAGGTCTCGAGTCTCAAATGGTCCCCAAACAAAGCAAGAAGAATCAACTGCCCCTTGCGTCTGAAGAAAATCTTCTTGCGGCCCATCAGCCAAATCACTTTTTAGCTTTTCTTCGTCAATCATGTTCACGCGCAACGGGATGCCCGTGTTGGTCTGAACATCGGCGCTTGGCTTTTGCGCATCGGTGTAGATCACTGCAACGCCTGCCGCAATGCAAGCCAAAAGCAATGAGTTAAGCCACAAACGCATGAGCAGATCCTATTCGTTGATTCTTCTGCTTAAGAATGCCCAGCAAACATGCCTAGTCCCCGAAGCACCAAATTGTGCTTGAGTACAGCCCCTGGAAATTCCTTCGTGATATAGGGGGCAAGCAATGGAGCTGCACCTCCGGCAAATATGAGCTTGCCTTCAAATCCGACGTTGCGCACACAGGCAAGCGCTCGCTCAATGACGCCTAGATGAGCATCCAAAATTCCGCTTGAAATTGCATCGGTTGTATTGCGAGGAAAATCACTGTAGCGTCCAGCCCCTTTAGGACGGCAGCGAGTATGGTTGACCAGAGAACGGTACATCATGACCGGTCCCGGCAAAATTCTTCCCCCCTTAAATTCAAGTCCCTCGTCAGAAGGCAGCACGGTATCGACCGTTGTTGCCGTCCCCATATGCACGACAACCAAAGCTTGGCCAGGATAAAGCGACGCTGCTCCAATAGCAGCGTACCACCTGTCGCTGCCAAGCTGGCGATAATCTTCATAGCAGTTGCGCAGCTTAAAAGGACCATCAAACACCTGCTGGGAGTGCATCCACTCCCACTCAATGCGGTGTTGATTGAAAAATTTCGTCAAAGCCAACGCCAGATTTTCACTGGAAACCATGCAGCCAATGATATGTTTTGGCTTTAACTCCAACCACTCGTTGAAGATCTCATCAGGCACAACATCTGCACCGTTGTGCACGAACGTTCTAGGTGACTCCTCTTCTCCTAGAGGAGACCATTTCAGGGCGGTATTCCCTAAGTCAAGCAAAATAACAGTCACTTGTTTTATACCTTAACAAACGGGTGCTGCCTTTCCTGCAGCCGGCCTCAAGGAACCATTGCTGAAAACGCGCCGGATGCCGTTGTCGTCAATGACGATCTCTCCGTTTTGCGTAATGCCGCGCTCAATGCCCTGCGTCATTCTGCCGTCGTCCGAAATAAAGCAAACTTGCTGTCCCAACATAGCATCAAAACCATCCCACCGTGACGCAATGCCGCTTATGGTGTCGGATGAAAACTCGCACACCGCCCTGCGAAGAGCCAGCGCAAGCCTCGCAGCTGTGTGTACGCGAACGATGTCAACATCTTTTGGCAAGTCAGCCAGAGTAAAAAGACTAGATGCAGGATATCCCGCTTCCAGAAGATGCTTCTTCAGTTTATCTTGAATCGCTATATTAACGCCGATGCCGACAGCTACATGCAAATGACCTGATGCAGTCCGACATGTTTCACACAGAATTCCGGCAAGTTTTCCATCGTTGAGCCATAGGTCGTTAGGCCACTTCATGCTGACCTTCGGGCATATTGCTCGAAGCACCTCAACGGCAGCCGCTCCTGCCGCTAAAGTCAGTCCAGAGGTTTGGTTAAGCGACACGGCCAGAGGCGCCACCACCGTCATCATGAGGTTCACGGCTGGAGCATGCCAGATCCTGCCCCTCGTGCCGCGTCCTGAGGTCTGAGAATCCGCAACAAAAACTGCGCTGGTTTTGCATGTGCTTTCACGAATAAAATTTTTGGCAAGATCCTGCGTGCTTGAGACTTGGACGTGCCATTTCACACAGGCGAACTCATCACTGTGAAGAATCTTTTCAAGCAGAGCCTCGAGCGGCTTATTACAATTTCCGAGCAACATTTTGTTTTAAGTGTGAACTTTTCTTGATGCCCCTGACGCATACCATTCAAATTGACGGACCGGCAGGTTTGCTTGAGACCAGCCTTGATATCCCCGATGTCTGCACAAGCGGCATCGCCTTTTTAGCACATCCCTTGACAAGCGCAGGCGGTACCAAAGATCATAAAGTCATCCGCACATTCTCAAAAAGTCTTGTTTCGTCAGGCTATATCGTCGTACGCCCCAATCTTCGCGGAGCTGGTGCAAGCGAGGGATCGTACGAAGGAGGAGCTGGAGAAGTTTTAGACTTTCTTCGCGTCATTGAAGCCTCTTTCGAAATACGCGGCATCGCTGAAATGCTTCCAGCAAACGGCCGTGTCATTTTTGGAGGATTTTCTTTTGGTACCTACATTGCCTGCCTTGCCAGCGAAGTTCGCAGACCGGCAGCGCTCATTTTTGCCGGAACTGCCGTAAATAAATACAACTTTATGGCTCCTGCAGTGCGTACCTTTCTTATCCATGGACAGCATGATGAGATCGTCCCATTGTCGGATGTTCTGGCATGGGCGAATTTGCAGGAGCTTCCCGTAACCGTGATTCCCGCCGCCAATCACTCCTTTAGCGGCAAGCTTGCGATGCTCGAGCGTGTTTGTTCGAGTGCCGTTGCGTTTTTGTAAAATTAGGCCCATGCATTTTCTGTTTCGCCTTTTCCTGATCTTTTCTGCCGGCCTTTGTTTGCTTTCAAACCCTGTTTTGTCGGCAGGGCCGAAGTTGCCTGTCATGCACGCGCAACCAAAGGCATGGATTGTCATAGATGGAGCAAGCGGCTATGTCATGGCTAGCTCTAGCGCAGAAAAAGAAATAGATCCAGGAGATTTGGTTCAGCTGATGACGCTTTTTACTGCACTGGAAATCATCGGCGACGACAAGGAAAAGCTTCAGGCTCCGGTGACTATTAGCGCTCAGGACAGTCTTCGGCCATTGAGTTCTCGACGCCTTTATCTTGTGGCTGGAGAAACAACCCCTCTAAAGATGCTCTTAAACGGCATTGCAGTAGTTGCCGCTGAAGATGCTTCTCTTGCTGTCGCAGCTCACTTAGCCGGCAGCGTGGAAGCCTTTGTCGAAAAAATGAATGCAACGGCGCGAGCCATAGGAATGACGAACTCTCGCTTTGTTTCTCCTATTGCAGCGCAGAATCAGCGCACTTCAGCAAAGGATCTTGCTGTTTTGGCTGTTGAGATGCATCGCCGCCATCCAGAGCAATTTTCCTGGTTTTCTCAAAAAGAATTTGTTTTCACAAATCATACACAACGAAACCGCAACCTCATGCTTTGGAAAGGGGATGACATCACCGGCATGATGAGTAGTGCTGACAGTACGGATCTCATCAGCAGCTGGCATAGAGCCCCCATCGGAAATGATGGAGCGATGCCGCGCGATATTTTTGCCGTACTCATTGGAGGAGCAAACGCGGATCTTGCTACCAACGACATGTTGTCTCTGCTCAAATTTGGTCGCTTGGAGTTTGAAACAATTCTTCTGTTTAAAGCTGGATCAACTATTAAAAAAGTTGACATCTTGACGGGAAACCGAGAAAAACTTGAGCTCGGCACCTTTCATCCGATCTGGGTTACCGTTCGCCGGCAGGATATAGTTTCGAGAGGTACCGGTGGTTTTTCTACAGAATTGGAATATATGGCTCCGGTTATTGCCCCCGTCAGTGAGGGTGATCGAATCGGCACGCTGCATGTTTATTTTCGAGACAAGCCGGTTGCTGATTTTGAGCTCGTTGCCATGCATGATGTTGGAATGGGGAGCTTTTTAAGTCGCTTCGTCGATTCTGTAAGACTACGCATCAAGCCATCACAAAATAACGAAATGCCCCATATACCTCAAAAACTTGAAAAATCTCACAATAAATCAGCCTTGCAGGCTTCTGACGAATAGCGAAAAAAGTTATGAACGAAAACCGGCATGACAATGACCGCATTAAGGAACAAGACAGTCTTCTTGAGTTTCCGTGCGACTTCCCCATTAAGGTGATGGGACTAAGCCATCCACAATTTGCCCAAATCATCGGAGCAGCCGTACGTGAAATTGTTCCCGATTTTGATATTGCAACAATCACTTCGGCACACTCAAAAACAGGCAAGTACACAGCTTTGACCGTCACAATCCATGCCGTCAGCCGCGCCCAGCTCGACAGCATCTACATGATGCTCACAAGCCATCCTTTGGTGAAAGTTGTTCTTTAGGCTGTCTTCTCGGCATGCTCCCCTCAGTCTTCGTACGAAATTTGGGTCTGCAGGCTTATCGTCCGGTCTATGAAGCCATGAAGCGCTTTGCTAGAGCGAATCATGAGGCAGTGCAAGATGAAATATGGCTCGTCGAGCACCTTCCGGTCTATACGATGGGAAAGTCCCCATTACTCGGCGAGACTCGGACATCAATCAATGGCATAGAGGTTGTTTCTGTTGATCGTGGAGGCGACATCACTTACCACGGTCCGGGCCAAATTGTCATTTATCCGCTGCTTCACCTAAAACAACGCGGCATTTATATTAAAACATACATTCAAATACTCGAAGAATCCGCCGTTAGAACTCTCGAAGAATTCGGAATCGACGCCTTTGTTCATCCCAAGGCTCCTGGGGTATACGTTCACTGCGCAGGCGGATTTGGAGAATTTGCAGAACTAGCAAAGATCGCTTCTGTCGGCGTACATCTGTCCAACGGATGCACGTATCACGGCCTATCTCTGAATGTGGACATGGACCTAACGCCGTTTGCCGCCATCACTCCGTGCGGATACAAATCTCTTCGCATGACCGACATGCGCTCATTGGAAAGCAGCGTCGACATAAAATCTGTCACAGATCGTTTACTTAGTAACCTTCTTTCTCTGCTCGAACAACATGGCAATTAATGCTTCTCCTCAAAGCAATGAACCCAAACCCGGAAGTCTGAGAGCGTGGCTTGCCTGCATTCGCCCAAAAACGCTAGGCGTTGCAGCAGCTCCTGTTGCCGTGGGACTAGGAATAGCCGCTGCTGCCGGGCATGAATTTCATCTGCTTCTGGCCGCAGCAACAATGGCTCTTTCCTTATTAATGCAGATCATCACCAATATGGAAAATGACGCAGGCTACACGAAAAAGAAAGCTGAGAGGACGACTAGAAAAGGACTTCCGCGCGCTACGGCCAACGGCTGGCTCACCGTCAGCCAGGTTGAATGGGCGATTAAATTCTGTGCTGTTCTTGTTGTGCTTGACACTATCTATCTCATTGCCTACGGGGGCTGGATTATGGCCTTGATCAGCGCAACATCCGTAGTAGCTGCCTACATGTACATGGGAGGGCCAAGACCGATTGCTTATACGCCCTTTGGCGAAGCGACGGTTTTCATCTTTTTTGGACTTGTTGCAGTAGGAGGTACCTACTACTTGCAATGCGGACGACTGGACATAGAAGCACTTCTGGCCGGTGCAGCATTGGGTTTCATTGCATCAGGAGTACTTGCTGTCAACAATTATCGTGATCTCGAACACGACAAAGAAGTGGGGAGAAATACACTGGCCGTCGTGTTGGGTAAAAAAGGGATGCGCAATACCTACAGCATGATGATCTTGGCTGCCTTCATCTGCGCCGGCGCGCTTGCCTTTATGAAGCCTGAACTGATTTTTGTCTTATTGACGTTCTTATGCCTTCCTTCGGCAATTGATCTCATAAAAAAATTGCCGAGATTTTCTGGATTAGAGCTCAATGAGGTGATGTTCGGTACAGTCAAACTCGAACTTCGTTTTGCTCTATTGATGACGATCGGTTCAATTCTCGGCGTCGTTGCTCATTGGCAAGGGTGGCTGTAATGCCCGAATTCTATGAAAAAGGCGCCCAAAAGTTTGCCAGACTGCCGATAAGAATCGACCATAGCTTTAGGTCTATTCCTAAACCTAAATGGCTGCGCGTCAAAGCGCTCTCAATGTCAGAAAACAGCAGACATCTTGCGGATATTTTAAGTGAGGCGCGCCTTTCAACTGTTTGCCGAGAAGCTTCCTGCCCCAATATAGGAGAATGCTTCTCTCGAGGAACTGCAGCTTTTCTTGTTATGGGCAATGTCTGCACCCGACGCTGTCCATTTTGCGATGTTGCTCATGGAAGACCTGACCCACTTGACGCTACGGAGCCGCAACGGCTAGCTCAAGCAGTCAGGCGCATGAATCTTAAGTATGTCGTTGTCACAAGCGTCGATCGCGATGACCTTTCGGATGGCGGAGCTCTGCACTACTCACGCATCATCCATGCGCTCAGAACCAGCGTCTGCGGCGTACGCATAGAGATACTGATCCCTGACTTCAGAGGAAGACTTGAAAATGCCTTAAATATTCTCCGTCAGACGCCTCCAGATGTTTTCAACCACAATCTTGAGACAGTTCCTTCACTCTACAAAATTGCTCGCCCCGGCGCTGACTATCAACACTCTCTGCGCGTGCTTCGCGAATTCAAACAACTTTGTCCTGACGTATATACAAAAAGCGGACTGATGCTCGGCATTGGAGAAACTGATGAGGAAGTCTTCAAAGTGCTAGAAGATCTCTTAGTCAACAAGGTTGAAATCCTCACGCTGGGACAATATTTAGCGCCATCTCACGCACATCTTCCGGTACGTCGTTATGTCTCGCCTGATGAATTCAAACGCTGGCAGACATGTGCACTCAAAATGGGTTTTAAAAAAGTTTTTGCCGGCGTATTCGTGCGATCAAGCTACCATGCTCAAGACTTGATGGACTGTACTCAAACCTTGTAGTCGACGATCCCTCCCAACGAAATCCAAGCGCATGCCTCTTGTTTTATAAAAGCCGCTTTTTGAAGTTCCCCCATAGACAAACACACTCGTGCTCATGCTGATGAAAAAAAAAGCGGCTTTTTTTCAAAAAAACAAACTCAAGAAAATCATTGAGGCGCCGTTTGTGCGGCTGCATTTTCTACCTGAATGTCTCGCAGACGCTGGGCAATTCTTTCTGCGCTCATGACGTCGCAGACGCTAATCACCTTCATGACGCCGCTGGTGCGAGCGGCAACAGCCAGCGCAAGATCGTTTTCCTGCGGAGTAACAATACCCATAAGATAAACGACACCGCGCTCGACTACCACCTTCATTTGGCTTAGATAAACATCCTCAGTACCAACTAAACGGGAACGCACCTTAGTCGCGAGAGAAGAATCACTCATGCGCTGCATCATGCCTGCGTTTTCAAGTACAGCAAGCTCATTGACAACAGAAGCCACATCGAGACTCTGAGAGGCCGTGCGTTGCGCAATTTCCCGTCCCTGCTCAGAGGCCACTTCACCTGTCAGCAAAACTTTGCCGTTATACGCGGTCACCGTGATATGGGAATCAATGCTCTTGCCCAGTGCTTGAGAAATTTCCCAAGCAACGCGCTTTTCAAGTACTGTGTCATTGACTACAGCACCGGCTGAACGGCGATCTGTCATTGTTGAGACGGTGGCTCCGGCAGTCACAGCAGCTCCACCCACAATCAAAGGTGCGCACCCGCTTGTGATAAAAACGGCACCAACGATGCCGATCAAAGCAGCTATTGCTTGTTTTCTCATTTTTATTGCTCTCTTAGTGGTTCAAATCCAATTCAAGATGTTCAAGGTGCCGTGTGTCTCGAGCGACCATTATCGGCATATTTTCATGCATGCGGACAAACGGCTGCATCCATCGCCAATAGTGTGAAAGCATATCGCTTCTGACATCAAACGCCCCCTCATTAAAACGAAGCGTTCCCTCCAAAATCCAGTTTCGGAAAACATCCTTGAGCTGTTGCTCTTTTACGGCCAGCAATGCCGCTGTCAGTTTTCTGGAAGGCAGAACGTCAAGTCGAATCCAGCGAGACGATGCTATCGTTTTACCCGCTGAGAATTTACCACGTACCATCAAGCTGGAGACGATAAAAACGCCAGCTCTTTCTTCAACTGAAGCGGCTTGGCAAAGCATCAGCCCCATCCGTTCACTCATGAGATGACGTATTGCGTAGCTGCTGAGCTCTTGATTGAGCTTTTCGTCAACTTCGGATAACCTCAAGAGGATTTCAGGAATAATTGTCAGCACCTCGCAGTGTGTGGCCGCCCAATATCGTCGAGGTAAATTATCCATGGCATCAACGACTCCAGCAGCCGCACCAAAGCTTCTAGGCCCTGAAAGCGTCAGCATGAAGGGATTGCCACCCCCTGGATTAATCACCCCTTGAGCAAGAAAGCCTTCCTGAACAAACACCAAACGTTTGAAAAAGGATGAGGCACTCAGCGCCTGCCCTCTTTCCAGCACTGCTCGGCGTCCTAAATTCGTGATGACGCGCGAGACCTCAGGCGACAACTTGGGTGAAAACCACGGCAACAAATCGTCTGACGACATCTTTAAAAAGAAAAAATTCCAAACAAGCTCGATTTTAGCGATGTTTTCGAATCGCCATCGATGCCAACTAAGCCCCTATTTCCTGGATACTGTGAACAACTTGTGTAAAACACACTTAAAAACTTCAGTCATTTTGTGCAAATTTCTGTTGAGGGTTTCGACCTGTCCAAGTTATTCACCTTCATACACAACTTATCCACAAGCAGGCTCAAAACTTCTCACCACGTTTATCAACATACTAAACCATTGATTTGCAATGAAATTTACTCGATATTCACAGAGTTTCCCACATCTATTAACTACTGTATCTAACAATAAAATTTTATTTTTAGGTAAAACTAGATCAGAACGTTTTACGTCCCAAAAGTTCAAAGAACACAGAAAAAACAAGGAAAGCTAGGAGACAGTCACACATCAAGAGCAGCTTCGATCGATACATGTATTGCCTCATAAAGAGACATATAGCCGCTTTCTCTTGTGACCGCTCCTATATTGAGTACATCAATGCCTGCCATTGCTAATCTGAGTGACAACTCGCTGTTAGGAACAGCTCCGCAACAGACAACAACGTGATCAACACGTACGGCATAGCGGTCTTCATGACGTTCGCCGTAACTTGCTCGAAGCGCATGATTATCAATGGACTCAATATTGATGTCGCGCATTGTTTGCGCCCCTCGCATCAAAAGCCACTGCAGTTCCCAACGGTCTGTTTGTTTTTTTACTAAATTTGCAAACTGCCCTCGTTGAGATTCGACTAAATAAACCTGTCGCAAAGGCGGCGGAACTTCCGGTACAACTCCCAGTACTCCTCCCTTGTTGTAACGAATATCGCCAATGCCCCAAGCTTTTCTCCACTGCTCCGCACTCATTTCCGATTCTTCGAGTTGTTCCAGAAGGTAGCGGCAGACAGTGACAGAAACTGGATTAATGCCTAAAACAGCGACTCGGTTGCCTACAGGAAGATTGTCGCCTAGCAATTCTTCATAAGTGACGACATTTGAGGAATCAATGCCGGGAATATCGGGTATCTCCGGTTCAGATCCGGTGGCATTGACGACAAGATCTATGCCTTTTAGAGACATAAGATAGTTAATGTCTGCTTTTGCGTTTAAATGCACTTCAACTTCTGCTAACTTTAGATCATTTTCAAGTAACTTAAGCCAAGCCTTGATTTTTTCAGACTGTCCTATTTTTTCAACAAAACGAACAGAGCCGCCTAAAAAATCCTGTTTTTCAAATAACTGAACAAAATGCCCTCTTCGTGCAGCTGTTAAAGCAAAAAAAATGCCGCTGATTCCTCCGCCCAAAACGACGATGCGCTTCTTTTTGGTGGCCGGAACAAAAGATTTAGGATATGTGTTGAAGGAAAAAGGAGCCGTCAAGCAAAACAGCGTGTGCTTGCGTCTGAGACCATCAATGCGGGCGTACTCCGTGTGTTCAATCCAGGGACGGATATCTGCCTGTATCAATCCTTGTGACTTGCGCAGGAACTGGTAGTCGGCAACAAGAGGCCGACCAAATGCAACAAGCATATTGTCTTGAGAGACCAGAGCTTCGGCGGCATCCTCTAGGGATCCCAAATCTTCGTTGTAAATAACTGCCAGGGGGGTGTTCTCTGCAAGGATCTGACAAGAAGGAAGCCAGACATCTTTGGGTGTGGGATGCAAATAGGTAGGAATTCGGTCTTCTGGTCCTCCAAATTCCGGACATAAGTAGTCAGCTCCTGCAATTCGAAGCATCTGGGTAAGTCTCAATATTTCTTCCCAGTCAGCTCCTCGAGGCGTGAGTTCCATAAGGTTAAATCGCACGCCGATTGTCATGTTCGGGGCTATGGTTTTGCGCACACCTCGCACAATGTCAAGAACAAACTTAAAGCGCGCGAGCTGAGTAGCACCCCAGATGTCTCGTCTGTGATTTATCGCCGGGCTCAAAAATGCCGCCGGCAGCGTTCTTCCAGCAGCATGTACTTCTACGCCCGAATATCCTGCTTTCTGAGCAAGTTGAGCAGTTTTTATATAGCCTCGAATGATGCTCTTGATGACGAGATTAGGAGCTCTCCAGATGCTGCCTCTGTTTTCAAATTTAATGGTGTTTGGGCCCCACGCGGGCCAGCTCTGCGCGTCATATCCTGCATGTACAAGCTGCAATACAGCCTTGCAGGAATGTTCCTGCAGCTTATTTGTCAGCGCGCGGTGACGTGGTACATCAATGTCTTCATTGAAAACGTGCCAATTGTCGCTGGGAGCACCGCTAGAGTGAACCAAACCAGCGCAGATGGTGACCATGCTGACGCCATCTTCAGCCAAATGAACGTAGAACTTGGTGAGTTCTGAGAGGTTGGGTTTGAACTCTAGTCCGGTAAAGATAGGAGCTGCTGTAATGCGGTTTTTGAGAACGAGACGACCGCATTGAAAGGAACGCTGCAAATGATCTAAGGTCGGCATGTATGTGGTGCGGCCTTTGCAGATGCGCACTCGATGCATCAAGGGCCGAGTAGTCCGTCTAGAAAGCCTTCCGATTGTATCACCCGAAATGTTTCCAGCCTTTTGAGGCGACCTGATCGAGCAGCCCTGCAGTTGTTTTGTTTGTCAGCAGCTGTGCATACGGACGACGCACGGTTTTTTCGGTTTGGATTGGGCGGTCCTTCTGACTGACCGCCCGTTTTTTTCTATTGCGGAAGGTTGTTGATGCCAAATGGCACGAGGACGCTTGGGATGGTGTTGGCAGTCTTTTCCAGATGCGTGATTTGATCATCAAAAAAGATATGAGGACGCATTACTTCGAGCACTCGATTTTTCGGCAGGCCGTCCATTAGAAAGAGCTCGGCAGCGCTCATGCCTAAAGCTTTAAGCGTTGTTATAAGCCGTTCTACACAGGCTGAGCCTCTAGCAGTGACGATGGACACTCTCAGTGCCGGCTTGTAATACGGATCGTGTTCTCCACGTTTAGCATCCAGAGCTTGAAATTGTGCAAGTTTCTGAAAGAGTTTGCTGAGAGGGCCTGGGTCATGAGGAGTTTCTTTGAGACTTATTTCCATTCGTTCAAAGCCCTCAATGCCGTCCTTTTGAAACTCTCTTTCCGCAGCATCGTCAATGACGACACCGTCAAAGTCAAATGCAATGCGAAGTTCGCCATCATCATCATCTTCGTGCAGCCTGCTTGGATCGACTGGCAGGACTAGCCCTGCAGGGTGTCCATTTCTAATGGCTTTCGTGACGTTGTCCTTATTGGCACTCAAGAACAGCGAGGCATCAAAAGCTTCAATGTAGGGAAACGTAGATTGTCCAGAAGTAAATGCTCCGGCTTTAATAGGAAGCTCATAGTATTGACAGGACGAGAAGAAACGCTGTCCTGTTTCGGGAGAGTTGCGGCTCAGCACAACCACCCGGAAGGGTTCCTGTCCAGGGAAAAGTTCATTGAGCTTTAAAAGGCGGGCAACAAAGGAAAAAGCAACTCCAGGACGCAAAGGAGTATCACGGTTTTCGATTTGATACCGGCGGTACGCTGCAATGCCGTGCGATTCAAAGATTTGGTGTTCTTCTTCCAAGTCAAAAAGCGCCCGAGAGCTGACTGCAACAACGAGTTGATTGTCTGTAGTCTTCATAAGCCAAAATTTCAAAAAAAGCTCGGTCTTGCGGCCGAGCCCTTAATGATGAATGTTAGATGTCGAGATTGCTGACAAAGAGCGCATTTTCTTCAATGAAGTCTCTTCTGGGTTCCACTTCATCACCCATCAGCATCGAGAAAATGTCATCGGCCTTGCTGGCGTCCTCAAGACGAACGCGCAACAGACGTCTTGTTTGCGGGTTCATAGTCGTCTCATAGAGCTCCTCAGAGTTCATTTCCCCTAAACCTTTGTAACGCTGTTTGCGCACGCCTGCTTCTGCTTGATCCAGCAGCCAGCGCACGGCTTCGCCGAAGTTTTTCACTCCTTGGCTGACATCCCCCCTAACAACGCGAGCTCCTGCTTTGATTACGCCTTCGAGAGCCTGAGCAGTCTCAACAAGCGTCGCGTATTCGTGAGAACGTAAAAATTCCGGGTCTATGAACGTGTGATGAGTATTGCCATAGATGTAGTGGCTGATGCAAAGTCTCCAACGCTCTTTTTCTTTGTCAAATTGAGGCGCTACTTTAATTTCAGGGTCACGTATTTCTTTTTCAAGATTAAGAGCTGAGGCAGAAGCCTTCTGCTCATCAGAAATGTCAATTTGAACGCCTGAAGAGATGGCAAGCAATGCGGCCTTGTCAATGACTTGGCACAAGCGTTCGATAACGGATTTGCTCTGTTCAAATTCCTCAATCAATTTTTCAAGGTCTGTTCCGCGGATGCTTACGCCGGCATTGAAATCTTCTTCAGAGCGATAAAGCGCGGCATCCTTGAGCGCAATATTGAGCAGATATTGCGCCATTTCAGCATCGTCCTTGATGTAGATCTTTTTTTCTTTGTTTGTTGCTTTATCACGCTTGCCCGTAAAAATGCCGTAGAGCGGCGGCTGTGCAATGTAGACGTGTCCGCGTTCTATGAGTTGAGGCATCTGGCGATAGAAAAAAGTCAATAAAAGCGTACGAATATGAGCACCGTCAACGTCCGCATCAGTCATGAGAATAATGCGGTGATAGCGCAATTTTTCGAGGTCGAAATCTTCTCTGAGCTGAGTGCCGAGAGCCAATACCAAAGTTTTAATTTGCTCAGAATCGAGCAATTTGTCGACTGAGGCCTTTTCAACATTGAGGATCTTGCCGCGCAACGGCAAAATGGCTTGGAACTCACGATCTCGTCCTGTCTTTGCAGAACCGCCTGCAGAGTCACCCTCGACAAGGAAGACTTCAGAAGCTGCGGGATCTTTGCTGGAGCAATCGGCGAGTTTCCCGGGAAGGCCGCCTCCGAAGATTTGCTTGCGCGTCACCTCTCTTGCTTTGCGTGCTGCTTCACGTGCGCGGGCGGCGCCGACAATTTTGTTGCAGATTTCCTTAGCCTGATCCGGATGTTCTTCAAGGAAGGTGCGCAAGCCATCGCTGACGGCGGCAATGACTGCAGGCTGGACTTCGCTGGTAACAAGTTTGTCCTTTGTCTGGGAACTGAAGGATGGCTGCGGTACTTTCACGGAAAGCACGCAGGTCAGACCTTCTCTCATGTCTTCGCCGGTGATGTCGAACTTATCGCTTTTCTTGAGGATTTCATTTTCAGCGATGTAGCTTGTAATGACTGACGTCATGGCTTTTCTTAAACCGGTGACGTGCGTTCCCCCGTCGCGCTGCGGAATGTTGTTCGTGTATGCGGCCAACGATTCGTTGTAGGAATCATTCCATTGCATGGCCACTTCAACGTAAACAGGAATTTCCTTGGTTGGATCCTTTGCCGTCTTCTGATTGATCGTTTTTTGAATGTAGATCGGATCTTTGTGGATCGGGCTGCGCGTTGTGTTCTTAAAGATGACAAAGCTTTTGACGCCGCCTTCGCTTTCCAGACGTGCATGTTTGGCAGTGCGCTCGTCGATGAGTTCAATGTCTACGCCTGAGTTCAAATAAGAAAGTTCTCGCAGACGCGTCAGCAACGTGTCGTAGTCAAAGTCTGTAATCGGGGTAAAGATGGACGCATCCGGCAGGAAGTGAACTTCGGTGCCGCGTTTGTTTGTGGAACCCAGGACTTTCATGGGGCTCACATCAACGATTTCTCCCGTTACCGGATCTTTTTGTTTTTCGATCTGACGATCGACAACAAAGCCGCCCTCAAAACGAATGAAGTGCGTCAGACCATCTCGGTGAACTTTAAGTTCGAGCCATTTTGATAAAGCGTTGACGCAAGAGACGCCTACGCCGTGCAGGCCGCCGGAGATTTTGTATCCATTGTCGTCAAATTTTCCGCCTGCGTGCAGTTCAGTCAAAGCGATTTCCGCGGCCGAGCGTTTAGGGTCGTGTTTGTCGTCAAATTTAATGGCTGTTGGAATGCCTCTGCCATCGTCTACAACGCTGACAGAATTGTCCATATGAATCGTGACGAAAATATTGCGTGCATAGCCTGCCATGGCCTCGTCGATTGAATTGTCGACGACTTCATAAACAAGATGATGCAGGCCAGAGCCGTCCGAGACATCGCCAATGTACATGCCGGGGCGCTTGCGTACAGCTTCGAGGCCTTCCAAAATCTTGATGTTGGACTCGTTGTAGGTACTGCCGGAATCGGAAGGCGAAGTCTTTTGATTGGTATTGTCTTGATCAGCCATTTCGCAAAATTTCATGAAGGTTCAAAAATCATCTTTCGCCCATTTGAAAGCCTGACGCCAATGCCAGGCTGTTCCCGGCATTGGCGCGACGAGTAGCTTTGGGCTATGGAGCAGACCTGCTGGGCAGGCTTGCGCATCAGATGCGCATCGGCATGAGAACGTAGCGGAATTGCTCACTCTCAGGCATTGTCAGAAGAGTAGCACCTTGGTTATTTGCAAAAGCAAAGCGCACGTCAGTGTTCTTCAGATTGCCGAGTACATCTAGCAAATAGACCACATTGAAGCCCAAATCAAGTTCTTCTCCGTCGTAGTTGATATCGATTTCCTCAACAGCTTCTTCCATTTCGGAGTTTGCACTTTGAATCTGAAGCTTGCCAGGCGTAATCAGCCAGCGAAGGCCTTTGAATTTTTCATTGGCAAGAATGGCCGCACGCTTGAGAGCGCCGATCAGTTGTTCACGGTTGGTCACGAAAATCTTATCGTTGCCCTGCGGAATGACTCTGTTGTAGTCAGGATATTTGCCATCGACGAGCTTGCTCAAAAACTCAATTGCTCCAAAGGTAAAGCGAGCTTGAGTTTTGCATAGCTCTACTTGCACAGGCTCATCAGTATCGGGCAGCAATTTGATGAGCTGATGCACTGTTTTACGCGGAAGGATGGCTTCTATAGGCTTATCGAGTTCAAGATTGAGTTCAATGGATGCGTCGCAGCAAGCCAGTCGATGGCCGTCGGTAGCAACGGTCCTAACCATTCCGTTGTCAATGGAAAGGAGCATGCCGTTCAAGTAATAGCGGATGTCTTGCTGAGCCATCGAAAAATGCACCATCTGCATGAGGTGCTTGAAGGTATTCGCAGGCAGCGTGAAAGTATGCTCAACTTCTGCCATAGGCAGTACAGGGTACTCTTCAGCTGCCATCTGAGAGAGCGTGTAGCGCGAGTTGTTGGCTCGCAGGACGACCTTCTTGCCTTCCGTGAGCATCGTCACTTCCGTATTGGCATTTGGCAATGCCGTCAACAGGGCAATAAGCTTGGCCGCAGGAACAGTCGCGGAAACAGTTTCCGAACCAATGCCGACCTGACCGCTGGTGCGGATTTGAATTTCTAGGTCGGTTGTTGTGAAGTTGACTTCGCTGCCGTTTGCATTAATGAGGATATTGGACAGGATGGGAAGCGTCTGGCGGCCTTCAACGATGCCTCCAACGATCTGCAGGGGCTTGAGGAGCGCCTCGCGCGTGCATTTGATGAACTGCATGAAATCAACCTTTTTCGTAATCAAAATATGGGCCGAAGCTCAATTTCGGCCCGTCTGTGGATTTTAATGGAAAATGACGGCTTCTGTAGTTCTAAAAAGTACTTGGATGCCGTTGATTTTTCTAGCTTTTGATCTTCTGCTCCAACAGATGCAGATCGTATTTGAGCTCTTCATCCGTGTTTCGTTCAGATGCTATTTTTTTGCACGCGTAGATAACCGTGGCATGATCACGTCCGCCAAAGAGCTCACCAAGTTCAGGGAGGCTTTTTTTGGTCAGTTCACGCGCAAGGTAGATGGCAACCTGTCGCGCCCTCACCAGCTTTGCTTTTCTGGATTTTGAACTGAGTTCAGCTACTTTAAAACCGTAGTGCTGGGCAACAGTTTGCTGAATTGCCTCTATCGTCACGGGAACGCTGCTTGCTTTGAAGATGTCTCTTAAAGCAAGCTTGACAGTGTCAATGGTGACATCGACTTGATGAAATCGCGTGTAGGCCAGAACTTGCTGAACAGCACCTTCAAGTTCTCTGACGTTGCTTTTGAGCTTCTTGGCAATGATTTCAGCTACTTCGCGAGGCATGTCTAAACCAGAACGTTCGGCTTTCTGCAAGAGAATCTGAACGCGCATGTCGAATTCCGGCGGCTCAACCGTCACAATCAATCCCTGAGTTAAGCGGCTCAGGAGGCGTTCCTGGAACTCTTTCAGATTTCTTGGATAAGTATCGCTGGTGAGCACGATCTGCTTGCCATGCGGCACCATGTTCTCAAAGGCTAGAAAGAAGTTGGTTTGCGTGCCGTCACGACCGCCAAAGCTTTGGATATCATCAATCAACAAAAGATCCAGCCCTCGGTAACGAGCCTCAAACTGCCGCATTGCTTCAGAAAATCTTTCGTTGTTGAGGTTGCGCAGGCGCATGACATCCATAAATTCCTGCACGTACTGCTGAGCAGATATGCAGAGAATTTTTGCTTTTGGGTTATTGGCCAGAAAACGATTGCCGATGGCGTGCATCAGGTGAGTCTTGCCTAGACCTACTCCTCCATAAATGAAAAGAGGGTTGTAGATGGATTTCGGACTCGAAGCTACCTGCAGACCAGAGGCATATGCCATCTGATTGGCCTGACCTTCAACCATATTCTCAAAGGTTAGGTACGGCAAAAGTCCTGTCTTGCTGATGTCGGTTTCGCTTGGCGACTGGACGGGCGAGTCTTCCTCGGCATTAAGCAAAGGGGCAGCAGAGGCTTCATCGTCTTTAATTTGCCAGACGATTTCCATTTCCTTGCCCGCAACGCGGTTGACGATTTGCTGGATGGTCTGCCCGTAAGCCTCTCGAACTTTATTCATTTTGAAGCCGGAAGACACAAAAATCGTAACCGACCCTGCTTCCATTTCAACTTCTGCAGTGAGATCGGCATACCAGTTTTGGTAAATCTGAGCAGGAGTGCTCTCCCGCAAAGCTTCAAGGCATTGAGTCCAGAAATCAGTCATAATTTTTTAGGTATAGAACCCCCGCAAGGCCAATGTCTTCGGCGACAGGCCTTACAACTCTAAATCGGGTGGTTGCGCAGCTAGCGAGGTTGTTTTTTGAGGAAAAAGCGGCGCCGATTTTACCTTCCCAGAGCAAACTTATCTACCGACCAGCGAGCCTCTTAGGCTGAAAATCAGGTCGTTTTAGCGACACTTTTTCAATATTTGCACGACTGATTGTGTTGCTGGTGGGTTGGACCCCTAGATTCTGTGGAAAAGAAAAAATGCAAAAAGATTGATCTGGATCTGAGTGCTGATTTTTCAGGGAAAAATTTGACAGACAGATATGAAATAGGGTTTAATATCAGGCTTTTCACAGACGCAGATTGTCTTTGCATCCTTTTTGCTGGTCAGTGAAGATGCGCTTGTGCGGACTGAGAAGATCAATGTTCGCCGGGCGTGCTCGTCAATGCGTCTTGTAAAAAGAGTCTTCATGAACTGCAGAACTTCGTGAGTTGAAGTTGTCTGCAGCCTAACGGTTTGTTTATTACTCGAGGCTGGACTCTAAGGCTCAGATGTCTGGATTCTGGCTTCGTTGTTTTTGCCTTTTCTTGTAAGGTAAGGAATTATCATGGCTACCAAGCGTACGTATCAACCCTCCAAGATCAAGCGTGTCCGCACGCACGGCTTTCTGGTCCGTTCCCGCACCAAGGGCGGTCGCGCTGTTCTGGCTCGTCGCCGCCGCAAGGGACGTCACACTCTTGCTCTCTAAGAGAAGCGTCTTCTTCCTGTAGAAAGACGTCTCTTGAGCAGTTGTGACTCAAAACCGACTCAGGCACGGCTTTCCAAAGTCGGTTCGAATCGTAAGTTCGGACGACTTCGGGAGGGTTTTGCGATCTGAGCAACCGGGAGTAATCCGACTCGGACGTGATTCTGTTTCAGTGTGTGCCTTAGCACATCGACAAACGGGTCGCGTCCGTTTTGGTTTTACGGTTGGCAAACGCAATGTTCCACTCTCTGTAGATCGAGCTTTGGTCAAGAGAGTCATGAGAGAAGTTGCAAGATATTCGTTGCCTGATATTCAAATGCAATGTCGAAACCTCGACATTGGCATAGACATCAGCTTGCGGTATCGCTCGTCTTTGAGAACAACCGGAGGTCAGGTAACGCTTTCTGCTGCCAAGAGATCGGTGCGACGTTCTGCGCAATTGTGTCTGCAGGCTCTTTGCAAGAGATTGAAGTCAGTTGCTCAAGCGGTGTACCAAACCGAGAGGTGAAGCGAGCTTGTCCAGGTTTTTCATCTTGCTCATCCGGTTTTATCAGCTTACGCTGTCAGGCTGGGTTGGCTGGCAATGCCGCTTTGTGCCAAGCTGTTCGAATTATGCGATTGAAGCGTTCGAAAAGCATGGTGCGCTCAAAGGATTGTGGATGACGGTGACAAGGCTGCTGCGGTGCCATCCTTTTGGCGGCAGCGGTTATGATCCTGTTCCAGATACTTTTCGATGGAAATGCTGGCGTCATGACAAAGACGTCGGAAATCATCTCTGATCGCTTTTTGATTTTTATTTGATTAGTCAGGACCTGATATGGGAAGTGATTTTCAGCGAACCCTCATGTGGGTGATCCTGGTCGCCGCCTGCTTCATGCTTTGGGATAATTGGCAGGTGTACAACGGACGCCCCTCCTTTTTTTCAGGCTCAACAGAAACAGTCCAGGCCACGCAGCAGGAGGCGCAAGCCGGCGTTGAGTCTGTTCCAGATGCTGTCGGCAGCGGTGCTTCTGCTGTTGCCAAAGGCATGATCCAAGCATCGGATCCGATTGAAGTCAAGAGCGATTTGCTCAAGCTCAATATTGATGAGCAAGGTGCTGTCGTTACGCGTGCAGAATTGCTCAAAGAACAGCAACAGGCCGAGTGGACGGAAGTCGGCTTGGCGGGAAAAATTTTGGGCAACGAGGCGCCTAAGCTCAACAACATCGTTATGTTTGATGTGACGCCCAAGCATGTGTATGTTGCGCAAAGCGGCTTGATTGGCGGCGATTTTCCCAATCACAAATCGCCCTTCAAGTACGTTGGCACAAAAGTTGAGAAAAAGCTTGATGCGGAACAGAACAAGACGGTCAACTTCACCACTGCTACTTTCGAAAGCACGCAGGGAAGCGTTACGTTGCGCAAGAGTTATGAGCTCGTCGACGGCCGTTACGGCATTACGGTACGTGATGAGGTCATCAACAATGGCGAGGTAGCAATCAAGCCTTCGATTTACTACCAGTTGACGCGTGACGATGCCAAGCCCGAGGGCGAAAGCTCCTTTTATTACACCTATACAGGGCCGGCAATTTACACCGATGAAGATAAGTTTCAGAAAATTGCCTTTGACGACATTGGCGAGCAGCCTGATCATTTGACCAAGTCCAACAACGGCTGGGTAGCAATGATTCAGCATTATTTCGTATCGGCTTGGACTGATGTCAAGGGCGAGACGAAGGCTCATGAGCGCGAGTTTTATACGACCAAGCTCGACAAAAATTTGTTTGCTGTGGGTTCTATTTTGCGTTTAGGCACGATTGAGCCGAAGTCGAGTACGACGACCTCTGCCATGCTCTATGTTGGTCCCCAGGATCAGCAACGTTTGGCGTATTTGGCTGACGGGCTCGAGCTCGTTGTTGACTACGGCTGGCTGACGTTCCTTGCCAAACCTATCTACTCCGTGCTGTATTTCCTTTACGGTCTCGTTGGCAATTGGGGCTGGTCGATTGTTCTGCTGACGTGTTTGGTCAAGGCGATTCTGTACCCGATTTCTGCGGCTGGCTACAAGTCAATGGCCCGCATGAAAGAAGTGACTCCTCGTCTGAAGGCTCTGCAGCAGCAGTATGGTGACGACAAACAGCGTTACCAGCAGGCGATGATGGAACTCTACCGGAAAGAAAAAATTAATCCTGTTGGTGGTTGCTTGCCGATCGCACTGCAGATTCCGGTATTTCTGGCACTGTATTGGGTGTTGCTTGCAAGCGTTGAATTGCGTGGTTCCGAATGGCTTGGCTGGGTGACAGACTTGGCTATGCCTGATCCGTGGTTTGTTCTGCCTGCCATCATGATGGCAACTATGTTCCTGCAGATTAAGCTCAACCCCACTCCGACTGATCCTATGCAGGCACGCATGATGATCATCATGCCGCTCGTATTCGGCGTCATGTTCTTCTTCTTTGCATCTGGTCTCGTGCTGTATTGGCTGACCAATAACGTGCTCTCGATTCTTCAGCAGTGGTACGTGAATAAGAAAATTGCCGAAGATCGAGCAAGAAGGTTGAGTGCGGCAAATAGATAAAAAAGACTTTCAGAGCGGACAGCTGAGAGTACGAAGTTGTCCGCAGAAAGAATAAGATTAAGAGAGCTGGTTCTTGCAACAGGCTCTCTTTTTTTTTTCGCTTTAGAGCTTGCGCGAATACAGTCTTGCCGCAAGCAAAATTGGCCAAATCCAAGCGCTGACGAACCACTTAAAGATTCGTCCAAAGGTTAAGTTGGCTTCTTGTGTATTTTTTGTGAGTACAAAAATGCAGACGGCACCAATCACAGACCATAAAAGAAGGAGCGTGTAAATAAGTACGCGTGAGTTGTAGCTGTCGCCAAAAAATGCAGCCGTCCATGCCGCAATAGGAATAGAGGCAATAACGGCAAGACAAGCTCCGACAAGCGATGAGCTAAAAAAAGAGTTCCTGTTTGACTTAAGACTCATTGTGATGAACAAAGGTGTTGAAGCTAAGCTGAATGATACATAGAACCGCCAAAAAGCCAACCAGCAAAAAAAGTTAGAGTATTCAAACAATTAATGGTGTTTTAAATGAACAGCGATAAAGACCCTATTATTGCCAGAGCTAGTGCTGCAGGATGCGGCGGCATCGGCATCGTCAGATTATCAGGTTCAAGGATGTCGATGGAACAAGTTGTTGCAGGGCTTTTCCCAAATAAAACACTTAAGCCTCGACACGCGCATCTGCTTGCAGTCAATGATGCCTCAGGAAATTTAATTGATCAGGCTATTGTCATCTATTATCGCGGCCCTTCTTCTTATACGGGCGAGGACGTACTAGAAATACAGGCTCATGGCGGACCAGCAGTACTCCAGATGATTATTGATCGATGTTTGGAGATAGGTCGATCAATAGGTTTAAGACAAGCGCAGCCTGGAGAATTTTCGCAAAGAGCATTTTTGAATGGCCGAATGGACCTCGCACAGGCAGAAGGAGTGGCAGATCTTATTGAGGCATCTAATCAAGCGGCGGCACGAGCGGCAGCTCGTTCTATGCAGGGAGTTTTTTCGCAAAAGATTAGCGCTATCAATGAAAAGTTGATCGAACTGCGTGCGTATATTGAAGCAACAATTGATTTTCCGGAAGAAGAAATAGACTTTATTGAGGACGGGCACGTCAACGATAAGGTCGAAGAAATTGCCGGAGATTTGGAGGAACTTTCTCAAACAGCAATGAGAGGAAAGGTACTACGTGATGGTCTGACAGTTATTTTGGTCGGGTCCCCAAATGTAGGCAAAAGTTCTCTTATGAATGCTGTTGCAGGAGAGGAAGTCGCTATCGTGACGGATATTGCAGGCACGACTAGGGATCGGATTGTGCATACAGTCAACCTTGATGGGTTTACCGTCAACCTGATTGATACGGCTGGAATAAGAAGTACTAACGATAAAGTAGAGCAAATCGGCATAGAGCGCACCTTAAAGTCAGTTGAAGATGCCGACGTCGTCGTTCATTTGACGAGTGCGGACCAGGCTAATCAGGATGCTGAGCGTGAGGCAATGAAATTGATTCGGCCCAGGCTTCGAGAAGGGGTCGTTTTTCTAAAGGTAAAAAACAAAATCGATTTGGTTAAAGAGATTCCACAGGATGAGGTAATTTCTGTGTCAGCTCTGACTGGCCAGGGGATGAATTCGTTTATTGAAAAACTCAAAGAAATTTCAGGCATGACTGATGGAGTTCAAGGAGAGTTTCTAGCGAGATCGAGGCATTTGGACTGCATTGCTCGTGCCCTTGAACACATTAATCAAATTCGCGGTGGAGCGGTCGGCAGGAGTATTGGACTTGATATTGCAGCAGAGGAATTGCGGTTAGCTGGACAGGTGCTTGGTGAGATTGTTGGACAAACACTTGCTGATGATCTGCTGGGTATGATCTTCTCTAAGTTCTGTATTGGTAAATAGGTTCTGCTGTTTCACGTGAAACATCTATAAAAACAAAGCCGGCATGCATTCTTGTTGCTTGCCGGCTTTGCTTTAAGGGCTTAAGTTGAAAACTTGATGCGTTTCTTCAAGTTTGTCTTTAGTTCAAGTCCCGATGCATCTTCAATGCGATTGAGCGGCTTGATGTCGACGGCTGAAAGCAAGCCGTCAGTAAGCTTTTTGTATTGCTCGTTTTTTCTTTTATCAGCAGAAATCTCCTGCCTCATGTAGAAAGTTTTTCGTGGTTCTCTTTGTTGCACAATCCACAACGAGGCATTGCTCAGCAAATCGATGATTTGTTGGTTTGGCAGATCGAGGTTTGAGAGATGGACTAAATAGCTTCCTATGCTCTCTAAAACCATCGCCAATTGAGAAATTAAAAGGTTTCCTTTGAGTTGTCTTTGATCTCGATGTGAGGAATCAACGAAATCATCAGAATCAAGCTCCTCAATCTTTACTCGGAACTGCTGCCAGTGTAGATATTTTTTGTAAAGTTCTAAAGCAGCATTGAATGATTCCGGATGAAAGATCAGGCAAAAGCCGGCATGCATCACGTCTTGTTTATAAAAATATGAGTTGAATAAATCAGAAGGCTGATGGATCGACAGTGCGTCGCATGATTTTTTTGTTAAAGAATTCCTTTTGATGTCTCTTTGAAGGATGCGATTAAGAATCTTTAAATCATTGCATTGTTGTCGCGAAGACCAGAAGACAACAAATGGACGCCTAAATTCTGAAATGTTCTCTGGTAGCACTGATTTAGAACTGAGGCGCCCGGTGAAATCGTCGTAGATGAAGACTTCATCACAGGAATATGGGTCAGACAGCAGTTTTTTAAGATATGCGGCGTGTCCGTCGCTACGCATAGCGCAGACTTCTGCAGACTTTTCAGTCCACAATCTAAAAAGAATTGCGCTGACAGCTGCTGGATGGCTGTCTGGTCTAGAAAAATGATCAAGTGCCCTGCAAATCGTAAAGTCCTCATCTGGAGTGATGAACATTGGTTTGTAATCGAGAGCAATGCCGTTTTTATCAACACAAAGCCCAAGTGCAGTCAGATCAGCATGAAGATTGTTGGCGCTTTCGACTCCCCTATTTCTGACTGTCGGCTGGAAGCTCAAATTTTCTGTATCGAACAAAATTGCGCTGCGAGTTTCTGGAACTATTTTTCTGGAAAACTTATCAAGATGGTCAATGACTACTTGTTTGTGCATGGACAGTACATCAATGCATCTGTACAAGTTTTCTAAAGTCATCTTTGAAAAGTCGAATATGAGATTGTCGCGATTCTGAAAAGTATCCAGAACAGATTGGGGCCTCAAAATACGTTGCGCTGCAAGTAGAAAGCAAACGAGATCCAGGTCAAAGCGCAAATTGCAATTGCGGCGTATCTGATCCATCAAACTCGACAATTCGAGCCTATCCCAAACCTTCCGGTAGAACGTGATGCCGAAGTTGACCTGCTTTATTGAGTTGACGAAAGTTAGCTCTGTGTTTTGATTACAGCCATCAACGGCCGAAACGATCTTCTCATTGTTGTTTAGGCGGAGAACTTTTTCGTGAAGTTCATTATCGATGTTAGGGTTGAGACGCCGGAGCTTAACCAAATCGCCGTAGCTTTGAACTGTGCGAGATGTGGAGCCGCGAAGACGTTTATCGTAGATGTTTTTAACAATAGAAGCATATTCCTTGCCTCTTGTCTTGGTTATCTTTATTCGATAAGTCATGATTTTTCTTGTTTTGTTGTAAGTAATTTATTATAGACACTATAGACACTATACAAAAACAAGCAAATGTTCCACGTGGAACATCATGGACTTTAATGATCAGAATGCTTCTAAATTGATATACTTCAGCAGCAAAAATTTTAATGTTTCACGTGGAACAAAAAGATTTAAGACAAGGTCTTATCGATGGCCAATGTTTCACGTGAAACATTAGATTGGTAGATAAGATAGAAATTTATTTAAATTAGCGGTGTTCCACGTGGAACATTCGGAAAAATGAATTATCCAGAAATCTTTGATGTCATTGTTGTAGGCTGTGGTCATGCTGGAGCTGAGGCGTGCCTTGTTGCAGCTCGCATGGGTGCAAAAACATTACTCGTCACACATAATATTGAAACAATCGGCCAGCTTTCGTGCAACCCTTCGATAGGCGGTATTGGTAAGGGTCACTTGGTGAAAGAAGTGGATGCTATGGGCGGAGTAATGGGAGTTGTAACCGACCGGTCTGGCATTCAGTTTCGTGTGTTGAATAGTTCAAAGGGGCCGGCAGTTCGTGCGACTCGCGCGCAAATTGACAGAAATCTTTACCGAGTTGAAATGCGCCGTTGCATTGAAATGCAGAGAAATTTATGGGTGTTTCAACAAGCTGTTGATGATGTTGTTGTTAATGGCAAAACTGTTTGTGGAGTCGTAACGCAAACAGGAATACGTTTTAAAGCAAAAACAGTTGTTGTTTGCTCGGGGACGTTCTTGAATGGTCTGGTACATATTGGGCTTGAACATTACTCAGCAGGTAGAGCTGGCGATCCACCATCAATTAGTTTGGCGCGCCGTTTGATTGAATTAGGTCTGCCAAAAGGCAGGTTAAAGACAGGTACACCAGCGAGAATTGACGGCAGATCAATTAATTTTTCGAAATGCAAAGAGCAACCAGGGGATCTGGATCCAATACCATCATTCTCATTAATGGAGCCTGGAATCGATCATCCGCGCCAGGTTCCGTGCTGGATAACTCATACGAACGAAAAGATGCACGATATTATTCGTGCAAACCTTGACAGATCTCCGATGTACTCGGGGATTATCGAAGGGATTGGGCCAAGATATTGCCCTTCTATAGAAGACAAGGTACAAAGATTTAGAGATAAAAAAAGTCATCAGGTGTTTTTAGAGCCTGAGGGATTGGACACAAATGTCTTTTACCCAAACGGCATTTCAACATCATTGCCCTTTGATGTGCAATGGGAAATGATTCACTGCATACCTGGATTGGAAAATGCTCATTTGCTGAGACCAGGTTACGCTATTGAATATGATTTCTATGATCCTCGTGAGCTTAAGAGGACTTTTGAAACTAAAAATATTGAAAATTTATACTTTGCGGGTCAAATTAATGGTACGACTGGCTACGAGGAGGCTGCAGCTCAGGGGTTGTTGGCTGGCATAAATGCAGCAGCAAGAGCTCTCGGTAAGGAAGAATGGTGCCCGCGACGTGATGAGGCATATATTGGGGTAATGGTGGATGATTTAACAACCAAAGGCGTGACAGAACCATACCGAATGTTTACAAGTCGAGCTGAATATCGTTTGAGTTTGCGCGAGGATAACGCAGATGTTCGCTTGGCAGAGTTGGCTCACAAGCTGGGAGCATTGCCTGAAGAAAAATGGGCTAGATTCGCGAGAAAAAAAGAGGCTGTAGATCGCGAATTGGAAAGAATGAAATCTGTTTGGATTAATCCTGAGATTTTGGCCGTTCATGAAGATGAACGTGTATTGGGTACATCCATCGAACGTGAGTACAACTTGTCCTCTCTGCTTTCAAGACCTAATGTGTCATATAAGCAGCTCATGACACTTAAAAAGAGAACTGGAGAACTAGTTAGTGCAACCTTTTTGACTGACGAAGCTCAAATCGAACAGGTTGAAATTGCACTTAAATACAAAGGATATATAGAACGACAAAAAGAAGAGGTTCAGAAAACACTTGCGCATGAATCAATGTTAATTCCTGAAAATATGGATTATGACAAAGTAGTTGGGTTGTCTTTCGAGGTTCGGCAGAAGCTCAAGGCGGGAAGACCAGAAACGCTTGGTCAAGCGAGTCGAATTTCTGGAGTTACGCCTGCAGCCGTATCATTGCTTTTAATACATTTAAAGCGCTTAAAGTGGAGTTAGGATGTTGTTCGATCCTATTGACATTAAAGAAAGAGTTCAGGAAATTTTAGATTTTGAAGTTTCGCTGGATGAGAGTCAAAAACTGGCCACATATGCAGAATTGCTTCTCAAATGGAATGCAACATACAATTTAACGAGCATTGAAAATCCCAATGATGTCATTGACTTGCATTTGATTGATTCTCTGTCTCTTGTAAAGTTTGCTGCTAAGTGGTTGGAGGGAGAAAAAGAGGTTCTGGATATTGGAAGCGGAGGTGGCCTTCCGGGCATTCCGTTGGCAATTGTCAAACCAAGCTTAGATGTCACATTAATTGACGCAGTTCAAAAGAAGACAATTTTTCAGCGTCAAGCGATTGCAATGTGCAAGATTAACAATGCAATGGCAGTACATGGAAGAATCGAGAAGATGAAGGACAAGAATTTTGATGTGATTACTTGTCGTGCCTTCTCATCTCTGAAAGAAATGATTGTATTGAGTCGACACCTTTTGAAGGACAATGGCGTGTGGATTGCAATGAAGGGGAGAATGCCAACAGAAGAAATTTCAGACCTTCCTAAAGACATAGAATTGGTAGATTTAATCAAGGTGTCAGCTGTTGAAGAAAAAATGCAGAGGCATTTAATTATCCTCAAGATGAATGAGAGTAAAGTATGTTGATTTTGAGTGGATTTAAATCGAAGCTTTGGTGAAAAAGAAAAAATTTCTTTTAAAATCAATCATTTGCTAGTATTTCTCGTTCTTTTTTGAGAAAAAATGAACTTTTTGCCATTTCTGCATCGAAAGGCTTGTCTTCAAAAAGAATAATTTGATAAATCAAACATTTTAGAGAATTGAATCATGGCATACATTTTTTGCATAGCCAATCAAAAAGGCGGCGTTGGCAAGACAACAACCGCCGTAAATACGGCTGCAGCTTTGGCAAGACGCAAGCAAAAAGTGCTGCTGGTCGATCTGGATGCACAGGGCAATGCCACTATGGGCTCGGGCATTGAGAAGAACGATTGTGCATTGACCGTCTATCAGCTGTTGATCGGCGAAGCTTCATTCGATGAAGTCGTCTGTAAAAGTGCCAGCGGCGGATACGATTTGATTCCTGCCAATCGTGAGCTGTCTGCAGCGGAAATTGATTTGATGCAGCTTAAGAATCCGGACAAACGTCTGAAAGGCGTGATTGATAAAGTTTCGGATCGTTATGATTTTATTTTGATTGACTGCCCGCCTTCCCTGTCGATGATCACCGTAAATGCCCTTTGCTGTGCAATGGGGGTCATTATTCCTATGCAGTGCGAATATTTTGCTCTGGAGGGCTTGAGTGATTTGGTCAATACGGTGCGCCGCGTGCGGCAGAATAAAAATCCAAAACTTCAGGTGATTGGTCTGCTTCGAGTGATGTTCGATGCACGCATGACTCTTCAGAAAGAAGTCAGCGAGCAGCTGAAGGAAACGTTTGGGGAACGAGTGTTCGATACTGTTATCCCTAGAAATGTCCGTCTAGCTGAAGCCCCCTCTTATGGCGAACCAGGCATTGTGTATGACAAGGCAAGCAGAGGAGCTAAGGCATATCTTGCGTTTGGGCGCGAATTAATCCGGCGCATGAACGATTACAAAAACAACCATGAACAAGAGGAGAAATAACCATGGCTGCAACGAAAAGACCTCGCGGACTGGGACGCGGATTGAGCACTTTGCTTGGCGATGATGTTGCGAAAGATGCCTCGCAGCCTGTTGCGGCCTCTCCGGAAAAAAACGAGAGCGGTATTGTAGAGCTCGAGCTCAATGTGCTTAAAGCCGGCAAGTACCAGCCGCGGACGCTGATTGAGCAGGAGAAACTGAGCGAACTTGCTGATTCTATCAAGCAGCAGGGAGTCATCAGCCCGATCATTGTGCGCCGAAGCGGCAATGGCCGCTATGAGATTATTGCTGGGGAAAGACGTTTTCGTGCTTCTAAGCTTGCTGGCAAGAAAACAATTCCAGCCATTGTTCGCTCGGTAGATGATAAGGATGCTCTCGCCATGGCTCTGATTGAGAACATGCAGCGAGAGGATCTCAATGCAATGGAAGAGGCTCAAGGCGTCAAGAGGCTGATAGATGAATTCGGCTACACGCACGAGCAGGCCGCAGACGCTATCGGGAGAAGCCGGTCAGGAACAACAAATTTGCTTCGCTTGCTCAATTTGACGGATCCCGTTCAGCAGATGCTCGTCGACGGCAAGTTGGATATGGGGCATGCTCGAGCGCTGTTGACCCTGTCAGGAGCCGAACAAATTCAAGCGGCCAATGAAATTGTCGCCAAGGAACTCTCAGTTCGCGAGGCTGAGAAGCTTGTGAAGGAACTCAGTGCAAAACCTCGGGCAAAGCAAGTGAAGAAAGCGGCAAAAGTCAACCGCGATGATCAGATCCTTGAAGAGCGTCTTTCCGAATCGATAGGAGCTCCTGTGCACGTTGTCTATGGGCGTCGCGGCAAGGGAAGACTGGTGATTGATTTTGCAAATTTTGATGATCTGGATTCTTTGATCGAACGTCTGGCGCCCGGCGTCAAACAAGAAGATAGAGAATAGATGGAGAATAGATAGAGGTAGCTTTTCTAGCGGGTTAATACCTATAAAGGAATATGTATATTAAGACGATTAGATACTTGTTAAAAAGTATGTTAATCCGTAGAATTACACCGCTTTAGGGGCAGTGCACGGTATGAATCGTGAGGAATTGATCCGTATCGTTGTTTGGCAGTTTGTGTTTGTCTTCGTGGCAGCGGCAGTCGTTTGGCTCGGTTGGGGGGTGAACGCCGGCCTTTCTGCGATGGCAGGCGGATTGTGCGTCGCTGTTCCCAACTCCATTTTCGCGCTCAATCTGATCATCAGTCAGATGACAAGAAAACCGATGAGACCTTCTGGTGTCATCGTCGGAGAGTTCCTCAAAATGATCGTTATATGCTGCTTGTTTGCAGCTGTGGCGAAGTTCTTTTCAGGGTTGAATTGGCCGGCAATGCTCGCAGGGATCATCGTTGCAGTATTCGGTCAGTTTGGCCTGATCTTTAATAAACACTAACCGAAGGATTAGTTATGGCTACGACTGAAGCTCTCAGCCCTACTGGGTACATGCTTCATCACCTTGCACATAATGCGTCTGGCAAGATGGGGTCAATTATTGACTTTTCAGTCATTAATTACGACACCATTGTTTTCTCGGTTCTTATGCTTTGCATCGGCTTGTGGCTTTTGTACCGCGGCGCGCGCAAAGCAACGAGCGGGGTGCCGGGCAAATGGCAGTGCGCTGTGGAAATGCTTGTCGACATGGTTGATGAACAGAGCCGTTCGATTGTGCATGGTGACCGTACGTTTATCGCTCCGGCGGCCTTGACCGTTTTTGTTTGGGTGGTTTTGATGAACGCGATCGACTTGGTTCCTGTCGATCTGCTGCCTTGGGTGGCTAGCTTTTTCGGCGTTCATTATCTCCGTCCGCTTCCCACTGCTGATCTCAATGGCACGCTTGGCATCTCCGTGAGTGTCCTTGTGCTTTGCATCTACTATGGCCTGAAGGTCAAGGGTGCCGGCGGATTTATGCATGAGCTGTTTTCTGCACCTTTCGGAAGCCATCCGCTTCTGTGGCCGTGCAATTTTGCACTCAACATTGTTGAGTACATCGCCAAGACGGTGAGCCTCGGCATGCGACTTTTCGGTAACATGTACGCAGGCGAGCTCGTTTTCTTCCTGATTGCTCTGCTTGGCGGCTACGCGCTTTCCTTCGGCGTTGTAGGCGGCACGGCGAGTGCATTCGGTCATATTGTGGCAGGCCTCTGCTGGTGGCTTTTCCACATTTTGATTGTTCTTCTGCAAGCGTTCATCATGATGATGCTGACTCTGGTTTATCTGGGTCAAGCACATGACGGACACTAGTAGAAACTTTTTCACTTTTCCTTTTTCTTTTTTCTTTCATTCCATTTAGGAAACTTAAGGAGTTTGCAATGACCAACGTTGCTATGGTTGCCCTGGCCTGTGGCCTCATCATCGCCTTCGGTGCTATCGGCGCCTGCCTTGGCATCGGCATCATGGGTTCGAAGTACCTCGAATCTGCTGCTCGTCAGCCCGAACTGATGAACACGCTTCAGACGAAGATGTTCCTGCTCGCCGGTCTTATCGATGCTGCCTTCTTGATCGGCGTTGGTGTGGCCATGATGTTCGCCTTTGCTAACCCGTTCGTTGGCTAATTCCAAAATTGGATTAGCGTCAAAAATCGTCTTTTCTTTAATGGCGTCGTCGGCGTCGGGTGATGTTGCGCTCAGCAACAACTGACGTCGACATAAACGGGGTTAACAATGAACATTAATGCCTCACTGTTTGTACAGATGGTGGTGTTCTTCATCGGATGCTGGATCACGATGAAGTACATCTGGCCGCCTTTGATCAAAGCGATCGAAGAGCGCCAAAACAAGATCGCCGAAGGTCTTGCCGCCGCCGACAAGAGTGCTGAGGTCTTGGCTGAAACTCAGGCCAAGGGCAAGGAAATCGAAGCCGAGGCTCGTGCGCGTGCTACGACAATTGTTTCCGACGGCGAAAAGCGCGGGGCGATGATCGTTGAAAACGCCAAGCAACAGGCTCAAATCGAGGCTGACCGCATTATTGCTAATGCCAAGGCCGAGGCAGCACAGGAAATGGCTCGTGCCCGCGAACAGTTGCGCGACGAAGTCGCTGCTTTGGCTGTTGCTGGTGCCCAGCAGATTTTGGCTCGCGAGGTGGACAAGAATGTTCACACTCAGCTGCTCGAACAACTTAAGGCGAAGCTCTAACCATGGCTGAACTTTCGACGATTGCACGTCCTTATGCCCAAGGCCTGTGGAAGGCTGTTCAGGACAGTAAGGAAACTGCGCAGGCTGCTCAGCTGCAGGAGGCGCTCGAGGTCCTCAGCAAAGTGACGCGTGAGCCTCAGGTCGCTGCGCTTTTCAACGACCCGAAGGTTACCGATGATCAGATGTTTGAGCTGCTCGCCGGCGTGCTTGGCAAAGATGTTCCTGCCGAACTGTCCGGTCTGCTGCATACAGTCATCGAAAACGGTCGTCTCTGCGCTTTGCCCGAGATAGCCGCGCAGTTCCGTGCGCTTAAAAATGAATCCGAAGGTGTCGCTGACGCCTACATCGAGTCCGCCTACGCGCTCAACAAGAAAGAAGTCGAGCAGCTGCTCGCGTGCCTGGAAAAGAAATTCCCCGGCAAGAAGCTCAATCCGATCGTGACCGTCAACAAGGATCTGATCGGGGGCGTCTGCGTCCGTGTGGGTGACCAGGTTCTCGACGGTTCTGTTCGTGCACGTCTTGCGCAGATGCAGCAGGCGCTCACCGCATAAATTTCGGAGACAAGAATGCAACTTAATCCTAGTGAAATCAGCGAACTGCTCAAGCAGCGCATTGAAGGCCTTGGCATTTCCGCTGATCTCCGCACTCAGGGCACCGTGGTTTCGGTGACCGACGGTATTTGCCGTGTGCATGGTCTTCACGACGTGATGCAGGGTGAAATGCTGGAATTCCCCGGCAACACCTATGGCCTCGCGCTGAACCTTGAACGCGATTCCGTCGGCGCAGTTATTCTCGGTAACTACGAACACATCTCAGAAGGCGATACCGTCAAGACGACGGGCCGCATTCTGTCAGTTCCCGTTGGTCCGGCACTGATCGGCCGCGTGGTTAATGCTCTTGGTCAGCCTATTGACGGCAAGGGCCCGATCCAAACCGAGGAATTCGACGTTGTTGAAAAGGTCGCTCCCGGCGTGATTGATCGTCAGTCCGTGAGCCAGCCCGTTCAGACTGGTCTGAAGTCTATTGATGCAATGATCCCGATTGGTCGTGGACAGCGTGAGCTGATCATTGGCGACCGTCAGTGCGGTAAGACTGCCATTGCAATCGATACCATCATCAACCAGAAGGGCAAGAACCTGACTTGCGTGTATGTCGCTATCGGTCAGAAGGCATCTACGATCGCCAACGTGGTTCGTCAGCTCGAAGAGCATGGGGCCATGGAGTACACGATCGTTGTGGCTGCTACGGCTTCTGAATCTGCTGCCTTGCAGTACATCGCTCCGTACGCCGGTGCGACGATGGGTGAATACTTCCGTGACCGCGGCATGGACAGCCTGATCGTTTATGACGATCTGACCAAGCAGGCTTGGGCGTATCGCCAAATTTCTCTGCTGCTGCGTCGTCCGCCGGGACGTGAAGCCTATCCTGGCGACGTGTTCTACCTGCACAGCCGTCTGCTTGAACGTGCTGCCCGCGTCAACCCGCACTATGTCGAACGCTTTACCAAGGGTGCGGTAAAGGGCAAGACTGGTTCCATGACCGCTCTGCCGATCATTGAGACCCAGGCTGGCGACGTCACGGCCTTCGTTCCGACGAACGTGATTTCTATTACTGACGGCCAGATCTTCCTTGAAACCGACCTCTTTAACGCTGGTATTCGTCCTGCTATCAACCCCGGCATCTCGGTGTCTCGCGTGGGCGGCGCCGCTCAGACCAAGGTTATCAAGAAGCTGGGCGGCGGCGTGCGTTTGGCTCTCGCTCAGTATCGTGAACTGGCTGCATTTGCGCAGTTTGCCAGCGATTTGGACGAAGCAACTCGCAAGCAGCTCGAGCGCGGCCGCATTGTGACCGAACTCATGAAGCAGCCTCAGTATCAGCCGTTGCAGGTGTGGGAAGAGGCCATTACGCTGTTTGCCATTGAACAGGGTGCTTTTGACGACGTTTCCGTCAAGGATGCCCTCAAGTGCGAACGTGCCATGCGCGAATATCTCAAGCAGCACTACACGGAGCTCGTCGACCGCATTGAAGAGAAAAAGGAATTGTCTAAGGAAGACAATGCCGCTCTTAAGGCCGCTGTTGAAGAGTTCAAGAAGAACGGTGCTTGGTAACAGCGCACATCATATTCTGAGAGGACCAAATGCCTAGTACAAAGGAAATTCGCGGAAAGATCAAGAGCGTACAAAATACGCGCAAGATCACCAAGGCGATGCAGATGGTTGCGGCCTCGAAGATGCGCAAGGCTCAGGACCGGATGCGTGAGGCCCGCCCCTATGCAGACAAGATTCGCAATATCATTGCGCACTTGTCCGAGGCTCGCGTTGACTACAACCATCCGTTCCTCGTCAAGCACCCGACCCAGACCGGTAAGGAAGCCATGATTCTGGTGACTACCGATAAGGGTCTGGCCGGTGCGCTGAATACAAATATTCAGCGTCTCGTTCTCCACAAGGTTGGTGATCTCCGTGCAAGCGGCGTGGATCTGCAGGTTACAGCCATCGGCAACAAAGCGGTGGCTTTCTGCGGACATGCTGGTCTTGACGTCATCAGCCAGGTGGTGCAGCTCGGCGACCGCCCTCAGCTTGATCGCCTTTTAGGTGCGATCCGTGTGCAGTTGGATGCATACGCACAGGGCAAGGTTGACCGCGTCTATCTCGCTTACTCGCGTTTCATCAACGCAATGAAGCAGGAACCGGTGATTGAGCAGATTCTGCCGCTCACTGACGAAAAGCTCGCACCGCTCGGAGAGAAGCCGCGCGCATACTCGTGGGATTACATCTACGAACCCGACGCGCAGACCGTGCTCGATGAACTGCTCAAGCGCTATGTCGAGGCTTTGATTTATTCGGCGGTTGCAGAGAATATGGCTTCTGAACAGTCTGCCCGTATGGTGGCCATGAAGGCCGCTTCGGACAATGCCAAGAAGCTCATCGATGAGCTGCAGCTTGTCTACAACAAGACCCGTCAGGCCGGCATTACGAAGGAAATCACCGAAATCGTCGGTGGTGCCGCCGCCGTGTCTTAAATGGATTTGAATACCGAGGATTAACATGAGTATCGGACAAATCGTTCAGGTCATCGGCGCCGTGGTGGATATTGAATTCGCCCGCGACGAGATGCCGAAGATCTACGAAGCGCTCGTTCTGGAACAGGACGACGCCAACTCTCTGGCCGAAGCCGGCCTGACTTTTGAAGTTCAGCAGCAGCTGGGCGACGGCGTGGTTCGTACCATTGCCATGGGTACTTCCGATGGTCTTCGCCGCGGCATGAAGGTCAGAGCTACCGGCGCCGGCATTTCCGTGCCCGTCGGCCATAAGACTTTGGGACGCATCATGGACGTGCTGGGCCGTCCTATTGACGAGTGCGGCCCCATCGGCGAAGAAGAACGCCGCACGATTCACCGCGAAGCTCCCAAGTTCGATGATCTGAGCCCGTCAGTGGATCTGCTGGAAACCGGCATTAAGGTGATCGACTTGATCTGCCCGTTCGCTAAGGGTGGCAAGATTGGTCTGTTCGGTGGTGCCGGCGTGGGCAAGACCGTCAACATGATGGAGCTCATCAACAACATCGCTAAGGCTTACGGCGGCTACTCCGTGTTTGCTGGCGTTGGTGAACGTACCCGTGAGGGCAATGACTTCTACCATGAAATGGAAGAGTCCAAGGTGCTCGACAAGGTGGCCATGGTGTTCGGTCAGATGAATGAACCGCCGGGCAACCGTCTGCGCGTGGCTCTGACTGGTCTGACGATGGCTGAAGCCTTCCGTGATGAAGGCCGCGACATTCTGCTGTTCATCGACAACATTTACCGCTATACGCTGGCCGGTACGGAAGTGTCTGCTTTGTTGGGCCGCATGCCTTCTGCTGTGGGTTATCAGCCGACGTTGGCAGAAGAAATGGGCAAGCTGCAGGAGCGCATCGCTTCTACGAAGACTGGTTCCATTACCTCCATTCAGGCTGTGTACGTGCCGGCTGACGACTTGACTGACCCGTCGCCTGCCACCACGTTCAGCCACTTGGACGCCACTGTGGTGTTGAGCCGTGACATTGCCTCGTTGGGTATTTATCCGGCTGTTGACCCCCTCGACTCTACGAGCCGTCAGGTTGACCCCAACATCATCGGTGAAGAGCACTACACCGTGGCTCGCCGCGTTCAGGAAACGCTGCAGAAGTACAAGGAACTGCGCGACATCATCGCGATTCTCGGCATGGATGAACTGTCTCCCGAAGACAAGCTCGCCGTGACCCGCGCTCGCAAGATTCAGCGCTTCCTGTCTCAGCCCTTCCATGTGGCTGAAGTCTTCACTGGCTCTCCCGGCAAGTACGTTCCTCTTAAGGAAACGATCCGCGGCTTTAAGATGATCGTTGACGGCGAATGCGATGAGCTGCCCGAGCAGGCTTTCTACATGGTCGGTACGATTGACGAAGCCTTCGAAAAGGCCAAGACGATCAAGTAATCTTCCTCCTTCCGAAAGAACTTGTCCGGTGTTTTTCGCAGGACAAGTTCTCTCAAGAGCGAAGTACCGATTTAACGGAGCAACTTATGGCTATGATTTTTGTTGACGTCGTCAGCGCAGAAGAGGCCATCTTCTCGGGGAATGCATCATTCGTTGCACTGCCCGGTCAGGAGGGTGAACTCGGCATTCTGCCCGGCCACGTGCCTTTGCTGACCCGCATCCGTCCTGGTGCTGTGCGCATCAAGACCGAGCAGGGAACGGAGGAGAACGTTTTTGTTGCCGGCGGCATTCTCGAGGTTCAGCCTGATCGCGTGACGGTACTTGCCGATACGGCAATCCGTAGCAAGGATCTCGACGAAGCCAAGGCCAAGCAGGCTCTTGAAGAAGCCAAGCTCAGCCGCGCCAAGGCGCAGAGCAACCGCGAAATCGCCAAGCTCGAAGCTACGATGGCGGCTTTGGCTGCGCAGCTGGCTTACATCCGTCGCCTGCGTCACTGATTGCGTTGACGCGCATTCGGTTCGAAAACGACGTCTCGTTGAGCGGCTTTCGGTTCCTTCAAATGGGACGAAAGTTGCGGATGGAGGCGTCGTTTTTTTATTGCTTTTTAGGCTTGAAGCGTTTCGCCGGAAGAAAACATGCGCTAGCATTCAATGACATGCGCGTCCCGGTGGACGCATCCTCTCAATGAGGTCGTTAGTATTTATTCAAAGGAGCGAGCCATGGATGGCGTAAAACAGTTGACCGATGTAGTACAAGTCTGCACCGACGGCAGTCAATTGTCGGAAAAAGGTGTGGATACGGCGGTTGAACTGGCCAAAAGCCTCAATCTGCCGCTGCTGGGAATGACGGCAGTTTCCGGTTCTTCGGTTGGAACCGGACTTGAAAGCGAAGACCCAAAGACGCAGGCGCGTCTGAAATACATCAGCGATGCTGCACAAGCGGCCGGCGTGCCCTGCGAGCTGATTGCTGAGCACTGTGCGGCTCCGTGGCAGGGAATTCTCGCCGTGGCGCAGCGCTATGACGCTCGCTTCATCGTGATGGCCAGCCGTGGTCTCGGATCTTTGGGAAGCCTGATTCTTGGCTCAGAAACTCAGAAGGTTTTGGCCGCGGCCGATCGTCCTGTCTTGGTGATCCGCTAAAAGCGTCTTTAGGACTGTTTATGAAAGTGCGGCAGCTATTTTTTGAGCTGCCGCATTTTTAATCAGCAGCCGCTTGCTTCTGCTTGTCTGTCCAGCAATGATTTCTATGTCGGACTTGGCCGTTTTTGACTTTTTTGAGAGAAATGCCTGCAGCGCAGCGTTGGCTTTTCCATCCACAGGCGGTGCCGTGAGGGCAATCTTAAGCTTGCCGTCGTAAAGTCCGACAACAGCATCTCGTTTGGCTCCGGGCTGCACGTGTATGCAGACAATGACGCCGTTTTCTGTCTGATGCAGCCAAACGGGAAGCGCCTCCGTGCGAGAATTCGCATCGGTGTCTTTTTTTGTTTCTTTTCTGTCTTTATTCATGAAGCCGACCAACGATACTTTTCTGCGTGCGCTCAAGCGCGAACATACCGACTATACCCCGATGTGGCTGATGCGTCAGGCTGGCCGCTATCTGCCCGAATACAATGCAACGCGCACGAGGCTCGGCAGCTTCATGGCGCTGGCGCAGGATCCGGAGGCCGCCTGTGAGGTTACGCTGCAGCCGGTGAATCGCTTTGGACTTGATGCAGCCATTTTGTTTTCCGACATTTTGACCGTGCCGGACGCCATGGGACTCGGGCTGAGCTTCAAGCCGGGTGTAGGACCGCAGTTTGCCCATCCCGTGCAAAGCGAAGAAGCTGTCGATGCACTCTATGTGCCAGACCCTGAAGAAAAGTTGAGATACGTCACTGATGCCGTGCGCACAATCCGCCGAGAGCTCAACAACAGAGTTCCGCTGATCGGCTTTTCCGGCTCTCCTTTTACGCTTGCCTGCTATATGGTCGAAGGCGGAAGCTCAAAAGACTTTTCCACCATTAAGAAAATGATGTACGCACGGCCGGATCTGCTTGCGCGCATTCTGGACGTCAACGCGCGCGCCGTGACGGAGTATCTCAATGCACAGATCAAGGCCGGCGCACAGGCTGTGCAGATTTTTGATACTTGGGGAGGGGCCCTTGCTGACGGATGTTTTGAGGAATTCTCCCTGAAGTATATGCGTCAGATCATCGACGGATTGATTCGTGAAAATGATGGCCAGAAGGTGCCGGTCATTTGCTTTACCAAAGGCGGAGGCATGTGGCTTGAGGCGATGGCTCAATGCGGCTGCGACTGCGTGGGTTTGGACTGGACCGTCAATCTTGGCAGAGCCCGAGAAAGAACCAAGGATTCGGTGAGCCTGCAGGGCAACCTGGATCCCATGGTGCTTTTTGCCGGTGAAGAAGCAATTCGACGCGAGGCCCGCCGCGTGATTGACTCTTTTGGAATGGTGAAGGCAGGCGGCCATGTTTTTAATCTTGGCCACGGCATCAGCCAATATACCGATCCTGAAGCAGTTGCAATATTGGTCGACGAAGTGCACAGCTACTCTCGAGCAAAACATCGCTTAGACGACTGATTTCCCTGGGTTTTTATAACTTATCAACAGACAGTCGCCAACTTTTCAACAAAATTATCAACACGGCTGCGTGCAGATCTTTTTCTCCTTTGTCCGCACCAGCCTGAAAAAAAGCGTAGCCGGCTTTTCTTGTCTGGATGTCTTTTTTTGTGCATCGGCAATTTGATCGTTGACGAACGAGGCCTGCCGGTTGTTGCGGCTGCGGCCTGCCTGGACTTGCCGCAGGCTTGATGCAGAGCCTCTTGTCAAAAAGACAGGCAGCCCGCACTCTTTTGTCTGAATGCGGGCTGCCTGTGCAAAAGCGTGTTCAAAGAACACGCGCCAGAGGAGACGAGTTAAGGTTCTGAAACGGATTCGCCTTGTTGTCCGCCGCCCCGATGGCGCGTGGCGGCGGATTCAATGCTGATTAGCACCAGGGCTTTTCAGCAGCAACGCAGCGGCCGGCGATGCGACCGAAAACGCAAGCTTCCGAGTTGTTCGTCGCACCCTGATAGATGTGACCCCACATCGAGCCGAGTTCGCCGGCGCTGTAAAGGCGCGGGATGGGCTTTTTGAGAGCGGTGAGCACCTGTCCCTTTTCGTTGCGGCGCGGGCCGCCCTGCGTATTGAGCAGCGTCGGGTAGAGCTTGGCTGCGTAGTACGGGCCCTTTTCATCGAAGGGTTCGGAGATGATCGGAGCTTCGCGGCCTTCGAAGGCAATCTTGCCCTTCTTCTTGAGCGGGCGGCCGAATTCCTTGTCGGCACCGGCCTTGATGTTCTCGTTCCAGGTACGGAAGGTCTTTTCAAGATTTTCAGCCGGCACGCCGATCTTCTCGGCCAGAGCCTTGATCGTGGGAGCAGAGACGATGACGCCCTTTTCGATTTCGGCGCTGTTGTCGCGGCTCCACTTGTAGTTTTCACGGTTGATGGCCCAGCCCGAGGTAGCACCGCCGACGATCGGGCCGCGCTTGCGAGCCTTTTCGTCGAAGACGACATAGCAGGGGATGCGCGGATACCGGTGCTTGATGGCGTCCAGATAGTTCACTGCGTAGATGCAGGTGTGGTTGTCCATCTTTTCATTGCAGAAGCGCTTGCCGTCCTGATCGACGTAGAAGTAGCTGGCCGAAAGCATGTTGATCTGCAGAGCAGTTTTGAGACCAGGAACCTGCATGCCGAGCGGGCAGGACAGAGCATTCATGTGCCAGAGACCAGCGCCCGCAGCCTGAGCAATGCGGATGCCGTCGCCGGTGTTGCCCGGGCAGCCGAGGCGGTGGAACATTTGTCCCATGGTGTGATTCTGCAGCAGTTCGTCGTCCCACTCAAAGCCGCCGGTGCACAGCACGACGCCGCGGCGAGCCTTGACGGCCTGCTTCTTGCCGTCGATTTCAACCCAGACGCCGAGAACTTCATCGTTTTCGCGGATGAGTTCGAGGGCGCGAGCGTTGTAGACCACGGGAATCTTGCGCGTGGTTTCAACCGCGTAGCGATAGTTCTTAAAGAGCATGTCGCCGCCGCGCAGCTTGAGTCCCTTCGGGGTGCGGAAGCGCCACTTTTCGATGGCATCGGATTCGGGGATGCTGGCAAAGCCGGCATAACCGTAAATGTAGATCTTCTGATCGGGAGCCAGAGACAGGAGGAATTCCTTGGACTTCATGGCTTCCTTGACGAAGGTGCGCAGTTGATTGCGGTCGATTTCGCTGTTGGCAAAGGAGTAGGTCTTTTCCAGATAGGTGTAGGCACGTTCCTCGTTGTTGGGGATCATCATGCCGCCGGAACTCACGGCAGTGTTGCCGCCGCCCTCTGCGAGCTTTTCAAAAATCATGACTTTGGCGCCGGCATCGTGAGCCGTAATGGCCGCAGATGCACCGGCACCACCATAGCCGAGAATGGCAACATCAGTTTCGATGTCCCACTTGGCAGGCAGATCAGCTTTTTTGGCGTGGGCTGCGCCGACGACAGGCAGCGTGGCGGCGACGGCTGCGCCTTTCAGGAAATTACGCTTGGAGATGTTGGTCATCTTCAGTACTCCTCTAGTATTGAAAGCAAAAAGGCTTGCAGTGGCAAAAAAATTCGCCAAGTGCGGTTCTTCTAGGAAAGCCGCAACCCTTTTTTCGTTGTCCTGACGCATCTTCGTCCAGAGCACTACGTACGTAATTTGCGCGGACTCAAAAGGCCGCAGAATTTCCAACGAAAAAACGCCGGCACGATGGAACGTGCACGGCGTTGCGAAGATGATTTAGTCGAATAGTTTTTCAGTTCTGCTCTTTTTCATCGGCCATTGACAACATGCGCGAGAGTTCTGCAGGGGTTTTAATGCCTAATTTGCGAAAGATAGAGCCTCGGTGCGTTTCCACTGTGCGTACCGAAATGCCCAGTCGTTCGGCAATTTGCCGATTTAGGAGCCCCGAGGCGATCATGTCTGCGATGCGGCGCTCGCGTTCGGTCAGAGAGGTGCAGCGGTTGATGGCTTCAAAGGGCTCAACTTCGAGCTCTGCAAAGCCTGCGCGTGAATATGCTACGGCTTTGCGGACAGCGTTGATCAAACGCGTGTTGTCGCCAGTTTTTTGCAGAAATTCAACAGCTCCGTATTTGATTGCGGAGACCGCCATATCAATGTCTCCGTGCCCAGTGAGGAAAATGATCGGTAGGTTGTAGCCGCGGTCGCGCATGACGTGCTGCAGCTCAATCCCGGTCATGGACGGCATGTTTATGTCAAGAATCAAGCAACCCGGAGCAGAGGGTCGGTCATCGCGCAAAAAAGCTTCAGCACTGTCATAGCAGGCAACAAGCCAGCCTTCGCTTTCGAGCACAAAGGCAAGACCTTCCCGTACGGCAGGATCATCGTCAACAATGCGTACAACGGTTTGCAGAGTCATGGGTGCATTTTCCTAAAGGAAGACGTTTTAACGGGGGCTGGAGGTGGAGAATGTGCCCTCAGAAATCTCGCTGTTGTTTTCCGGTGCAATCAGACGCACCAGCACGCAGAGCCCTCCGCTGTTTGGGCGGGAGAAGACAACACGTCCGCCCATGTCCTCAGTGATGGAGCGTACGATCAAAAGACCAAGCCCCAGGCCTTGTCTATGTGCGCTGTAGCGGGTGCTGCTCAAAATCTGCTGCCAGTCTTCATCCGAGATAAGGGCTCCGTTGTCAGAGATTCGGATGAACGGGCCAAGTTCGTCTTCGCTTACCTCGACAAGTATGCGCGTGTTCTCCCGGTCCTTATTGGCGGATATTGCGTTGCGCACCAAGTTGATGACAATCAGTTCGATTTCAAGGGCATTGACTTCCAACACTATGGGGCCGGCGTAATCAATTTTGCAGTCAATCTGTGCGCGCGAGCCGCGCATCGTTTTTTTGACCTCTGCTACGGCTGCCAATACGACCGGGCAGATGTCTTGAGCGCTGCGTGCGCGATTGCCTTTGGCGTAGGATCGCACCTGATTGACGATTTCCGAGGCTCGTTCATTTTGATGCGCGATTTTTTCCAGTGTTTTGATGGTGACGTCTTTATTGTCGATGCCGTTTTCAAATCGTCTGAGCAGCCCGAAAACCATGAGCTGCACGCTGGCCAGTGGCTGACGCAGTTCATGAGCAATGATCGAGGACATTTGACCGATGATGCCTGCGCGTTCCACAACGGCAAGTCTTTCTGATGCCTGTACGGCTTCTGCTTCAAGTGCACGTTCGCGTGCGTTGGCCTCAACAAGCTGCTGCGTGCGGCGCCGCACCAGAATTTGAGTGCGGACTGCATGGAAAATCAGCATCACGACAAGCGTGGCAAACACAAGCAAGACGCCGGAATATTGATCAATAAAACGTCTGAGGCTGAATTCCCGCAGGTATTCATACGGTCCGATTTTGAGATTTAAAAAAAGCTCATCGATTGCTCGGAAATCGGTTGCAATGCCCCAGCGCAGGTCATGCTCAAGTGCGGGCATGGAGAACACGGCCGAAGCAATGCGGCGACTGATCTCGGGCGGCGTAGACGGCAGAGTCGAAAGCGTCCAGTTTGGGTAAAGATCTGTTGAGTGCTCGCAGGCGATCTTGCCGTCGCTGGTTTTGGCTCCCAAAATTCGAAATTCCGACAGATCCATGCCCATGTCTTCGAGAAAGCATGCACGCACAATGCCCGCATCGGCGATGCCGGCACGCACCGCGTGCACAACCTTGGTCATGTCGTGACCTTGAAAAAGAACCGAACCGAAAAACGATTCATAGTCGTCAATGCCGCGCAGCATCAATTCACGAACGGCTGTCTGCCACCCGGAAAAGGCGTAGGTGTGATTTGCCGAAATGCGTTTGCCCTGCAAGTCTTCGACCGTGAGGATGTCCTGACGAGATGCGAGAGTAAAAAAAATTGATCCGTCGGCATAGTTGGGATTGGGAGCTCGTTCAGATGCCACGGTGGCAATGTCACGTACGCCGGCGCCTTCAATGGCAAGACGCCGGTACGTGCCGGCTGAGGACAAGATGAGATCAAGTTCTCCTTCCTTGGCAAGGGTCTGCAGCATTTCCACGCTGTAGACAGCCGAAGAAACGTTTTCTGCCCCCAGTTCTTTTTCAAGTGCCTGGATGGTAGCCCCAATAATAGGTTCATTGATGCTGAAATCGGCAAATTCGCTGATGCCCACGCGCAAAGGGGCCTGAGCCTGTACGCAGGATGCCGAGAAGAACAGCAGCCACGTGCACAAACTCACGGCAAAGAATTTTCGTGCGGGGATCGAGAAAAAAGCAGTCGAGTTTCTCATCCGTCAAAGTCTAACGGCGACATCTGTTTTGCGCCACTGAATGCTAGGTTTGTCGGGGCAGTTCATCGATTTGTCCTGCAAGCTCAATGCTTTGCTCAGGCCGCGGATCGAGCGCATCGCAGCGGACAGAAGCAAAGCGTCATGTGTATTGGGTCGTGACGGCTGATGCCCATGAAGAAAAATCAACTGGGGAGACTGCTTCAAAATGCTGACTGACGGATATGACCACGGGTGAGGACGAAAACTGGATCGAGGATCTGAGCAAGGAGAATGTTTCTTTGATTGTGCGACGCGTGCAATAGGCTCTCAGCTCTATTTGAGCACAACCTCTGAAACTGGTTGGTCGATGCGCTGCAGACAGCAGAGGTTGGAGCCGCCGGATTAGAAGGGACAGGCGATAAAAGTTGTCATCAAAGTTATCCACAAGCCGTCACAGCCAACATTCGCATTGTGCGGATAGAGAGATGGAGGAAAAAGTTCAGCAAACGAGCTTGTAACACATTGATTTATAAAGAAATTATTCTTTAGCTTCGAAATTCTGCAAATAAAAGCGGCATTGCTCGCAAAGGGGCGTAGAACAAGGCACGAGGAAGTTTTCCCCAAAGTTATTCACAACATTGTGAAGAACTTTTTTGCGGTTCACTGAGATAACAGTTTTGGCTTTGATTTGGAGACAGGCGCAAGCAGACTCTGAGCTTGACTGCGCGTTTTGGTAAGCTCTCGGTGCTGAGATTTTTTCGATATCGCCGTGAGTCGGTGAGATTTCCATGAATTGTCGCTACATTGAAGTTTTGCTGGATGTGCCGCTGCCTCCTTTGGACTATGCCTTGCCGGAGGCGGAGTCGGCAAGCGTCGGCGAGCGCGTCGTAGTGCCTCTGGGAGCCAGAAGAAAAGACGTTGGAATCATTGTTCGGGTCAAGGATGAAACGGCGGTGCCCGAGAACAAGCTGCGTCAGGCAGTCAAGGTTTTTCACGATGTCGATCCATTGAGCAGCGAATGGCTGTCGTTTACCCGCTTTGCAGCCGACTACTACGTCAAGCCCTGGGGGGAAGCGGCTGTTCCGGCGCTGCCGCTTTTTTTTCGTTCCACACCCAAAAAGCTTTACGAAAAAAGTCTTGAAAGGCTGCGCACGCAGCATGCCAAGCCGGGCAACCCTGTGGAACGCGTCCGCCTAAATGAAGAGCAGCAGGCAGCAGTCGACGCTGTCATTTCCACTGAGGGCTATGCATGTTTTTTGCTGTTTGGCGTCACGGGATCGGGCAAAACAGAAGTGTATTTGCACATCATCGAACAGACGCTCAAAAAATTTCCTCAGGGGCAGGTGCTGCTGCTGGTGCCTGAAATCAATCTCACGCCTCAGCTTGAGGCACGGGTCAGAGGCAGGTTTGTTGATGAACTTGTCGTGACGATGCACTCGGGACTCACGCCCAATGAGCGGGCCAAAAGTTGGCTTGCCGTACACGAGGGCCGGGCACGAGTTCTTGTCGGTACGCGCATGTCGGTGATGACGAGTTTCAAGAACCTGAAGCTTGTCATTGTCGATGAGGAGCATGATCTCAGCTACAAGGCTGGCGAAGGATTGCGGTTTTCGGCTCGGGATCTTGCCGTCAAGCGCGCGCTTGACAATGCTGTGCCCTGCGTGTTGGGCTCAGCAACACCGTCGCTCGAGACGTGGGCCAAGGCACAGTCCGGGGCCTACAAGCTGCTGCGCCTCACGCATCGGGCGGTGAGCTCGGCAGCGCTTCCGGCAATGGAGCTTGTCGATGTCAGCCATCGAAAGCCGCGCGTGTTTGCGCCTGAAATCAAGCAGGCAATTGATGAGGCGCTCGGGCGATCAGAACAAGTGCTGGTGTTCATCAACCGCAGAGGCTATGCTCCCGTCATTACCTGCACGAGCTGCGGCTGGGTAAGCCGCTGCCGGCATTGCTCCGGATTTACGGTTTTTCATAAGGTTGATCAAACTCTTGTCTGTCACCATTGCGGGAGCGTGTATCCCGTGCCCGAACGTTGTCCGAGCTGCGGCAATCCGGAGATTGTGGCAGTTGGTACAGGCACGCAGCGCATTGAAGAGGGAATCGAAGCGCTGTGGCCGCAGGCACGAGTGCTGCGCATTGACCGCGACAGCGTGCGTACAAAGAATGCTGCAGAGACAGCTTTTGAGAGCGTGCATGCCGGCGATGTTGACATCATTGTCGGAACGCAGATGATTGCCAAGGGGCATGACTTCAAGCGCGTCGGCCTGGTGGTGGTGCTCAATGCCGACGCGCAGCTTCTCAGTCCGAGCGTGCGTGCCGAGGAACACCTTTTTGCAACGCTTCTGCAGGTGTCGGGGCGTGCCGGGCGCGACAAGGTGGCAGGACGCGTGATGATACAGACGCGTTTTCCGTCACATCCCATTTATGCCGACATGCAGGCACAGAACTATGAGGGATTTGCGGCGCGGCTGCTGCGGGACCGCAAGGAGGCTTTTGCCCCGCCCTACAGCTACCAGGCGCTTTTAACCGCGCAATCCTCGTCGCTGGAGCGAACATTGGGTTTTCTGCGTCGAGCCAAGCAGGCGGCGCTCGCTCTCAATATTGAAGGCGTTGTTGTTTATGATCCCGTGCCGATGACGCTGATGCGGCTTAAAGACGCCGAACGCGGACAGCTTTTGATCGAATCGCTGCGCCGCCCTCAGCGGCAAAAGTTTCTTAAGGCTCTCGATGAGGTGCTGCGAGCAGGCTTTGATGGGTATTCTTCGGTGGGCTGGGCCATTGAGGTCGATCCAACGGACGTGTAGCATCGCTTTCTTCGATCAGGTATTTGTTTCTTGCGGCCTGTATAATGTCGCCCTCTAGTCGCCGTAGTTCAACTGGATAGAATATGGCCCTCCGAAGGCTGTGATGTGGGTTCGAGTCCCGCCGGCGGCACCAAGATGCCCTTCCCTGCAGGTCTTTGATTTGCGGGGATTTTTTATGATCTGACGCGGGCAGGTAAAATTTCGCCTTCGCGGCAGGCAAACAGAGACAGCATCTGTTTTGCTTTTTGTTTTGCAGCAACATCGCGAGGCGGCCGTTGCCGTTTTCCAGCGTCTGCCTTTTGCTGCCGCGCAGATAAACGTTTGTATTGAGGTTTTGTCATGCTTGTTCCCGTGGACATGAGTCTGCACAACAAGAGCCGCCGTTTTGACATTACGTTCGAGGACGGCCGCAGCTTTGAGTTTTCTTTTGAGTTTCTGCGGGTGTTTTCACCTTCGGCTGAAGTGCAGGGACATACGCCCGATCAAGCAAAGCTTCAGGTCGGCAAGCGAGATGTCGTCATCAAGGGCATTGAACCCGTCGGCACCTATGCTTTGCGTTTTATTTTTTCCGACGGACACGATTCGGGCATCTACAGCTGGGATTATTTGGCAGAACTTGGTCAAAACAAGGATCAGCTCTGGGAGGTGTACTTAAAGGAGCTTGCCGATCATGGTGCAAGCCGCGACCCAGACGATCCTGCGAATGCGCCTTTTGCTGAAAAACCCAAGGCTGCCTGTCCATCACATCAGCGGTGAGATCGAGTCGCAATCAAGTTTGAATTTCCATGACTGAAGAAAACAATAAGCAGGATAGAAAAGATCCTCAAACGCATTTCGGATTTAAAGAAGTTCCCGAAAGCGAAAAAGAAGAAGATGTGCGCCATGTTTTTGACTCTGTTGCGCGCCGCTACGATTTGATGAACGACTTGCTGAGTCTGGGGCTGCATCGATTTTGGAAGAGTGTCTGCGTGCGGGAGGTCGGCCTGACAAGAGGCAGCCGCGTTCTGGATATTGCTTCAGGAACCTGCGATTTGGCCATTCGTTTCGGTAGGATCGTCGGCGAGCAGGGCGAGGTGTGGGCAACGGACATCAATCGCTCAATGCTGGGCGAAGGGCTCAAGCGCCTGCACGCTACAGGAACAAGAGCGCATGTCGCGCAGTGCGACTGCGAGGCGCTGCCCTTTGCCGATAATTATTTTGATGCGGCTGTTGTCTCTTTCGGCTTGCGCAACATGACGCACAAGGAGCGGGCGCTGCGTGAAATGACGCGCGTGGTGCGCTCGGGCGGACGCGTCGTTGTGCTTGAATTCAGCCGGTGTCAGCGCTGGCTCAAGCCTATGTATGATTTTTATTCCTTTGTCTTCATGCCTTGGTTGGGATCTAAGGTGGCGGGCGACGCTGACAGCTACAGGTATCTTGCCGAATCAATCCGCATGCATCCTGATCAGCCGACGCTTGCAGGGATGATGCGCGAGGCAGGTCTGGATCAGGTGAGATGGATTAATCTCACTTTCGGCATCTGCGCTCTGCATATCGGCATAAAAGCTTGATTTGATCTAAAAGAAAAACTTTTACACAAAGTTGTTTTTGATGAACATCAAAAACAAGGCGTTGTCCCGTAGAATGCGGAGACACTCCCGCGCGTGCGTGGAAAAACACAATTTTTGACTGGTTGGATACCTTTTAAAAGATGATGAAAAACCTTCTGGCTATTTTTGCTGTGGGTCTTGTTTTAATAACAACGGCGATGGATGCAGACGCTGCACGCCGTTTTGGGGGCGGTGCGTCTTTCGGACGTTCGGCTCCTGCGCTGCGTCAGGCGACGCCGCCGCAGCAGGCGCCGGCTTTAACCGGCCAGCGCCAGCAGCAGCAAGCACAGCGTCCGGCTGCGAATAATCCCGCTGCAGGTGCTGCAGCTGCCGCCAAGCCCAGTCCCTGGCGCGGCTTGCTGATGGGCGCGGCAGCGGCGTTGGGCATTACGGCGCTTTTGAGCGCATTGGGCATTTCCGCCGAAGTCGGGCAGTTCATCATGATGGCTCTCTTGGTTTTGGCGCTTTTCTTTGTTGCACGCCTGGTGCTTTCGCGTTTTGCTGGAAAAAGAGCCGCTCCGGCAGCCGCCGGATACGGAGCGCCGTCTCGTGAAGAGCCTCGGTATGAAGAGCGCAATCCTCGGTTTGAAGCACAGCAGCCTGCTGCTGCCCAGCCTGCCGGCAGCGCCGGTCAGGTGATGGGATCTGTGGGTGCGGCGCCCGGCAGCGTCATGGATGTTTTTTCCCGCGGAGCGTCTGCTGGACAGACTGAAGCCAGTGGCCCTGCTATTCCTGATGGATTTGACAAAGCGGGCTTTGAGGCAGTTGCCAAGGAAAATTTCGTCAAGCTGCAAAAGGCATGGGATACGGGCAACGTTGTCGAAATCAGCGACTTTACAACGGACGACTTCTTTATTGCCGTTACCCACAAGCTGCGTGAACGCGGCAGCGAGCCTCAGAGCTCGGAAGTGATCAATCTTTCGGCTAATCTGCTGGGCATCCTGCAGGAAGGCAATGAAAATGTGGCCGTCGTAGAGTTTGACGGTGCCATGAAGATTGCCGGCGAGTTTGAAGAAGTGCACGAACGCTGGGTGCTGGTCAGGAAGACTGATGAGTCGACAGGCTGGCTGCTTGCGGGAATTGAGCAGATCGAACAGCAGAGCTAAGGCCCTTTTTTAGGCTTTCGTACCTAAAGCTAAAAAGCCGCGTTGTTGTCGGAAAGAGTGCTTTCCGCCGGCAGCGCGGTCTTTTTTTGTCCGCCGGCTTTTGAAGTGGCATGGATTTTTTGGACACAAGGCGTCCAAACATGCATCACGCCCCACAAGAGATCAAACGATAAGCCTGAGAAGGGCTTTTTCTGCCCAAGCAGAAAAGACGAAAAATTGACGCTATCAAAAAGTCAATTTTCTTCAATTAATTGAAGGAGTTGCAAGGTTTTCTTCGATGACTGGAGGGGGAACTTTTTACAACACTTTTTTGGGTTCGGTTGGGAGTTTTTGATTAGGTGGAGGGCCAAAAAAACGGCAACTTTTGATATCGATGAAAGTTTGGCCGATTTTCAGGAAAAAAATTTTCTCCAGCGGGCACATTTTTTCTCACAGATCCATATACTGCGCGCACTGCAAAAAACGAAGCGGCCGGAAACGCAAAAAACAAAAGCCGCGGAAGGTTGCAGGACTTCCTACAAATCCCTTCGTCGTTACGCTTTTTTTTAAGGAGAGGTGCGATGACGCCGCTGATCGTACTGGTCTGCATGTACATGCTGGTTTCGATCGGAATCGGGTTGTGGGCGGCTCGCCGCGTACGCAATACCGCCGATTACGCTTTGGCAGGGCGATCCCTTCCGCTGGCAATGGTTATAACGGCTACGTTTGCCACTTGGTTTGGCAGCGAAACCGTGCTCGGACTTCCGGGCCGCTTTATTGAGGGCGGCATTGCTGGAGTCATTGAGGAACCGTTTGGCTCTGGAATGGCGCTCGTTTTGGTGGGCATGTTTTTTGCCCGCAAGCTCTACAAGATGGATCTTCTGACCATTGGCGACTTTTACCGCAAGCGCTATGGCAAGAAGATTGAACTTGCCTGCGCCTTTTTCATCATCTTGTCCTATTTGGGCTGGGTGGGTGCGCAGATTGCCGCACTGGGCCTTGTGCTCAATCTGATTACCGAAGGTGCCGTGAGCGTGTCTCTGGGCATGACCATCGGTACTTTTGTCGTGCTCTTTTACACCGTCTATGGCGGCATGTGGTCCGTGGCAGTGACTGACTTCTTCCAGATGATCATCATTGTGGCAGGGCTTATTGCCGTGGCTGTATGCGCGACCGATATGGCTGGAAGCTTTGGCGATGTGATGGCTTTCGCCAGCTCGCGGGATCTCTTCAACCCCTGGCCTGAAATGTCGCTCAATGGCTGGCTTTTCTGGGTTTCGGCTGCGATCACGATGATGATCGGCTCCATTCCGCAGCAGGACGTCTTTCAGCGCGTGATGAGCGCCAAGGATGAAAAGACGGCGGTGCGCGGGCCGATTCTCGGAGGGCTCTTCTACATCTTTTTTGCCTTCGTGCCGATGTTCATCGTGTGCGCTGCGGTGCTCGCCATGCCTGGTGTGGGAGAGGCGCTTCTCAGTACCGATCCGCAGCGCTTGTTGCCGACGCTGATTCGCGACTACATGCCGTGGTGGCTGCGCGTGCTCTTTTTCGGTGCGGTTCTCAGTGCCGTGATGTCGACGGCTTCGGCAACGATGCTCGCGCCTGCGACCACTTTTGTGGAAAACGTGCTCAAGAACTTCGTCAATATTGAAGGCAAAGAGCTTGGCTACATGCGCATGACGCTGGTAGGTTTTGCCGTGGCAGTTTTGTCCTACAGCCTTTGGTTTGAAGGTACGGCAATTTACGACATGGTTGCCATGGCTTATCAATTCCCGGTCGTGGGAGCCTTCTGGCCGCTCGTGATGGGACTTTACTGGAAGCGTTCAACTACCCAGGGCGCGTGGCTGTCAATTTTTGTCGGCGGCTCGGTCTGGCTGCTGCTCACCTGCACGAGTGCCGGCGAAGTATTTCCCTCTGTGCTGGGCGGATTCATTGCGGCAGGCTGCAGCATGGTTGTTGGAAGTCTGCTGCCGACGACGAGCAACGCCCGCTACCATCGCTGGCAGGCTCTCAAGCTGCAGACGGCTGCGTCCTGATCATTGCCTGAGCAACCATGAAGGGGCGGCTCCTTGTTATGCAAGGGCCGCCTTTTTTCCTTGCGTGCGGCGAGCAAAGCATATTCGTCCGAAAGGGCCGCAAAGGTTAAGTGCGAAAGATTTTGTCTCGTGCCGGGTGATGATCGTCTCTGGGCAGACCTACGATTGCTGAGACTTGAGCCTCATAGGAGGCAAAAAGCCGCTGCAGGGAATGCGCAAACCATTCAAGGAAAATGCGCACGCGCCGCATGTGCCACGCCGTGCGGCTTGTGACGATGTAGCACTCGACAGGCGGTAAAAACCATCCGGGCAGAATCGGAATGAGGCGCTCTTGCAGAAGGTCTTCGTAGATGTGCACGAGCGGCATGTCGACGGCTACGCCCATGCCGCTGAGCACTGCTGAGCGTATCGCCAGAATGTCTGTGGAGCGAATGTTTGTGGCAAAGCTCACAGTTTCGGATCTTTGACCTCGATGCAAAACTTTGGTTTCTCCTCGAACAGGGCCGTTGTAGATGTAGCCCGTGTGAGTGCGCAGGCTTGAAGGCGTCAGCGGCATGCCGTGTTTGAGGATATAGTCGGGACTTGCAACAGGCAGGTAGACGTTGCGCCCGCGGCTCATGTACATAAGCCCAGGCAAGGAAGGCTCGCCGGTGAGCGTGGCCACTTCACACAGTCCTTTCTGTACATCGGCTTCTTTGCATCCCGTCAGCATTTCAATGTTGATTTCAGGATGCAGTTCGTGAAAGCTCTGCAAAATAGGCGTCAAACGCCGGGAAGCAAAGCCGGGCGCTGACGACAAGCGAATGCTGCCGGATAAGGAGCGGGCTTCGCTCGCAACAGATTCGATGAAGGAGTCGTGTGCCCGCAGGATTGCCTGCATGCTCTTAAATGCCGCTTGTCCGGCCTCTGTTAATTGAAGCGGCCGTGCATTGTGGCGTATGAGTTTGCAGCCGAGAGCTTTTTCTAGTCCTGCGATGGCGCGCGAGACGCTCGAAGGTTCTAGTTGCAGCACCTTTGCGGCAACGGTGAGTGATCCTGTTTTGGCAAAGACGATGAAACAGCGCCAGGCGGATAGATCGTCGGTTTTGGACATGGGTTGAGTACCTTGCAGGGCGGGGCAGATCTTGGAATTTTGCGCGAGACGCCGTTTTCTGACAAGGGCGGCCGCTCAGCATGGGCTGTTTCAAGAAAAAATATGAAGGCAACAGGCACCTGCCCAAAGAACAGTCTCTTGCCTAGTTTGCATTTGAAAGTGCTGCTCGCAGCAAAAAACCGCCGCTGCAGAAGGCATCCTGCAGTGCGGCGGTTTTTTTAGAAGGATTCAAAAAACCTTAGACGTCACACAAGAAAGCGCATGATCATCATGCCGATGCCTGCCATGAGCAGGGAGTTGACCATCAGCCATGGCCAGTATTTTTTGGGGCAGTCGGCTACGCCGAGCAGGCGCCCCATGTACTGAAGCTGAGAAGCCATCAGCAAGAGGGCCGGAGACAGGATGGTAATGTCGTGCGGCGTGAGGTGCCCGGAAGCAAGCAGTGAGGCGGCCACGCCGACGCCGGCGCCGCAGCTCAGCCATGTTGCGCACAGCACGGTCAGCGCTTCTCCCGGAAGATCCCAAATGCCCATCAGCCATCCTAAGTGATCACCCAGGAACTGCAGTACGCCCCAGAGCTGAAGGATGTAGGCAAGAACGAAAGCCATGATCACGTTGGGCATCAGATTGTTGATGGCAACGCCAAAGCCCTTTCTGAGACCAGCAATGAAGATGTCAAAAGGGTTCTTGGAGGTGGTGGCGGCAGCATTACTCATTTTCGAAATCCTTCTTGTAAACAGTCATGAGGACAAAGCGGGTAAGGGCACCGCCGACAAACTTCAAGGCAAACATGATCACCAGCGGCAGCCACACCGGTACAAGGAAAGCGGCAAACAGAGCCGAAGCGATCGAAAAATAGTTGTTTATGAGACCAGCGCCGGCATACTGCCAAGCACACATCACAACGAGATTCTGCTTGGTGATGAGGCCTGTATCGGCAAGTCCTTTGGTCAGGGCGGCGCCGGCGTCTGTACTTTGCAAGTCAGTGATGAGCGCCAGACCCGTGTTGCCCGGCACGCCGAGAATCGGGCGAAGCAGCGGGGTCATGAGCTGTTGGGCTGCACGCAGAGCACCGTAGTGAGAAAGCACCTCCAAGAGGCCTAAGGCAAGCATTACGCCCGGAACGAGCGAAAGAGCAAAGGCAAAAGCCTGACGTGCGCTCACGCCGCCTTTGCCCACAAAGTTTATTGATTCGAACACTGTACCGAATTTGCCGATCAGTGTGGTGAAGTCAAAGGCGCTCAGCCAGGTCCATCCTTCGGGCATCTTATAGAACACGCCGGAAAAGAGGCTGATGGCCAGAAAGAGCGAAACATATGCTCCCACGCCTACCTTCTCTTTTTGCATTTGAGGAAGGTTTTGCGGGGTCTTTTCCGCAGGATTTTCAGTCGTCATAAAAAGCTCCAGTTGGGGCCGCAGGGGCCGGAAGTGCAGATACGGCATTGCACCGTTCTGTCCGCCGGATCAGTTTCGTCAAGCTGATGCCTGACAAGGCTGGTCAATGCGATTGCGTAGGAATCTGCTCAGTTTTGGTAGCCGGCTTCGAGGGAGGAAATCAGCTTTTGTTGTTTATACGGAACTGCAGAACAATTCACTGGAATAAACATCATGTGCAGAAAAGATCGACACACTCGCAACGACTGGATTTTAGGTAGTTTTTTACAAATCGTAACTGCCGAAAGTGCCTAATTGGCTTGATTCGCCGCAGAAAAGAGATGAATTTAAAACGTTGAAAAATTGAACAGCTCGATTTTTCCAAAAGCTTTCTGCGTGCGGTTTTGGCGAAGGAGGAATTTTTTTGATGCACTGCTGCGAGAATCAATGCTTTCGACCTGTGCAGCCAAGCTGCACGCAATGGCAAAATACGCTTGTTTAAGCATCAACCCCGCCCGAAATTTTTTGCAAATACAAAGGGCGAAAACTCAGGAAGCAAACACCATGATGAATGTTGTGATTCTGGCCGCCGGCCAAGGCAAGCGCATGCACTCCGATCTTCCCAAAGTGCTTCAGCCTTTGGCAGGAAAGCCGATGATCGAGTGCGTTCTCGATACTGTGCAAAAGATTGCAGATGTAAGCCGCACAGTGGTTGTTGTGGGGCATCGCGCCGAAGTCGTCAAGCAGGCACTTGAAAATCGTGAAGGTTTGGAATTCGTGCTGCAGGAGCCGCAGATGGGAACCGGGCATGCACTGCAGTGTGCTTTGCCGGCATTGGATCCGGAAGCTGACAACACGCTTGTTTTATTGGGCGACGTGCCGCTCGTGCAGCCCGAGACCATTGATCGTCTGAGAGCAGTCGCAGGCGACGGCATGGCGATTCTGACCACTGTTTTGCGCAATCCTACGGGATACGGGCGCATTCTGCGGCAAAGAGGACGCATTGTGGCCATTGTTGAGCAAAAGGATGCGACGGAAGGACAAAAGCAGATCCGCGAGGTCAACACCGGCATCATGCTGCTGCCGACTGCGCGTCTTGCGGGGTGGCTCTCCGAGCTCAAGGCAAGCAATGCGCAGGGCGAGTACTATCTCACCGACGTCATCGGGCTTGCCGTGCGCGACGGCGTGCGCATCAATTCAGCCCGGCCGAGAAGAAGCTTTGAGGTGGAAGGGGTCAATTCCAAGACGCAGCTTGCGCGGCTCGAAGGCATTTGGCAGGACCATCAGGCTGAGCTTTTAACCGAAGCCGGCGTCACCGTCATTGATCCGTCGCGTCTGGACATTCGCGGCAATCTCGTCTGCGGACGCGACGTCACTATTGATGTGGGGTGCGTGTTCGAAGGCAATGTAGAGCTCTCCGACGGGGTCTACGTCGGCCCGTACTGCGTCATTCGAAATGCAAAAATCGGAGCCGGCACGCGCATTGAGGCTTTCTGCCATATTGATCAGGCCGAAGTCGGTTCGCACGCTCTGGTAGGTCCCTATGCTCGTCTGCGCCCCCAGGCGGCGCTTTGCGACGACGTGCATGTGGGCAACTTTGTGGAAATAAAGAAGTCCAATATCGGCAAGGGATCCAAAATCAACCATCTCTCATACATCGGCGACACCGATATGGGCAGCGGCGTCAATATCGGGGCCGGTACCATTACCTGCAACTACGACGGCGTCAACAAGTTCAGAACGACCATCGGCGACAACGCTTTCATTGGATCCGACACGCAGTTGGTGGCTCCGGTGACTGTGGGAGAGGGAGCAACGCTCGGCGCCGGCACCACGCTCACCAAGGATGCGCCGCAGGGCAAGCTCACGCTGAGCCGCGCACCGCAGCGCACGATTGACGGCTGGCAGCGCCCGAGCAAGAAGCAGTAAGCGGCGGTTTTGCGTCAGACGAAAAACGCATTGAGTTTTTTCAAGGAATTTGAATCATGTGTGGAATCGTTGCCGGCGTGAGCCGCAGAGATATTGTTCCTGTCATGCTCGAAGGCTTGCGTCGTCTTGAATATCGAGGCTACGACAGCTGCGGAGTTGCCGTTGTTCGAAATGGAAAAATTGAGCGCGCGCGCAGCGTGGCGCGCGTCAAGGATTTGACCGAGCAGGTCGTTGAAGACGGCATGCAGGGCACGACGGGCATTGCGCATACGCGCTGGGCCACGCACGGCGGGCCGGCCGTAATGAATGCGCATCCGCATATTGCGGGAGGGCGGATCGCCTTGGTGCACAACGGCATTATTGAAAACTACGCCGAACTTAAGGCCGAGCTTGTTGCCGAGGGCGTGGAAATGACCAGTCAGACGGATACCGAAGTGCTCGCGCATCTGGTCAACCGCTACTACGAGGGAGATCTCCTGAAGGCTGTCAAGCAGGCGCTGGCGCGCGTCACAGGAGCTTATGCCATTGCCGTATTTTCGTGCCAGGAGCCAGGACGCATTGTGGGAGCAAGACAGGGCTCGCCCATGGTCGTTGGAGTTGGTCAGCACGAGAACTTCATTGCAAGCGATGCGATGGCGCTGGCCGGAGTAACCGACAACTTCATTTATCTTGAGGAAGGCGACGTGGTGGATCTGACGGAAGCAGCCGTGCAGATCTATGCTCGCAGCGCGCAAGGAGGGTATGCGCCGATCGAGCGCAAGCCGGTCTGCGTGCAGGCTTATTCTGGTGCCGCGGATCTCGGACCGTACCGTCACTACATGCAAAAAGAAATCTTTGAGCAGCCGCGGGCAATCGGCGATACGCTCGAAGGCGTGGCGGGCATCTCGCCCACGCTGTTCGGAGCGGATGCGCAGGAAGTTTTTCAGGGCGTGCGGCGCATTCTGATGCTTGCATGCGGAACGAGCTACTACGCGGCTTTGACCGCCAAGTATTGGCTGGAGGCTGTTGCCGGGATCGCTTGCGATGTAGAGATTGCCAGCGAATACCGCTACCGCGTCTCTATTGCTGATCCCGAAACGTTGGTCGTAACGATCTCTCAGTCCGGAGAGACAGCCGATACGATCGCTGCGCTCAAGCACGCGGTTTCGCTGGGCATGACGAAGACGCTGGCCGTTTGCAATGTTGCTCAAAGTGCGTTGGTAAGGGAAAGCAGACTGTCGTACATCACGCGAGCGGGCGTGGAAATCGGAGTTGCCAGCACAAAGGCCTTTACGACGCAGCTTGCCGCTTTGTATTTGCTGACGCTGACGCTTGCCAAGCTCAGAGGAAGACTCGATGAGAAGGGCGAGGCTCAGGCGCTGTCGAGGCTGCGGCATGTTCCCGCAGCATTGACGAGCGTGCTTGCGCTCGAGCCGCAGATCATCGCGTGGGCCGAGCGTTTTGCATCCAAGGATGATGCGCTGTTTTTGGGGCGCGGCGTGCACTACCCGATCGCGCTCGAAGGCGCGCTTAAGCTCAAGGAAATCAGCTACATCCATGCCGAAGCCTACCCGGCAGGGGAACTCAAGCATGGTCCGCTGGCGCTAGTTGACGCCAATATGCCGGTGGTGACGATTGCGCCCAACGACGAACTTCTGGAAAAACTAAAGAGCAACATGCAGGAAGTTCGCGCTCGCGGCGGCAAGCTCTACGTCTTTGCCGACGGCGACAGCGTGATTGACAGCACAGAAGACATGCACGTCATCAGGCTGCCGGAAAACTATGGGGATTTGTCGCCGATTCTGCATGTCGTGCCGCTGCAGCTGCTGGCTTATCATACGGCGCTTGCGCGCGGAACCGACGTCGACAAGCCTCGCAATCTGGCCAAGAGCGTAACGGTAGAGTAAAAAAAGGAATTTTCCATTTTCAGAAACAAGCGGCGGTTTTTCTTTGCCGCTTGTTTTTTAATTTCCCATAGGTTCATCATGCAAAAAGATGTGCTTGTCGGACACTTGCTTGCACTTTTCACGGTGGGCGTCTGGGGCGTGACGTTTGTTTCCACGAAGGTGCTGCTTGAAGTGCTTGCACCTGTGGAGATTCTCGTCATTCGCTTTATTCTGGGCTACGTCTTCTTATGGATTCTTTGGCCGAGGAGATTGGGGAAAACAACGCGTACTCAGGAGTGGTGCTTTTTTCTCGCCGGACTTACTGGAATATGCCTTTACTATCTTGTGGAGAATATCGCGCTTGTCTATACCAGAGCTTCCAACGTCGGCGTCATTGTCTGTCTGTCGCCTTTTTTTACTGCCTTGCTGGGGCGGCTTTTTGGTGCCAATGAGCGTTTGACTGCTTGGTTTTTTGCTGGTCTGATGCTGGCGCTTGCCGGTGTGGGGCTTATTTGCTGGAGTGGTGAAGAAGCAGTGCAATTCAATGCCTCGGGGGATTTGCTTGCAGCGGCGGCCGGCTTTGTGTGGGCGGTTTATTCGCTTTTGATCAAGCGCATTACGGTCTATGGATTTGCTGCGCTGCCCGTGACGCGCCGCATTTTTTTCTACGGCATCTTGTGCATGATTCCGGCGGCTTGTCTCGGGGAGTTTTCGGTCGATGTCGATGAACTTCTTGATCCTGTGGTCGGCGGCAACCTGCTCTTTTTGGGACTGCTTGCTTCCGGACTTTGCTTTGTTTTTTGGAGCTTGTCGGTCAAGGTGCTCGGTGCTGTGCTGAGCACCGTCTACATCTACCTTATTCCTGTGGTTACGGTGGCAACTGCCATTGTCGTGCTCCACGAGCCTTTCACCGTGTCGGTTGCCGCAGGCATGATGCTGGTGGTTGCTGGTCTTTTCTGCGCGCAGGCGGCAGAAAGAATTTTTGGGCGCAAAGCGGCATTCGAAAAAAGCCATCAAGAATAAAAATCTTTGATTTAAAGCATAAAAATCTATTTTTTTTTGGGCATTCATCCTTTTGGGGAATAAGACAGAGAGCGTAAATGTACGTAAAATTCTGAACGCTCGTTCAGAAGTGAATGATTGTTCAGTTTTTGGGGAAAGGGGGTTGTGCGCTTTTTCTCCTTTTTGGTGCTTCTGGACTGAATTTCTAGGGCGGATAAAGCCTCAATAACCGGAAATAATTTGTTTCGGAGTTCTCGTAAATGATGTTGAAAAATATGCCGCGACTTGCGGTTATAGCGTTGGCAGCCTCTGCAGCTGTGGCCTTGACGGGCTGCAATGGTAAAAAGCAGGATGCTGCGCCGCAGCAGGCGGCCGCGCAGCGCGCCGTGCAGGTAACGATTCAGGAAATCCATCTGCAGGACGCGATCATGCGCACAGAACTGTCTGGCCGCACATCGGCTTATCGTGTTGCCGAGGTGCGTCCGCAGGTTTCTGGCATTATTCAGAAGCGTCTTTTTGAAGAGGGCAGCGAAGTTAAGCTCGGTCAGTCGCTCTATCAGATTGATCCGGCCGTGTACGAAGCCAATGTTGCTTCGGCTCGTGCAGCGCTGCTGCAGGCAGAGGCCACATTGGTGTCAGCCAAGGCCGACGCCAAGCGTTCGGCTGAACTCGTCAAGGTCAATGCAGTAAGCCGCTCGGCCAACGATACGGCGCAGGCCAACTACAAGGTTGCCGTGGCGAATGTGGCGGCAGCCAAGGCGGCGCTAGAGGCTGCCCGCATTGATTTGCGCTACACGAAAGTGACAAGCCCGATTTCGGGGAAGGTTTCCCTGTCTGAGGTCACTCCTGGCGCTCTTGTTACGGCCAATCAGGCCGCGCGCTTGACCGTCGTGCAGCAGCTCGATCCGATTTATGTCGACGTTACGCAGTCCTACGATGTGATTGCCAATCTTCGCCAGCAGGCTAAGGAAGGCATCATCAAGCTTGGTACGGAAGGCAGCACCGATGTGCAGCTCGTGCTTGAAAACGGGCGCGTCTACAACGCTTTGGGCAAGCTTACCTTCCAGGATGCGCTGGTTGATGAATCGACGGGAACTGTCCGCATTCGCGCAGTTTTTCCCAATCCTGATCGAGAGCTGATGCCCGGCATGTACGTGCGTGCTCGGCTCGTTGACGGCGTGCGCGAAAAGGCTGTGAAGCTCGATCAGCGTGCCACAATGCGCCGCAATACGGGCGAACCGTATGTCTACATCGTCAACAAGGACAACAAGGTGGAAAGCCGCGACGTGGTGATTGCTGGAGCCGACGGCGCCTACTGGGTGCTTGATTCCGGTCTGTCCGAGGGCGACAAGGTCATTGTCGAAGGAATCCAGCACGTGCGCCCTGGCTCTTTGGTGAGCTACGGAGCGCCAGGCGCAGCCGCTCAGCAGGCTCCTGCTGCTCAATCAACGGCTGCTGCGGCCAAGTAAGCGGAGACGTCAACTATGCTGAGTCGTTTCTTTGTCGATCGCCCGATTTTTGCCTGGGTGATCGCCATCGTCATCATGCTGGCGGGGGCGCTGTCGATTTTCAACCTTCCGGTTTCGCAGTACCCCAATATTGCCCCTCCGCAGGTGCGCATCAATGCGACCTACCCGGGTGCTAATGCCGAAACCATGTCGAGAACCGTCACGCAGATTATTGAGCAAAACATGACGGGTCTCGACGGGCTCATGTACATGAGCTCCTATTCGGACTCAACCGGCCGCATGGCCATCACGCTGACCTTCGTGGCCGGCACCAATCCCGATATTGCCCAGGTTCAGGTTCAGAACAAGCTCTCGGCGGCAGAACCCAATCTGCCTGAAACGGTGCGTCAGCTCGGCGTAACTGTCGACAAGAGCTCGGCCTCCTTTTTGATGGTGGTGGGCTTTATCGACAAAACCGGGCGTCTTGGATCAGGAGACTTGGGCGACTTCCTTACAAACAACGTCGAAGAGCCGATTGCGCGTTTGGAGGGCGTCGGTGAATCAACGGTGTTCGGTGCGTCCTATGCCATGCGCATCTGGATGGATCCGGGGCTGCTGATGAAGTATGGGCTTGAGCCCTCCGACGTAATCGCAGCCATTGAAACGCAGAACGTGCAGGTGGCGGCAGGCGACATTGCCGGTCAGCCGACCAACGGCAAGCGCGTCATCACGGCAACGATTCGCGCAAGCTCAATGCTCAATACGCCCGAGCAGTTCGAAAACATTGTGCTCAAGAGCCCGATGGACGGTTCAACGGTTCGCATCAAGGACATCGGCACGGTGGAGCTGGGCCAGCAGACCTATACCTTCCAGGGCCGCTTTGACGGACAGCCGTCTTCTGGCATTGCCATTTACCTCAGTGCCGGAGCCAACGCTCTGGATACGGCCAAGCGCGTGCAGGCCAAGATCGAAGAGCTTCGTCCATTCTTCCCCGAAGGCGTTGAGACGGTGATTCCGTTTGATACGACGCCCTTTGTTCGCGCGGCTATCCACGAAGTGGTCAAGACGCTCGTTGAGGCCATTATCCTCGTGATCTGCGTGATGTATCTCTTCTTGCAGAACTGGCGAGCGACGATCATTCCGACGATTGCCGTGCCGGTGGTGCTGCTGGGAACATTTGCCATTCTCGAAATTTTGGGCTTTTCCATCAACGTGCTCACGATGTTTGCCATGGTGCTGGCCATCGGCTTGTTGGTCGACGACGCCATTGTCGTGGTGGAGAACGTCGAGCGCGTGATGACCGAAGAGAAATGCGATCCGCGAACGGCAACCATCAAGTCCATGAACCAGATTACCGGGGCGCTGATCGGCATTGCCATGGTGCTTTCGGCTGTGTTTGTACCGATGGCGTTCTTCGGCGGCTCTACGGGCATTATTTACCGGCAGTTCTCCGTGACGATTGTTTCGGCCATGGTGCTTTCGGTGATTGTGGCGTTGACCTTGACGCCGGCTCTGTGTGCGGCCATGCTCAAGCAGGTCGATGCTACGCATGAAAAGGCTACAAAAGGCTTTTTTGGGTGGTTCAACACCGGCTTTGACGCTCTCAATCGCGGCGTCTGCAGTTCGGTGCAGGGGCTTGTGAAGCGCATTTTCCGATTGATGATCATCTACGCCATTTTGTGCGGCTTCGTGGTGTTGGGCTTTATGAAGATCCCGAGCGCATTCATGCCGCCGGAAGATCAGGGTACGCTGCTGATGATGGCCCAGACCCCGGCGGGCGCCACGGCCGAACGCACCGATGCAGTGCTCGATCGCTTCCAGAAGGTCGTTCGCGAGGCTGAAAAAGATACGGTTCAGTCGATCTTTACGGTACGAGGCTTTTCTTTTGCCGGTACTGGTCAGAACAACTCCATGGGCTTTTTGAAGTTCAAGGACTGGGAGGAGCGTACCGAGCCGCATCAGACGGTCGATGCCGTCATGATGCGCACGATGGCAAAACTCATGTCGCCTGAATTCAAGGATGCGCAGAGCTTTGTGTTCCCGCTGCCGGCCGTGCCGGAATTGGGCGTGGCCGAAGGCTTTGACTTCTACCTGCAGGATCGTTCCGGACAGGGGCATGATCGTCTGATGGAGGTCATGGGCATGTTCCTGGCCAAGGCCAATGCTGATCCGCGCTTGGTTCAAGTCCGCCACAACGGCATGGCTGATGCGCCGATGCTCGAAGTCAATGTCGACTACGACAAGGCGCGCGCGCTTGGCGTGTCTGAATCGCAGATCAATGTGACGCTCAATGCGGCCTTTGGCTCGACCTATGTCAACGACTTCATGGATCAGGGGCGCCTCAAGCAGGTATACGTGCAGGGCAATGCTGATTCTCGCGGGCAGGTGGAAGACTTGAGCAAATGGTATGCCCGAAGCTCAAGCGGAACGATGGTGCCTTTCTCGTCGTTTACCACGACCAAATGGGCTTATGGTTCTCCGCGTCTGGAGCGCTTCAATGCACTTGATGCCGTCAACATTCAAGGCAGCCCTGCCCAGGGAGTTTCTTCTGGCGAAGCCATGAAGATCATTGAAGACATCTTGGCCGAGATGCCGCCGGGATACTCCATTGAGTGGAATGGCGTTTCTTATCAGGAGCGCGTGGCAGGCAGCAATGCGGCTCCGCTTTATGCATTGTCGATTTTGGTCGTGTTCCTGGCGTTGGCCGCACTGTATGAGTCTTGGTCGATTCCCGTGGCCGTGATTTTGGTTGTTCCGCTGGGCGTTCTGGGCGCACTGGGGCTGACCTGGGTTACGGGCAAGGAGAACGACGTGTACTTCCAGGTCGGCTTGTTGACGACGGTCGGCCTGGTGGCTAAAAATGCTATCTTGATTGTGGAATTTGCCCGAGATCTTGCTGACAGCGGCATGGAAGTTCTCAAGGCTGTGGTTGAGGCCGTGCGTCTGCGTCTGCGCCCGATTTTGATGACGTCTCTGGCCTTCGGTCTCGGCGTGCTGCCGCTGGCAACGGCGACCGGGGCTGGTGCCGGCGCTCAGTCGGCAATCGGCGTGGCAGTGCTCGGAGGCATGCTCGCCGGCACGTTCCTTTGCGTGTTCTTCGTGCCCGTCTTCTATGTTCTTATTGTGAGAATTTTCGGCAGCAAGAAGAATCCTGCACATGCTCATGACAGCGAAGAGGTTAAATCAGAAAATGCGTAAGAGTTTTTGTCTTTTGCCGCTGGCGGCCGCCTTGCTGTTGTCGGGGTGCGTAAATCTGGCTCCTGAGTACGAGCGCCCGGCGGCTCCCGTTCCTGCGGCATGGCCTCAGGATGAAGCTACGCAAAGCGCAGAGCTGCTCACCGAAGGGCTTGCGCTTTGGGGCGACTTTTTTACTGACGCGCGCCTGCGCGAGTTGATTCGTTTGGGACTCATCAACAACCGCGACCTGCGCTCGGCGGTGTATGCCGTCGAGCAGGCGCGTGCGCAGTATCGCGTCAGCCGCGCTGATCTGTTTCCGACGATTGCGGCCTCAGCCGATGAGGCAGCCAGCCGCACTCCGGCTTCGGTAAGCGCCACGGGACAGGAGTCTACGTCGCATGTCTATACGGCTTCGCTGGGCATGACGACCTACGAGCTTGACCTGTTCGGGCGCGTGCGCAACTTGAATGAGCAGGCTTTGCAGGCCTACATGCAGACAGAGGCAGCGCAGCGCACGACGCAGATGACGGTGATTACCGAAATCGCGCAGACCTGGCTGTCGCTTGGCGCATCGAAGGATCTTCTGAAGCTTGCTGAGCAGACATATCAAAGCCAGCTCAAAAGCCTGGAGCTCATCGAAAAGAGTTATGAGCTCGGTGCTTCGAGCCAGCTCGAGGTGCAGCAGGCCATGACGACTGTGGCTTCGGCCATGGCTGCACGGGCTCAGGCTCAGCGCTCCGTGTCGCAGTACCGCAATGCGCTCAATGTGCTCGTTGGCAGCCCTGTTGATGCAAGCATGGAGCCCGACGGACTGGTCGACGGCGCAACAAAGGCTGTTTCGGCCATTTCCAATGTCCCCAGTGAAGTGCTTCTGCAGCGGCCTGACATTGCTGCGGCTGAAGCGGCGTTAATTGCCGCCAATGCCAATATCGGTGTTGCCCGTGCGGCATTTTTCCCGAGCATTTCGCTCACAGGCGCCTTCGGCACGACTTCCGGCGAGCTTGACGACCTGTTTAGCAACGGCACCGGATTTTGGAATTTTGCACCTCAGATCAGTCTTCCCATTTTCTCGGGCGGCCGCAATATAGCCAACCTTGAGGCGGCGCAGGCTGCGCAGAAGGCTGCGGTGGCCGACTACGAATCGACCATCCAGAAGGCTTTCCAAGAGGTGGCAGATGCGCTTGCCATGGAAGGCACCGTGGGTAAAGAGCTCGAGGCTCAGCAAAAGCTTGCCGATGCCACGGCTGAAAGCCTGAGATTGTCTGAGGAGCGTTATAAAAACGGCGCCGACAGCTATCTCACGGTGCTCGACAGTCAACGCTCAAACTTTACGGCGCAGCAGACGCTGATCAGCACGAAACTCTCGCGTGCGACAAGCTACGTGATGCTCTACAAGGCATTGGGCGGCGGCTCGCAGCTTGAGCCCCAGCAACAAGAACAGCATCAGGCCTCTGAGGTCGTCCCGGAGGCTGCGAATGACCGTTCTTGACTTTAATCTCTACGAGCAGCGTCGGGAGGAAATTCTTGACGTTGCTCGAGAGTGCTTTGCGGAAAAAGGGTTCAATGCCACGACCATGGTGGAAGTGGCTCGCCGCACCGGCATGAGCGTAGGCAACCTCTACAACTATTTTCACGGCAAAGCAGCCATTGTTGAGTGCTTGGCCGAAAGAGAGGTGAAAAAACTTGCCGATCAGGTTGCGCGGCTTAAGTACTCCAAGCCGACGCGACAGGAGCGGCTGCAGCATCTTCGTGACATCGCACTCGCCAGCATGGACATGAAGCGCGCCCGTGTGACGCTTGAGATATTTGCCGAGGCCGTGCACAACGATCAGCTTCGGCAGATCATTGTTCGATCTGACGACAAGATTCGCGAGCTGCTTGCACAGATGTACCGCAGCTACGGCGACGCCGATGATAAGTGGCTCGAGGTGCGCATCACGGTTGACATGGCCGTGATGGACGGCTTGGCTATTCGTGCCGTGGCTCAGAAAATCGACCGCGAAAAGCTCGCCAACGAAATAGCCATCCAGGTGCTCAATCAATGGGAAACAGACAGAAAATTTGATCAGACGAGATCCTGATTCTCTAGATTTTGCAAAATTCGCAAAGCAATGAAAAACAGCCGGCCTGCGCGTGCATGTCGGCTGTTTTCTTCTAAGAAGGCAGTCTGAATCAAAACTCGCAGCCGCGCGTGCCCGTACGCTGCCGAGAGGAAAAGACAGGCTTGTGCAAAAAACCGTCCGCTGTTTTGAAGCAGTCGGACGGTTTTCCAGAAAGCAGAAGAAAAGACTATTTGATCTTCACCGGGATGAAGATGCGGCCGTCGCGGCGCTGTACCAAAACACGAAGCGTTTTGCCTGCGTTCTTCTCAATGACCTTGCCGAGATCATTGACGGTCTTGATTGCGGTGCCGTTGACATTGACGATGATGTCGCCTTCAGCAATGCCGGCCTTGCGGGCAGCTCCTTGACTCTTCACAACGAGAAGGCCTTCGGTGCCGACCTTGCTTTGCTCTTCAGCGGACAGCGCTCGCACGGTTACGCCCAGCTTGGAGGCGTTTGAGGCCGCGGCTTTTCCTTGTGCCGGAGCAGAGGAGTCAGCTTCTTCGACCTTGACGTTGATGGTCATCTTCTTGCCGTCGCGAATGATGTCGAGCTTGGCTGTTGAGCCCGGAGTCATGTTGCCGATCATCAGGGGCATGTCAACACTGTCGTCAATCGTCTTGCCGTTGACGGCAACGATCACATCGCCCACACGCAGATCGCTCTTGGCAGCGGGGCCTTCCTTGTCAATCTGACTGACGATGGCGCCCTTGGGCGTCTTCATGCCGAAGCTTTCGGCCAGGTCTTGCGTTACGGTCTGAATGACGACGCCGATGCGTCCGCGCGTGACCTTGCCTTTTTCAACGAGCTGATCCTTAATCTGCATGGCGAGATTGCTCGGGATGGCAAAAGACAATCCCATGAAGCCGCCCGAGGTCGAAAAGATCTGCGAGTTGATGCCGACGACTTCGCCTTTCATGTTAAAGAGCGGACCGCCCGAGTTTCCGGGGTTGACGGCCACGTCGGTCTGGATGAAGGGGACATACTGATCGCTCGGAAGCTTGCGGCTCTTAGCCGAGACAATGCCTGCGGTGACCGTGTTGTCCAGACCGAAGGGACTGCCGATGGCAGCCACCCATTCGCCGACTTTGAGATCATCGCTGTTGCCCATTTTCAGCACGGGCAGATCCTTGGCTTCAATTTTGACGACGGCAATATCGGTTTTGGCGTCGCTGCCGAGAACCTTTCCTTTGAATTCGCGGTTGTCGGTGAGGCGAACCGTGATTTCGTCGGCGCCGTCAACGACGTGATGATTGGTAAGAATCAAGCCGTCGGCGCTGATGATGAAACCCGAACCCGTACCGCGCTTTTCAGGTTCTTCGCGCGGTCCCATAAAGGGGAGCATCGGAAAGCCGAAGCGGCGGAAGATTTCAGCGTGGCGTTCGTCAAGTCCTTCAAAGGGGTTGACGCCTTCGATCACGCGCGCTTCACGCAGGGTAGAAATGTTAACCACGCCCTTGCCGTACTTCTCGACGAGTTGAACGAAGTCGGGCAGCTGCTGCGTTTGGGCAGCCGTCATGGGGGCAATTTCCTGAGCGCCGGCGGCGCCTACGGCAAACATGGAGCCGGTCATCACAACGGCGGCGGCAACGACAGCCGCGACCGGCTTGAAAGCGTTGTTGAGAATCAAAGTCAGAACTCCTGAAAAAGGATGAAGGCCGGCAGCAGCTCAAAATTTGCTGCGGGCAAACTGTTTCATTTGCCGGCCATTAATCGATAGCGAGCACGATAAACCAAAAACATGAATTTAAGCGTTGGGATCTGTGGCTCGAGCGTTAAATTTGTAACAAAGGCCGCCAAAGCAAAGGCGCAACGTTCGGCGGCCTTGAAAAAGAGCAGCGGACAATCAAAGAAGCGACAGCAGCTTGACGACCATGTTGATGCGCGGCTCAATGGAATCAATGCAGAGGCACTCTTTTTCGCTGTGCGCATGGTTTCCGATGGGGCCCAGACCGTCGGCAACAGCAAAGCCCGAAGGCGCCATGTGGTTTGCATCGGAAGCGCCGCCAGCATCAACCCAGTCGATGCTGAGGCCAGCGAGTTGAGCGGCCTTGTTGATTTTTGCAACAAGTTCGCTGCCCGCTTCGCTGCGCGGCATGGCCGGCGTAATGCCAAAAAGATCAATGCTGATCGTCACGCCGTCGATCGATGGATGTGCTGCGCGGTCGCGAATCTTGGCAAGCGCTTCATCCATGTCCTTGTCTGTCCAGGCGCGGATATCAACTCCGAAGGTGCACTCCGGGGCAATGACGTTGATGGCCGAGCCACCGGAAATCATGCCCGTGTTGACCGTTACGCCCGTGCCGTCAAAGTCCGAGAGCTCGGCAATCTCGTTGATCATGCGGGCGGCTTCTAAAATGGCTGAACGGCCAGCCTTGGGGTTGTTGCCTGAATGCGCGGCAATTCCCTTGACGTGCACGCGAAGCTGATAGGCTCCTTTGCGCGAGCGCACCAGAGCTCCGTTGGGGCGGGCGGCTTCAAAGACAAGTCCTTGCTTGGTGCGAGAGGCGATTGAACGCATCCATGCGGCTGAATTCTTTGAACCCGTTTCTTCGTCTGGATCCATGCACACGGCAATAGCCAGACGATCAAGATCTTTGGGGTCGGCGGCCTTCAGTGCGTAAAGGATGGAAACTACGCCGGCTTTGCAGTCCGAGCAGCCTGGCCCCGTGGCGATATTGCCGTTGACGGCAAAAGGTCTGGCTGCGGCGGTGCCGTCGGCAAAGACGGTATCGAGATGCGCATTCATCAGAAGATCGAATTTTTCTGCTTCAGGCTTGTTGGTGGCAAAAAGCCCTTTGCCGACTTCAGGGCCCAGATCAACAAGCTCGGCCCTCCAGCCAAGGGCTTCGAAGTGGCGCTGCATGATGTGCGCAGCCTTTGTGACGCCTTCAGTGTTGTGCGTGCCGCAGTCAAGGTTGACGAGTTCGGCGAGATCTTTGAGAAATTGTTCGAGCATATTGTGAGGGCCTGCAAAGAGATTGAAGAAATTCATGAAAGCCGCGGCAATCCACGGTTTGGCGTTAGAGGAAGCGTTACCACAAATTGAGTCCCAAACCCCTCGCCAGAACCGTCGTGTGCGAGGCGAGCAAAACCATCGGTAATCCGGATTGTTCCATTGTGCATGGCAACGATGCGACTGACAATAGCCAGTCCCAAGCCTGTTCCTGAGACTTTTGTGCCGAGTGCGCGGTAAAAGCGTTCAAAGACGCGCTCTCGTTCTTCGGGAGCAATGCCGGGTCCGTCGTCGGTGACGGTAATGACGGCATCGTTTCCTTTTTGCTTGACGCCGATTTCGATGCGTCCGTTTTCCGGCGTGTAGCGAATGGCGTTGTCTGCGAGGTTGACCACCATCAGGTGGATGGCATCGGGCATACCCATCATTGTGAGCGGTTCTGCTCGGGCCGTGAGCGTAATGGCCTTGTCGCGGGCACTTTGGGAGAGCTCCTCAACAGCGCTTGAGGCAACAGCGGCAAGGTCAACTTCGCTCATGGGCTTGTCGGCATTTTCCGGATCGAGCCGAGCAATGGTCAGCAGCTGCTCGACAAGGCGCGTTGCGCGGGCTACGCCTTGCTGCAGGCGAGCAGCGTATTTTGCCTTGTCTTCGGGTTTGCAGCGCGACAGAAGCTGAGCCTGCAGCTTGATGGCCGCCAGAGGAGTTCTTAATTCGTGCGCTGCATCGGAAGCAAAGCGCTGCTGCGCGTTGAGACTTTCGGATAAGCGTCGCAAAAGATTGTTGATGGCGCCCACCAGACTCTTGAGTTCATAGGGAAGATTTTTTATCTCGATAGGCTCAAGAGACGAGGGCGAGCGCATGGAGACGGCGCGTGCTGTTCGGTTTAGTGGCTGCAGAGACTGCACGATCACAAACCAAATGGCAATGGCCAGAAACGGAATCAAAACCAGCATGGGCTGCACGATGCGCATGGCTGCTGAAACGGCGAGTTTGTCGCGCACGTCCATGGGCTGCGCGACCTGAATGATGCGCGTGCCGACGGTGCTTGCGTATTGGCGCCACTCTTCGCCTGACTCGAGCTTGACGTCCGAGAAGCCAACGACTTCGGCTACGGGCAACGGAGTGCGATGCTGAGACATGTAGATGCGGTTTTCATGCGCATCGTAAATCTGAACGAAGAGATTGAGCTGAGGCGACTGGCCGACAAGGGTAATGCGGCTGATGTCGATGGCGCCAGACTCGACGATTTCCATGGCCGTGTGCTTGAGCTGGCTGTCGAAAATGGCGGAGAACTCCGAACGCGTCGAATAATATGTAGCCCACGAAGCCACGAGCCCGGCAACGACAAGCGCCGAGACGAGGGTAAAGACGATTTTGCTGCGGATGCTTGCCATTGGGCTTGTCCTGCTGGCGCACAAGGCAAAGACTACGTCTCAAGCAGATAGCCTACGCCGCGAACCGTTTTAATGGCGTCGTCCGAGAGCTTCTTTCTTAAGTGGTGAATATGCACTTCAATGGCGTTTGATCCCACCGAAGAGTCCCAGTTGTAGAGCTTTTCTTCGAGTTGGCCGCGCGAGAGCACAATGCCTGGGCGGTCTGCCAAAGCCACAAGCAGCGCATATTCCTTGATCGAGAGCAGAACCGGTTCTCCGTTGTAAAAGACTTCCCGGGTTTCAGGTTTGATCAGGAGCCGGCCGCGCTCAATGGTCGGCTCGCTTCTGCCCACGGAACGGCGCAAAAGCGCACGGATGCGTGCCGAGAGCTCATCGAGGTCAAAAGGCTTGATGAGATAGTCGTCGGCGCCGGCATCAAGGCCAGCAACACGATCAGCGACTGTGTCGCGTGCAGTGGTAACCAGCACCGGCGTATGGATTTTTTGAGATCGCACTTCGCGCAGTACGCTGATGCCGTCTTTGCCCGGCAGGCCAAGATCGAGAATAACAAGAGAAAACGGGGTGGTTCTAAGCGCAATGAGCGCTGAATTGCCGTCCTGAACCCAGTCGACGGCGTATCCCTCGGCATTGAGTCCGTCAACGACGCCCTCGCCGATCATCGGGTCGTCTTCAACCAACAGAATTCGCATGGCTTTGTCTGCAAATACAAAAAGGATGCATGTTGAGCTGATAGGAAGAATGCCGAAAAAACGCTTTCCAAAACATGCATCAAATACATTCTCTGGCAATGATACCTGTGTTCCTGTGCAAACTTTCTTCAGGCAGCAGATTTTCTTCTTTCTATGAGAGCCTCCAGGCCTTCTTTGAATTTAATTTTGCGGCATATAGGAGAGAGCGCGAGCCGATGCACGGCGAGCGTAAATTCGTCCGTCGCGAAGGGATGAGACTGCGGGCTGTTGTTGTTTAGGAACGGCATTTTTTGGATTGTCATGGTTTTGAAGCACTAGAGTGCTACAGTCTAAGGCTGAGGTCCGAAAAAAGGCTTCAAAAATGATGAAAAAATGCTCAATGAGACGTCCATCGACAGAAGCGGTGAAAGACTCAGGAGATAAGGGCTGAAGATGTCCCGCTAAAGCGTTGAGCTGCAGAGCGGATGTTCTGAATCCAACCGTATATCAGTGCTCAAACTTTTGAAACTGGAGATAGAGCTGTGACCGAACCCACCACCATTGACCAGAAGACTGCAGAAGCGACTGCACAGGAGTCTGCTGCTGACGCGACAAAGCAAGCCAAAGCCGCAGACACAAAGCCGGCAGCCAAGCGTTCGACCAAGTCTTCCAGAACGACAAAAGCGGCAGTTAAGACGACGAGAAGCGCCGCGGCAAAGGCTGGCGCCAAGGCAGAGGCAAAAAAGCCTGCCGGCAGAAGAAGAACGACTGCCAAGAAGTCTGAATCTGAAGTGGTAGCTCCCGCAGATGTTTCTCTTGATTCGCCACTCTTGTACACCAATCGTGAAATCAGCTGGATTGAATTTGACCGCAAAGTTCTGGAAACGGCCATGGATGTTGATGTGCCGCTTCTGGAGCGCGTAAAGTTCTTGTCGATCTTCTTCAACAATCTTGACGAGTTTTACATGGTGCGCGTCATGAACCTGCAGCGGCAGGCCCGCAGCGGCGTGGCGCCGACCGGGGCAGACAAAATGCCGCCGGCCAAGCAGCTTGCCGAAATTCGCCGCCGCGTCTGCGAAATGCTTGATCAGGCCGAAACTCTTTGGCTCAAGGAGCTTCGTCCGGCGCTTGACAAGAAAAACGTGCGCTTTGTGAGCTATGAGTCTCTCTCGCCCAAGCACCGCGCCATTCTCGATAAGTATTTTGAAAACGAAATCTTCCCGGTTCTTACGCCGCAGGCAGTTGATGCAGGCCGTCCCTTCCCGATGATTTCGAGCCGCAGCATCAACTTTGTCATCGAGCTGAGAAGCAAGGATGCCGACGATCAGCGCCCGCACTTTGCGCGGCTCAAGAGCCCGAACAACGTGCCGCGCTTCTTGTTCCTGCCTGAAGACATGCGCGAAGGCGAGCAGCTCAACCTCACTTCCGGCGAAGGACGCATTCTGCTCATGGAAGATTTGATTGCGCACCGCATGGAAACCCTCTTTCCCGGCTACCAGGTCAAGAACTACGGCATGTTCCGCGTGACGCGCAATACTGATGGGGAAATTGAGGAAGACGAAGCCGATGATCTGCTTGCAGCCGTGCGCGACTATGTCGAACAGCGCCGCTTCGGTTCCGTCGTGCGCCTGGAGCTTGGCCGCGGCATGCCTGTAGCGCTGCAGGAATTTTTGATTAAGCACTTGGATCTGCATCCCACGCAGATCTACAAGTCCCGCATGCCTTTGGCCTTCAGCGAATTCATCCGCTTGATCGGCATTGATCGGCCGAATCTCAAGTACCCGCCATTCAAGGCGAAGCTCCCTACCCCGTTTGAGCCCGACGAAGATTTGTTCGGAGAGCTGCGCCAGCGAGATCTGATGGTCTACCATCCTTACGACAGCTTCAACAGCGTGCTGCGCTTCCTGCATTTGGCTGCGGTCGATCCCAAGGTCGTTGCCATCAAGCAGACGCTGTATCGCTGCGGCAGCGACTCGCCTGTGGTCAAGAGCCTGCTCGAAGCGCGTCGCCGCGGCAAGCAGGTGACGGCTGTGGTCGAACTCAAGGCTCGCTTTGATGAAGAGCAAAACATCAATTGGGCCGAAGAGCTCGAGCGCGCCGGCGTCAATGTGGTCTATGGCTTTGCCGGACTCAAGATCCACGCCAAGCTCTGCCTTGTTGTGCGCCGCGAAGAAACCGGTCTGCGCCGCTATGCGCATATCGGCACGGGCAATTACAACGCGTCTTCGGCCAAGATCTACACCGATTTGGGCCTCTTTACGTCGAACTTTGAGATCGGCAACGACGTTCAGGATCTCTTTAATGTCATGACGGGCTTTGGCGTCATCAACGACTACCGTCGAATCTTTGTCTCGCCCAAGCATCTGCGGGCAAATGTGACGCGCCTGATCCGTGAAGAGACGGAAATTCACCGCAAGGAAGGCAACGGGCACATCATTTTGAAGTGCAATCAGCTCGTTGACCCTGACATCATTCGCGAGCTCTACGAAGCCAGCCGTGCAGGCGTGAAGATCGAATGCATCGTTCGCGGCATCTGCTCGCTGCGCCCCGGCATTAAGGGCGTTTCTGAGACGATTACCGTGCGCTCCATCGTGGGCGAGCTGCTCGAGCACGCCCGCATCTACTACTTCAACCACGGCGGCAAGCCTCAGATGTATGTCGGCAGCGCTGATTTGATGCCGAGAAATCTCAACGGCCGCATTGAAGTGCTCACGCCGGTGCTCGATGAAGCGCTCAGAAGCAACATTCTCAATCAGATTGTTGCCCTGCAGCTTGCCGACAACATCCATGCGTGGATGCTCAACCCCGACGGCAGCTACACAAAGCTCACGCCTAAGGCTGGTGAGAAAGTGATTGATTCGCAAAGCGAAATTCATCGCAAGCTCAACCTGCTCAAGCGCTAGTCGTCAAACGTTCGGAGACGTTACGAACGCTCACCAAAAGCCGCAGATGCTTAACCGCGTCTGCGGCTTTTTCCCCATAAAATGGCTTGGTGAGGATCGATGTTTTCAGCAAAAAAAGGGTCCTGTCTGATCTTTAAGGAATCTTCGTTTTATGAGCAGCCTTCCCGAGCACATTTCAGTGGTTGAACTCAGAGCGCCGGAACCATCAATTGTGACGGTTGCCAAGGTTGTCTACATTCTGCACGGCGTGTCGATATTGATCGGCATTGCTACTGGGGCATCCATTATCGGAGCCTTCCTGTTCGGCTGGCCGTCGATTGCGGCTGTTGTCCTCAACTACGTCATGCGCTCTGATGCCCGGGGAACCTACGTCGAGAGCCACTTCTCCTGGCAGATCCGTACCTTTTGGTACGCCATGTTCTTTGCCCTGATTGTGGCGCTTATCGGATTTGTTCTCTCTTGGCTGCTGGTGGGGTTTGCAGTGTGGGTTTTCGGCTTTGTTGTGATGGGGATCTGGGTCGGCTATCGAATTCTGCGCGGCTGGATCAGATTGTCCCGCGGGCAGACGATGCCGCAGTGATGATGCTCCCCTATGGATTAGGCCGCATCAGGGATGACAGGGGACAACCCTAGTGTAGGGAGTTGCCCTTAATTCAAGAAAAACCCTAATAATTGCGCACAGCCGTTGCATCTGCGTTGTGTTTGTGATACAGGCAGGTGCATTGCGCACCATTTTTGTCCTTAGCTCTGTGACTGCCGATTTTGCATGAAGTGCAGAAACCGGCTTTTTGTGCTGAGGATTTTTCGTGTTTTTCTGGCGGGCTCTGCGTTAAGAACAAGAGCACGCTGTCGGTTTGCCTTGCTGCATATGTTTGCGGCGACCGAACAACATCCTTGGAGTATTTGTTGTGAAGACTTCCTTGAAGATTGCTGCGGCAGCTGCGGCGGCACTCGTTTCGACTTCGTCGGCCTTTGCTGCCGGCTTTATGCTGACCGAACAGTCCGCTGGCGCCTTGGGCCGCGCATACGCAGGCGTCGGTGTTGACGGTACCGATCTTTCCGGCGTTTACTACAACCCCGCCACCATGACTTTGCATCCGGGCACGCAAATTCAAGCCGGCTTTGTGGCTGTCGGCCTGGATCTTGCTTTTGAGGGCAATGACGGAACCTCTGAAAACGGTCAGTACAACACGCAGGCAATTCCTCACGGCTACATTTCGCACCAGATCAACGACAGCATGTGGATCGGCCTTGCCATGACCGTTCCTTTCGGCATGGGCACCGAATATGACGACAATTGGAAGTACGCCAACCGCGGCATTTCCGCTGAAGTTCTGACGTTTGACTTCAATCCGAATGTGGCTTGGAAGGTTTCGGAGAAGCTCAGCATTGGTGCCGGCATGTCGATTCAGTATGCGGCTGCTGATTTGAAAAAGCGCAAAGATATCCCTGGCGATGCTATGGATATGGGCGGAAATATCTCTGTTGATGGAGAGGTTGATGCTGACAGCTGGGCCTGGGGCTTCAATGTTGGCTTAATGTGGTCGCCGCTGGAAAATCTGCGCTTTGGTTTGTCCTATCGTTCAAAGATCAACCATCATGCTGACGGTGATTTGGAAGTGACCAATGCGAAACTTGGAGGACAATCAGTAGCTATGGTGGACACCATGCTAAGTCAGCTTGGTGTGTTGGGGACGCACGATGCTTCAGCTTCGCTTTCCACTCCTGCATGGGCTATGGCCACTGCGGCTTGGGATGTCAATGAGCTTTTGAGTTTATACGCAACTTTCCGTTGGACAGATTGGTCAAGCTTTAAAGAGCTCAACATTGACGGTGGTTCGGTTTCAGTACTAACTATGAATGGTGTTATACCGTTGGGCTTGGGTGATTCAATCACAAATGAATGGCAGGACACCTATCTCTTCTCTGTTGGTGCAGATTTCCGCTTCACCAACTGGTGGACGTTCCGCGCCGGTATTGGTTATGAAACTTCCCCGATCGACAATCCTTCCTACCGTACGGCCATTATTCCTGATGCCGACCGTTGGTGGTTTGCCATTGGTTCTTCCTTCCAGGCTACCGACAATATGCAAATTGACGTGGCTGCCGCCATGCTGCATGGCGTAGGCGAAGGAAGCGTCTACAAGGAGCAAGGAAGTTCGGAAAAGGTCGGCCATTTCGAAAACCTTGACGCCTACCTTTTCGGCGTTCAGATGGTCTACAAGTTCTAAGTTATACGGCTTAGTGCCGGACAGGGCGCAAGGCAGGCACTTGCGCCAAGCAGAAACTCCCGTGATCGATTTTTTCGGTGCGGGAGTTTTGCTTTTCTGAGCGAGGACATCGGATAATTCGCCCCTCTGAAGCAGAAAGCGTTTCAATGCGTCATGGAAGTTTTTCTTTATCAACTTGAGCTTTGCACGCCGCTTTTTCTCATGGTCTTTTTAGGCTGGGCGCTCGTTAAAATCGGATTTTTCAACGAGAAGGTGACGCGGGCTCTTTCGCAGTTTGTCTTCAAGCTGCTGATGCCCGTAATGCTCTTTGACTTGATGAGCAAGACGGCGGACATGCCTCCTGTCGACTGGAGCGTGCTCATAGCGTTCTTCGGCTCCTGCATCGTGGTCTACGTCATCGGGAGTTTTTTGGGAGCAAAGTTTTTCAGACAGGATTCAACGGGGCGCGTCATCACCGGGATGGGCGGGATCTTCGGCAACAATGTGCAGCTCGGTGTGCCCATCGTGCAGACAGGGCTTGGCGCAGCCGCAATGCCTACGATTTCGCTCATCATCGTGTTTAATGTGCTCCTGCTTTGGACGGCGGCAACGGCTTGCGTTGAATTTGGCCGCACCAATGGGAAGATTGATCTTTCAAAGTTTCTTCGAGCGCTGCTCAATATCTTCAAAAATCCGATTGTGCTGGGCATTTTGCTTGGAACGCTTTGGATGTTGACGGGATTGACGTTGCCAAAAACCATTTCTGACAGCGTGGCCTTGATTTCGCAGGCAACAACGCCATGTGCGTTGATGGCGGTGGGCATGGGATTGGCAGGCCACTCGATTACTGCAGCGCTTCCCAAAGCGCTTACTGTGACCGTTTTGAAGGTGGCGTTGCAGCCTTTGTGCGTTTATGCTTTGTGCCGCGTAATTGGTCTGAGCGACATCCAGACGCAGGCGGCAACGCTCTTGTCGAGTCTGCCTGTGGCGGTCAACCTCTACATCATGGCCGCGCAGTTTGAAAGCGAAGAGGACTTGGCAAGCAGCTCAATTTTCATATCAACGTTTATTTCGGCGTTCACTGTTCCTTTGACGATGACTTTGTTGAGTTTGTGAGTGGTTGAAGATGGCTTTGGGAGCAACGATTTATCGAGCGGTTATTGATGTCAGCGACCTGGATAGAGGGTATTACGGAACGAGAACGCTGACGATTGCACGGCACCCGTCGGAGACGGAATCACGCATGATGGTGCGCATTCTTGCGTATGCGCTTTATGCTGGAGAAAGGGTTGAATTCGGACGAGGACTTTCGACTGAAGGCGAGGCTGCGCTGTGGGAAATCAATGACGCAGGAGACATCGGCAGGTGGATTGAAATAGGCGTGCCGGATACGAAAACGCTCAGGCGCGCTGCGGGCCGAAGTGAAGACGTGGTCGTGCTTGCTTATGATCAAGCGCGCTATGAGCCTTGGTGGCAGTCGCACAAAGGGGATTTTTCAAAGATCGACAAGCTGACCGTTCGGGCGGTAAGCGACGAGTCGGTCGAAAAGATCACGGAGATGGCTGCGCGCAACATGAAGCTTGCCGCCACCATCCAAGACGGCATGGTTTGGTTGGCCGACGACAGCCGCAATCTTGAAATCGAAATCAAAACATTGATGCAAAGAGGCGAGCCAGTGTTCTGATTGAACTCTATGCGTTGCGCAGGCTGTCGGCAATCGTCCAGAATGCGGACTCAAGTTCGCGGCGCAGCGCAATATCTGAAAACTCGTCATTGACGGCCTGCGCCATGCAGCCGTACCAAAGATCGCGCAGCTGCGGCGTGATCGCAATGCGCTGGTGATTTTCCCGAAGCGACGGCATGCCGTGGCGCTGCATATAAAGCCCGGGGCCGCCCAGAAATCCGGACAGGTATTCGAACATGCGCTTTTTGTAGTGCTCAAAGCCGCGCGTGTAGTGCGCGCAAAGCGGGGCGTACTCCTCACGCGTCTGCAGAAGAAAAAGATAACGCTCCACCAAACGCAGTAAAGCCTGCTCTCCGCCTAAGCGATCGTACAGCGTTGCCGAACCCATGGTCGTATTCACCGGAAAAAGACGCCCCAGGCTCCCAAAGCGATCAGAGGCCAGGCAATGATCGGTGAGAAGACAATGCGCAGCAGACGATGTTCGGGTATGAAGCCGAAGCCGTGCACCCAAGCGGCGCTCATGCCCATGAGCATGACGGCAAGAAAGCCGTGCGGCACGCTCGCAGAGTCCGCAGCAACAAGCCGGGGATAAAGTACCAAAACAGCCACAATGGCCGCGGCTGCAAGAAGGCTTGCAGCGCGGGCCGTCAGCAGCCAGAAGCGGTTATTCATCGGCTGCTTCACGGTTGTCGAGCATGGTCGAGATCACAACCGAAAGCGTAATTGCAAATCCCAGACCGGTAAGCCAGTAAAAGTAGATCATCTCGTAGCACTCCAAAATGCGTAGAGGCTGCCCGAAAGGCAAAGCGCAGCTTTGCCGGTTCGGGCAGAAATTTGTCAGTAGAGGTGATGGTCGTTCTTGCGGATGTACTCAGCGTTGAGCTTGCCCGACATCGTCTTGTAGGCCCAGCTGGTGTAGACGAGCACCAGAGGCAGAAGGATGAGGGTGACGAAGAACATCACTTCAAGCGTGAGCTGCGAGCTCGTGCAGTCCCAAATCGTGAGGCTCGAGCGAGGATCGCTGGAGCTGGGCATGATGAACGGGAACATTGCCAACAGCGGCGTGAGAATCACGCCAAGCAGCACGACCGACGAGCAGATGATGGCGTAGAGGCCTTTGAGTTGCTTGACGAAGTACACGCCGAGCAGGGCGCAGATCACGGCAAGCGCTGGAACCAGCCAAAGCACGGGGTAGTTGCTGAAATTGGTGAACCAGGCACCGGCATAGACATCAACCGTTTTCAAAAGCGGGTTGGAGGGACCGGCAGGATCAAGGCCGGCGCTCACAACCAGACCGTCAAGACCGAAATAGGCCCACAGACCGCCGGCAACAAAGAGAATGGCCGTGCCGAGACCTGCCAACGTGCCGATGGATACGGCTCTGCGCTGCAGCTCGCCTTCTGTGCGCAGCACGAGGTAGTTTGCGCCGTGAAAGACGATCATCAGCAAAGAGACGACGCCGCACAGCAATCCGAAGGGGTTCAGAAGTCCAAAGAAGCTCCCTGTATAGATCGGGCGCAGCGATTCATCGAAGTGAAACGGCACGCCTTGCAGCAGATTGCCGAAAGCAACGCCGAAAATGATCGGAGGCACGGCCGAACCGACAAACAGCAGCCAATCCCAAGTGTTGCGCCAGCGGGTGGAGGCAAGCTTGCCGCGGAAATCAAAGCCGACGGGGCGGAAGATGAGCGCCATGAGCACAATGAGCATGGCCCAGTAAAAGCCTGAGAAGGCTGCGGCGTACATCAAGGGCCAGGCAGCGAAGATGGCGCCGCCGCCCGTAAGCAGCCAAACCTGATTGCCGTCCCAGTGAGGCGCGACGGAGTTGATCATGCAGCGCCGCTCGGTGTCGTCTTTGCCGAGGAAGGGAAGCAGTGTTCCCACGCCCATGTCTTGGCCGTCCATGATGGCAAAGCCAACGAGCAGGACGCCGATGAAAAGCCACCAAATGGCTCGAAGAATTTCATAGTCAATCATGATATGCGTCTCCTGCTGAAGGGTTATGCCTTGCGTTCAAAGAAGTACCGGCCGGTGCCGAGCGAGCTCGGACCGAGCTTGGCAAAGCGCACCATCAGCCAGAACTCGACAATGAGCAGCGCGGTGTAGAGCACGACAAAGCCGATCAGCGAACCGAGCACATCGCCCGTCGAAAGCGTAGACACCGAAAGATCCACAGGAAGAACTTCATAAATGGTCCAGGGCTGACGGCCGTATTCGGCGACAAACCAGCCGGCTTCGCAGGCAAGCCAGGGCAACGGAAGAGCAGCAACGAAAAGCCACAGCGTCTTCGTCTTGCGGGCAATCGTTCCTTTGAGCGTGTAGTAGACGCCAAGCAGGAAAACCAGAATTGAGGCCAGACCGCAGCCGACCATCAGACGGAACGTCCAGTACATCGGAAGGACGGAGGGTACGGTCGACAAGGCGGCCTGACGGATCTGCTCGGGAGTGGCCTGAGTGACGTCGGCTGTATATTTCTTGAGCAGCAGGCCGTAGCCCAGGTCGGCCTTGACCTCCTCAAATTGTTGGCGCAATGTGCGGTTTTCCTTGTCTTTGCGCAAGGCCTCAAGCAAAGATACCGCTCTTTGTCCGTTGATGATGCGCGCCTGCGCTTTTTCGACGAGCGGATTGATGCCTTCGATTTCCTGAGACAGACTGCGCGTGCCCATCAGGCCGAAGAGCCAGGGAATGCCGATGTCTACGGTGTTTTTGCGGGCCTCTTCATCAGGGATGGCAAAAAGCGACAAGGGAGCAGGGGCTTCATGCGTTTCCCAGATGGCTTCCATCGAAGCGATCTTCTGGGGTTGATCCTGCGTGACAAGATACCCGGACTCATCGCCCATATGCACGGTCAAAATCGTAGCCACGAGGCCAAATACGGCAGCCAGACGCAGGCTCCTTTTGGCAAAGCCGATGTCGCGGCCGCGGATCAGGTACCAGGCCGAGATCGACAGCACGAACATGGCGCCCGTCATGTAGCCGGCGTTGATGGTGTGCATGAATTTAGCCTGAGCCCAGGGGCTGGAGACCACTTCCCAGAAGTTGGTCATTTCCATGCGCATGGTTTCGTAGTTGAATTCGCTGCCGACAGGAAACTGCATCCATGCGTTGGCAACCAGAATCCAAAGCGCCGAGAGGTTGGAGCCCAAAGCCATCAGAAAGGTCACGGCAAGGTGGCCGCCCTTCGAAAGTCGGTTCCAACCAAAGAAAAACAGCCCGATGAAGGTCGACTCCAGGAAGAAGGCCATCAGACCTTCGATGGCGAGCGGAGCGCCAAAGATATCGCCCACGTAGTGCGAGTAGTAAGCCCAGTTCGTGCCGAACTGAAACTCCATCGTAATGCCGGTTGCAACACCCAGCGCGAAGTTGATGCCGAAGAGCTTGCCCCAGAATCGGGTCATGTCTTTGTAGACTTCGCGCCCGGTCACCACGTAGCAGGCTTCCATGACCACCAGCATGAACGACAGCCCCAGCGTGAGGGGGACGAAAAGGAAGTGGTACATGGCTGTCAGCGCAAACTGCAGGCGCGACAGGTCAACAAGTTCTTGAGATAACATAAAAATTTGCTCCGAAAGGCCCGAAGCACAAAGCTTCGGGAGAAACGAGCACGAAGAAAAGAAAAGATTCTTTGACTTCGACTCGCGCCCGCAGCGGCTGCCGCGGGCGGCCCGTTCGTTTTTGCTCCGCAGGAAATTGCAGGCAAAGCCGATGCGGGACTGCCAGCCCAGAGTCCTAGCGTCATTCCGGGCGTAAACAGCGATTAGCGTTCTTTTTGTGCGGCAGGACCGCGATCAAGAATTCCGGAAGCAACATTTTCCGGCGTCTGTTCAAGACGCTTGTCCGGACCAAAAAAGAAGTACCACAGAGCAAAGATCACAGCGAGCTTGCAGCAAAGCACCACGGCAATCTCAAAAATTAGCCGAGGGTTTCTGCGCACGTTTTTCACTTTGTCTGTTGACATGGCAATCACGGAGGCTTCTCGTTTTGGTTTTGATGACAAAAGAACGCAACTCAACAGGGTGATCTTAGGCGCCTCGGGCAGAAAAAAGCGGAAACAATTCGATAAAAGTCAAAAATTTTTGTAGCGTTTGAACTGGGGACTGACAAATTTGACAGTAAACTTTCGAAAGTTCTTGTCTGGGGGTTGGGAATGTACGTGAAGATTGTCGGCAAAAGCATCCGCAAAACAAAGTTTCTAAGCAGGGGTTCTGTCCAGATTCGCGGCTGATGAGGCATGTTTCATGGCTATTTCTAGTGAATTAGCATGTGTGCTCAACGCTGTCGACGAGCCTGCCATTCTGATCCGGCCGGAAGATATGACGGTTGCAGCGGCAAACGCAGCTTTTTTGAGGACTTTTGGTGCCTTTCGTTTTGAGGGCAGACGCTGTTGGGAGGCCATGCACCGTTCGGAGGACTGTGCGCTGTGCGGGCTGGGCTGTCCGCGACGCGAGGCGATGCGCACGCGTCAAGAGAGCGTTCTTGAACAGACGGTTTTTACCAGTTCGCGCGCCTCGCGGTTTCGGGTAGCGCTCAGTCCTGTATACGCCTCAGACGGAAGCCTTCGTTACTGGCTTGAGCGCATTCGCGTTGAGCAGGGGCTCGGCATGAATGACATGTCGCGCGGGCAGGTCGGCGAGTCAGCTCTGCATCAGGCGCTGATGCGTGAGCTCGCAAAAGCCGCCGCCGCGCATTATCCCGTTTTGATTGTTGGAGAAAAGGGGCTGGGAAAAGAGCTTTATGCGCGCACTGTGCATGAAAACAGCGTGCGGGCATCGCGTCCCTTTGTCGCGGTTCCTGCCGAGGTGCTCACAGAAAACAATTTCCGCGAGTTGCTCTTTGGCCGCATGCGCATTCGCGGCAGCAGAGGCAGGACAGGGCTTTTGTCGCAGGCGGCAGGCGGAACGCTTTTTGTCGATGCTCTGGAAAAACTGCCGCTTGCAGTGCAAGAAGAGGTCGCGCGAGTCTTGGAGGTTGGCGTGTTCTGGCCTGCATCAGCGCAAGTGCCTATGATTGCCGCCTTTCGCTTTATTGCAAGCGCGGCGCTTCCGATCACTGAGCTGGTGCGTGAAAAAAGACTGCACGAAAGCCTGGCCCGCATTCTTGAGCATCATGTCGTGTACGTGGCGCCTTTGCGCGAGAGAAAAGAAGACATTGCACCGCTCGCGCGGCATTTTGTTCGTGCTCTTGTTCCCGTCAATACCTACAGCATTACGCAAAAAGCCGTCGAGCTTCTGCAAAAACTTCCATGGCCGGGCAATGCAAGACAATTGCGCGAGACGCTTGAGTGCGCGGCGATGCGGGCGAACGGCTTTACGATTGCAGCTGGCGACATTCCATCCTTCAAGAAAGAGCTGCCCGAATTGTTCAACGCTTCTTGCGGTCTGGTTCCTCTGGCCGTCGTGCAGGAGCAATACTTGCTGAGGGCAGTGAGAGACTTTACGGGGTCTAGGGCGCAGCTGGCCCGCGTGCTGGGAGTGTCTGAGCGCAAGCTCTACCGGCTTTGGGCTGCGGTTCAAAAGTCAGAGCGCTGCGCTGATCAGTGCGGTGCTGCTTCTGTTTCGGATAAAACCAGGCATAGGAAAACTTGCAAATGAGTACATGCAGCTGTAATGCGGATGATGACGAGCGCAGCAGGCTTGCCTATCGGCTTCTGCCTGGAGAGCAGGAGGCCTGGCTGCAGCGAAAGGGCGCGAGGATTCACTGGTCAAAGCTTTGTGCGCGGCAAAAGCCGCCGCAGGCAAGCATTGTGCTTTTGCACGGCGCAGCCAGCAACGCCAGCCGTTGGGAAGAATTTATTGAGGCGACGCCCTTAAAGGAGAACTACGACATTATTCGCCAGGATCTGCGGGGGCACGCCTCAAGCGTTGACAGGCAAAAGGCAACAATCGAAGAGTGGTGCGGGGATCTTGAATCGATTTTTGAAGCGGCGGGACTGAAAAAAGCTATTGTGATCGGCCATAGTCTGGGCGCACAGATTGCAATGCATTTCGCGGCGTGCTGTCGACAGCGCCTGCTTGGGCTTGTGCTTTTAGATCCCCTTGTAGACGAGGCTCTTACTCAAAAAGCCAAGGTAATGAAGAGCCGTCTGCCGCTGCTGCGGCTGCTTGAGCATTCTGTGCGGCTGGTGAATGCACTGGGGATCAGACGCAGGCTTCAACATCAGGATCTCAAAGCGATGGATGCTTGTGCGCGGCACAAGATTGAACGCGGCGGCAAAGAGCTTGAAGCCTTCGTCAAGCAGTACTCATCGGCCCTTGAAGACCTCAAGTACATTCACGCTGCAGCGTACCTGCGCGACATGATCGAAGTCGGACGCGAGACTCCGCCAACAGAGGCGATTTCTTGTCCAACGCTCGTCATCGGAGCATCGGCGGGAACCTACACAAACGAAGCGGCGATGCAAGGGTGGGTTGAGAAGCTGGCGTGCGCGCAAATGGTCGGCGTGCAGTGCTTTCATTGGCCCCTTACAGAGTGCCCTCAGGACGTGAGTCGAGTGATTGAAGAGTGGATTGCCGGGCGTTTTGCTCAAGCGCAGCACGCTTGAGCAAAGAACCTGCGCGAGCATTGACGTTACGGCGGGGCTGGCATGGCTTTCCAGCCGGTGGGACAGCTTCTGACCTGCGGATAGTATCCTTGTTCGCCTTCGCACCAGTACACGATTTTGGGCTGTGCACGGTTTGCCGCCGCCTGAGCGATGGCTGCGCTTTGTGCCGCGCTCGCAGCAGAGGCTGCTGCCGATGAAGCGGCGTAGTCCGAGCGGGCGGAATCAAGCAGCGAGCCGATTCCATAGGCGGTCACGCCAAAGGCGAGCGAGGGCCACACCCATCCCCAGTGATGGTGGCGGTATCTGGGTCTGGGAGGCGGCGGGATTGGCCGATGCATGGGAGGTCTGGGACCGAACCCGGGTCCGGGGCCAAAACCTGGACCAGGTCCAAAGCCCGGACGGGGACCTGGGCCAGGACCGCGGGCAATGGCGGCGGGCGCCGCGATCGTTACGGCTATGACTGCCGTTAAGGCCGCAGCGGCGCAGCGTCTGAAATTTATGCGGGCAAATGACATTTCGTTCCTTCTTCGCAGAGGCATGAGGAAACTGAACGTTCGTTCAGTCTGTATGAAGACTTTACCTCGCGCCGCCGGGGTTGTGAAGAGGCAGAAAGATTTCGAAAACAATGTTGCACGTGCTTATCGCTTACGCGGACATTCTTGACAGTTCGTGCGAAAATGCGGCCATTGAACGCAAAAACTTCGCAAAGTCTGCGTTGTGTTTCTTTACCCAGCAGAGGAAAAAACAATCCGTGAACGAGCAAAGGCTCAAACAATATCGTCAGCCGTACAAAAAGGAAATTCTGTTCGTGCGCGCTCTGGCGTACGTCGCGACGGCCGCCTTTTTTGCAGCGGCAGCTTCTGATTTCGCATCGCAGGCCTCGGCCAGCGCTTTAGGCAATTTGGGATTGGTGCTGATTTTGATGAGGTCGTATTTTTTGGCGGGCTACATCGTGTCTATGGCTAAAAACGGTGATCCGCAGTGGCAGAGCGCTGAACTCGAAGATGTGGCCAGACGATATCCTTGGACCGGACGTGTCGCCAACATCGGGTGGATGCTGCTGGTAGCCGCGGTGGTGCTGCAGCTTTTCTTTGGATACGCATGAGCGCTGCAGCTCCCTGCTCTTTACTTTTTCGAGGGATTGTGTAGAATGCCGCTTCTCACCATTTGCGGCGCACATGGCAGAGCCGTCGGAGGTGAGTGGCTGAAAACCCTTAGAAAAGGGGATTCGAGACGCCAAAAGCGACAAGAATCGCATCAAAAATCGAAAAACACTTGACAAAGTGCATTTCCGTCCGCATAATCTGCCATTCGCTACGGAGGGGTGCCCGAGTGGCTAAAGGGGGCAGACTGTAAATCTGTTGGCTTACGCCTACGATGGTTCGAATCCATCCCCCTCCACCAGCAGCTTGTTGAACACAAGCGGCGAAAAGATTGCAGTGCGGTTGAAGCCGAATTGCAGTTGTACGCGAGGGCGGGTGTAGCTCAATGGTAGAGCAGAAGCCTTCCAAGCTTACGACGAGGGTTCGATTCCCTTCACCCGCTCCAAATCCAGCAAGCGTGCCCGTGTGGCTCAGTGGTAGAGCACTCCCTTGGTAAGGGAGAGGTCATGCGTTCGATCCGCATCACGGGCACCAGTAATTCTCTAAATTCACTATTTTTGCTGCTCCGGGGTTTAGTTCCCGGCCTTTGTTCAGGAGTTAACCATGGCAAAAGGTAAGTATGAACGCACTAAGCCCCATGTGAATGTGGGCACGATCGGTCACGTTGACCATGGCAAGACCACGCTGACGGCTGCCATCTGCACGGTGCTCTCGCAGAAGTTCGGCGGTGAGGCCAAGGCATACGATCAGATTGACGCTGCGCCTGAAGAAAAGGCACGCGGCATCACGATCAACACGGCGCACGTTGAATACGAAACGGCACAACGTCACTATGCACACGTTGACTGCCCGGGGCACGCCGACTATGTGAAGAACATGATTACGGGTGCTGCACAGATGGACGGCGCCATTCTGGTTGTGTCGGCCGCTGACGGCCCGATGCCGCAGACGCGCGAACACATTCTGCTGGCTCGCCAGGTGGGTGTTCCCTACATCATCGTGTACCTGAACAAGTGCGACATGGTTGATGATCCGGAACTGCTCGAGCTGGTGGAAATGGAAGTTCGCGAACTGCTGAGCAACTACAACTTCCCGGGCGACGACATTCCCATCATCAAGGGTTCTGCCAAGCTGGCGCTCGAAGGCGACAAGGGCGAACTGGGCGAAGGCTCGATCATGAAGCTGGCCGAGACGCTCGACAGCTACATTCCGACGCCGGAACGCGCACTTGACCAGCCGTTCCTGATGCCGATCGAAGACGTGTTCTCGATTTCCGGCCGCGGCACCGTGGTGACGGGCCGTGTGGAACGCGGCGTGATCCGTGTTGGCGATGAAATCGAAATCGTGGGCATCCGTCCGACGGCCAAGACGACCTGCACGGGCGTTGAAATGTTCCGCAAGCTGCTCGACGAAGGCGAAGCAGGCGACAACGTTGGCATTCTGCTGCGCGGCACGAAGCGTGAAGAAGTTGAGCGTGGTCAGGTTCTGGCCAAGCCGGGTTCTATTACGCCGCACACGAAGTTTGCCAGCGAAGTGTACGTGCTGACCAAGGAAGAAGGCGGCCGTCACACGCCGTTCTTCAAGGGCTATCGTCCGCAGTTCTACTTCCGCACGACGGACGTGACCGGCACGATCGAGCTGCCCGAAGGCGTTGAAATGGTGATGCCTGGCGACAACGTGTCGATGACGGTTCAGCTGATCTGCCCGATCGCCATGCAGGAAGGTCTGCGCTTTGCTATCCGCGAAGGCGGCCACACTGTCGGCGCCGGCGTCGTCAGCAAGATCATTGAGTAAGATCGATTTGCAGGTTCTTTTCTACTGATGACGGAAGGAAAGAACCGATCGACAGGGGTATAGCTCAATTGGCAGAGCGACGGTCTCCAAAACCGTAGGTTGAGGGTTCGATTCCTTCTGCCCCTGCCAAAATTTGATGATGCAGACAAGCCGCGATCATGGACCGCGGCTTGTCTGTCTACAGAAAAGCCATGTCCGGCGAAAGTTTGGTCATGGCATGAGACGAAAGAAAGAACATGAGTACCCAAAACGCTCAGCCGCAGTCGAATAAGGCGCTCGACGTCGTGATCGTGACGCTGGCAGTGGTTATTGCCGCTGCTGCGGTATTTGCCTTTACGTTTCTGACCGAGCAGACGCTTGGCATTCGTCTGGGCGCACTGATCGGCGGCCTTGTGCTTGCTGCCATCGTGGCTGCCTTCTCTCCTTCGGGCAAGCGCTTTATTGCATTTTGCCGCGAGGCTTGGGATGAGCTGCGCCGCGTCGTGTGGCCCACCCGCAAGGAAACGGTCAACACAACGGGCATCGTAATGGCTTTTGTGGTTGCGGTGTCTTTTTATCTGTTCATCGTCGACAAGCTCATTGAATTCGGGCTGTATGACGGACTGCTTCAGCTGTCGTTCTAAATCGCACGAAAAGAAGCGATGCTCGCAACTCACATGGTGTTGCGAGCTTTTTTCCGCTTAAAAGCCTGCGGTGCCTGCGCACCGTTTAGATCAAGGCTAATTAAGAATTTCATTTCCCTCTCAGGCTGATTGATTGCCGGACCGCTTTCGAAGATGACTAAGCGAAACGAAAACGGCATGGCAGCAAGGAGAAAGCTTTTATGACCGATACCGAGATCAAGACCGAAGGTGCTGAGCCTCAAAAGGCAGGAAAGATGCGCTGGTACACGCTGCATGTGTACTCCTCAATGGAAAAAAGCGTACAGAAGGCCATCCTTGAGCGCATCGAACGTTCCGATCTGAAGGATCAGTTCGGCGAAGTGCTGCTGCCGATTGAAAAGGTTGAAGAGGTTCGCAATGGGCGCAAGGTGGAGACCGAACGCCGCATGTACCCCGGGTACGTGTTCGTGGAAATGATCATGAGCGAGGAAACCTGGCATTTGATGAATTCCACGCCGCGCGTGATCGAATTTCTTGGAAACAATCACCCCGTGCCGCTTGCCGATCATGAAATCGCAGAGATCAAGGCTCGCGTAAGCCAAGGTACGGAAAAGGCCCGCCCGAAGATTATTTTCGAAGCCGGCGAAACGGTTCGCATCAAAGAAGGTCCCTTTACGGACTTCAATGGTCGCGTCGAAGAGGTTATGTACGACAAGAATCGCCTGCGCTGCTTCGTGTCGATCTTCGGTCGTGAAACGAGCGTTGAGCTCGCTTTCAACGAAGTTGAAAAAATTTAGCGAAATCAATGCCTGAGATTTGCAATTTAAAAAAAACTCAGGCATAATCGCGTCCTTTCTGATTTTATCTGGGGAGCCTGGTCGCGGTGATCGGGCGTTTGAACCCAGGGAGAACTTAACATGGCAAAGAAAATTGTCGGCTTTATCAAGCTGCAGGTTCCTGCAGGCAAAGCCAATCCCTCGCCCCCAATTGGTCCGGCTCTTGGTCAGCGCGGCCTGAACATCATGGAATTCTGCAAGGCGTTCAACGCCAAGACGCAGGGCATGGAGCCCGGTCTTCCGATTCCGTGCGTGATTACTGCCTATGCTGACAAGTCTTTCACCTTTGTGATGAAGACGCCTCCGGCAACCATCCTCATCAAGAAGGCTGCAAAGATCACCAAGGGTTCTGCACGTCCGCACACCGACAAGGTCGGCAAGATTACGCGTGCGCAGGCCGAAGAAATCGCCAAGATGAAGGAACCCGATCTGACGGCTGCTGATCTTGACGCTGCCGTGCGCACGATCGCTGGCTCGGCTCGTTCCATGGGCATTACGGTGGAGGGTCTGTAATCATGGCAAAGATTTCCAAGCGCATGAAGGCCATTACGGCCAAGTACGATCTCTCCAAGCCGTTCGCTTTGAACGATGCTCTGGACGCTGTCAAGGCTTGCGCCAATGCCAAGTTTGACGAATCCGTGGACATTGCCGTTCAGCTCGGCATTGATCCCCGCAAGTCCGATCAGGCTATTCGCGGTGCAGTCGTGATGCCTGAAGGCACTGGCAAGACCGTTCGCGTGGCTGTGTTCACGCAGGGCGCCAAGGCTGAAGAGGCCAAGGCTGCCGGCGCCGACATCGTCGGTTTCGACGATTTGGCTGCTGAAGTCAAGAGCGGCCGCATGGACTTCGACGTTGTCATCGCATCTCCGGATGCCATGCGCGTTGTGGGTCAGCTCGGCCAGATTCTTGGTCCGCGCGGCTTGATGCCGAATCCGAAGGTCGGCACCGTGACGCCGAACGTGGCTCAGGCTGTCAAGAACGCCAAGGCTGGTCAGGTGCGCTTCCGCGCCGACAAGGCCGGCATCGTTCACGCACCGGTTGGCCGCGCTTCGTTCGAGACCGAACGTTTGGCTGCCAATGTCAAGGCTATCGTGGATCAGCTCAACAAGCTCAAGCCCGCTAGCCAGAAGGGCGTGTACCTGCGCAAGATTTCCGTGAGCTCGACGATGGGCATCGGTGCCCGCGTGGATGTTTCTTCGATCTAATTCGGGGAAAGGCGGAAGTAAAAAACACTGTCAGCGCGTGTTTGCCGTGCGGCGATCTTTAGGGTTGCCGTACGGAGCGCTGAAAACAGAGGTCGTGAGGCCTCGAGGGCTTTGGGTGGTCTGACCTGCAGAAGGTCAGGCTGCTGTCAAAGACCGCTGGAGGATGAAGTTCAGAGCAATCAGGACTGATTCTTTAATTATCTTGGGTTTGACTGGCTGGATGCGTTGAAAACCGACAGCAGAAAACAACCGACAAGATGTCCAGCGCAGACGGTTTAAACCTCAAAGAGAGATATAAGTGTTGTGTGTTGAAATTTTCATCGGCACCGCACGAACTGCTCTCAGAAAGGGTTCAACCGGTTATTGAAGAACCGGTGTGCGGAGAAGGGCTGACGTCGTCAGCGACGAGGCTTTTCGATGTGCACCTCTGAGTGGAGCCAGACCATGGGTCTTAATCGTCAAGACAAAGCGGCAGTGATCGAAGAGATGAGCGCTCTTGTTGCGCAGAGCTCTGCGATCGTGATCGCTGAATACCGTGGGCTGACCGTTGAAGCAATCACCAAGCTTCGCGCTGATGCGCGCAAGCAGGGTGTGCAGTTGCGTGTGGTGAAGAACACGCTGGTTCGCCGTGCCGTTGCAGGTACGCCGTATGAAGGGCTTGCCGACAAGTTTGTCGGTCCGCTCATCTACAGCTTGTCTGCTGACCCGGTGGCCGCCGCGAAGGTTCTCCACAACTTTGCAAAGACGAACGACAAGCTCATCATCAAGGGCGGTGCAATGGCCAACTACGTCATGGACGTGGCTGGTGTTGAACAGCTCGCCTCGATGCCGAGCCGCGACGAACTCCTTGCCAAGTTGATGGCTACCATGAACGAACCGATCGCCAAGTTCGTCCGCACGATCAACGAAGTGCCTGCGCGCTTCGTCCGCACCGTGGCTGCTTATCGCGATGCCCAAGAAAAGGCTGCTGCCTAATTAATCAAACAATTCAACTACACAATACGTTACGGAGTCAAAAATGGCCCTGACCAATGAAGAAATCCTTGAAGCGATTGCTTCCAAGACCGTCCTCGAAATCAGCGAACTCATCAAGATGATGGAAGAAAAGTTCGGTGTTAGCGCTGCCGCTGCTGCTGTTGCTGTTGCTGGCCCTGCCGCTGGTGCCGCTGCTCCTGCCGCTGAAGAAAAGACCGAATTCGACGTCGTTCTGTCCGAAATCGGCTCGAACAAGATCGCCGTTATTAAGGCTGTTCGTGAAATCACCGGCCTCGGCCTGAAGGAAGCCAAGGACCTCGTCGAAGGCGCTCCCAAGGCTGTTAAGGAAGGCGTTGCCAAGGCTGAAGCCGAAGACCTCAAGAAGAAGCTCGAGGCTGCCGGCGCCAAGGCTGAACTCAAGTAATTTTGAGTCGCTTTTATCGAGTGCCTGATTCACTTCAGGCACTCAAGAGTTCAAGCCGCCAGGAAAAAATCTTTTGGCGGCTTGGATTTTGAAGTGGGCCTGCTATAATAAAAGACCCAGTTCAAAGTCAAGGTCTGGATGATCGATCTGAACAAACAGAACAAGACGAATATGTGCCGCACGGGCGCAATACGTTGTATTGCCCGGGCGGCTTTTCGCGTCCCTGCGATTTGAAAGTACATTCGTCTAAATCCTTGACCCACAAGCGTATTTCCTCCCATCGCCTTGAACGGAGTGTCCATGTCGTACTCGTTCACTGAAAAGAAGCGCATTCGGAAGAGCTTTGCCACGCGTCCGAGCGTCCTTGAAGTGCCCTCTTTGCTGGAAACGCAGCTGCGTAGCTACGAAGAGTTTCTCCAAGCCGATGTCAAGCCTGAGAGCCGTAAGAACACAGGTCTGCAGGCGGCATTTACTTCTATTTTCCCGATCACCAGCCACAACGGCTACGCCCGGCTGAAGTTTTTGGACTATCGTCTGGAACCGCCGGAGTTTGACGTTGCTGAATGCCAGCTGCGCGGCCTTACCTATGCTTCGGCCCTGCGTGCGCGCATTCAGCTTGAAATTTATGACCGCGATGCGGCCAAGCCCGAAACCCTCAAGGAAATCCGTGAGAACGAAGTGTACATGGGCGAAATTCCGCTCATGACGGAAAAGGCTTCGTTCATCATCAACGGCAGCGAGCGCGTTATCGTCAGCCAGCTGCACCGTTCGCCCGGCATTTTCTTTGAGCATGACAAGGGCAAGACCCATTCTTCGGGCAAGCTTCTGTTTTCGGCTCGTGTGATTCCCTACCGCGGATCCTGGCTCGATTTTGAGTTTGATCCGAAGGACATCGTGTATTTCCGCGTCGATCGCCGCCGCAAGATGCCCGCGACGATTCTGCTCAAGGCCATTGGACTTACGCCTGAGGAAATCCTCGAGCGTTTCTATGACTTTGACCAGTTCAAGCTTACGGCGCGTGCGGCAAGCTGGCAGTTCTCGCCCGAGCGTCTGCAGGGTGAAACGGCAGCCTTCGACATTCTCGACAAGGAAGGCAAGGTTATCGTTGCCAAGGATAAGCGCGTCACCGGACGCCATGTGCGTCTGATGAAGGAAGCCGGCATCAAGGAAGTCAGCGTGCCTGACGATTTCCTCATCGGCCGCGTGCTTGCCAAGTCCATCTTCAGCAAGGAGACGGGCGAGAAGGTTGTCGACGCCAACTCGGAAATTACCGAAGAGATTTTGGCTGTTTTGCGCGAACAGAAAGTGCGCACGATTGAGACGCTTTTTACGAACGATCTCGATCGCGGCGCATATATGTCCGACACGCTGCGCCTGGACGATACGCCCGACGCCTTGTCGGCGCGCATTGCCATCTACCGCATGATGCGCCCGGGAGAACCGCCTACGGAAGACGCTGTTGAAGGTCTTTTCCATCGACTCTTCTTCAATCCCGATGCCTACGAGCTTTCTCGCGTCGGCCGCATGAAGGTCAATGCTCGATTCGGCCGCCCCACGCCCGAGGGCCCGATGACGCTCACCAATGAAGACATCATCGATACCCTGCAGGTGTTGGTGGCGCTGCGCAATGGTTCCGATACGGTCGAAGTGACCGATGCCGACGGTTCGCGCCGTACGATCGAAATCCACGGTGTTGACGATATCGACCACCTTGGCAACCGCCGCGTGCGCTGCGTGGGTGAATTGACCGAAAATCAATTCCGCTCCGGCCTCGTGCGTGTTGAGCGCGCCGTGCGCGAACGTCTTGGTTCTGCTGAAAGCGACAATCTGACGCCGCAGGATCTGATCAACTCCAAGCCGATCTCGGCAGCCATTCGTGAATTCTTCGGCTCTTCGCAGCTCAGCCAGTTCATGGATCAGACCAATCCGCTTTCGGAAATCACCCACAAGCGCCGTATTTCGGCTTTGGGTCCGGGTGGTCTGACGCGCGAGCGTGCGGGCTTCGAAGTGCGCGACGTGCATGCGACGCATTATGGCCGCGTGTGCCCGATTGAGACGCCTGAAGGTCCGAACATCGGCCTGATCAACTCGCTTGCTCTTTATGCTCGTCTGAACGATTACGGCTTTTTGGAGACGCCCTACCGCAAGGTTGAAAACGGCGTTGCTCTTAAGGGCAAGGAAAACATTCACTACTTGTCGGCTATTGAAGAGGGCAAGTACGTGATTGCTCAGGCAAATGCCGACATGGATGAAAACGGCCGCCTGATCGGCGAACTCGTGAGCGCTCGTGAAAACGGCGAATTCATCATGGCCTCGCCCGATCGCATCCAGTACATGGACGTGGCTCCGGCGCAGATCGTTTCGGTTGCTGCTTCGCTGATTCCCTTCCTTGAGCATGACGACGCCAACCGTGCTTTGATGGGTTCGAACATGCAGCGTCAGGGCGTGCCCTGCCTGCGTCCTGAAAAGCCTGTGGTGGGCACAGGCGTTGAGCGTACCGTGGCTGTTGACTCCAAGGCGACCGTGCAGGCTCGCCGCGGCGGTCTGATCGAATACGTCGACGCCAACCGTATTGTCGTGCGCGTCAATGACGATGAAAGCGTGGCCGGCGAAGTGGGCGTCGACATCTATAGTCTGCAGAAGTTCACGCGCTCCAACGGCTCGACGACGCTCAACCAGCGGCCGATCGTCAAGAAGGGTGACGTTGTGGGCAAGGGCGACGTGCTCGCCGACGGTGCTTCGACCGATATGGGCGAACTCGCTCTCGGTCAGAACATGCTGATTGCCTTCATGCCCTGGAACGGCTACAACTACGAAGACTCGGTGTTGATCTCCGAGCGCGTTGTGGCCGACGACCGCTATACCTCGATTCATATCGAAGAGCTCGATGTGGTCGCACGCGACACCAAGCTCGGACCGGAAGACATTACGCGCGACATCTCCAACCTGTCGGAGAATCAGCTCAATCGCCTTGATGACTCGGGCATTGTCTTCATCGGTGCCGAGGTCAAGGCCGGCGACGTGCTCGTGGGCAAGGTCACGCCAAAGGGCGAGACGCAGCTCACGCCTGAAGAGAAGCTCCTGCGCGTGATCTTCGGCGAAAAGGCCAGCGATGTTAAGGACACCAGCCTGCGCGTTCCGTCCGGCATGGCCGGCACGGTGATTGATGTGCAGGTCTTTACCCGCGAAGGCGTGGAAAAGGACAAGCGCGCTCGCTCGATTATTGACGAGCAGCTCAAGCGCTACGAGCGCGACCTCAAGAATGCCCTGCGCATTGTTGAAACGGACGTCTTTGCCCGTTTGCGCCGCCAGCTCGAAGGCAAGACGGCCTCGGGCGGTCCCAGCGACATCAAGGCTGGAACTGTGCTCACGGCAGAGATTCTCGACGCCGTGGCCGGCTACGATCTGCTTGAGATCCGCATGCAGTCGGAAGAAGACCAGAAGCTCATTGAGCTTGCCCGCAAGGTGGTCGACGACAAGCGTGCCGAGAATAAAGATCTCTACGCCAAGAAGCAGGACAAGCTCAACCGCGGCGACGAACTGCCTCCGGGCGTTCTCAAGATGGTTAAGGTGTTCATCGCTGAGAAGCGTCGTCTGCAGCCTGGCGACAAGATGTCCGGCCGACACGGCAACAAGGGCGTGGTTTCCAAGATCTGCCCGGTCGAGGATATGCCCTACATGGCTGACGGCCGTCCGGTCGACATCTGCCTCAATCCCTTGGGCGTGCCTTCTCGTATGAACATCGGCCAGATTCTTGAAGTGCATCTGGGCTGGGCTGCCAAGGGCATCGGCTGGCGCATCGGCGAAATGCTCAAGACCGAACAGGTCAAGCAGATCCGCGCTTTCCTCAATGAGGTCTACAACCGTACCGGCAAGACCGAGGATCTCGACAGCCTCACCGACGACGAGCTTATGGAAATGGCAAGAAACCTTGCCAACGGCGTGCCGTTTGCCACGCCCGTTTTCGACGGTGCAAGCGAAGAGCAGATCCGCATGATGCTCGATCTGGCCTTCCCGGATGATGAAGCCAAGAAGCTGCAGCTGACGCCTGCCAAGACGCAGGCCACGCTCTATGACGGCCGTACGGGCGATGCATTTGATCGTCCTGTGACCGTGGGCTTCATGCACTTCCTGAAGCTGCACCATTTGGTCGACGACAAGATGCATGCCCGCTCGACTGGTCCGTACAGCCTCGTGACCCAGCAGCCGTTGGGCGGCAAGGCCCAGTTCGGCGGCCAGCGCTTCGGCGAAATGGAAGTCTGGGCTCTGGAAGCCTACGGCGCGAGCTACGTGCTGCAAGAAATGTTGACGGTGAAGTCCGACGATGTCAACGGCCGTACCAAGGTCTACGAAAACATCGTGGGCGGACAGCACCAGATTGATGCCGGCATGCCCGAATCCTTCAACGTTCTCGTGAAGGAAATTCGCTCTCTCGGTATTGACATCGACCTCGTCAAGAATGACGACAACTCGAAGGAATAAATTCTCATGAATATGCTTCGTGACATGTTCAAGCAGTCCATGACTGATGAACACTTCGATGCGATTAAGATCGGCATTGCTTCTCCCGAAAAGATCCGTTCCTGGTCTTACGGCGAGGTGAAGAAGCCCGAGACAATCAACTATCGTACGTTCAAGCCGGAACGCGACGGGCTTTTCTGCGCCAAGATTTTCGGCCCGATCAAGGACTACGAGTGCCTTTGCGGCAAGTACAAGCGTCTCAAGCACCGCGGCGTCGTTTGCGAAAAGTGCGGCGTTGAGGTCACGCTCTCCAAAGTGCGTCGCGAGCGCATGGGCCACATCGAGCTGGCCAGCCCTGTTGCGCATATCTGGTTCTTGAAGAGCCTTCCCTCGCGTATGGGCATGGTGCTTGACATTCCGCTTCGCGATATCGAGCGCGTGCTCTATTTCGAAGCCTATTGCGTGGTGGATCCCGGCTTGACGCCTCTTGCCCGCGGTCAGCTGTTGACCGAGGAAGACTACATCAAGGCGATGGAAGAATACGGCGACGACTTCAAGGCAATGATGGGCGCGCAGGCCATTCGCGAGCTGCTGCACAACATTGACATCAATCAGGAAGTTGCGCACCTTCGCGAAGAGTTAAACGGCACCAATTCTGAGGCTAAGGTCAAGAAGTTTGCCAAGCGTCTGAAGGTCCTCGAAGGCTTCCAGCGTTCGGGAATCAAGCCTGAATGGATGATCCTCGAAGTGCTTCCGGTGCTGCCGCCTGATCTGCGTCCGCTCGTTCCGCTCGACGGCGGCCGTTTCGCGACGTCGGATCTCAATGATTTGTATCGTCGCGTCATCAACCGCAACAATCGTCTCAAGCGCCTGCTCGAGCTCAAGGCTCCCGACATCATTGTGCGCAATGAAAAGCGCATGCTGCAGGAAGCCGTCGACAGTCTGCTTGACAATGGTCGTCGCGGCAAGGCGATGACCGGACCGTCGAAGCGTCCGCTGAAGTCTCTGGCCGACATGATCAAGGGCAAGTCCGGCCGCTTCCGTCAGAACCTGCTCGGCAAGCGCGTCGACTACTCGGGCCGTTCGGTGATTACGGTGGGTCCGGAGCTGCGTCTTCATCAGTGCGGTCTGCCGAAGCTGATGGCGCTGGAGCTCTTCAAGCCCTTCATCTTCAACAAGCTTGAACAGCGCGGCCTGGCCAACACCATCAAGAGCGCCAAGAAGATGGTCGACAACCAGGAGCCGGTGGTCTGGGACATTCTCGAAGAGGTGATCTACGAGCATCCCGTGATGCTCAACCGTGCGCCGACGCTGCACCGCCTTGGCATTCAGGCTTTTGAACCCAAGCTCATCGAGGGCAAGGCCATCCAGCTGCATCCGCTCGTTTGCGCGGCCTTCAACGCCGACTTCGACGGCGACCAGATGGCTGTACACGTGCCTTTGTCGCTTGAGGCTCAGCTCGAAGCCCGCTGCCTGATGCTGAGCTCGAACAACGTGCTCTTCCCGGCCAACGGCGATCCTTCGATCGTGCCCTCTCAGGACATGGTTCTTGGTCTGTACTACGCGACCCGCGAGCGCATCAACGCGCCCGGCGAAGGCATGTTCTTTGCCGATATTGCCGAGGTGCAGCGCGCGCTTGACGCCGGCTCCATCGTGCTGCAGACGCGCTGCACGGTGCGCATCAAGGAGTTCGAAATTGATGCGGAAACTGGCGAGGAGAAGGAAGTCGTCAAGCGTTACGAGACGACGGCCGGCCGTGCTCTGCTTTCGCAGATTCTTCCCAAGGGCATGAGCTTTACGGAACTCAACCGTGTTTTGAAGAAAAAGGAAATCGCGCGCTTGATCAACGTCTGCTTCCGCAAGTGCGGTCTGCGTGCGACGGTGATCTTCGCCGACAAGCTCAAGGACAACGGCTATCGCTTGGCCACGCGTGCCGGCATCTCGATTTGCATCGGCGACATGTCGGTGCCCAAGAAGAAGTTTGAACTTGTTGCTGAAGCTGAAAACGAAGTCAAGGCGATTGAAGAGCAGTACACCTCCGGTCTTGTGACCAAGGGCGAACGCTACAACAAGGTGATCGACATCTGGGGCCGCACGGCTGACGAAGTCGGCAAGGTGATGATGAAGGAGCTCTCGAGCGAACCTGTCGTTGACCGTCATGGCAACGCCGTGAGCCAGGAATCCTTCAATTCCATTTACATGATGGCTGACTCCGGTGCTCGAGGCAGTGCAGCGCAGATTCGTCAGGTTGCCGGCATGCGCGGCCTGATGGCCAAGCCTGACGGCTCGATTATCGAAACGCCGATTACCTCGAACTTCCGTGAAGGCCTCAACGTGCTGCAGTACTTCGTGTCGACGCACGGTGCCCGTAAGGGTTTGGCCGATACGGCTCTGAAGACCGCAAACTCCGGCTACCTGACCCGCCGTCTGGTCGACGTGACGCAGGATTTGGTTGTCGTCGAAGACGATTGCGGCACGACCAACGGTGTGGAGATGCGTGCTCTTGTCGAGGGCGGCGAAGTGATTCAAGCGCTGCGCGATCGTATTCTGGGCCGCGTGACGGCCGAAGACGTCATCGACAACAACAAGAGCGTGTTGGTTCCTGCCGGTACGTTGATCGATGAAAAGATCTGCGACAAGATCGATCAGGAAGGCATTGATGTGGTGAAGGTGCGCACGCCTTTGACGTGCGAGACGAGGTACGGTCTTTGCGCCAAGTGCTATGGCCGCGACCTTGGACGCGGAACGCTGGTCAATGCAGGCGAGGCCGTGGGCGTGATTGCTGCTCAGTCTATCGGCGAACCCGGCACGCAGCTTACGATGCGTACGTTCCACATTGGCGGTGCGGCATCCCGTGCGGCTGTCGCCAGCAGCGTTGAGGCCAAGAACGCCGGCGTGGTGTCCTTCTCGGCGGCCATGCGCTACGTGCAAAACGGCAACAAGGAGCTGATCGTCATTTCCCGTTCGGGCGAATTGATCGTGAGCGATGCTGAAACCGGCCGTGAGCGCGAACGCCATAAGGTTCCGTACGGTGCGACGCTTTTGATCAGTCCTGATCAGGAAGTGAAGGCCGGCCAGCAGCTTGCCACGTTTGATCCGATGACGCTGCCGATTATTTCGGAATACGCCGGCGCCGTGAAGTTTGAAAACGTGGTTGAGAACGTAACCGTGATGAATCAGGTTGACGAAGTCACGGGCTTGAGCTCGATGGTCGTCATTGATCCGAAGCGTACGACGGTGACCAAGTCGGCCAAGGGCTCGAAGACCCAGGCCGTGGCAAATGTCATGCGCCCGGTGGTGCACTTGGTTGACGAAAACGGCCAGGAAGTGAAGATTCCGGGCACTGAGCATACGGTGACGATTCAGCTGCCGGTGGGCGCCATTATTGTGGTGCGCGACGGTCAGGAAATTCACCAAGGCGAGGTGCTCGCCCGCATCCCGCGCGAAAGTCAGAAGACGCGTGATATTACGGGCGGTCTGCCGCGTGTGGCCGAACTTTTCGAGGCTCGCAGCCCGAAGGATGCCGGCATGCTCGCCGAGGAAACCGGCACGGTGACTTTCGGCAAGGAAACCAAGGGCAAGCAGCGTCTGATCATTACTGATCACGATGGTCAGGAGCACGAATTCCTCATCAGCAAGGACAAGCAGATTCTTGTGCACGACGGTCAAGTTGTGCAGCGTGGTGAAGAAATCGTTGAAGGTCCGGCGGATCCGCATGACATTCTGCGACTGCTCGGCATTGAAGAGCTTGCGCGCTACATTGTCGATGAGGTTCAGGACGTCTACCGTCTGCAGGGCGTGAAGATCAACGACAAGCACATTGAAGTGATTGTTCGTCAGATGCTGCGCCGCGTGCAGATCACGGATCCGGGCGATACGCGCTTTATTCCCGGCGAGCAGGTTGAACGCAGTGAAATGCTCGATGAAAACGATCGCGTGATCGCTGAGGGCAAGACGCCCGCCAAGTACGCCAATGTGCTGCTGGGCATCACGAAGGCGTCGTTGTCGACCGATTCGTTCATTTCTGCGGCATCCTTCCAGGAAACCACCCGCGTGTTGACGGAGGCTGCCATTATGGGCAAGCGCGACGAGCTGCGCGGTCTGAAGGAAAACGTCATTGTCGGACGTTTGATTCCTGCAGGTACTGGTCTTGCCTATCACAAGGCGCGTCGCGCAAAGGATCAGATGGAGCAGCGTCTGGCTCTGCAGCAGCAGGTTCATTCTGAGGCCCGCATGGCTGCCGAGGAGTTCTTCGACGACAAGGACGCTCAGTCTGAACTTGAGAAGATGCGTGAAGAGATCGTGATGGGAGCCGAAAATGAAGCTCCTGCACAAAGCTTGTCGGCAGCACGCCGAGCAGCCGAAGAGCTCTTTGCAAGTCGTGAAACGCCGGAGGATGGCGCTGAGGAAGGCAGCAAGTCTTAACTTTTGCTTGACTCGGAACTCGGCAGCTGGCGACAGCTGCCGAGATAAAAAAAAGAGGCGATCAGCAGAAAACTTTTTGAGAGTTCTGTCTGTCGCCTCTTTTCGTTTATGCAGGACTAGCGAGGTCCGGGCCCGTGTGGACCTTTGCCGGGACCGCCAGGACCTCTACCCGGATTTCCCGGACCTTTTCCATGTGGAGGCGGATTCCCAGGACCGCGTCCAGGGCCGGGTCCGCGTCCGGGAGCCGGCGGGCGAGGAGCCGCAGCGGGAGGCGGGGGCGGTGGCGGCGTTGGGCGCGCGCGTCCCGCCAGATAGCGACGGTACTCATCCATAGAGTAACGACGGCCGCTGTGCCACCAGTAACGGCCATCCCAGCGGCCTTCACGCCAGTGTTCGCGAATATATGAACGCGTGACGGCATCAGTGATGCCGATAAGAATATCGCTGAGGAGTCGGTCGTCGGCAGCCCAAAGGAGGCTTGATGTCGTCCCCGTAGCGGCGAATGCTGCTGTGCCAATAAGAATTTGACGGCGTGTAAGCATGGCAAAGCCCTCCGGAAAATTGCCGAAGCTGCGCAGCTGCAGCATCAACTGGTTAATTGCTTATTCTCAGTCTAGTGCTTTCCGTGCAAAGCTGGTGAAGGTCGGAGTAAACAATGCGCGCAGATGTTTGTCCAAATATTTCGATTTTTCCGCTGTGAATAAGGGATTTGAGACGGCCAAGACTGCGGAAAATAAAAGTTCGAATGTTCAAACTATATATATTTTTTGCAAATGACGATTTCTGATCAACGATATAAGCCGGAAATGTAGCGCTGGATGTCCATGTTCAGGTTGGCCACCCACTTGTTGACGTTTCTGTGCAGACAGGGGGTGGTTCCTTCGCAATTGGGCTTTTCATCAAGACCGTAGCTGCTCAGGTAACGAATTCGATAGGATTTTGCGCTATAGAGCACCTCGAAAGTTGCTTCGTAGCGGGTGGCTCGCTGATTGTCGGGGTAAGCAAGAACAACGGAGCCGGGAGCTTCCTGGACAATACGCCAGCTGCGGAGTGCTGCCGCTTTGAGGATGGCCTCGCGGATCGTTTTCTCGGAGACATTGGAGGCGACCAGTTGTTCGCCAGGCATTTTGAGCGGCTGAGGAAGGCCGCAGCCGACCAGTGAAGCAGAGCAAAAGGCTGCGGCCGCCAGCAGTAAGGTTCGTTTGTGCATGAGTATCGCTCCTCAGTCAAAAGACAGTTGCAAGAAATGCTTCAAGTATAGAGAACTGCGGCGGCAAACTTGGCGAGACAGGTGAGTTTTACTATTCAAACATTTGAATTGACATGGCTGGAAATTTGAAGTCCTGCCATGGACGTCAATGTCATGCGAGAACATGAGAAAACTAAAAATGTCGAAATTGCCCGTGAATGAAAAAAGCGCGCAGAACAAACAGATGATTTTGTTTTCTGCGCGCAAATATCGTTAAATAGCGATCAACGTTTGTTAATTTTATTATTTTTCGTAGAGCCCCTTGACGATGATGTCGCCGTTGCGCATTAGGACTTGACCGCGGCTGATGACATATTTCGGATCGAGATCTTCACTCATCAAACACACGCTTGCCGCGGCATTGGGGCAAATGATTCCGTGACCGGCAAGTCCGAGATGGCGGGCAGGGTTTTCGGTTACCAGCGCAAGAGCTGATTGCAGAGCAAGTCCGTGCTCTCCGACCAGAGCCTTGACTTGCTGGAGGTTTCCTGCAACATCAATGACGGCGTAGCCCGTCATGCGGCCATTTTCATCAAATCGGGGTTTGGCGCCGTGCGCATCCGTTGAGAGCGTGATCTGTGCGAGCGGCACGCCGGCGTCAAGAGCGCGCATGACCGAAACCGATGCGGGTTCGCAGGCACAGCCTCCGCCTGTCGTGAAGTCGATCATGCCGCCGGCGCGAGCAAAGGCGCATGCACGTTCAAAAATCTGAGGCGAACGGCCGCAATGCGTGGGCAGCACGTGCTTTTTCAGAGGAAAGCCCTGACGTTCAATTTCGTCGAAGATATCGAAAGTTGAAAGCAAATCGCCCAAATGTACGTGCAACAGGCCGATTTTCCCTGCCAGGGTGCCAGCCAGCCGGATGTCTGCCAAGAGACTCAAGATGTTTTGCATTGTTGGGAAGGAACCAAACAGGTCTCCCAAGGCGATTTTTACGCCCAGACACTCGGGAATGCAGATCAGATCGTCCATGACGGTCTTGGTGAGAGTGCTCGGCGGGTAACGGTAGTTCGAGGTGTACATCCACGCATTGAGTCCGCAAGCATTCAATGCATGGATTTTGGCCAGAAGATCCGGCAGAGTGCGTGAGATGACGTCAGTGCCGAGAACGCCGGCCACGTGAGTCGTCCCTGCGGCAATGAGCTCAGACAATTCAGCAGCAGGCACACGCGTTGCGGCGCCATTTACGCCGCCTCCGCCGATAACGTGCATGTGCAGATCGAAAAGACCAGGGGTTGCAATCAGGCCTGTGGCGTCAATTGTTTCCATCTCGGGAAGCACGGCTGTGAGGTTCTTGCCGACGGCAAGGATTCTGTCGGCAGCAATGAGGATGTCAACCGCACCCAGAGGGCATGGAGCATAAACATGTGCATTTTTAATAAGCAATGGCATCAGCTTGCCTCCCGAAATAAGAAGAGAAAATAGCTAGAACGGGTGAAAGAACTTTTTTAGCCGGCAAGGCGTGCAACGGATTCTCGCGCTTTGGCAAGAATTTCTTCTTCATTTTCCACAATGCCCTTGTGCATGACGAAGCGGCCGTCGCAGAGCACGCCTGAAATGGCGCGGCTGTCGGCGGCGTAAACCCAGTTGCTTACCAGATTGTAGTTGGGGGTCAGGCGTTCGTTGCTCAGATCGAGCAGGACGGCGTCGGCCAAAGCGCTTTTTTCAATGACGCCGGCGTTGAGCCCAAAAGCTTTCGCCCCGTTGGCCGTTGCCCATTTGAATGCTTCCTGAGCAGGCAGAGTTTCACTGTTGTTGGAGACCTTTGCCAACAATGAAGCAAACTTCATCTCTTCGCGCATGTCGAGATTGTTGTTGGAGGAGGTGCCGTCGGTGCCGATGGTGATGTTGCAGCCGGAGGCGGCAAATTTTGCTGCCGGGAAAATGCCGGAGGCGAGCTTCATGTTTGAGCAGGGGTTGTGCGCAACCGTTACTCCGCGCTCGGCCATGATGTCCATTTCTTCCGGATCGACATAAACGCAGTGCGCGGCAATGACGTTTGGACCAAGCACTCCGAGCTTGTCGAGCCAGCGTACAGGGCTCATGCCTCGTGCGCGGATGCAGTCTTCGACTTCTTGGCGGGTTTCAGAAACATGGATGGTGAGTCGCTGTCCGTTGCTGCGTGCGGCTTGCGCGCAGCGCTCCAGAAGTTCTGGTCCGGCGGTGTAGACGGCGTGCGGAGCGATGGCAAGTTCTACGCGGTTTGCACAGGGACTCTTCCAGGATTCGAGGAAACGCAGATCAGCTGCGATTTTCTCTTCTCCAAGCCGGTCCATGAGCGTGACGCCGAGAGCGGCGCGAATGCCCATTTCTTCGACAGCTTTGGCTGTTTCTTCCATCATCCAGTACATATCGCAGAAAAATGTCGTGCCCGAGCGGATCATCTCAAGCACGGCCAGGCGGCTGCCGTTGTAGATGTCCTGAGCAGTCATTTTGGCCTCGAACGGCCAGATATGGTCGTTGAGCCAGGTAAAGAGCTCCATGTCGTCGGCGTAGCCGCGCAGAAGCGTCATTGCTGCGTGCGTGTGCGTATTAAAAAAGCTCGGCACGATGGCCTCGCCCGAGGCGTCGTAAATGCTGTCGGCGGCAGCATCGGCTGCTGCGTTCAGGTCTGCAAAAAGTCCGTCTTTGATCAGAATGTTGGTGGTGCGGCCGTCAAGGAGGATGTTTTTAAGAAGAAGCGTCGTCATGGTGCGAAGGATCAAAAGCTAAGTGTTGAGAAAAGAATCAGATGTATTGGAGCTCTTCGGCAATGGTGCCGTTTCGCCGGCTTACTTCAAGAAGCTCTTCCTCAATTTCATGCGGCGGCTCAATGAGGCCCTGCGCGTGCGGATGTTCAATCAAATAAAGCGCCCCAGCGTTGTGAAGCGCCATGGTTGCATCGATATATTCAATGCGCGTGGGATCGTGCAGGATGAAGTTGATCGGCCGCTTTCGCTCCAGAACGCGGGAGTCCGGCAGATCCTCGCCAAATTCATCTTCAACCCCCATGTTGGCGATGAGCGCCCGGGATTGCATGAAGATTTGCGCCGGGCAGCTGTCTTTGAGGGCGCCGGCAACGCCCGTGGCAGTCACGACGGCATCAGCGTCAAGCACGACGCGGCAAATTGCTTGCTTGTCGTCGGCGGCGATGACGCGATGCGCCAGTGCGGCGACCTCGGGACGGATGTCGGCCGGGCGCGTGACGACGGTCGTGATGCAGCCGTAGCGGTGGGCATAAGTGATCAGGCCCGTGCCGACCTTGCCGCTGCCGAAAATGACGATTTTCTTATTTTTCCAGCTGCCGAAGCCAAGTTTGTTCATTGCTCTGAAATAGCTTTCTCCGGTGCCGAGACACGTTTCGATGCGTTTGATGCGGCCGGCGTCAGCAACAAAAACGGGCTTGGCGACGCCGCGGTATTTGTCGACGCCTGAGCGGGTGAGTTCAACAAAACCGATGCGGGCATTGAGGTGCGAATAGGCTGCGGCGCAGTCAAGCACAAGGTCAACTTCGCCGACATCGTCTTCTGGGGCGACGACGGCAATGCCGGCCTTCTTGAGGTAGGCAACAGAGTCTTCGCTGCGGGGCATGACGTCGTCTATGCCGACAATGAGTTTTGCTCCAGCTTCAAGAAGGGAGATGTACTTGGTGAAGGTATTGTCGAAAACGGGGGTGGCATCAAGAACGGTCAAGCCTTCGAGAGGGCGAGACTGACGCCAGAGATTTGCCTGGTAGAAGGCTGCAGGGTATTCGCAGGGCTTGTAGAGCGCATGGACACGCTCAAGTAATGCGGACAGAGGCATGAGAGCAAAAAATTGGTCGAAAAGATTGTCTTAAGGCAGAAAGCAGCGAGGCAGTTCGTAAAAAAACATTGCCCGAGCAGATTGTAGCCAAGAGTACTGTACGGCGATCCGGAGCACATTTTGCAATGTTGCCCGGCCGAGCCCAAGATGTTGCGTCGCAGTTCTCAAAAATGCGCTAAGGCCTTGACATTGTTTAAGAAAAAGGAGAAAATCCTCGTCTTTTCCGGAACCATGAAAAAACGGAAGGGGGTCGTATGCCCTTTTTCGTCGTTTTTTGTGCGCCTGGGAAAGGCAAAACTTTTTTCACCAGCTATGCATTTATTCCGGCAGTGCGTCAAAGACTCCTTTGGAGTCGGACACGGACTGCAGGGACGAATGTTTTTTAGAAAATTACGGACACTATGCCCACTATTAATCAGCTTGTGCGCAAGCCTCGTGAGCTTACTCACGACAAGAGCAAGAGCCCTGCTCTTAAGAACTGCCCGCAAAAGCGCGGCGTTTGCACCAAGGTCTACACGACCACCCCGAAGAAGCCGAACTCGGCTCTTCGTAAGGTTGCCAAGGTTCGTCTGACCAATGGTTTCGAAGTTATTTCCTACATCGGCGGTGAAGGCCACAACCTTCAGGAACACTCCGTGGTGTTGATCCGCGGCGGCCGTGTGAAGGATTTGCCTGGTGTGCGTTATCACATCGTGCGCGGCTCCCTCGACACTCAGGGCGTCAAGGACCGCAAGCAGGCTCGTTCCAAGTACGGCGCCAAGCGCCCGAAGGCAGCGTAATTCGCGGCGACAGATTGTCAGCCGTAAGAATGGACGGTCCCGCTATATAGGACCGAGTAAGTCGCAGCCCGGATGGTGCTGCATCAAAGTAGGGCGGCAAATTTTTGATCAAGCCGCTTGTTTTAAAGACTGAAGACAACGAAAGAGGAAAGAAATGCCCCGTCGTCGCGAAGTACCTAAGCGTGAGATTCTCCCTGATCCGAAGTTCGGCAGCGTTGAAATCTCCAAATTTATCAATGTTGTAATGCTTGACGGCAAAAAGGCCGTCGCAGAGCGCATCGTTTACGGCGCCCTGCAGCAGATTGAAGAAAAGACTGGCAAGAACGCTCTTGAAGTGTTCCAGACCGCACTCAACAACGTCCGTCCGCTCGTGGAAGTCAAGAGCCGCCGTATTGGCGGTGCCAACTACCAGGTGCCGGTTGAAGTGCGTCCCGTGCGCCGCATGGCTCTGGCTATGCGCTGGCTGCGTGAAAGCGCCAAGGCCCGCTCGGAAAAGTCCATGCCCCAACGCTTGGCTGGTGAGCTGTTGGATGCTGCAGAAGGCCGTGGCGGCGCTATGAAGAAGCGCGATGAAGTCCATCGTATGGCTGAAGCCAACAAGGCTTTCTCGCACTTCCGCTTCTAATATTCATCGATTAACCACCGGACGCAGGGTCAAGGCCTTGCGTCCCCTACTATAGAGACAAGTCATGGCTCGTACTACCCCGATCTCGCGCTATCGCAATATCGGTATTTCTGCCCACATTGACGCGGGCAAGACCACGACGACCGAACGTATTCTGTTCTTCACGGGCGTCAACCACAAGCTCGGCGAAGTGCACGACGGTGCCGCCACCATGGACTGGATGGAACAGGAACAGGAACGCGGCATCACGATTACATCGGCCGCTACCACCTGCTTCTGGCGCGGCATGGACATGCAGTTCCAGCCGCATCGCCTCAACATCATCGACACCCCGGGGCACGTCGACTTCACGGTTGAAGTGGAGCGCTCCATGCGCGTGCTCGACGGCGCCGTGATGGTGTACTGCGCCGTGGGCGGCGTGCAGCCGCAGTCTGAGACCGTTTGGCGTCAGGCCAACAAGTACAAGGTGCCCCGCATTGCTTTCGTCAACAAGATGGACCGCACGGGCGCCAACTTCTTCAAGGTTGTCGATCAGATGCAGACGCGTCTGAAGGCCCATCCGTGCCCCATCGTGATCCCGATCGGCGCCGAGGACAAGTTCCAGGGCGTGGTCGATCTCATCAAGATGAAGGGCATCATTTGGGACGAAGCCAGCCAGGGCACGAAGTTCAACTATGTTGATATTCCTGCCGACCTGGTCGGCACCGCCAACGAATGGCGTGAAAAGCTCGTTGAAACGGCTGCCGAAGCCAGCGAAGAGCTCATGAACAGCTACCTTGAAAACGGTGAGCTTTCTGAAGCCGATATCGTCAAGGGCATTCGCACTCGTACGATCGCCGGCGAAATTCAGCCGATGTTCTGCGGTTCGTCCTTCAAGAACAAGGGCGTGCAGCGCATGCTCGACGGCGTTATCGAATTCCTGCCGTCGCCGGTGGACATCCCGCCGGTTCCGGGCTTTGACCTTGACGACAAGGAAACGACGCGCGAAGCAAGCGACGATGCTCCGTTCTCTGCTTTGGCTTTCAAGATCATGACCGACCCCTATGTTGGTCAGCTCACGTTCCTGCGTGTTTACTCCGGCATTCTGAAGTCGGGCGAAACCGTGCTCAACTCTGTGAAGAACAAGAAAGAGCGCATTGGTCGTCTGTTGCAGATGCACGCCAATGAACGCAAGGAAATCACCGAAGCTGAAGCTGGCGATATCGCTGCCGCCGTGGGTCTTAAGGATGTGACCACGGGCGACACGCTGTGCGACATCTCCAAGCCGATCATTCTGGAACGCATGGAGTTCCCCGAGCCCGTTATTTCGCAGGCTGTTGAACCCAAGACCAAGGCTGACCAGGAGAAGATGGCGCTCGCCTTGGGACGTCTTGCTCGCGAAGACCCGTCCTTCCGCGTCCGCACCGATGAGGAATCCGGCCAGACCATTATTTCCGGCATGGGTGAGCTTCACCTCGAAATTCTGGTTGACCGCATGCGCCGTGAGTTCAATGTGGAAGCCACGGTCGGCAAGCCTCAGGTGGCCTATCGCGAAACGATTCGTTCCGTGGTCGAAAATGCCGAATGCAAGTTTGCCAAGCAGTCCGGCGGCCGCGGCCAGTATGGTCACGTTGTGCTCAAGCTTGAGCCCCTGCCGGCTGGCGGCGGCTTCGAGTTCGTTGACGCCATCAAGGGCGGCGTGGTGCCGCGCGAATACATCCCGGCCGTTGAAAAGGGTGTTGAAGATACGCTTAAGGCCGGCGTGCTGGCCGGTTATCCGGTCGTTGACGTCAAGGTGACGCTGCACTTCGGTTCGTACCACGAAGTCGACTCGAATGAAAATGCATTCCGCATGGCTGCCTCCATGGCCTTCAAGGATGGTATGCGCAAGGCCAATCCCGTGCTGCTCGAGCCGATCATGAAGGTCGAAGTCGAAACGCCCGAAGAGAAGATGGGCGACGTCATGGGCGACCTCTCGAGTCGTCGCGGCGTGATTCAGGGCATGGACGATCTCCCTGGCGGGGGCAAGGCCGTGCGCTGCGAAGTGCCGCTGGCTGAAATGTTCGGCTATTCGACGACGCTGCGTTCTCTCACGCAGGGCCGTGCCACCTACACGATGGAGTTCGACCACTACGCCGAAGCTCCGCGCAATGTGGCAGAGGCTGTGATCGCTGAGAAGACGAAGTAAGAAAACAAACAACGCGGAGGAGGGGTAAAATTAGAAGGATTTTCCCTTTCTCCAACTCTATTGAATAAAGGATTTAAGGACCAAAAATGGCCAAGGGTAAGTATGAACGCACTAAGCCCCATGTGAATGTGGGCACGATCGGTCACGTTGACCATGGCAAGACCACGCTGACGGCTGCCATCTGCACGGTGCTCTCGCAGAAGTTCGGCGGTGAGGCCAAGGCATACGATCAGATTGACGCTGCGCCTGAAGAAAAGGCACGCGGCATCACGATCAACACGGCGCACGTTGAATACGAAACGGCACAACGTCACTATGCACACGTTGACTGCCCGGGGCACGCCGACTATGTGAAGAACATGATTACGGGTGCTGCACAGATGGACGGCGCCATTCTGGTTGTGTCGGCCGCTGACGGCCCGATGCCGCAGACGCGCGAACACATTCTGCTGGCTCGCCAGGTGGGTGTTCCCTACATCATCGTGTACCTGAACAAGTGCGACATGGTTGATGATCCGGAACTGCTCGAGCTGGTGGAAATGGAAGTTCGCGAACTGCTGAGCAACTACAACTTCCCGGGCGACGACATTCCCATCATCAAGGGTTCTGCCAAGCTGGCGCTCGAAGGCGACAAGGGCGAACTGGGCGAAGGCTCGATCATGAAGCTGGCCGAGACGCTCGACAGCTACATTCCGACGCCGGAACGCGCACTTGACCAGCCGTTCCTGATGCCGATCGAAGACGTGTTCTCGATTTCCGGCCGCGGCACCGTGGTGACGGGCCGTGTGGAACGCGGCGTGATCCGTGTTGGCGATGAAATCGAAATCGTGGGCATCCGTCCGACGGCCAAGACGACCTGCACGGGCGTTGAAATGTTCCGCAAGCTGCTCGACGAAGGCGAAGCAGGCGACAACGTTGGCATTCTGCTGCGCGGCACGAAGCGTGAAGAAGTTGAGCGTGGTCAGGTTCTGGCCAAGCCGGGTTCTATTACGCCGCACACGAAGTTTGCCAGCGAAGTGTACGTGCTGACCAAGGAAGAAGGCGGCCGTCACACGCCGTTCTTCAAGGGCTATCGTCCGCAGTTCTACTTCCGCACGACGGACGTGACCGGCACGATCGAGCTGCCCGAAGGCGTTGAAATGGTGATGCCTGGCGACAACGTGTCGATGACGGTTCAGCTGATCTGCCCGATCGCCATGCAGGAAGGTCTGCGCTTTGCTATCCGCGAAGGCGGCCACACTGTCGGCGCTGGCGTCGTCAGCAAGATCATCGAGTAAGATTGGTCGCAAAAAGGAATTGAAAAATATTCCTTAAAAACTCTTGACAGAGTTCGGGGGCGTAGCTATACTGCGCCCCCTAGTTCTTTTTTGTTCTTTTATCAGGAAAATTAAAGAAATGCAGTCTCAACGCATTCGCATTCGCCTCAAGGCGTTTGACTATAAGCTGATCGACCAGTCGGCTCTTGAAATCGTCGACACCGCCAAGCGCACCGGCGCTGTGGTTCGTGGTCCGGTTCCGCTTCCCACCCGCATTCAGCGTTTCGACATTCTGCGTTCGCCGCACGTCAACAAGACGAGCCGCGACCAGCTCGAAATCCGCACCCATCAGCGTCTGATGGACATCATCGATCCGACCGACAAGACGGTTGATGCTCTGATGAAGCTCGACCTTCCGGCTGGCGTTGACGTCAAGATCAAGGTGCAGTAATCGAAAGATTTTCAGCGTTCGCTACCTTCCCGTTGAATCTGAAAAGAAAGACGGACAAGAGGGCGGGCGCATTTTGCGTCGCTTCTGGCACACCAAAGCAATCGATCGGTGTTGCGAGCCCCTTAAAAGTTCGAACCTCCCGTCGTGAAGCGATTTCTTTAAAGTACGGTCCCGGCCAATCGTAGCCGGGGTGGAGATATAAATGAGTGATAAGCTCGGCTTAGTCGGCCGCAAGATCGGCATGACGCGCATCTTCCAGGAAGACGGTACGTCCGTTCCCGTGACGGTGCTCGACGTGTCCGGCAACCGCGTGATGGCGGTCAAGACGGTAGAAACCGACGGCTATAACGCAATCCAGGTCGCGTTCGGCTCCAAGAAGCCCTCGCGCGTCAACAAGGCGCTTGCCGGCCAGTTTTCGAAGGCTGGCATCGAAGCTGCTGCCATGTTGAAAGAGTTCCATATCGATGCTGACAAGGTCGCCGAATACAAGCCCGGCACCGTGCTCGGCGCCGACATGTTCACGGCCGGCCAGAAGGTCGACGTGACCGGCACCACCATCGGTAAGGGTTTTGCAGGCGCCATCAAGCGCCACCACTTCTCGTCCAATCGCGCTTCGCACGGCAACTCCGTGACGACCCGCGCTCCCGGCTCTATTGGTAACCGCCAGGATCCGGGCCGCGTGTTCCCCGGCAAGCGCATGGCCGGCCATCTTGGTGCCGCCCAGCGTACGACCCAGAATCTTGTGGTTGCTCGCGTCGACGCTGAACGTGGTCTCCTGCTCGTCCGCGGTGCCGTTCCTGGCTCCAAGGGCGGCGAAGTTATTGTCCGCGCGGCGGTCAAGGCCTAATTAGGAGCGATCAATGGAACTGAATGTACTCAATGAACAGGGTCAGGAATCGGGCAAGACTGCCGCTTCCGATGCCGTGTTCGGCCGCGAATACAACGAAGCTCTGGTGCACCAGCTCGTGGTTGCCTACCAGGCCAACGCCCGTCAGGGCACGCGTGCTCAGCTGAGCCGTGAATTCGTGCGTCACTCGACCAAGAAGCCCTGGCGTCAGAAGGGCACCGGTCGCGCCCGCAGTGGCATGACCTCTTCTCCCGTGTGGCGTGGAGGCGGTCGCGCCTTCCCGAATTCTCCCAACGAGAATTTCAGCCACAAGATGAACAAGAAGGCCTACCGCGCCGCTATGGCTTCGATTTTCTCGAAGCTTGCTGCCGACGGCCGTCTGGTTGTTGTCGACACCATCGGCGCCGAGTCTCCCAAGACCAAGGCATTTGCCGCCAAGCTCAAGACCATGGGACTTGATCACGTGATGATCATTACCGAAACGGTCGACGACAATCTTTTCCTGGCTTCCCGCAACCTGAAGAATGTGCTCGTTGTGGAGCCGCGTTACGCTGACCCGCTGTCCCTGATCTTCTACAACAAGGTTGTGGTCACCAAGGCCGCGGTCGCCAAGATCGAGGAGATGCTGGGATGAACCAAGAACGTCTGTTAAAGGTCCTCGTTGGCCCGATCATCTCGGAAAAGGCCACGTTTATTGCCGACAAGGCAAATCAGTACGCTTTCGTTGTGTTGCCCGATGCTACGAAGACGGAAGTCAAGGCCGCTGTTGAACTGTGCTTCAAGCGCGAAGTTACCAGCGTTCAGATTCTGACCATCAAGGGCAAGAAGAAGCGTTTCGGCCGCTACAACGGTGCTCGCAGCAACGTTCGCAAGGCTTACGTGACCCTCAAGGAAGGTCAGGATATTAACTTCTTGGATGAGGTGAAGTAATGGCTCTCGTCAAACTTAAGCCGACCTCGCCCGGCCGCCGTCATGCGGTCAAGGTCGTTACTCCCGGTCTGCATAAGGGAAAGCCCTTTGCTGCTCTGACCGAGAAGAAGAATCGCGGATCCGGCCGCAACAGCAACGGCCATATTACCTGCCGTCACAAGGGTGGTGGTTCCAAGCGTGCTTATCGCATCATCGATTTTCTGCGCAACAAGGACAACGTGCCCGCTCGCGTCGAACGCATCGAGTACGATCCGAACCGTTCGGCACACATTGCATTGGTGCTCTACGCAGACGGCGAACGCCGCTACATCATTTGCCCGAAGGGCCTCAATGTCGGCGATACGATCATGAGCGGTCAGGAAGCCCCGATCAAGGTTGGCAACGCATTGCCGCTGCGCAACATTCCGGTTGGCTCGACCATTCACTGCATCGAAATGCTGCCCGGCAAGGGTGCTCAGCTGGTTCGCTCGGCCGGTGCCTACGCTCAGCTGATCGCTCGTGAAGGCGCTTACGCTCAGGTTCGCATGCGTTCCGGCGAAGTTCGCCGCATTCTCATTGAATGCCGCGCGACCATCGGCACGGTCGGCAATGAAGAAAACAGCTTGCGTGAACTCGGCAAGGCTGGCGCTACTCGTTGGCGCGGCATCCGTCCGACGGTTCGCGGCAAGGTGATGAACCCGGTTGATCACCCGCACGGCGGCGGCGAAGGCCGCACCGGTACGGGCCGCGCGCCGGTTACCCCGTGGGGCCAGCTCACCAAGGGCTACCGCACTCGCAACTCCAAGCGCACGGACGCCATGATCGTCCAGCGCCGCTATGACAAGTAAGGGGGCTCGTAAATGTCTCGTTCGTTAAAGAAAGGGCCCTTTGTTGACGGGTCCCTGATGAAGAAGGTTGAAGCTGCTCAGTCGAGCCGCGACAAGCGACCGATCAAGACCTGGTCTCGCCGTTCGACCATTCTTCCGGAATTCATCGGCCTGACGATTGCCGTTCACAACGGCCGCCAGCATGTGCCGGTGTACATCAATGAAAACATGGTTGGCCACAAGCTCGGCGAATTTGCGCTGACCCGCACGTTCCACGGTCACGCTGCCGACAGCAAGAAGGTCAAGGGGTAATTAAATGGAAACTACTGCAATCGTTCGTGGCGTTCGCCTTTCGGCTCAGAAGGGCCGTCTGGTCGCCGACCTGGTTCGCGGTAAGCCCGTGGACAAGGCCCTCAACATTCTGAAGTACACGCAGAAGCGCGCTGCAGGCATCATCCTCAAGGCGCTCGAATCTGCCATCGCCAATGCCGAGCACAATGACGGTGCCGACATCGACGAGCTGTACGTAACCAAGATCTACGTGGAAAAGGCCACGACGCTGCGCCGCTTCGGCGCCCGCGCCAAGGGCCGCGGTACGCGTATCTGCAAGCAGACGGCTCACATCTTCGTGACCGTCGGCGACAAGTAAAAGGAAGGTGAACCATGGGTCAGAAAATTAATCCTACCGGCTTTCGCCTCCCTGTAACGCGCAACTGGACGTCGCGCTGGTATGCGAATGGCCGTGATTTCTCCCGTACGCTCGGCGAAGATCTCCGCGTGCGCGCTTTCTTGAAGGAAAAGCTCAAGAACGCCAGCGTGTCCCGCATTCTGATCGAACGTCCTGCCAACAATGCCCGCATCACGATCTTCTCGGCTCGTCCCGGTGTTGTGATCGGCAAGCAGGGTGCCGACATTGAAATGCTCAAGACGGAAGTTCAGAAGATGGTTGGCGTGCCCGTGCACATCAACATCGAAGAAATCCGTCGTCCGGATCTCGACGCTCAGCTCATCGCCGACAACATCACCCAGCAGCTCGAAAAGCGCGTGATGTTCCGCCGTGCAATGAAGCGCTCGATGCAAAATGCCATGCGCCTTGGTGCACAGGGCATCAAGATCATGAGCTCGGGCCGACTCAACGGTGCTGAAATTGCCCGTACCGAGTGGTATCGTGAAGGCCGTGTGCCGCTGCACACGCTGCGTGCTGATATCGACTACGGCTTTTCCGAGGCCAACACGACCTACGGCGTGATCGGCGTCAAGGTTTGGGTTTACAAGGGCGACAAGCTCGGCCGCGAAGAAGCTGCCGAAGCTGCCGTTCCGGCTGAACGCGAAGATCGTCGCCGTCCCGCCCGCCGCACCCGCAGAGGTGAGGGCGCCGATGGCGAGCGTGCCGCTCGTCGTCCCCGCCGCAACGTAGCCGCTGCCGCTGACAAGAAAGACGGAGAATAAGAATGCTGCAACCGAATCGTACTAAGTACCGTAAGGATCAAAAGGGCCGCAACTACGGTTTGGCCCAGCGCGGCGCGAACGTGAGCTTCGGTGAGTTCGGCCTCAAGGTGGTCGAGCGTGGTCGTCTGACGGCCCGCCAGATCGAAGCCGCCCGTCGTGCTCTTACCCGCCACATCAAGCGTGGCGGCCGCGTTTGGATCCGTGTCTTCCCGGACAAGCCCATTTCCAGCAAGCCTGCTGAAGTTCGTATGGGCAACGGCAAGGGCAATCCTGAATATTGGGTCGCTCTGGTTCAGCCGGGTCGCGTTATCTATGAAATGGACGGCGTTGACGAACAGCTCGCCCGCGAAGCCTTTGCTCTGGCTGCAGCGAAGCTGCCTTTGAAGACGAAGTTCGTTGTCCGCCAGATCGGCATGTAAGGAGAGACGGACATGAAAGCAAAAGAACTGCGCGCCATGGATGAGGCCGCGCTCAACAAGGAGTTGAACGAACTCTTGAACACGCACTTCAAGCTGCGCGTTCAGAAGGCTACGCAACAGCTCCAGAACACGAATCAGCTGCGCACGACGCGTCGTGACATCGCGCGCGTTCGCACGATTCTCGCTCAGAAGGCGGCTGCGAAATGACGGAAAACAACGTTGAAATGACCAAGCTCACCCGCACCCTCATCGGTACGGTGACGAGCGACAAGATGGACAAGACCGTGACGGTCCTCGTGGAACGTCGCGTGAAGCACCCTCTGTACGGCAAGTATGTCGTCGAGAGCAAGAAGTATCACGCTCACGACGAGACCAACCAGTGCGGTGTTGGTGATCGCGTCGAAATCGCTGAAACGCGTCCGCTCTCCAAGACCAAGTCTTGGAAGGTGACTCGCGTGATCGAAAAGGCTGTGATCATCTAATCGAGTCCAATCGATAAAAAATTTGCAAGTTGTCGAATCTTTCGATATACTTGCGCACTCGCGTAAATGCCGACCCTCACGGGTCGGCGTTTGCGTCGAAAGTTCAGGGCCGTGTGTGCATGCACTTCTGCCTGCCGCAGCTCATCAATGAGCGTGCCGGCGGGATTCCTTGGAGGTGCGGCGTGCGTCGGTCTTTCTCCCGAACGGGACCAATACTATCCGTTTAACGGAATAAGTTGGAATTTAAATAGCCATGATTCAGATGCAAAGCAGACTGGACGTCGCCGACAATACCGGTGCGCGTTCAGTGATGTGTTTTAAGGTGTTGGGCGGCTCGAAGCGCCGCTATGCAAACATCGGTGACGTCATCAAGGTTACGGTGAAGGAAGCTGCTCCTCGCGGCCGCGTCAAGAAGGGCGAAGTCTACAACGCTGTTGTGGTTCGCACCGCCAAGGGCGTCCGTCGTGCTGACGGTTCCCTCATTCGTTTCGATGGCAACGCCGTCGTTCTGCTCAACTCGAAGTTGGAGCCCGTGGGCACCCGTATCTTCGGACCGGTCACGCGCGAACTGCGTACCGAAAAGTTCATGAAGATCGTGTCTCTTGCTCCGGAAGTTATTTAAGGAGGCCGACAGATGCAACGCATCCGTAAAGGTGACGAAGTCATCGTCATCGCCGGCAAGGATAAGGGCGTCAAGGGTATTGTGACGGCCCGTACCGACGACCGTCACATCGTGGTCGAAGGCGTCAACGTCGTCAAGAAGTGTGTTCGTCCCAATCCCATGACGGGCGCTGAAGGCGGAATTGTTGACAAGACCCTTCCGATCGATCAGTCCAATGTGATGCTCGTCAATCCTGCCACTGGCAAGGGCGACCGCGTCGGCTTCAAGGAAGTCGACGGCAAGAAGGTCCGTGTGTTCAAGAGCAATGGTGCCGTGGTCGGCGCCAAGGCCTAAGGAGTAAGGACAATGAGCCGTTTCCAAACCCTGTACCGCGACACGATTGTGCCTGAACTCACCAAGAAGTTCGGCTACAAGACTGTCATGCAGGTTCCCCGCATCACCAAGATCACGCTCAATATGGGCGTTGGTGAAGCGGTCAACGACAAGAAGATGATCGACAACGCTGTTGCCGATATGACCAAAATCGCCGGCCAGAAGCCCGCTGTGACCCGCACCCGCAAGGCTATCGCGAACTTCAAGATTCGTGAAAACATGCCCATCGGCTGCATGGTGACGCTGCGCGGCGAACGCATGTACGACTTCCTGGATCGTCTCGTGACGATCGCCTTCCCGCGCGTTCGCGACTTCCGCGGCGTGTCTGGTCGTGCGTTCGATGGCCGTGGCAACTACAACATCGGCCTTAAGGAACAGATCATTTTCCCGGAAATCGAATACGACAAGATCGATACGATCCGTGGTCTGAACATTTCCATCACGACGACGGCGAAGACCGATGAAGAAGCCAAGGCTCTCCTGGCTGGCTTCCGCTTCCCGTTCCGCAATTGAGATAGGTGCAAAACAAATGGCGAAGTTATCTCTGATTAACCGCGAACAAAAGCGCGAAGCTACTGTTGCGAAGTTCGCTGCCAAGCGCGCCGCCCTCAAGGCGATTATCAATGACGCTTCCCGCTCGATGGAAGAGCGCATGGATGCCCGTCTTGCTCTGCAGGCTCTGCCGCGCAATGCAAGCCCTGTGCGTCTGCGCAACCGCTGCGGCCTCACTGGCCGTCCGCGCGGCACGTTCCGCAAGTTTGGCCTTGCACGCGGCATGATCCGCGACGCGGCCATGCGTGGTGACATTCCCGGCCTCATCAAGGCCAGCTGGTAAGCGAGGAGATTACTAACATGAGTATGAGTGATCCGATCGCCGATATGCTGACCCGTATCCGTAACGGTCAGATCGTCGACAAGACCGAAGTCGTGATGCCGAGCTCCAAGCTCAAGGTTGCCATCGCGCAGGTTCTCAAGGACGAAGGCTACATCGACGGTTTTGACGTCGTTGCCAATGAAGGCAAGCCTGAACTGCATATCGGTTTGAAATATTATGCGGGCCGCCCCGTGATTGAACGCATTGAGCGCGTTTCTCGCCCCGGTCTGCGCATTTACAAGAACCATGAGTCCATTCCCCAGGTGATGAACGGCCTGGGCATTGCCATCGTCTCCACTCCGAAGGGCGTGATGACCGATCGCAAGGCCCGTGCTGCCGGCATCGGTGGTGAAGTGCTCTGCTACGTTGCTTAATCGGGAGGTGCAATATGTCTCGTATTGGTAAGCATCCCGTTGAGCTCGCCAGCGGCGTGTCGGCCACGATCGCCGACGGCTTCATCACTGTCAAGGGCCCGAAGGGCGAAGTGAAGATGCACATTCTGCCGCGCATCCGCATCGACCAGGAAGGCAATGTTCTGAAGTTTGTTCAGACCGAAGAAACCCGTGAGTCCAATGCCAATGTTGGCACGATGCGTGCTCTGGTGGCTGATATGAACAAGGGCGTCTCTCAGGGCTTTGAAAAGAAGCTCACGCTCGTTGGCGTCGGCTACCGTGCGCAGGCTCAGGGCAACAAGCTCAACCTCCAGCTCGGTTTCTCTCACCCCGTCGTGCACGAAATGCCCGCCGGCGTGACTGTCGAAACGCCCAGCCAGACGGAAATCGTCATCAAGGGCGCCGACAAGCAGAAGGTTGGTCAGACGGCCGCCGTCATCCGCAGCTACCGTGCTCCGGAACCCTACAAGGGCAAGGGCATCCGCTACGCTGACGAACGCGTGATCATCAAGGAAACCAAGAAGAAGTAAAGCGGGGTCGTGAGATTATGATCAATAAGAAGGAAAACCGTCTGCGCCGCGCCGGTGCTACGCGCGCCCGCATCAAGCTGCAGAAGGTCAATCGTTTGTCGGTGCATCGCACCAATCTTCACATCTACGCCAGCATCATTTCGGCTTCCGGTGATCGCGTTCTGGTGAGCGCTTCCACGGCTGAGGCTGAAGTGCGCGCCAAGCTTGCCGCTGAAGGCAAGACCGGCGGCAACATTGCCGCTGCCAAGATCGTTGGCGCACGTCTGGCTGAGAAGGCCAAGGCTGCCGGAATCGAATCCTGCGCCTTTGACCGTTCCGGTTATCGTTACCACGGCCGCGTTGCCGCGCTGGCCGAGGCCGCGCGCGAAGCCGGCCTCAAGTTCTAATAGGAATCGAGGCTTATGGCTAAGGTTGATAAGAAGAACGCCGTCGAAGAAATCGATGACGGCATTCGCGAAAAGATGATCGCGGTGAACCGCGTCACCAAGGTTGTCAAGGGCGGCCGCATTCTGGCTTTCGCTGCTTTGACGGTTGCCGGTGACGGCAATGGTTCCATCGGCATGGGCACCGGCAAGAGCCGCGAAGTTCCGGCTTCCGTGAGCAAGGCCATGGAGCGCGCCCGCAAGAGCATGAAGAAGGTTCCGCTCAACAACGGCACCATCTTCCACGCTGTTGAAGGCCATCATGGCGCCAGCCGCGTGCTGCTGATGCCCGCCGCTGAAGGTACCGGCGTTATTGCCGGCGGCCCGATGCGTGCCGTGCTCGACGCTGTCGGCGTGCGCAACGTGCTCGCCAAGGCGTATGGCTCCACCAACCCGTACAACATGGTTCGCGCTACGCTCAACGCTCTCGCCAACCTGCACTCTCCGGCTGACATTGCTGCCAAGCGCGGCAAGACCGTCGAAGAGATCACGGCGTAATCGAGGAGATCGACAACATGTCTGAAACCAAGAAGACCGTCAAGGTCACGCTCGTCAAGAGCCCCATCGGCACGGGCGAAAAGCATCGCGCCACGCTGCTCGGTCTGGGCCTCAAGAAGCTGCACCAGACGCGTGAACTCGAGGATACGCCTGCTGTGCGTGGAATGATCACCAAGGTGGCGTTCCTGGTGCGCGTTGAATGATCTGAAGGAACAAGAAAATGCGTTTGAATACCATCAAGCCCAATGAAGGCGCCAAGAGCGCGGCGCACCGCGTCGGCCGCGGCGTCGGCTCCGGCTGGGGCAAGACCGCAGGCCGCGGCCACAAGGGTCAGAAGTCCCGTGCCGGCGGCTTCCACAAGGTCGGTTTTGAGGGCGGCCAGATGCCGCTGCATCGCCGTCTGCCCAAGCGCGGCTTTACTTCGCTGACGCGTCGTTTCGTTGAAGTCGTGCGTCTCAATGAACTTGAAGCCATGCCCGTGGATGTGATCGATCTGGCTGCTCTGAAGCAGGCCAACGTCGTCTCCATCCTCGCGCAGGATGCCCGTGTGATCCTTTCGGGTTCCATTACCCGCAAGGTGACCGTTCGCGGTCTGGGCGTCACCAAGGGTGCCAAGGCTGCCATTGAGGCCGCCGGCGGCACTGTTGAAGCCTAATTTAGGTTTAACCAACGCTTTAAGGACACAGACGTGGCGACCAGCCCCAGCACAAAACCGACGGGCTTGGCGAAGTACGGCGACCTCAAAGGTCGCCTGATCTTCCTCCTGCTCGCTCTTGTGGTGTACCGCATCGGCGCACACGTGCCGGTTCCGGGCATCGATCCCGACATGCTCCGCCAGCTCTTCAGCGAGCAGCAGGGCGGCATTCTCGGGCTGTTCAACATGTTCTCCGGCGGCGCACTCTCGCGCTTTTCGGTGTTTGCTCTCGGCATCATGCCGTACATTTCTGCATCGATTATCATGCAGATGCTCTCGTACGTGCTGCCGAGTCTTGAGGCGTTGCGTAAAGAAGGAAATGCCGGCCGTCGAAAGATTACCCAGTACACGCGTTACGGTACGCTTGCACTGGGCTTCTTCCAGGCTGTCGGCATTGCGGTTGCGCTAGAAACTCAGGCCGGACTTGTCATTGATCCGGGCTACATGTTCCGCTTCACCTGCGCCGTGAGCCTGGTGACGGGCACCATGTTCCTGATGTGGCTCGGCGAGCAGATCACTGAGCGCGGACTGGGCAACGGCATTTCGATCATCATCTTCGCTGGTATTGTGGCCGGCCTTCCGAATGCTGCAAGCGGATTGTTCCAGCTTGTGAGCACGGGCGCCATCTCGCCGCTTGCCGCGATTTTCGTGATCGCCGTGGTCGTGCTCGTCACTGCTTTCGTGGTCTTCATCGAACGCGGTCAGCGCCGCATTACGGTGAACTACGCTCGTCGTCAGATCGGCAACAAGATTTACGGCGGACAGGCTTCGTACCTGCCGCTGAAGATGAATATGTCGGGCGTGATTCCCCCGATTTTCGCTTCTTCGCTGATCTTGTTCCCGGCTACGCTCGCCGGCTGGTTTACGAGCGGCGATTCGACGCGCTGGATTCGTGACCTGGCCGCTGCGCTTAGTCCCGGTCAGCCGCTCTATACGCTTCTTTACGCCGCTTTGATTATCTTCTTTGCCTTCTTCTACACGGCGTTGGTGTTCAACCCGAAGGAGACGGCGGAGAATTTGAAAAAGAGTGGTGCGTTCGTTCCTGGCATTCGCCCGGGCGAACAGACGGCTCGCTATATCGACAAGGTGCTTGTGCGCCTGACGCTTGGCGGTGCCGCATATTTGACGTTCGTGTGCCTTGTGCCCGAATTCTTGAACCTGCGCTTCAACGTCCCGTTTTATTTCGGCGGCACCTCGCTGCTGATCGTGGTCGTTGTAACGATGGACTTCATGAATCAGGTTCAGGCCTACATGATGTCGCACCAATATGAGAATTTGCTCAAGAAGACCAACTTCAAGGGCTTTGGTTCCGGACTCTGATCTTCAGAGGTCGAAACCGCAACAACGATAGTGCCGGCTGCATTTTCAACCAGGATGCAGCCGATACACGAAAAGAAACAATTTCCGCTGCACATCCGCAAATCTTGTGGATTTGCAGCGGAGCTGTCTCAAGCACTGGGGTTTGAAAGAGGAGCACTACGCCTTTTTCGTGTAAAAGCAACGGTGTCAGGACTTGTTTTTTTGGAAAAAACGGGTAAAATCCCGCTCTTTCCCCGTGTTGGCACTCTTTAAGATGTCCGCGCTCATCAGAGCGTCGGACTGGAGATGAATAATGAAGGTTAACGCTTCGGTCAAAAAAATGTGCCGCAAGTGCAAGATCATTAAGCGCAAAGGCGTTGTGCGCGTGATCTGCGAAGACCCGCGTCACAAGCAGCGTCAAGGCTAATGAGGTAAAAACAAATGGCTCGTATCGCCGGTATTAACATTCCGCCGAATCAGCACGCCGTGATCGGTCTGACTGCCATTTATGGCATCGGTCGTCCCCGTGCTAAGGAGATTCTGGACTCCTGCGGCATTGAATATTCCAAGAAGGTCAAGGACCTGGATGATGCGGAACTCGAAAAGATCCGCGACGCGGTCAGCAAGTTCACCGTTGAAGGTGATCTGCGCCGTGAAGTTCAGCTCTCGATCAAGCGACTGATCGATCTGGGCACCTATCGCGGCTTCCGTCATCGCCGCGGTCTGCCCGTTCGCGGTCAGCGTACCCGCACCAATGCCCGTACCCGCAAGGGCCCGCGCAAGGTCGGCGTCACGCTCAAGAAGTAATCAATACTGAAGGAAAACTATGGCTCCCAAATCACAGCAGGCCGCTCGTGCCCGCAAGAAGGTGAAAAAGGTTGTGACCGAAGGCATCGCCCACGTGCATGCTTCGTTCAACAACACCATCATCACCATCACCGATCGCCAGGGCAATGCCGTTGCGGCTTCCTCGGCCGGTGCTCAGGGTTTCAAGGGTTCTCGCAAGTCCACGCCGTTCGCTGCCCAGGTGGCTGCCGAGCACGCTGGCAAGATCGCCCTCGAATACGGTTTGAAGAACGTCGAAGTCCGCATCATGGGTCCCGGCCCCGGCCGTGAATCCAGCGTTCGTGCGCTCAATGCCCTCGGCATTCGCGTCACGAGCATCCAGGACGTCACGCCCGTTCCTCACAACGGTGTTCGTCCCTCCAAGCGTCGTCGCGTGTAATCACGAAACGAAACATTTAAAGAAATTCGTATCCTGCGTTTGCGTTGAAAATATCGTCAATCGCGAACTCAATGCGGTTCAATCCGCAGGATAGAAGAGGTAACAGATAAAATGGCACGATATCTCGGTCCCAAGTTGAAGCTCTCGCGCCGCGAGGGTTCCGACCTCAATCTGAAGAGCGCTCGCCGTTCCTTTGACTCCAAGGTCAAGGACGCCGGTGTGAAGCCCGGCCAGCACGGCAAGATCTCCGGACAGCGCCTTTCGGACTATGGTACGCAGCTGCGTGAAAAGCAGAAGATCAAGCGTATCTACGGCGTCCTCGAACGCCAGTTCCGCCGCTACTATGCAGAAGCTAGCCGCCGCACCGGCAACACGGGTGAAATCATGCTCGCTCTGCTTGAAAGCCGTCTTGACAACGTTGTTTACCGCATGGGCTTCGGCTCGACTCGCGCTGAAGCACGTCAGCTCGTGAGCCACTGCGCGATTCTCGTCAACGGCAAGAAGTGCAACATCCCGTCCTACAATGTGAAGGCCGGCGATGTCATCTCCGTGCGCGAATCTGCTAAGAAGCAGACCCGCATCATTGAAGCTCTCGAGCTCGCCGGCCAGAACGGTTTCCCCGCCTGGCTGAGCGTTGACGCTAAGAAGATGGAAGGCACGTTCAAGAACGCGCCTGCCCGCGACGAAATTGCTCCGGACATCAACGAAGCACTCGTCGTCGAATTCTATTCGCGTTAATCTGGTTGACGACAACCTGCCGACAGCGCCCTGTAGTGCAAGGCTGCGTTCGGCAGGGTCGACAGAATTTGCAAGCGTCCGACTCTTTCGGGGTGTCGGGCGCATCAGCGTTTTTTTAAACCCCGGATTTTTCCAACCATTCAGCCTTATCGGTGTAACGAGCCGAGGGTATTGAAAAGGAAATCTTTAAAAAATGGCTAACACGACGCTCTTGAAGCCGACGACGGTTGAGGCCGTCATCGACGAAAAGAACCCCAATCTGGCCGTGATTACGCTCGAACCTTTCGAGCGCGGCTACGGTCATACGCTCGGCAATGCGCTGCGCCGCATTCTTTTGGCCTCCATGGTGGGCTACGCTCCGACGGAAGCAACCATTGTCGGCGTTGTGCACGAATACTCTCAGATCGACGGCGTCATCGAAGACGTGGTCGACATTCTTTTGAATCTCAAGGGCGTGATCTTTAAGCTCGAAGGCGGCCGTGAAGACGTGATGCTGCGTCTGACCAAGTCCGGCACCGGTCCCGTCAAGGCTTCCGATTTCGAGCTTCCGCACGACGTCTCGATTCTCAATCCCGATCATGTCATCGCCAATCTGTCCGGCGGCAAGCTTGACATGCAGGTTCGCGTTGAATCCGGCCGCGGCTACCAGCCCGGCGACATGCGTGCCTTCCGCGACGACTACAGCAAGCAGACCATCGGCCGCATCATCATGGACGCAAGCTTCTCGCCTGTGCGCCGCGTGGCTTATTCGGTGTCTGCCGCTCGCGTGGCTCAGCGCACCGACCTTGACAAGCTCGAGATGACCATTGAGACCAACGGCGTGATCAGTCCTGAGGACGCTCTCAAGAACGCCGTTCACATCCTGCAGGATCAACTGTCGATCTTCGGAACGATCAAGACCGAGGCTGAAGCTGATCAGCAGGTTCAGGAAGACGTGCCGCCGCCTCTGGATCCGATCCTGATGCGTCCGGTCGACGACCTCGAGCTGACGGTGCGCAGCGCCAACTGCCTGAAGGCCGAAAACATCTACTACATCGGCGATCTGATCCAACGTACCGAAAACGAGCTGCTCAAGACCCCGAATCTGGGCCGCAAGTCCTTGAACGAAATCAAGGAAGTTCTTGCTCAGCATGGTCTGACGCTCGGCATGCGTTTGGAAAACTGGCCGCCGGCCAACCTCGATCACTAATTTGGGGTCGTAGGAAAAAAATCTTTTCTTTTCCCCGGAGTGTTCCGAATTCGTGTACACTTCGGGGCTTTCATCAAACCAAAACCCGCCCGCCGGCTGCTTGAGCTGGATAGAAGAGTTGGGAGACTGCCGCAGCACATGTGCTTTCGGCCAAGTCGAAGACTTTTATAGGAAATATTAAAAATGCGTCATCGTTCTGGACTTCGCAAGCTCAACCGCACTTCCGCACATCGTCTCGCCATGCTTCGCAATATGATGAATTCTCTCATCGAGCACGAAGCCATCAAGACGACTCTGCCCAAGGCAAAGGAACTTCGCCGTGTGGTTGAACCCATGATCACGCTGGCCAAGACCGACACGGTTGCCAATCGTCGTCTGGCCTTCAACCGTCTGCGCAATCGCGAGATGGTCACCAAGCTCTTCAATGTGCTTGGCCCCCGTTTCGCCAATCGCAACGGCGGCTATACCCGCATTCTGAAGATGGGCTTCCGCGTGGGCGACAACGCCCCCATGGCTTACATGGAACTCACGGAACGTGCTGAAGTTGTCGAAGAAGTCAAGGAAGAAAAGGCTGAATAATTTTTCTGCCTTTGCTGCCTGAAGCGGCACGAAGCAAACTAAAAGCGCTGGTGGTCTTTTTTTGGACTGCCGGCGTTTTTTCTTTAGAAAATTTGAAGAATCTGCGCGGCTGCAGACATGCTTGCAGCAATTTGCTGTTGTTGAAGCTCTGCCGCGCTTTCTTGCTGCAACAGTGAATACGAAGCAGGCTTTTTCACTTCTGTATTTGAAAAGCAACACCGTTCGAGACGTGCGTTTGTAAGGTAAAATCGGCACGGTCGGGCGGAGTTAATTCATCGCTTGACGCTACAGACGAACTGGCGCAAAGGGGCGGATGTCTGCCGCACCGCCAGAGGCCCTTTGCGCGTACATGTTCAAGTTGGAGTAAACATGCAGTTTCGCACTTTAATTGCTGCAGCAGTTATTTCAGCCGTTGCCACAACGGCGTCTGCCGCCCTCAAGGACGGCTCATATGAGGCCAAGGTTGTCGGTCACAATGCACCGATGACCGTCAAGGTTACGATTGCCAAGGGAAAGATTACCGGCATTACGACGCAGGATCTCGAGTCGTTCGGCGTCGGCAAGACCGCGCTTAAGGAAAAGGGAGCTGAAATCGTTGCCCGTCAATCGCTGGGCATTGATGCCATGTCGGGCGCCACGCTTTCGACTTTTGCTCTGATCCAAGGCGTTGAGCAGTGCCTGAAGTCTGCCGGAGCCACGCAGGCCGATCTTGACAAGTGGACCAAGAAGGCAGTTGCTTATCCAACCAAGCCTCTGACGGTGACCGGTGATGTTGCCATTATCGGCGGCGGCGGCACGGGTCTGGCTGCAGCTGTATCCGCTCTTGAAAACGGCGCCGGCAAGGTCGTCATCATTGAAAAGCTGGGATACCTCGGCGGCTCGACCAATGTTTCGGGCGGTGCTCTGAATGCGGTTGACGACAAGCGTCAGAAGGCGCAGGGCATCAAGGACAGCGTTGAGACCTTCTACGAATCCACGATGAAGGGCGGACACAACGTAGGCACGCCTGAACTCGTTCGCTATCTGACGCAGAATGCTTATCCGACAGTTGAATGGATGGAAAAGCAGGGCGTCGTGTTCCGTGATCGAATTGGTGCGGCTACCGGCTCTCTTGGCCAGCGCAGCCACTACGGCGTCAAGCCCGCCGGCTATGCCTATACCTCGGTTTTTGAAAATGTCCTCAAGACGAAGTACAAGGACCGCGTGGAATTTTTGATGGAATGCCCGGCTGAGGCCATTTTGACCGACAAGTCCGGCAAGGTGACGGGCGTCAAGGCTGTGCGTCACGGACAGCCCATCACTGTTAAGGCTGACAGCGTGGTGCTGGCTACGGGCGGCTTCGGCGCAAACGTCAAGTTCCGTCAGGAAGTCAACACCGGCGTGTGGAAGGAAGTTGTGCTCGACAACCGCATCGGCACGACCAACATCAACAAGGCCGCGCAAGGCGACGGTTTGGTGATGGCCAAGAAGGTCGGCGCTGAGCTCATCGGCTTGTCGGATATTCAGCTGCATCCCAACGGCACGCCCGGCACGGGTCTGATGCAGGATATCGCCACGTCGGGCCGCAACCGCCTCTTCGTGAACCTCAACGGCGATCGCTTCGTCAATGAAGGCGCTGCCCGCGATACGCTGTGCAAGGCCATCTTCAAGCAGCCCAAGGGCACCTACTGGCTGGTGATGAACAAGCTGCGCTATCCCGACATCAACAAGCCTGACCGCATGGGCGTTACCATGAAGGACATGCTGGCTCTGGGACGCGTGAAGACCGCGGCAACTCTTGATGAACTTGCCAAGGTGATCAATGTTCCGGCCGACAACCTCAAGGCAGCCGTTGCTGAATACAACAAGGCCGCTTCGCATCAGGTTCAAAAGGACAAGTTCGGCTTTGCCGCGACAAATACCGACGATGCTCCGATGACGGAAGGCCCCTGGTACGCTTGTCTGAAGGTTCCCACCGTGCACCACACGATGGGCGGCGTGAAGATCAACACAAAGGCTGAAGTGATCGGCACCAACGGCAAGCCTATTTCCGGGCTCTTTGCTGCCGGCGAAGTCACGGGCGGCATTCATGGCGCCAACCGCTTGGGCGGCAACGCTATTGCTGATGTCTTCACGTTCGGCCGTCTGGCCGGCGCCAGCGCTGCTAAATACGCGAAGTAATCAGCGCATTTGACAGCTTGATCGGCAGTTGCTCGACGGCTGCTGCAAACGGCCGCAGGGCAAGAGTTCATCTTGCGCGCGGCCGTTTGCTTTACTGCGTTTTTCGACAGGGAACAAGTTCTCTGGGCGGGACTTGGAAAAAGCCGTTGGTTTGAATCGTTGTGATGCAGGGCGCCGAACGAAGCGTCGGATCAAATGCATAGGCATCAAGATAGCGCCCGTATTCATAGGCCGAAAATAAGGGCGACTCTTTTATAAGGGATTCCTCCCGCACGGATCCCAGCGCGTGCAGGAACCGTCCGCCGCCAAGCGACAAGCCCACATGTTCGACCGTGGTTTTGCCCGAAGGCGTCTTTTTTCCGAAAGAGATTAAGACTCCGGCCGGGATGCTCTCGGGGTTCGTCATGCTCAGAGGCTCTCCGGCGGCAATCTGCTGATCGGTATCGCGGCCGATGATGACGCCGGCGATGCGCCACATGACGGAAACAAGCCCTGAGCAGTCGACGGCTGCCGTGCTTGTGCCGCCCCAGAGGTAGGTTGTGCCGGTCAGGGTCTGTGCTCGGCGCAAAAATGCTTCCCAGAACGCATCGCGAGGCCCTTCGCGCAGCTGCTGCCAATGCAGAAAATCTTCATCGGCAAGCCTCACGTCATTAGCAGAAACAAAGCCTACGCGCCCGTCTGGAAGCTGGGCGCGGATGCGGCCGCCTTCTTCGGTGGAAACGAAGCGCAACATGCCGGCAGCCGGCAGCGGCGCGAGCGCTTTGCCTTCTGCGTCGGCAACAAGGGTCATGTTGGCGGCAGCAACAATTTTTGAGGCAGCGTTCCATTGCGAGAGTTCGTCTGTTGAAAGCCTTTCGATCTGTCTGTCGTGAACCCAGCCGATGTAGCCGTCTGGGGTCTGTGCTCGCCAGAAGGGGCCCTGTTTTTCGAGTATGCGCACAGGCGTGCCGGTCACGGCCTGCGTTGCTGTTGAACCTGCAAAGGCCGGATTTGTCAGAAATGAGGCAACGGGAACGCTGACTAGAGCCCAGGGCTTTGCTGCTGCATCGGGATCGTCGTCGGGCAGCAGGCGCACCTGCAGCAGGGCAGGCTTTTTTTGAGCTCTGAGCTTGCGCTTTAGGGCCGACAAAGCTTTGCGATTGTCGGTGCTGCCCGAAATGACGAGCTGGCCGTCGCTTTTTTTGATGCTGATTTCCCAGATCGAGGTTCGTTTGTCCGGCGCATAAGCTTCTCCCAGCTCCTGAACAAGCGCGGCGACCGAGACGGTGCCCGAGGCGGCGTTCATCGCACTCGGGCCGGCCGCGGTCAGCGTGAGCGGCAAAGACGCCAGCAGCAAAAACAGCGTCTGCCTAAGAGTCGTCCAAGAACTTTGCTGCATGATGAGGAACAAGGGACAGTGCGCCGCAGTCCGTCAGTTCGCTTTGTTTTGCAGCATCTGCTGGAAGTGCCAGGCCGATGAGCACATCTCTTCGAGGCCAAGCTCAGCCTTCCAGCCCAGGAGCTTGAGCGCCTTGGCCGGATCTGCCCAGTTGGCTGCAATATCGCCCGGGCGTCTTGGCGCAATGCGGTAGGGGATTTTTTTGCCGCAGGCTTTCTCAAAAGCAGCGATGATGTCAAGCACGCTGTAGCCTTGCCCGGTACCAAGATTGATCGCTTCCCAGCCTGGGTGATTCATGGCATATTCCAGGGCCAGGGCGTGACCGCGGGCGAGATCCATGACGTGGATGTAGTCGCGCACGCCGGTGCCGTCTGCGGTTGGATAGTCGTTGCCGAAGACATTGACCTCTTTTAAGAGACCGGCGGCAACGCGTGCAACGTAGGGCAGAAGGTTGTTGGGGATGCCGTTGGGATTTTCGCCGATGAGGCCCGAAGGATGTGCGCCGATCGGATTGAAGTAGCGCAGGCATACGGCACAGAAATTTTTGTCGGCAGCGCACAGATCCGAGAGAATGCTCTCGATGACGAGCTTTGTGCGGCCGTAGGGATTGGTGACGCCGCCCACGGGATGCTCTTCAGTCAGGGGAAGCTTCTGCGGGGTGCCGTAGACGGTCGAGGAGCTCGAAAAAATCATTGAGCGGCATCCGGCCTCCTGCATGGCCTGCAGAAGCGTTACGGTGCCTGCAACGTTGTTGTCGTAGTACTCAAGCGGCTTGGCGCAGCTTTCGCCCACGGCCTTGAGGCCGGCAAAGTGCACAACCGCCTCAATGCCGTTGTCGGTCAGAATGCTGCGCATGGCCTTCCGGTCGTGAATGTCGCTTTCATAAAAAACCGGCCGCCGTCCGCAGATGGCTTCAACGGCATCGAGCGTTGAGACCTGACTGTTGCAGAGGTTGTCGCAAATAAAAACGTCATGGCCGCCTTCAAGAAGCACAACGGCCGTGTGTGAACCGATAAAGCCGGTTCCTCCGGTAAGCAGTACGCGCATACAGCACTCAAAAAAATGAAAGGGTTAAAACTTGGGCATGCGGCCTTCAAGAAACGCGTCGCATGCTTCTTTGGCCTGTTCGGAACGGGCAACTTCGTTGAATGTCTGAGCTTCAATCTTCTGCATGGCAAGCAGAGCCTCCTGCAGACTTGAGCGCAGCACTCGCTTTGAGCTTTGAACCGCAAGCGGCGAGAGCTTGGCTAGGCGGCTGGCCCTTGCAAGCGTCTGCTCTTTGACCTGCGCATCGTCGAGCACGCCGCTCACAATGCCCATGGAAAGCGCTTCCTGCGCCGTGATGGGCTCCGAGAGCAGAATCTTTTCAGCGGCCTTGTGCAGGCCGCAGGACGCTGCAGCCAGAAATGACACGCCGAAGCGAGGCGTCAGGCCCAGCGCCGTAAAGGGAAGCGAAAACAGCGCACGCGAGCCGGCGTACACCAAATCGCAGTAGTAAAGCATGGTTACCGCCAAGCCTACGGCGGGGCCTTCGACGCAGGCGATGACGGGCTTCGTGCAGCCCGACAAGGCGGCAAGCATGCGGCCTGAGGGCGAGTCTTCGTCGGCGTTGAGATCCTTGATTTGTTCGGTCAAGTCGCCGCCGGCGCAGAAAATGCCGGGCTGAGCGCACAGCACGACGACGCGCACGTCTTCGTCGGTCGAAGCCTTCTCAAAGGCGGCGGTCAGTTCTGAGAGCATTGCCGCGTCAAGCGTGTTGCGCCGTTCGGGGCGAGAAATTTCCAAAGTCAGAATGTGCTCGCTGAAGCTTTCGATAACAGGCATTGTTCTCAGTCTCCAAAAAGGTCTTAGTGTTTGCCGGCAGATGATTTTTCTGCAAGCAGGAGTTCATAAATGAGCATGTTGGCATCCTGCGGACAGTCTACAGCTCGGTAGCCGCGGCTAGCCATGAAGCCCGCCATCGGATCGTTTCCTTTAAGAACGAAGCCTTGGATGCGGGTGCAGCCGCGGCGGCGCGCTTCGTCTTCGAGCTGCTGCATCAAAATCGAACCCAGGCCGGCTCTCTGGTAGTCATCTTCAATCAAAATGCCGAATTCGGCCGTTTTCGATCCAGGAGCGATAAAGATGCGGCCGACGCCGTGCATTTCCGGGCCGACGTTGCTGTTGTCGACGACGACGCGGGCGGCTTCGCGATCATGATCGATCTGCGTGAAGTCGATGATTTCATCATCGGTCACGTCCGTGCCGTTTTTATGAAAGCGCATGTAGGCCGTTCGGGCAGAAAGCCTCCCAAGGAGGCGTTTTTCTGCTGCAAAATCGTCCGGTCTGACGCTTCGCACGCGCATCAAACCTGCGGAAGTGGTGATTTCTTCATCAAAAAGCGTCGGCGTAGGCGCAATCAGCATGTGCGAGTAGCGGGCGTCCGGCTTGTCGGCTCTGGCGCACAGCGACATCGATGCATCAAGCGCGACGACGCCGTGTTCGTCGGCAACAAGCGGATTGATGACGACTTCAGCGACGGCAGGCAGCTCGCACAGCAGGGTGGAGATGCGAAGCAGCACGCCGGCAAGCGCCTCTTTATGCACGGCAGGCATGCCGCGAAAGCGCTCAAGCGAGGCCGCAACCGGATGACGAGAGATCATCTCGAGGGCCATCGGCTCAGTCAGAGGGGCAATGCCGATGGTCTCTTCTGTGAAGATTTCGCCGGTTCTGCCGCCGGCGCCGAAATAAATTGCCGGGCCCAGAACAGGATCGGTGGCTGCTCGAATCGACAGCTCGCGGGCGTGCTGATTTTCAGCCATTTTTTGAACAAAAACGCCGTTAAAGCGCGCCATGGGAGCAAGTTCGGCAAGTTTGGAGCGAATTTCGGCAAAGCCTTCGGCCACGGCCGACTCCGTAAGCACGTTGAGCAGAACGCCGCCGACATCGGTTTTATGCGCAACGCCGTTGGCCGAGAGCTTGAGCACGACGGGAAAGCCGATGCGGCGGGCGGCGGCTACGGCTTCCTGGCTCGTCGCGGCAAAAGACGACGGCAAAGAGCGAATGCCGAAGGCAGAAAGCAGCTGCACGGTTTGCTCGTCGTTCAAAACGTGTTCGCCTTTGGCGCGGGCGTCGGCAATGACAACGCGCGCGACCTCCAAGTTTGCGCCCGTGAACTCGCTTGCTTCTCGCGGAGCGGCATGCCGCTTTTGCTTGAGAGCGTAGCTCTTGACGAGGTTGGCAAAGGAGCGCGCGGCTAAATCAGGCGTGGAGACGCACGGCAGCCGGCAGCGCTTGAAGGAAAGCCGCGTATCCGGGTCCGTCGCATCCGTGGTCCAGTTGACGATGACGGGCTTGAAGCTTTCGTCGGCGGTCTGCGCCAGAAGCTGCACCGTACGCGGCGTACGGATGAGTGCCGACGGCGCCAGCGTGACGACGGCTCCGTCGACTGAATCGCAGGCAAGGGCAAGCTTCAGAGCGTTGGCAAAAAGTTCGGGCGATGCGTCCGAGCCCAGCGTCAAGGGATTAAGGATGGGGCTTGAGGGACCGAGGAAGCGGCGAAATTCTTTCTGCAGTTCTGCAGGGAATTCAGCCAGAGCGACGCCTGCGGCGTCGCATGCATCGGCAGCCAGTGCGGCAAAGCCGATGCCGTTGGCAAGCACGGCAAGGCGTCCCTGCCGCGGATTTTTTCCGCAGGCAAAGACTTCAAGGGTGGTGCAGAAATCTTCGACGCGATCGCAGCGCACGGCGCCTGCGCGCTCAAGCGCAGCGTCAAAAACGAGTTCGCTGCCGGGAACCGAGGCAAGATGGCTTGCCGTAACGCGTTCGGCGTTGGGACCGCGGCCGGCTTTGAGCACAATGACGGGCTTTGTGCGGGAAGCGGCGCGCACTGCCGACAAGAACGAGCGCGGATGGTAGAGCGTGTCGATTTGCAGCGCGATGATCTCGGTTTGCGGATCAGCGATGAAGAAATCGATAATTTCGGCAAGCGACACGTCGCTTTCAATGCCGCTTGAAATAATGCTCGAAAAGCCGACGGCGCTGCGCGCGGCAAAGTCAAGGATCGAGGCCGTGACGGCGCCTGACTGGCTGATGAGCGCAATGGAACCGGATTCGGCAAGCTGCGGCCAGTAGCTGACGTTCAAGCCGATTGAAGGGCGCATGATGCCCATGGAAAAGGGGCCGATCAGCCGCAGACCTGAGGCGGCGGCAAACTGCGCAACTTCTCTTCTCCAGTGACGATCACGCGTAAAGGCATCATCGCCCGGACAAAGCAAAACATTGCCGATGCCCAGCTTCTTGCATTCCTTGAGCAGTCCCATCACGGTCGAAGCAGGCGTGGTGATCACGGCCAGATCAATCTTTGCAGGCAGCTCCGAGAGCGAAGCCCAGCAGGGCGTCACGCCGATGTATTTGTATTTTGGATTGACGGGATAAGCTTCCAGCGCACGACGTCCGTTCATCACGCCGTTCCAGACGTAGGTGCCGCGGCTGCCCTCGCGGTCGCTGGCGCCGACAACGGCAACAGCGTGCGGGATGAAGGCCGATTTGAGAGGGTGGGAAAATTCCATGGAAAAATTCGCGCAGAAATTCAGTTCACAGAGATCAAGCAAAGGAGATCGAAGAAGGATTTTAGCGGGAGGCGTCGGGAAAAAGAGCAAGGCCGAAAGCGCCGCAAACAGATAAAAAAGCGTCCGCACGAAGGCGGACGGCACAAAGGCAATGAAGACCTTGGGAAAAAAATCAGTACCAGTCGTGTTTTTCGTTGCGGTTGAGCGCCGCGATGCGGTTCATTTCAGCCGGGCTCAGTTCAAAATCAAAAATTTCCGTATTTTCCTTGATGTGGGCAGGGTTGCTCGAGCCGGGAATGGCAACAACGCCGCGCTGCAGGTTCCAGCGCAGAATGACCTGCACCAGACTCTTCCCATGGGCGCGCGCAATGTCCTTTAAAACAGGGTCGGATAAAAGCTCGCGGTTGTAGCCGCGCCCGCCGAGCGGATACCAGGCTTGAATGATGATGCCCAAATCGCGAATGAATTCAACGACCTGTGTGTCTTGATAGTAGGGGTGAATCTCGTTTTGAACCAAAGCCGGCATGATGCTCACCTGCGGCAGGAAGCTTTTGAGTTCGCGGATGTACCAGTTTGAAAGCCCTGCTGCTCTCACTGTTCCTGCTGCCAGTGCATCTTCAATGGCCTTATAGGCGGCGACGTCATTGGCGCCAGGATGGTGCAGCAGCATCATGTCGATGTAGCCGATGTCGAGTTTTTTAAGCGCCTCGTCAATGGCGTCTGCGGCATTGGCAAACTGGTTTGGGTAGAGCTTGGTTATGACGAAAAGTTCTTGTCTGGGCACGCCGCATTCGCGCACGGCCTGCCCGACCTCGCGTTCGTTGCCGTAGATGTGGGCGGTGTCGATGAGGCGAACGCCGTTTTTGACGGCAGCTTTGAGTGCGTTGACGCACTCGCTGCCGTGCAGGCTATAGGTTCCGATGCCGTGGATGGGCATCTCGCAGCCATTATTGAGCTTCACGGTTTTTTCTTTCAAATCAAAAGCGCGCCTTCGCGCGGGATCGGCATTGAGGTCAAGCGTGTTTTTGGGGCTCGCCGGCGCCGCAGTCGGCAGAAACGGGCACAGCAGACCGATCGCCGTACCTAGAACGCCGCAAGACACAAGGCATCTGCGCTGCATGGTGTGAGGTCCTTTTTTGCAGTGAGCCGTCGGCAGCGGCAAAAAGCATTCGCAACGCGCCGCCCTGCAGAGAGCAGAACGCGTCCGAGAAAAGATCTTGCCCGGGCCTTGAGACAGGCCCGGGAACGTGCCTGAAGGCTAGATTTCGATGAGAGCGTAGCGATCGCTTCCCATCTTGAGTTCGCGCATGTACTCAAGCTGGTGCAGGCCGCGGCGAGACTCAATGCGCTCGACGAGATCCTTGTTGCTCTTGCTGTTGTAGACCAGATCGCAGCTTGCCTGATCGATGGCAAGCAGATCGGTCGATGCCAGAATGCCGATGTCGGGAATCGTGGGTTCGGCGGCAGTCGTGCCGGCGCAGTCGCAGTCAACCGACATGCGGCGCAGCACGTTGATGTACACGATGTGCTTGCCGAAATGATCAATGACGGCTTTAGCCGATTCGCTCATCGTTTCCATGAGCTTTTCTTTGGCTGGCCACTGATCCCAAGGAAGGTTGACGTCGCTCACGGCGTGCACCTGCTGTTTGCCGATGCGGCCGTCGGCGCAGCCGATGGCGATGTTTTTCATTGAGCCGCCAAAGCCGCCCATGGCATGCCCCTTGAAGTGCGTCAGCACGATCATTGAGTCGTAGTTGACGATCGAGCCGCCCATGGAGACTTCTTTGAAGTGCTTGCCGCCGCGCACGGGAAGGTTGACCGTTCCCTTGGCGTCCATGATGTCGACCGGGCAGAAGGTCCAGCCGTTGACCTTAAGCGTTTCAAGATGCTGTTCGGTCGTGTAGCGGTCGCCCTGATAGAGCGTGTTGGTCTCGACAATCGTGCTGTCGGGAATGGTTGCTTGAAACGCTTTGACGAGTTCGCGGGGCAGGATGTTGGGACCGTGCTTTTCACCAGTATGCAGCTTGATGGCAATGTGACCGTAAATGCCCTCATTGATCTTGTCGTAAAGCGCAAGCAGGCTCTGGGCATCAATGCGGCGGGAGAAATAAACGCGGGCCTTGGCGCCGGGGGCGTTTTCGGCAACGCGCCTGCAGCCCACGACGGGGGCCTGACCATATGTTTGCTGAGTCATGTTCGTTTTTCCTTTACCGGCTGCCGGCGCAGCCAAAACGGAGCCGGCTGCGCCGGCAACGCCGACAGCTGCAGCCAGTTCAAACAATTCGCGGCGCTGCAGAGCGTGCTGCTTGCCGCAATGTTTGCAGTTTGTGAATTCATCCATGGCAAGAATTCTCCGCAATTTTGACGAGTTTCGATGTGGAGCGTGTTCTGCGTTGGTTGAGAACATTTTCCGGAAAACAGTTTCGTACGCAGAAAATTATGCGGCGAAGTCTTTCAGGCTGCTTGCACAAAAGACGCAAAGAACTGCTCGATTATCGAAGCTTGACGGCAATGCTCAGAGGGAAGACTTTTCCTTATACTCGCTTTGCAGGGCGTTGATGAGGCGGGTGTATTCGTGCTTGAACTGAGCTTGCGTGCAGCCCATCAAAACTGCGTCGTCGAGTGCGTTTTGAAGCAGTTCCCGCACCTCGTTCCAGTTGTCTTCAAGAACCTTGACTTTTTCCGTGCAGGAGATGATTGAGCCGTCGGAGGCGACCCAAACTTCGGGAGGAGCCAAAGAATCATTGCGGTCGGCGGCAGCATTTGCAGCATCGGCACAGCGGCTTTTTGTCATGGTGCGGTTTTTTGGGGGCAGGTGAAGAAGAATGAAAAAAGCTTCGAAGCCGCAATGCACTTCGAAGCCTTGGGAAGTTTTGTGACGCTGCCCTCAGTGAAGGCTGCAAAACGGCATCGTCTACGCGGCGGCAGCAACCGTCTTGGACTTCGAAGCCGTGCGGCGCGTGCCTGTCTTGGCTTCGGTCTTTTTGACGCCAGCCTTGGCAGTGCTCGTCTTGCGGGCGCGGCTCGTCGTCTTTGTCGTCTGCGGTTCATCGTCATCAGGGACGATGGTCACGACGGCTTCAGCAGACTGAGCAGATTTTGTGCTTTTGGTTGAGGATTTCTTGGCTGCGGCTTTTTTGGGTTTGTCGCCGGACTTGGCGGCGGCGGCCGCAGCTGCTGCAGCGGCGGCTTGTCGTTTCTGCACCAAACTCTTTTCGGGCTTGGTCGGGCGCAGAATCTTCTTGCTTTCCGATGCCAGGCGTTCGGCTTCTGCCTTGGCCGCAGCTTCGGCGGCTTCGTCTTCGGCCGTGCGCATGGAGATGCGGACGACGGGAGGGGCCACGGCTGCTTCTTCTTCCTTCACGCCCCAGAGCTGAAGAATTTCGGACTGAGCGGGGACGGTGCCGCGTTCACGGCGAACGAGCACGCTTGAGCGTACAATTTTTTCAATGTCGGGAAGCGGAAGGCGGTTGAGGTCGTCGAAATGAATGAGGCTGTGTTCGTGATCAAAACCTTTGAATTTATCGGCCATCGGCTCGACGACGGATTTTTCTGCAATATACAGAGTGAGCGACTTTTCCCGGCTTTCCAGCGCAAACAACGGGCCGCCGCTTAATTCATAGAAAACAAGCCCGAAGCGCTTGCTTTCACGCACGCCGCGCGCCGCGCGGCGGATAAGACTGGCCACGCGGGCCATAGCTACGCGACGATCATGCGGCAATCCCTGCAGAAAGACGCCCAGAACCGTAGCACCTACCATAAAACCTCCAAGAATCCTTTCGTACCAAATGGGTCGTCATAATATCTGACGAAAACACTCAATTTTACCCGATTTGCAACCACTTTCCAAGCCCTGAAGTCTGGAGGAATTATTCGGAAAGCGTTGATTTTATTGGCTTTCGCCTAAAGAAGCGGCATCGGCAAGACAGGTCTGATCATTGATAAAAACGGTAGACGGCCGTAAAGGGAACCTTGAGCGTTGCGCCGATCTGCGAAGGCGAGCAGCGCGTCTGCGGCTGGCCGCCTGCGCCCTCGGTGCGGCTCACCCAGCGAATTCCCGTGAGCACGCCTTTTTTCTTGCCCTGCGCGCGGGTCTCAAAAAGAACGTCGCGCAGATCGTTGTGCGACTTCGGGTGCGCGTCCCACTTGACGATTTTGGCGCTCAGAACCGAGCCGTCGTTCGCTCGAAAGATAAAGTCAGGCCCTTGGCGGGCAATGACGCGGCCTTTTTCATCGACCAGAACGGCATCCGGGGCGATGAATTTCCACCAGCGGCCCTTTTTGTCGGCAGCGCACTGAAACTGCTGGGCGCCTGTTGCCTTGAGCGTCATGAGCAGTTTGCCGCTTTCAGGGGCCATCGGGTCGCCTGATGAGATGAGGCCGCTGAGCCCCGAACAGCCCGAGAGGACAGCGGCGCCGGCTGCGCACAGCGCAGCAAGCAGGCGTTTGGGCACCTGAAATCGGAATTTTTTTTGCATGGCTGAGAATCTTTGTCGAAAAGGCTGAAAAAACAAAAAACAAGCAGTTAGCAACCGTAGGGCAGCAGCCCCTGATTTTAGGCGAGAGGCCGCTCTTTTTTTGATTTGAGGCAAACGTAAATCAAGTCAGTCGATTTCACATAGAGAAAACCATGGTTTTTTAGACTGGAAAACCCTCAACAAGAAAAAGCAATCTTTGCTACAGTGTGATGTACGGAGAAGCCGTAGGACCCCGTGTGCGCAAAAAGAGGCTTTTCCATGAGCGACGTCTGGCATGCGATCGGTCGTCGCTGTGCGTGACGTTGCGGCCGGACTCCTTTTTCAGCCGCGACTGTTCGATGAAAAAAAGGAGAACTATTGTGTATCAAATCAGACTTCATGGACGAGGTGGTCAGGGCGTGGTGACGGCCGCTGAAATGCTCAGCGTCGCTGCCTTCACCGAAGGCCATTGGGCGCAGGCGTTCCCGAGTTTCGGCTCTGAACGCACCGGTGCGCCGGTGGTGGCCTTCTGCCGCATCGATGAAAAGGAAATCCGCCTTCGCGAACCGATTCAAGAGCCCGATGTCGTGCTTGTGCAGGACAAGACGCTGCTTGATTCAGTTGATGTTTTCGGCGGTTTGCACGACAACGGATATGTGCTCATCAACAGTTCTGCGACTCCTGAAGAGATGGGACTCAAGCAGCTTGTCGACCGTCTTCCCGCAGGACATGTCCTGACCGTTCCCGCCACGCGCTTTGCTCTGGAAAAGATCGGCCGTCCGCTGCCGGGCGCCGCCATGCTTGCCGGGTTTGCGGCCATGACGGGCGGTCTTAAGCTCGAAAGCGTGCAGCAGGCCTATCTGGCCCGCTACGTCGGCAAGGTCGGCGAGGCAAATGCCGCCGTTGCCGAGCTCGCCTATCGTCATCTTCAGCAGCTGCTGGCGCAGTAAAAGGAGAATTGCTGATGCTCAAGCAAATTGAAGGCAGCCAGGGCGTGGCTGAAGCCGTTGCTCTGTGCCGTCCTGACGTCATCTGTGCGTATCCCATTTCCCCCCAGACGCACATTGTGGAAAAACTGGGAACGATGACCCGCAAAGGTCTTATTGAAGGCTGCGAGTACATCAATGTCGAGAGCGAATTTGCGGCCATGAGCGTGGCCATCGGCGCAAGCGTGGGCGGTGCCCGCGCGTATACCGCCACGGCCAGCCAGGGGCTGCTCTATATGGTTGAGGCCGTCTACAACGCCTCCGGCTTGGGGCTTCCCATTGTGATGACCGTGGCCAATCGTGCCATTGGCGCTCCCATCAACATCTGGAATGACCATTCTGATTCTCTGAGCCAGCGCGACAGCGGCTGGATTCAAATCTTTGCCGAGACCAATCAGGAAGCGGCAGACATGCATATTCAGGCCTTCAAGATCGCCGAGGAGCTTTCGCTGCCCGTGATGGTCTGCATGGACGGCTTCGTTCTTACGCATGCATTTGAACGCATTGACGTTCCCTCACAGGAGCAGGTCGACAAATTCCTGCCGCCCTATGAGCCTCGTCAAGAGCTCGATCCTGACGATCCCGTCTCCATCGGGGCCATGGTCGGCCCTGAGGCCTTTACGGAAGTCCGCTATCTTGCGCACATCAAGCAGCTTCAGGCGCTTGAGCTGATCCCGCAGGTGCAGCAGGAATTCGCTGAGATCTTCGGCCGTCAGTCCGGAGGTCTGGTGCACACCTATCGCTGTGAAGACGCCGACATCCGCGTGGTGGCGATGGGGGCGACCTTGGGCACGATCAAGGATACGGTCGACGAACTGCGCGAAGCCGGCCACAAGATCGGCGTCGTGGGCATCAAGTGCTACCGTCCGTTCCCGATGGACGCCGTGGCCGAAGCGCTCGAAGGCGCCAAGAAGGTCGTCGTGATCGACCGTGCTCTTGCCGTCGGTTCGGGCGGCGTCCTGAGCCGCGACATCATGGTTGCTTTGCAAAAGCAAGACGTCAAGCGCTATACGGTCATCGCAGGTCTGGGCGGCCGCGCCATTACGCGCAATTCGCTCAAGAAGATGCTCGCCGAGTGTGAGGCTGATACGCTCAAGAACTTCAGCTTCATGGATCTCGACGAAGAGCTCGTCAACCGTCAGCTCGAGCGCGAGCGTCTCACAAGAAAAACCGGCCCGCTGCCCGAAGCGGTGGTGCGTGACGCAGCGATGCGTCAGTAAGGGAGGACGTGCAAGATGCAAGAAACAAAAGTCCGCTTCTATCAGACGGGAACGTTTACCGTCGGCAACCGCCTGCTTGATCCCGAGCAGCGTACGGTGCAGTCCTCGGTCGAGCGCTTCAATGCGTTGAATTCCGGTCACCGCGCCTGTCAGGGCTGCGGCGAGGCTCTGGGTGCACGCTACGCAGTCGACGCGGCCCTTGAAGCCACGCATGGACGTCTGATTGCAACCAATGCAACAGGCTGCCTGGAGGTGTTCTCGACGCCCTATCCGGAATCTGCCTGGCAGATGCCGTGGTTCCATTCGCTTTTCGGCAATACGGCTGCCGTGGCGACCGGCATGGCGGCGGCGGCCCGCGCACGCGCCCGCAAGACGGGCAGAGAGCCTGACCGCGTGCTTGCCATGGGCGGCGACGGCGGCACGACCGACATCGGCTTTGGCTGTCTGTCGGGCATGTTCGAGCGCAACGACGATGTGCTCTACATCTGCTTTGACAATGAAGCCTACATGAATACCGGCGTGCAGAGATCGTCTGCAACGCCTCCCGCGGCCCGCACGGCTACCACGATGCCCACGGCTGGGCATCCGGGCAACACGTTCGGTCAGGGCAAGAATGTGCCGGCCATCGCCATGGCGCACGGCATTCCCTACGTGGCAACTGCTACGGTGGCCGATCTGCACGATCTTGAGCGCAAGGTGAAATATGCCATGGGCATTCACGGCGCGCGCTACATCCACATTCTCGTGCCTTGCCCGCTCGGCTGGGGCGCAGCATCTTCAAAGACGATTGAGCTTGCGCGTCTGGCGCAGCTCACGGGAATTTTCCCGGTCTTTGAAGCTGAATACGGCGAAGTGACCCGAGTCTCGAAGATTCGTCGTCAGCTTCCTGTTGAAGAATATCTGAAGCTGCAAAAGCGTTTTGCTCATTTGTTTGGCAAGAAGGGCAATCCTGAGATTCTGGCCCGTCTGCAGACGCTTGCCGACCGCAACATTGCCAAGTACGGTCTGCTCGATGACAACGAAGAAGCTTCGCGCGGCGTGCCTGTGCCCGAACAGGGCGAAGAGCGCCACAACATCATCTGATGCGGCTCAAAAGGAGATAGTTGAAAATGACTCAAAAGAACATTCCTTTTGCCATTACCCTGGACGTGGGGTCGTCGCTGGCCAACCGCACCGGCACCTGGCGCACGATGAAGCCCGTTTATGTCAACCGGCTGCCGCCCTGCAACGCGAAATGCCCGGCAGGCGAACAGTGCCAGTCGTGGCTGTTTTTTGCCGAGTCCGGCGATTATGAAAGCGCATGGAAGCGCATCGTTGAGGACAATCCTTTTCCGGCCATTATGGGCCGCGTGTGCTATCACACCTGCGAGACGGCCTGCAACCGCGCTCAGCTTGATTCTTGCGTCGGCATCAATTCCGTGGAACGCTTTTTGGGCGACAATGCGCTTGCCAAGGGCTGGAAGTTTGAAGCCCCCAAGAAGGAAACGGGCAAGAAGGTGCTCGTCGTCGGGGCGGGCCCTGCAGGTCTGAGCGCTGCTTACCATCTGCGCCGCATGGGCCATAGCGTTCATGTGGTCGACAGCGCTGAAGCCGCCGGCGGCATGATGCGCTACGGCATTCCGAAGTATCGTCTGCCGCGCGAAGTGCTTGATGCCGAAATTGCGCGCATCGCCGACATGGGCGTTGAGATTGAATGCTCGCGCAATGTGGACGATCTGGCCAAGGAAATGAAGGACGGCGGCTATGACGCCGTGTTCCTCGGCGTGGGTGCGCACTTGGCGCGCCGCACGTACATTCCTGCAGGCGACGCCAGCCGCGTGATGGATGCCGTCAAGGTTCTGCGCGACATTGCTGAAGACGAAAAGCCCATGCTCGGCCGCCGCGTGGTGGTCTACGGCGGCGGCAACACGGCCATGGACGTGGCGCGCACCGTGCGCCGCATGGGCGCCGAACCGCTCGTTGTTTATCGTCGTACGCGCGAAAGAGCTCCCGCTCACCCGTCCGAGATTTCCGAGGCCATTGAAGAAGGCGTGACCATGAAATGGCTTTCGACCGTCAAGGAGGCCGAAAGCGGCGAAATCAAGATCGAGAAGATGGTGCTTGACGAAAACGGCAAGCCCAAGGGAACCGGAGAGTTTGAGACGATTGCTGCCGACAGCCTCGTTCTCGCGCTCGGCCAGCAGACCGATCTGTCGCTTCTGACGAGCCTGCCCGGTTTGAAGATCGAAAACGACGAAGTCATTGTCGATCAGACGATGATGACTTCCGTGCCCGGCATCTTTGCCGGCGGCGACATGGTTCCGGGCGACAAGAACGTCACGGTCGCCATCGGCCACGGCAAGAAGGCTGCGCGCGCCATCAACGCCTATCTTAATGGCGAGACGTATGTCGAGCCCGCCAAGCCTGCCTTGGCGACGTTCGATCGCCTGCATACGTGGTACTACGCCGATGCGCCCAAGACCGTGCGTCCGATGCTTGACATCGTGCGTCGCCAGACGACATTCGATGAAGTCCAGCACGGCCTCACAGAGGAGAATGCGCTCTTTGAAGCGCGCCGCTGCATGAGCTGCGGCAACTGCTTTGAGTGCGACAACTGCTACGGCGTGTGTCCTGACAACGCGGTCGTCAAGCTTGGCCCCGGCATGAAGTTCAAGTTCAACTACGACTACTGCAAGGGCTGCGGCGTGTGCGCCAATGAATGCCCGTGCGGCGCCATCGACATGGTGAGCGAAGACATCTAAAGATTGCGTCTTTGCTGACGGCCGAAAACAGGCGGTCGCAGATTGAATTGCAATAAGCCTTCGCGGTGCATGAAAAAAGCACTGCGTGAATTGTCCCCAGAAAGCGAGACACTTTCTGGGGACATTTTAGTGCGCCCGGCATGGGCATGTTCTAACGGGTGAAAGTCCCGAGCGCAGGAGGTAGCACCAAGCGCATAGCCA